>DASSVR010000078.1:0-2684 GCA_035705945.1 Solirubrobacterales bacterium
CTTGATGGACGCGACCACGGGCCGGATGTTGATCAGGGTCTGCGGCGTGATCGCCTCGACGTCCTGGGTCGTCATCCGCTCGCGGACCACGCGCTCCATCCGGGCCAGGCCCAGCCGGACCTGGTTCTGGATCAGCTCGCCCACGGTGCGCAGCCGCCGGTTGCCGAAGTGGTCGATGTCGTCGGTCTCGAGCGGCAGGATCGACTCGCCGACGATCATCTCCTCCTCGCCCGCGTGCAGCCGGACCAGGTACTCGATGGTGGAGACGATGTCGTTCTCGCTCAGCGTGCCCTGCCGGATCGGCAGGTCGAGGCCGAGCTTGCGGTTGACCTTGTAACGGCCCACCTTGGCCAGGTCGTACCGCTTCGGGTTGAAGTACAGGTTCTCCAGCAGCGCCTGGGCCGACTCGCGCGTCGGCGGCTCGCCCGGACGGAGCTTGCGGTAGATGTCGAGCAGCGCCTCGTCCTGGCCGGCCGTGTGGTCCTTCTCCAGGGTGGCGCGCATCGACTCGTACCCGCCGAAGCGGTCCAGGATCTTGGCGTCGTCCCAGCCCAGCGCCTTCAGCAGCACGGTCACGCTCTGCTTGCGCTTGCGGTCGATGCGGACGCCCACGGCGTCGCGCTTGTCGATCTCGAACTCGAGCCAGGCGCCCCGGCTGGGGATGACCTTGCAGGAGTAGATGTCCTTGTCGCTCGTCTTCTCGACCTGGCGGTCGAAGTAGACGCCCGGCGAGCGGACCAGCTGGCTGACGACAACGCGCTCGGTGCCGTTGATGATGAAGGTGCCCTTGGCCGACATGAGCGGGAAGTCACCCATGAACACCGTCTGGCTCTTGATCTCGCCAGTGGTGTTGTTGATGAACTCCGCCGTGACGAACATCGGGGCGGAGTACGTCATGTCCTTGTCCTTGCACTCCTCCGCGGAGTACTTGGGCGGCTCGAACCGGTGATCACGGAACGACAGGGACATGGTGCCGGAGAAGTCTTCGATCGGGCTGATCTCTTCGAAGATCTCCTCGAGGCCGGACTGCTCGGCTACGTCCTTGCGGCCGGCGTCCAGGGCTTCGGCGATCCGGTCCTGCCATTTCTCGTTCCCAAGCAGCCAGTCGAACGACTCGGTCTGCAGGGCAAGAAGGTCTGGTACCTTGAGCGGCTCCTGGATCCGTGCGAAGGAGACGCGGCGCGAGCCATTCGTAGCGGAGGTAGTCGTTGCGGAGGCGCTGCGCGATGCTGCCAACAGGGGTCCTTCCGAACTTTGTCGCGGAAATATCACCGCACGCACGCCAAACGCCCCGCGGCAAAACCCCGTAGGCGCGAGGGAGAAACCGAGGACGTCAGAGTGCAGCGCAAACTAGCAGTGTAGCCGAACGCCACACCGCTGGTCAAGTGTACGCCACTATGAGATTCACGGTTGCTCCGCAGCATCGCTCTTCGGCGGCCCAGAGTCAAGTCTAAACCGGACGATCCGGGCAGATTGCTTTGGTGACGGATGCCACATGCAGTGCTATGTGTAGGCAGCAACACCGGGGGGTATGACGATATTCCTGCCTGGCGCGACCAGTGGACGGGTGGGGTGTACGGCGGCCCGGGCATATCGCGGTGGAACGTGACGTCCGGGCCGGATGCGATCTGGAGCCAGAACTGGCTCGTAGGTCGTTCAGGGTCGTTCAGGGTCGTTCAGTGGGGCGTGACGTGACGAGACCCGGGCCCGCGATTGGCCTCGCGGACCCGGGTCTCGCTGCGCTGTTCCCTTTTCAGGGCCGCCTAGCGCAGCCTCGCGGCTACTTGACGGTGACGGTGGCGCCGGCGCCCTCGAGGGCCGCCTTCGCCTTGTCCGCGCTCTCCTTGTTGACCTTCTCGAGCACCGTCTTGGGCGCGCCGTCGACCAGGTCCTTGGCCTCCTTGAGGCCGAGCGAGGTCAGACCGCGCACCTCCTTGATGACCTGGATCTTCTTCTCGCCCGCGGCCTCGAGGATGACGTCGAACTCGTCCTGCTCCTCGGCCTCCTCGGCGGCGGCGCCGCCGCCCTGGCCGCCGGCCGCCGGGACCGCCACCGCGGCCGGGGCGGCCGCCTTGACGTCGAAGGTCTCCTCGAACTGCTTCACGAAGTCGGAGAGCTCGAGCAGGGTCATCTCCTTGAACGCCTCGAGGAGGTCGTCCGTGCTCATCTTCGCCATGGTGATGTTCCTCGTTCTTTCTTTACGTGTGGTGTGGTCGTCGGGTCAGGCTTCGTCAGCCGGCGGCGTGTCCTGAGGCTCGGCGGCCTCGGACGCGGCGGCTTCTGGTGCGGCGGTGCTGCCCTCGGCCTCGGCGCGCTGGGCGCGCAGGGCCTCGGCGAGCCGGGCCATCTGCACCGGCAGCGCGTTGAACGTCGCGGCCGCTCCGGCCAGCGACGCCTTCATCGCGCCGGCCAGCTTGATGATCTCCGGCGGCGTAATCGCCTTGCCGTCGAGCACCCCGCCCTTGATCACCAGCAGCGGGTTCGCCCTGGCGAAGTCGCGCAGGCTCTTGGCCGCCTCGACCACGTCGCCGTCGACGAACGCGACCGCAGAGGGCCCGCTCAGCAGCGACGAGAGCTGGTCCTCGAAACCCGCCTCGCTGACCGCGATCTTGGTCAGGGTGTTCTTGACCACTGCGAACGTGGCGTGGTCCCCGAGCGACCTGCGCAGCTCGGCGAGCTGGGCC
>DASSVR010000079.1:0-30617 GCA_035705945.1 Solirubrobacterales bacterium
CCCACCGCCGCCGAGCCAGCCGGTGCCCGACCGCGCCCCGGACGAGCTCGCCACGGGGGTTGCCCAGCCGTTGCGGGAAGAGCTGGAGGAGTTGCTGGGTGCTGGGCGGGTCCTGCACCGGGTCAGCGACCTCGTCGCGTACGCCTCCGACGCCAGCCCCTACCGCCTCTTCCCTCGCGCCGTGGTCGAGGCTCGCGACGCCGAGGACGTGGCGAAGGTGCTGCGCTTCGGGCGCGAGCGCGGCATCCCGGTCACCTTCCGCGCCGGCGGCACCAGCCTCAACGGCCAGGGCCAGAGTGACGGCATCCTCGTCGACGTCCGCAGGAACTTCGGCGGTGTGCGGGTGGAGGAGGACGGCGCCCTCGCCCGGGTGAAGCCGGGGACGATCCTCGGCCACGCCAACCGCGTGCTCGCCCCCTACGGCCGCAAACTCGGTCCCGATCCCGCCAGTACCGACGTCTGCACCGTCGGCGGCGTGGTCGCCAACAACTCGGGCGGGATGCGCTGCGGCGTCACCAGGGACTCTTACTCGACGGTGCGGGAGCTGACCTTCGTCCTGCCTTCGGGGACGAGGATCGACACCGGCGCGCCCGGCGCCGCCGAGCGCTTCGTCGCGGCCGAGCCCGAGCTCGCCGCCGGCCTTGAAGCGATCCGCGACGAGATCCGCGCCGACGCCGAGCTCGGCGAGCGCATCCGCCGCAAGTTCGAAATCAAGAACACGACCGGCTACCGGCTCTGCGCCTTTCTCGACGCCGAGGAGCCGCTGGAGATCTTCCGCCGCCTGCTGATCGGGTCCGAGGGCACGCTCGCCTTCGTCGCCGAGGTCGTCTTCGAGACGGTGCCGGTGCCGCCGCTGACGACCACCGCCTGGATCCACTTCCCGAGCATCGACGCGGCGATCGCGCCGGTCCAGGAGCTGGTCGCCTCGGGCGCCACCGCGGTCGAGCTGATGGTCGCCCCGGCGCTGATCACCGCCGCCTGGAACATGGTGGGAGCGCCGCAAGAGTGGAAAGAGCTGCCGCCGGAGTCGGCTGTGCTGCTGGTCGAGTACGGCGGCGCCGACGAGGAGGAGCTGCTCGAGCGGATTTCCGGTGCCGAGGGGATGCTCACATCCCACGAGCTGATCCGGCCGATCGGCTTCACCCGCGAGCCGGAGGAGATCGAGCTTGCTTGGCGGGTGCGCGAGGGGCTGCATGGCCTGGTCGGGCGGGTGCGGCCGGAGGGGACGGCGCTGATCGTCGAGGACGTTTGCGTGCCGCCGGAGCGGATCGCCGAAGGGGCGAAGGACCTGCAGGCGCTGCTGGGCGAGCACGGGTTCCTGCCCGGCGTCGCCGGCCACGCCTCGGCCGGCAACCTCCACTTCATGCTCACTCCCGACTTCGCCAAGCGGGAGGACCTCGAGCGCTACGAGGGCTTCATGCAGGGGCTCGTGGAGCTGATCGTCGACAAATACGACGGCTCGCTCAAGGCCGAGCACGGGACCGGGGTCAACATGGCCCCTTATGTGGAGCGGGAGTGGGGGGAGAAGGCGACCGAGCTGATGTGGCGGGTGAAGCGGCTCGCCGACCCGGACGGGGTGCTCTCGCCCGGAGTCCTCCTCAGCCGCGACCCCGGCGCCCACCTCCGCAACCTGAAAACGACGCCGGCGATCGAGGATTGGGGCGGGGCAACGACCTGCGTCGAGTGCGGCTTCTGCGAGCCGGTCTGCCCGAGCCGCAACCTGACGACGACGCCGCGCCAGCGGATCGTGCTGCGGCGGGAGATGGCGCGCCAGCCCGAGGGCTCGCCGGTGCAGCGGGCGCTGCTGGAGGAGTACGAGTACGACGCGCTGGAGACCTGCGCCACCGACGGCTCCTGCCAGCTGGCCTGCCCGCTTGGGATCGATACCGGTCGGCTAGTCAAGGAACTGCGGCAGGAGCGGCACGGCGAGCGAGCGGAACGCGCGGCGTTGGCGGGGGCAAAGCGGTGGGGCGCCGTCGAGAAGGCCTCCCGCGTCGTACTGCGGATCGCTGGCCCGCTGGCGCGGAGGACGAAGCGGGGCAAGGGTCTGCCGGGACCGGCGAAGTGGGGAGGAGCGGGTGACCCTCTCCAGACACCGCTCGCCTATGGCTCGCGGTTGAGTGTCTGGCGAGGGTCACCCGCTCCTCCCGCGAGCGGGGTCGCGGCCGTCTACGTCCCGAGCTGCACGAACCGCATCTTCGGCCCCTCCCGGGGCCACGAGGCGTCAAAAACCCCCCTCCACGGGGGAAAATTGACGGCTCGCTCAGTGGTCGACGCTCTGGTGGCGGTTTCGGCGCGGGCTGGGATGCCGGTTTGGGTTCCGGAGGACGTGGCTGGGAGCTGCTGCGGGTTGCCTTGGAGCTCGAAAGGGTTCGAGACGGCGCATGCGCACAAGGCGAATGAGATGGTTGAGCGGCTTTGGGAGTGGAGCGGGGAGGGGGCGCTGCCGGTGGTGGTGGACGCGGCCTCGTGCACGGGGGCGATCGTTGATCCCGCGGAGGGTGTCCTCACGGAGGAGAACGCGGAGCGTTTGGCACAGCTTGAGATCGTCGACTCGGTCGCCTGGGCGCTGCGCCTGCTGCCCCACCTGGAGCTGACCGGCAAGGTTCAGTCCGCCACCGTGCACCCGACCTGCGCCACCCGCCGCCTCGGCCTCGCGCATCAGCTCCGCCTGATCGCCGAGACCCTCGCCGACGACGTCTACGTCGCCCCCTCAGCCACCTGCTGCGGGTTCGCGGGCGACCGGGGCATCACGCACCCCGAGCTGACCGCCTCCGCCACCCGCCCCCAAGCCGCAGAGCTGTCCGGCCGCCGCTTCGACGCCTACCTCTCCAGCAACCGCACCTGCGAGATCGCGATGACTCGCGCCACCGGCCAGCCCTACGAGTCGGTGGTGTCCCTCCTGGAGCGCCTCAGCCGTTGACGCTGTTCGCGTCGAGGTCGCGGATCAGCGCCCGCGTCTTCTCGTCCCGCTCCATCCGCCGGTCGAGCAGCGGGTTGACCACGCCGCGCAGGGCGGAGACGTAGCGCCACCACTTCGGCACGAAGATCCGCGGCGCGCGTTCCTCGATCCCTCGGACCAGACCCGCGCCCGCCTCTTCCGGGGTGATCCGTTTCAGCAACCACTCCGGGCTCAATTCCCGCACCCGATCGGCGTTCTCGGAGGCGAAGGCGTTTTGCACCAGTTTCGTGTCGACCCAGCCGAAGTAGGCGACGCTGGCGCTGGCGCCGTGCGGCTTCAGCTCCACCCGCAGCGCCCGTCCCAGCGACTCGACCCCGGCCTTGGCGACGGCGTAGGGGCTGTTGCCGAAGCCGTTGGCGAAGGCGTAGACGGAGGAGACGACGACCATCTGACCGCGCCGCTCGACGATCTGCGGCAGCGCCGCCCGGACCGTCCGCCAGACGCCGAGCATGTCGACCTCGAAGACCCGCTCCCATTCCTCGCCGGAGATGCCGCGCACCGTCGCGAACTGCTTCTGGGCGATGCCGGCGTTGGCGACCGCTACGTCGAGGCCGCCGAACGCCTCGACCACCTCGGCGACCGAGCTCATCATCGCGCTCTGGTCGGTGACGTCGCCGCCGAGTCCGATCGCCCGCGGCCCGATCCGCTCCGCCGCCTCGCGCGCCTCCTGGGGGTCGAGATCGAGCACCGCCACGGACGCTCCCCGCAGGTGCATCTGGCGCGCCGTCTCGAAGCCGATTCCCCGGGCGGCGCCCGTGACAAGGGCGACCTTGCCGTTGAGGTCGTAGCGCTCCATCCGCCCGCACCCTACATCGCTCCTAGAATCCGCTCCTCATGCCCGGATTCGAGCCCGTCGACCCGAAGCAGTCATTCCCCGCGCTGGAGGAGCGCGTGCTGGCGCGCTGGCGCGAGGAGAAGGTCTTCGAGCACTCGCTCGCCGCCCGTGAGGGGGCGCCGGTCTGGAGCTTCTACGAGGGCCCGCCGACCGCCAACGGCCGGCCCGGCTCCCACCACGTGCTCGCCCGGGTCTTCAAGGACGTCTACCCGCGCTACAAGACGATGCGCGGCTACCGGGTGCCGCGCAAGGGGGGCTGGGACTGCCACGGGCTGCCGGTCGAGCTCGAGGTGGAAAAGCAGCTCGGCATCTCCTCCAAGCAGGAGATCGAGGAGCTCGGGATCGCCGAGTTCAACCGGCGCTGCCGCGAATCGGTCTTCGAGTACGTCGAGGACTGGAACAGGCTGACCGAGCGGATCGGCTTCTGGCTCGACCTCGACGACGCATACGTCACCCTCGAGAACGACTACATCGAGTCGGTCTGGTGGTCGCTGCGCAAGCTCTGGGACGACGGCCGCCTCTACGAGGGCCACAAGGTCGTGCCCTACTGCCCGCGCTGCGGGACCGCTCTCTCCTCCCACGAGGTGGCGCAGGGGTACGAGGACGTGGAGGACCCCTCCATATACGTGCGCTTCCCGCTGTTGGGCGAGGACGGGAGCGAGTCGGGCGAGTCGCTGCTGGTCTGGACGACGACCCCCTGGACGCTTCCGGGGAACGTCGCGGTCGCCGTCGCGCCCGACGTCACGTATGTGCGCGCACGGCTGGGGGACGAGGTCTTCATCCTCGCCGAGCCCCTGGTCGAGAGGGTGCTGGGTGAGGAAGCCGAGATCCTGGAGAGCTTCCCGGGGTCGAGCCTCGTCGGCCGCGGCTACCGGGGCCCCGTCTTCGCGCTCGCCGACGGCGGGCCCACGGCGGTCTCGACGGACCCATTCCATGTCCTTTCCGGCGACTTCGTCACCACCGAGGACGGCACGGGGGTCGTCCACCTCGCGCCCGCCTTCGGCGAGGACGACTACGTCGTCGCCGCCGAGGCCGGCATCTTCGACCCCACCCGCCACGGGACCCTCTACAACCCCGTCGGGCTGGACGGCCGCTTCACCTTTCAGGTCACCGGCTTCGAGGACGAGTTCGTCAAGGACCCCGGGGTGACGGAGGCGCTGATCGCCGACCTCGACCAGCGCGGCCTGCTCTTCCGCGCCCAGGTCTACGAGCACGCCTACCCGCACTGCTGGCGCTGCGGCACTCCGCTCCTCTACTACGCGAAGTCGAGCTGGTACGTCGCCACCTCGGGGGCGCGCGACGAGATGCTCGCCAACAACGAGGAGATCGGCTGGCACCCCGAGCACGTCAAGCACGGCCGCTTCGGCAAATGGCTGGAGAACAACGTCGACTGGGCGCTCTCGCGCGACCGCTACTGGGGAACGCCGCTGCCGATCTGGGAGTGTGGCGCAGAGGACTGCGATGGCCGCTTCTGCGCCGGCTCGGTCGCGGAGCTGCGCGAGCGGGCAAAGGGGGAGGTCCCCGACGACCTGCACCGCCCCTTCATCGACGACGTCGTCGTCGGGTGCGAGGACTGCGGCGGCGAGATGCGCCGGGTCCTCTCGGTGATCGACACTTGGTACGACAGCGGCGCGATGCCCTTCGCCCAGTTCCACTACCCCTTCGAGGGGAAGGAGGAGTTCGAGGAGCGCTTCCCGGCCGACTACATCTGCGAGGCCCAGGACCAGACCCGCGGCTGGTTCTACACCCTGCTCGCCGAGTCGACCCTGCTCTTCGGGACCAGCAGCTACCGCAACTGCGTCTGCCTCGGCCTGATCCTCGACCCCGAGGGCCAGAAGATGTCGAAGAGCCGCGGCAACGTAATCGACCCCTGGGACGTGCTGAACACCCATGGCGCCGACGCATTCCGCTGGTACTACCTGACCTCGCAGCAGCCCTGGGCGGGCTACCGCTTCTCCGTCGACACCGTCGGCGAATCGGTCCGCCAGTTCCTCCTCACCCTCTGGAACACGTACTCCTTCTGGGTGCTCTACGCGAACGCCGAGGAGCTCGGCCCGGGCGACTTCCCCGCCGTGCCCGAGCCGGGGAACGACCTCGACCGCTGGGCGCTGTCGCGGCTGCAGGCGACGGTCGCCACCGTGCGCGAGCGGATGGACGCCTACGACTGCACCGCCGCCGGCCGCGCGATCGCCGACTACGTCGAGGAGCTCTCCAACTGGTACGTCCGCCTCTCCCGCCGCCGCTTCTGGGACGGCGACCGCGCCGCCTTCGCGACCCTGCGCCACTGCCTGCTGGAGACCGTCGCGATGCTGGCGCCGTTCACCCCCTTCCTCGCCGATGAGATCTACCTCAACCTCGCCGGCGGCGCCGCCGGCGAGGCCGAGTCTGTCCACCTGCGCGACTTCCCCGCGGTCGACCAAGCCCTCGCCGACTCGGAGCTGGAGCAGGGGATGGAGGCGGTCCGCCTAACGGTCGAGCTCGGCCGCGCCGCCCGCGCCCAGGCGAAGGCGAAGGTGCGCCAGCCGCTGCGCCGCGCCGTGATCGTCGCCAACGACGCCGAGCGGGCCGCGATCGAAGCCCGCACCGACCTCGTCACCGCCGAGCTCAACGTCAAGGAGCTCGACTTCGTCACCGACGAGGCCGAGCTGGTCAGCTACGAGGCGAAGCCCAACTACCGCGCCCTCGGCCCCCGCTTCGGCAAGAAGATGCCGCAGGTGGCGGCGGCGGTCGAGTCGCTCGACCCCGCCCACGTCGCCTCGGTCCTCGCCGAGGGCGGCGAGATCGGGATCGCGATCGACGGCACCGACCACAGCCTCGGCCCCGACGACATCACCCTCGCCCTGCAGCCCCTCGAGGGCTACGAGGTCGAGGCCGAGGCGGGCCACGCCGTCGCCCTCCAGCTCGAGCTGGACGACGAGCTGCGCCGCGAGGGCCTCGCCCGCGAGATCGTCCACGCCGTCCAGAACGCCCGCAAAGCCGCCGGCCTCGAGATCACCGACCGCATCGACCTGACTCTCGCCGGCGACCCCGACCTGATCGAGGCCGCCCAGGCCCACCAGGACTACGTGGCCAACGAGGTCCTCGCCACCACCGTCTCCTACGACAGCACCACCAAAGGGTCCGCCGCCAAGATCGACGGCCGCGACCTCAAAATCGGCGTTTCTCGCGCCTAGAGGGGGAGAGAAACATCTGCCGCGCCCCTTAGCGCGGTGTGCGTTTTGCTCGCCATGCGAAAAACTAAATGCGCTGGAAAGGATGGGCTCAGCGCGAGGTGCGGTGGGTCATCGCGAATCCAGTGAAGGTCGACGCTGATGCGTATGGTCACCCGCGCTACTTTGGATACATCCGTGGTGATCTGGTCCGAGTCGTGGTGGCAGCCGACGACCCTGAATTCGTCATCACCGTTCATCCAAGGAGGCACTTTTGAAAGCCGATTACGACAGTCAGGCAAATGCACTCGGGATCGAGTTGGTCGAGGTAGACCGGTGGGACGACGGGTACGAGTTCGACGACGACTACTGCAACCTTGGCTTCTCGGAAGGTCGCTTGGTCTATATCGGGCTGCTCTACCCCAGTCAGAACCTGCAGCTCTTAGAGGCAGTGGCGGAGGGCTATGACCTGGATGCCGGAAGGGTGCTCGCGGCCGCCAAGGCGGCGCTGGCCGCCCCTGACCTCGCGGTGACGATCAGCGAGCGGGTCGCCGCCTAGTCCTGGGGCACTTCGCCGATGATGAAGTCGGACTTCTTCGAGTCGGTGAACTTGATCCAGCAGTGGTCGGGGGTGACGCCGGCGACCTCGATCAGGGCCTCTTCGATCCGCTTGGCGATCTCCGCCTTCTGCTCGTCGGAGCGGCCCTCGTACCAGTGAACGTGAACGAAAGGCATGGGAGGTGGCGCCCGTTAGGCGAGCGCCGGCTCCAGCTCTGCCTCGAGGCGGCGCTTCGGCATCGCGCCGACGATTTTCTTCGCGATCGCGCCGTCCCTAAAGAGGATCATCGTCGGGATCGAGAGGACTTCGTACTGCGCCGCGGTCTGCTGGTTCTCGTCGACGTTGATCGAGAGGATCTTGAGGTCGTCGCGCTCGCTGTCGATCTCTTCGAGGACCGGGTGGACGACGCGGCAGGGGCCGCACCAGGGCGCCCAGAAGTCGACGAGTACGGGCCCCTCGGCCTCGAGTACGTCAGCTTTGAAGGTGGCGTCGGTTACGTCCGTCAATTTGCCAGTCACGTCTAATCCGTCTCCCGGTCGAGTTTCAGCGCCTCAATACTTCAGAAAGTATAGCGGGCGATCGAGGGGTCGATCTTCGAGCTTTCTACCCGAGCGGCCTAGAGTTGCCCCGTGACCAACGCCGAGATCGCCGCCCACCTCGAAGAGCTCGGGGTCCTCTACGAGCTCGACGGCGCGGTCAAATACCGGGTCCTCGCCTACAGCACCGCCGCCAAGGCGATCCGCGAGAGCCCTGTGTCCGTCGCCGAGCTCGCCGCCCAGGGCCGCGCCACCGAGGTCCCGGGGGTCGGCAAGACGCTGGCGGAGAAGATCGACGCGCTGCTGGAGACGGGCGAGATCCCCGCGGCGGTGAAGCTGAAGGCAAAGTTCCCGCCGACCCTGATCGAGGTAACCCGCGTGCCCGGCGTCGGGCCGAAAACCGCCCGCCGCCTCTTCGAGGAGCTGGAGATCTGCTCGATGGAGGACCTCAAGGCGGCGGCGGAGGGGGAGAAGATCCGCGACGTCAAAGGGCTCGGCCCGAAGGCGGAGGAGAACATCCTCGCGGCGCTGGAGCGGCTCGGCGAGCCCGGCGAGGGCCCCGGCCGGCTGCTGCTCTCGAAGGTGAAGCCGATCGCCGAAGAGCTGGCGACGGCGCTGAGCGAGCACCCGGCGGCCAACGAGGTCGAGATCGCCGGCTCCGCCCGTCGCTGGGCAGAGACCTGCAAGGACATCGACATCATCGCCACCGCCGAGGAGCCGACGGCGCTGGCCGAGCACCTCGTCAGCCATCCGCTGATCGCCGCCGCCGGCACCCCCGGCCCCAACGGCGTCCGCGCCCAGACCCACAACGGCATATCGGTCGACCTGCGGATCGTGCCGCCCGCCAACTTCGGCAACCTGCTCCAGCACTTCACCGGCTCCAAGGCCCACAACGTGCAGCTGCGCGAAGAAGCGGTCGGCCGCGGCCTCTCGGTCTCCGAGCATGGGATAACCGAGACCGAAAGCGGCGAGGTCACCGCCTGCGCGACCGAGGAGCAGGTCTACGAGCGCCTCGGCTACGACTACATCGAGCCGGAGATGCGCGAGGGCCGCGGCGAGCTGAAGGCAGCGCGTGAAGGCAAGCTCCCGCAGCTGGTCGAGCTGGCGGACATCCGCGGTGACCTCCACTCCCACACCACCCTCTCCGACGGCCGCAACACGCTGGCGGAGATGGCCGAGGCGGCACGCGACCGCGGCTACCAGTACCTGGCGCTCACCGACCACTCGGCCAGCCACGGCTTCGGCGACCACGTCACCGCCGAGCGGTTATGGGAGCGGATCGAGGAGGTGCGCGCCTGGAACAAGGGGAAACGCGGCTTCCGCCTGCTCGCCGGCTCGGAGATCAACATCGGCCTCGACGGCTCCCTCGACTACCCGGACGACCTGGTCGAAGCGCTCGACTGGGTCGTCGCCAGCGTCCACACCTCCTTCTCGTGCACCGAAAAGCAGATGACCGAGCGCGTCATCGCCGCGATCGAGAACCCGAACGTCGACTGCATCGGCCACCTCACCGGCCGCCTGATCGGCCGCCGCGAGCCCTACGGGATCGACGTCGAGAAGGTCGCCGAGGCGGCCGCCCGCACCGGGACGATGATCGAGATCAACGGCAATCCCAACCGCCGCGACCTCTCCGACCTCCACGCCCGCCTCGCCGTCGAAGCCGGCGTCAAGATCCTCCTCAACACCGATGCCCACGGCGTCGACACCCTCGACAACATGGCCTACGCCGTCGCCACCGCCCGCCGCGCCTGGCTCACCGCCGCCGACGTCGCCAACACCCGCGGCTGGGCGGAGTTCAGGAAGTTGGCCAAGCTCTAAAAAGTCCGCCGGACCTTTTGATCGCTATGCGGAACAAAAGTCCGCCGGACCTTTTCTCAGGTCAAGACTCGGTCGCTGCGCAGCCCCGGCGTCCGCACCAGCTCGACCGGGCGCAGCGCTGGGGTGGGGAGGACGTAGAACTTGACTCCGTCGCGCGCCTCGATGCCCAGCACCGCCGCCTCCCGCGTGTGCCAGGCGAGCGAGACGATCAGGGCGTAGCCGGCGCCGACGGCGGCTACGCCCGGGAAGATGACGCCGAGGACGCCGGCGGCGACCGCGGTGAGGGCAATCGGCCAGAGGCGGACGAAGGCGATCCGGGCCGGGCTCTGGTCCGGCAGGGACGTGGCGGTGCGGGCGCGGGCTAGAGCGTCGCGAACGTCGGCCGCGGCTCGGTGCGGGCGGCCGAGGTAGAAGCCGATCGCCAGCGAGACCAGCCACCAGGCGGCCGCGATCAGGGCGATCGTCGTCTCGCCGTCGCGGTTCGCCGCCAGCGCGGTGATCGCTCCCAGGGCGGTCGCCTCGGCGGCGGTGATGAAGACGCTGACGCGTAGTAGGTCGGTATAGGGCATTGCTACGCGGCCAGCCAGTCGAGAATTCGCAGCCAGCCGTCGAGGCCCTCTACGGTCAGATCGGACTCTTCGGCGAGCTCGGCCGGCGCCTCCTCAGAGAGGACCCCGATGCAGACCGCAGTGCTGAGCCGCCCCTCCCCCTGCAGCTCCCGCAGGCGGCGGAAGGCGTCGAGGTCGGTGCGGTCGTCGCCGGCGTAGGCGGCCCGGTCGAGGCGCTCGCCCGCCAGTAGGGCCGCGACCGCCCCGTCCTTGCCGCCGCCGCCGGCCGGGCGCAGCTCCAGCACCTTCCGCCCCCAGCGCGGTTCCAACCCCGCCTTGCCGGCCTCGTTCGCGATCTCGTGGGCACGGCTCTCCGCCGCCGCCTCGTCCTCGCTGCCGCGCCAGTGGAGCGCCTGGATCGGTCCCTTGTCCTCCAGGCGCAGCCCGACCCCGTCCAGGCGACCGCCGTCGACCGTCACCAGGAATTGGGCCGCTTCGGTCTCGCGCCCGGCGAGCGAGGGATCGGGCCGCGGCTCCTCCTCGCCGGGCAGCAGCAGCTCCAGCCCGTGGTTCCCGGCGTAGGCGAGCGAGTCGAGCCCGACCAGGCGCCGCGCCTCCTCGGCCCGCCGCCCGGATATGCAGCCGACGAGCGCGTAGCGCTCGGCCAGCGCCGCCAGCGCCTCGCGCGCCGCCGCCGGCACCGCCGCTTCCTCCGCCCGCTCGACGATCGGCGCCAGGGTCCCGTCGACGTCGGTGAGGACCGCCGACCTGCCGGGCGCGTCGCGCAGCGGCTCCAAGCGCCGGGCCCAGTCGCCGCTCCCGCTCTCGAGGCCGTCGGACACGGCTCTAGTATCGCGGGATGCCGGCCGCCGCGACCCCGCCACGCGCGATCTGGAAGCTTGCGGCGATCGGCACCATCGCCGGAGCCTTCAGCGGCCTCTTCGGGGTCGGGGGAGGGACCATCATCGTGCCGCTGCTGATCCTCTGGTTCGGCTACGGTGAGCGGCTGGCCACCGGCACCAGCCTCGCCGCGATCGTCCTCATCGGCCTGCTCGGCGCCCTCGCCCAGGGCGGGATCTACGGCAACGTCCACCTCCTCACCGGCCTTCTGCTGGCGATCCCCGCCGTTCTCGGCGTGGTGGTCGGGACGGCGATCCAACAGCGGATCCCCCAGCGCGCGGTCTCCTACCTCTTCGCCCTCCTGCTGGTCGCCATCGCCGTGGAGCTGATCGTCTCGTGAGCGAGCTCGCGGCGGTCCTGATCTGCCTCTTCGGCGGCCTCACCGGCGGTCTCGTCGGGGTCGGTGGCGGGGTCCTCTTCGTCCCGGCACTGACGATCTTCATCGGCCTCTCGCAGGTCGACGCGGAGTCGACCTCGCTGCTGATGATCGTCATCGTCGCCCTCGTCGGCGCCTACCGGCAGCGGGCCTACGGCAACGTCCGGCTCCGCGAGGCGCTCCTGATCGGGACCCTCTCCCCGCTCGGAGTCCTGCTCGGCGTCGCCCTCGCCAACAACGTCTCCGAGCGGGTCCTGCAGCTCTCCTTCGCCGCCCTCGCCCTGTTCATGGCCGCCCAGCTCATCCACCGCGCCAGCACCGCTCCCTAACAAGAGGAGAGGTGACATGGTCTACGCTCAGAAGCGTGGACTCGCTCACCTGGGAAGGCGACCTGCCGCATCTCCGCTCGCCGATCCTTGTCTGCGCCTTTCGCGGCTGGAACGACGCCGCCGCGGCCGCCTCGACCGCCCTCACCGCGATCGTCAACTCGCTCGACTCGGACCTGATCGCCCGCCTCGACCCGGAGGAGTATTTCGACTTCCAGGCGACGCGACCGACGATCAGCCTCGACGAAGGCCAGACCCGCAGGATCGACTGGCCGGAGAACCACCTGATCGCGGTGCCGGTCCCGACCGCCGAACGGGACCTGGTGCTGCTCGACGGGACCGAGCCGAACCTGCGCTGGCGCACCTTCTCGGAAACGATCGCCACCGCCGCCGACGCGCTCGGGGTGGAGATGGTGATCACCCTCGGCGCCCTGATCGCCGAGGTTTCCCACACCCTGCCGGTGCCGATCACCGGCCTCGCGTCCAGCCAGGAGCTGGTCGATGAGCTGGAGCTCGAGCGCTCCAGCTACGAGGGACCAACCGGAATCGTCGGGATCGTCCACGATCTCTGCCGCCGCAACGGGATCGATTCCGCCTCCCTCTGGGCCGCGGTCCCGCACTACGTCGCCGCTGTCCCCAACCCGAAGGCGGCGCTGGCCCTGCTGCGCCGCCTCGAGGGCCTGACCGGGATCGCCGTCGAGGCCTCCGAGCTCGAAGAGGAAGCGGCCGACTACGAGGAGCAGATTGGCCGCGCCGTCGCTGCCAACCCGGAGATTGAGGAGCTCGTCTCCCGGATCGAGGCCGAACAGGTCGACCTGCTCGACGAAGAGGGCGAACTCCCCTCAGCCGACTCCCTTGCCCGCGAGTTCCAGCGCTTCCTGCGCCAACGCGGCGACGACAAGAGCTGACGCCCTTCAACACTCCCTTAGGACTCAGGACCGAGGCGCTCCGGCGGGCGGGTCCTGTCCCGGTGAGGGAGGCCTGCGCGCGAGGTTTACGTGCTCGACCTCCCTCACCGGGCCACCCGCCCGAGGAGAGTCCCAGCCCAGACGACCGAGGCGCGGTCGCAGACGTTCCTCGCGGGGGGTGGCGCGGGGGGAAGACCCCCCGCGCACGCACGTTTGTAGAGCACGGGGGTCTTCCCCCCGTGACAGGACCCGCCGCGCCGGAGCGCCTCGGTCCTTGTCCTCAGTGTGTGGCTCAGGCTTCCGCCGCCGGGCAGATGAGGCGGTAGTCGCACCAGCTGCAGACGGCGGGGGAGGGGCGGGGCTCGAAGTCCTGGCTGAGGATTCCCTCACCGACCTGGAGGACGGTGCGCTCGACCCGCTCGGCGTCGTCGGGGCGGGTTGGGGCCGGGACCTTCTCGGCGTCGAGCACGTAGTAGTAGCTGCCGGTGCTGGCCTCGATCCCCCAGGCCTCCCGCGCCGCCATCCGGTAGAGCGCCAGCTGCAGGTCGCTGGCGAGCTCTTCCTCGCTCTTGCGCTCGCCGGTCTTGTAGTCGATCAGCTCGTAGTCGCCGTCGGGCAGCCGGTCGACGCGGTCGACGCGGCCGCGGACGTGGTGGTCGCCGACCTTGAAGTCGAACTTCTTCTCCAGCCAGACCGGTTCGCCCTCGGCCAGCCGCTCGCGCTCCCAGTAGAGGCGCAGCGCCTCCCGCGCCCGGTCGCGGAACTGCAGCTCGTCGTCGCTGTCGCCGAACCCGGTGCGCCGCCAGCCCGCCTCGAAGAGCCGGTTGAGGACCCGCAGGCCGTCCTCCTCGTCCAACGGCGGTTCCTTATGGAAGCGCTCGAGGACGTTGTGGAAGAGGATCCCGAAGCGCTGGTTGATCGTCGGCTCCTGGGGGATGCCGAAGACACGGGCGAACTTGTACTTCAGCGGGCAGGTCAGGTACAGCGTCAGGTCCGAGGCCGAGAGGCTCAGCATCCCGTCGCCACGCCGCGGCAGGAAGGCGGCCAGCGAGGGCTCCTCGCGAGCGGCGACCAGCTCCAGGCGGCGGCCGCGCTTGCGCTCGGAGTCGAGCAGGTAGTCGTCGAGGGCGGAGGCGTCCAGCTCCGCCTGCTGCTCGGGCGTCGCCACCTGCCGCAGCAGCCCGTTGACCGCGTCGATCGCCTCCGCGGTTGGCTCGTCGCCCGGCCGCTGCGCCAGCGCCGCCAGCTTCAGCAGCTCGAGGTAGCGGGCGATCGCCCGGTTGACATCGACCGCGGTGTCGAGCCGGGGCTCCGACAACTCCCGGCCGGCGCGCCATGAAGCCTCCAGCACCTGCTCGCGCAGCGCCCGGTAGGTGGCGTGGAGGCCCTCGGCGGGCCCGAAGAGCTCCTCCTCGTGCGCCTCCTCCTCGATGTCCGCCGCCGCCAGCGCCCGTTGGTAGTAGCGGGAGGGACGGGCGGCCTCGCCGCCGGCGCCGCGCTCGAGCCGGGAGAGGACGAGGCCCTTCCTCGCCGGCAGTCCCAGCCGCTCCCACTCGCGCTCCTCCTCCAGGCCGAGCACGAAGACGTGGTCGAAGCCCAGCCCCTTGACCGCCGCGACAGCCATCCCGCGGACGGTTCCGGGCGAGGGAGGCTCCTCGACGTCCTCCGGCTCCACCCCCGCCTCGGAGACGGCGCTGAGGTAGGCAACGAAGCCGCGAGTGGAGCCGTGCGGTTCGCGACGGGTCCAGGCGGTGGCCAGCTCGGCCAGCGCCGAGAGCCCGAGCAGCCGCTCCGCCACCTCCGGCTGGGCGGCGAAGAGCCGCTGGCGGCGGAGGCCGACCTGCTCGATCAGCCGCCGCACGAAGACGTCGGCACGCCGTTCCTCCATCACCGCGGCGGCGGCGTTGTAGAGCTTGAGGAAGGTGCCGATCCGCTCCCGCGCCTCGGGCTGGAACTGCGGCGAGTCGAGGGCGGCTTCGCAGGCGGCGACCATGTCCTGCTTGCGCCGCCGCGCGATCGTGGTCAGCCGCGCCAGGTCGCCAGAGCGCAGCTCGACCGGGGGGCGGGTCAGAGCGCGGGCCGCCGCGGGCGAGTCGTCGGGATCGGCGAGGACCCGCAGCCAGGCGATCGCGTCGCGCACCTCCGGACGCTGGAACAGCGCCGCCGGTCCAGCGAGGTGGAAGGGGACACCCCGCTCTTCCATCGCCGCCGCGACCGCGCCCCCCTGCTTGGCAGGGTCGTCGAGGAGCACGCAGATCCCTTCGGGAGAGGACCCGCCGACGACCAGGTGCTCCACTGCCCGGGCCACCGCCTGCGCCTGCGCCCGCTCGTTCGAGCAGCGCCAGAAGCCAAGACGCGGATCGCGGAACTGGTCGCTGAGGACGATCCGCTCGCCGTCTGGATGCACTTCCTCGTACCAGCTTTCGGCGGTCTCGGCACCGGCATCGCCGGATTCGGCCGGCTCGAACGCGAACACCTGGTTCGCGTTGTCGCTGGCTAACAGCCCGAGCACCGCGCGCTGGGCGTCGGTCGCCTCCTCCAGCTCGTCGACCATCAGGTGGCGGAAGCGCTCGGCCATCCGCCGCCGCACGTCCGGCCGCTCGACCAGCAGGCAGTCGAGGGCGAGGAAGACGTCGCCGCGGTCGAGGCTGCCCGACCCGGCGAGGATCCGGTCGTGGGCGGTGTAGAGCTCGGCGAACTCAAGCTCGCGGCTGATCGCCTCCCGCCCGGCCTCGTCCTCGGCGTGCGCCGACCGCGCCCGCTCCGAGAGCGTCGTCGGCCCGACACGTTCGGCCTTCAGCTGGTCGATCCGCGCCAGCAGGCGGGCCAACAGGCCGGCCGGATTGCCGCGAATCTCGTGCCGGCGCAGCGGCAGCTCGTCGAGCCGGTCGAGCAGCATCGCCAGCCGCTCAGCGCGGCCGAGCACGTCGAAGAACGGGTCCAGACCGGCCTCCTCCGAGTAATCGCGGAGGAGGCGCTCGCCGATCGCGTCCCAGCTGCCGATCCAGAGCTCCTCGAAGGAGCCCCTGAGTAGCGCCTCGCAGCGTTCCCGCAGGCGCGCCGCGGTGGCTTGCCCAGGAGCGATGGCGAGGATGCACTCGGGCTGGGCGCCCCCCTCGACGAGGTGGACGAGGCGACGGGCCAGCAGCTCGGTCTTGCCGGTGCCGGGCGCGCCGACCACCAGCAGCGGACCGTCGCCGTGCTCGATCGCACGCTGCCGGTCCGAGCCGGCGGTCTCAGAAAGCTTGGGATGGCCCTCGGGCATTCGGCCCAACGCTAGCGCGGCCGGGGCGTTTATCTAGCATCTCCCCGATGGACGTCCTCTCCGCGGACTGGCCGGCTATCTGCCGCCGCATCGTCGCCGCCCAGCGCCCGATCTTCGCCCGCGCCCAGACGAGGGAGGAGCGGACCGTCTATGAGGGGGTCGGCGAGGGGGGAGACCGGACCCTGGCGATCGACCGCGAATGCGAGGACGTCGTCTTCGCCGAGCTCGAGCGGCTGGCCGGCGAAGGCGCCTCCTTCGTCGCCGTTTCTGAGGAGCGAGGGGAACTCGCTTTCGGCGCCGGCGGCGAGGCCCGGGTGGTGATCGATCCGATCGACGGCTCCCTGAACGCGCGCCGGACCATTCCCTCCTTTGCCGTCTCGATCGCCGTTTCTTCCGGCCCGTCGATGGCCGAAGTCGAGTTCGGCTTCGTCCACGATTTCGGCGCGGACGAGGAGTTCATGGCGCGGCGAGGTTCCGGCGCGGAGGTGAACGGGCGCCCCGCCCACGTCGCGGCCGCCAGCGACCGCTTCGAGGTCGTCGGGATCGAGTCGGCCGAGCCCGAGTGGTCGCTGCCGGCGCTGGAGAGCCTCGCCGGCAAGGTCTTCCGGTTGCGGGTGGTCGGGGCGATTGCGATCTCGGCCGCCTACGTTGCCGCCGGGCGCTTTGACGCGATGCTGAGCCTGCGCTCCTGCCGCTCGGTCGACGCCGCCGCCGCGCAGCTGATCGTCCGCGAGGCGGGCGGGGCGGTCGCCTTCGGCAAGGACGGCCTGGAGGCGGCGATGCTCGACCTCGAGACGCGTTATCCGATTGCGGCGGCGAGCAGCGAGGAAGGGCTCGCGACGGTCCGCGCGGCGCAACTCGCCACCGCGGCCTAACCGCGCTTTGCAGGCGGTTTGAGAACGTGTGTTCCCAAGAACGTATGTTCGCTAAACTCGGGCGTTCTCCAAGCCCAAATCGATTAAAGAGGTGTTTTCTCTACATGCCAGAGAGCAGGAACAGCAGCAAATCGAAAGCGCAGGCCAAGCGCGCCACTACTGAAGCAAGGAAATCCGCGGCCAAAACCGCGGCCGCTTCGAAGCGCGCCGCCACCAAAGCCGCTGCCACCGAGAAGAACCAGGTGCAGGCGGCCATTGAGACCGCCGTCGACTTTCCAGTCGGCGCCGTGCTCAGCGTCAGCGATCGGGTCTCCGAGCTGGTCGAGCCCTGGACCGACCGCAGCAAGGCCGAGCGGCAGATCAAGAGCTACCGCAGCACGCTGCGCAAATCGCTGAAGCGGACCGAGCGCCGTGGCACCACCGCCCGCCGCAAGGCCATCGCCGAGGCCCGCAAGACCCGCAACCAGGTCGAGCGCGAGGCGCGCAAGCGCCAGCGCAACGTCGGCACCACGATCAAGCGCAACCGCGACGAGGTCGAGCAGCGCGTCCGGCGCGCGGTCGAAGAGCAGGCCTCGCGCGCACAGGACGTAGTCGAGACCGTGAGCAGCCAGCTGGCTTCGCTCCGCTAACGCCCCGTCACCAAGACCGGTCGCGAGGACCCTGGCTCATATGGCCAGCCCTCGCGGCCGGGTACGTGCGCACGGAACTGGAAGCGGATGCCGCGGCTGTCGTCGTCGCTGAAGCCGTAGGCGTAGCGGAAGCGGCCGCGGGCGTCGGCCTCCAGCGTCCGAAACTCGATCCATCCGGATCCCGGGTAGCGGAACTGGAGCTCCACCGGGAGCCCCTTCGCGCTTGCCCCCGAGCGGTCAACACGGCCGCTGAAGACGATCGGCCCGCCACCGATCCGGGCTTCCCTGGCGGAAGCCCGGAACCGCACACCGGTGGAAACCGCGAGCCGGCGAGTAGCGCTCGAGGCGCGGGTGAGCACAGGGCTGCCGGCGAAGGTCGCCGCGACGTCGCGGCTGGGACCGGGGCGCAGCCTCACCGCGAAGCTTCCATCCGCGCCCGTGCGGGCGCTGGTGATGCGGCGCTGGGGCTGGCTGCCTGCGGCGAAGGTCTCCACGACCTTTACCTCCAAGCGGGCGACTGAATCGCCGCCAATCGCGCGGAGCCGTCCGGCGAAGCGTTGGCCGATCAGCTGGCCGGTGAGTGAAACCGGCCCCTTCAACGGGTTGAGGAGGACCATGCGGCCGCCGCGGTCGCGGTTGGTCCCGGCCCCCGCGTTTCCGGCCAGGTCGAAGCCCACGGCGAGGAACTCGTACTTGCCCGGCGGATACGAGTCGGAATCCCAGCGGGCCACCAGGGTGCCGCCGACCGTCTTCGTTGGCAGCTCCTCGAAGCGAGCCCGGGTTCCGGCAAGGCGCACCATGATCGACCCGCGACTCGGATCCGCCCCCGAGTAGGCGTCGCTGAGCGTCGCTTCGATCCGCTCCGGTTCAGTCGGATCCTGGGCCGGGGAGAAGAGGATCTGCGGCGGCTCTTCGTCGATCCGAACGATCGCGCTAGCGGGTGGTGGTCCTTCAGGATCGCCGCCGGAGAGGTTCCCCGCCGCGTCGCGGGCGTAGGTTTCGACCCGGTGGATGCCGCTGCCGGCGATCCACGCCGTCGCCCTGTCTCCCCAGGCAACGGTGGGGGCGGCGCCGTCCACCGCGATCGCCGTGAAAGGCCCGGCCGCTCCCACCGCCGCCATCCCCGAGAGGTGGTCATCGGCGGAGGCGGTGACCCGAACGGGGCCGGCGCTCCAACCGGAGCGAACGCCGTGGATCGATACCGAGGGCCGGGTCGCATCGACCCTGAAGACCGCGCTGGAGACCGAGGAGGCGACTCCGGCTCCCGACACCGCCGCCACCCGCGCGTAGGTCGTTCCCTCCGGGAGGGTGCCGAGAGATACCACGTCATCGTCGATCCCCTCGTCGAGGTCGGTCTCCTCGAGGCTGCACCAGGTGGATACCGAGCAGGGGGTACCGCCGCTCCCGAGGTCGAGCGAGATCGCATAACCGCGGATCCCCGAGAGGGGGAACGGCCCCGTCGGGTGGGCGATCTTCAGGACGGCCTGCTCGGTCCCCAGGAGCCAGCGCTCGGGGCTTTCCGCAACCGGGGGCGCGGGTGCGGTGTCGTCGAACCGCAGGGTCGCGGTTCTCGGCGGCCCGAGCTGACCCTCGTCGTCCTCCAGCCAGCCTTCGACGGTGTAGATCCCCGGGATGGCAGGAACCTCGATCAGGGTGAGCGGTCGAATAGACGGCTGGCGGATGATCGCGCCGATCTGGTTTCCCTGCGGGTCGAGCAGCCGGTACCCGGCTGTCGTGGCTTGCTCCTCAAAGCCCGGAACCTGCCAATGGTCGAGGTAAAAGAAGGGGTCGGCTTGCCATTCATTGGAGGCAGCGGCCACGGCGTTACCAAGGGCAGGTGGGACGGCCAGGAGCATCGCCGCCGCCAGCATGCCGAGGAGCCTCGATGCGAGTTTGGTCATGGCCCGAACTCCCCGGCGGGGCTGCCATCGCCAGATGGCGGCGCAGCGGACATCGGTTCAGGTGCCGGTTCTGAGACGGGTTCGGGAGCCGGGGGCGGCGCCGCCTCCACCATGCTGGGTTCCGACGCCGGGTCGGGAGTCGGTTTGGCCCTTTCTGGGACACCCTCCCGGGCCAACGGCGTCGGTTTCTTCGGCATCGAAAGGTCCTCCGCCGGAGCCGCCGCCGCGGGACGCTCGACCCGAGGCGGGGCAGCCCGCCCGGTCGCGGGCCAGGGAGTGGGAAGCAACCCGGTCGCGACGCAGGCGCCGACGCCTCCAGCGGTAGCGATACAGGCCGTGGTCGCCTTGACGAGCGTCGTCCCCTTGGCGGCGGCCGCCCCGCCACCGCCTCCGAACTGCTCGGCAAAACGGCCTAGAGCGTCCTGAACTCGCTCCAGCAGCGAGCGATCGAGGGGCACGAGCGGCACCAAGGCCTTCGCCGCCTTCGGGGCGGCGCGGTAGGCACGAAGGGTGGCGCGGCAGCCGGCGCAGGCCCGCAGGTGCTCTCGCAAGAGATCCGCCTCCACCGCGGTCGCCTCGCCGTCGCAGAATGCCGAAAGCAGCGGCCGCATCTCCCGGCAACGGGTGCCGTCTTCGCTGCTGGAGATCAGCCGCCGGAACCGCTCGCGGCCCTCCGCCAGGCAACGGTTCACCTTGGTCTTGCTGTAGCCGGTGATCGCGCCGATCTCCTCGTAGGAGTAGCCCTCGGCGAGCAGCGTTAAGGCTCGCAGCTCCTGCGGCTTCAACGTTCGCAGCGCCTCGCGGCTGCGGGCGATCTCCTCCCGCCGCTCGGCTCGCTCTGGGGGCCCGTCCGCGGGGGCGGGAAGCAGGGCTACCCAATCCCTGTCCACCGGCTCGGAGGCGGCGGCGAGGATCCGCTCGCGGTCACGGCGGACCGCCAGGGCCTCGTGCTTGACCACCGTCTGCATCCACTTGATCAGTTCGCGCGGATCGTCCGTGGGAGCCTTGCGGAGCAGGATCTCCAGGCCCCGCTGCAGCGCGTCATCCGCGTCGTCCGCGCAGAGGGAGTAGCGGCGGGCGGTTCGCCGCAGCACCGCCTCGTTGCGCGTATAGGTCTCGACCGCCGCTCGCTTGCGAGCCGCGCGGGCAGCCTCCCCCTGGACGGAGGCGCCCAGCCCAGCGCCAATCGCTTCCACCGCTCTTCCCACCCCCTGCGCTTAGGTTCTTCCCCCGTCGGACACTTGCAGCGCTAGGGACGGGAGCGGAATTTCTCTCCCCCGCTCTGGACGGATTGCTCAACTGTGAATGCGGAAATTGCGTCAGTGCGGACAAGCCGCCTTGCGGCCGGGGGCTCGCTAGGATCGCCGGGTGAGCACCTGCGTAGTCACCGGCGGCGCCGGCTTCCTCGGGTCGCACCTCTGCGAACGGCTGCTCGCGGACGGGCACCGGGTGATCTGCATCGACAACCTCGAGACCGGGTCGCTCGAGAACATCGCCCACATCCGCGACGAGCGGTTCGACTTCCGCAACATCGACATCATCGAGAAGGTCGAGATCCCCGAGGACGTCGACTTCGTCTACCACCTCGCCTCGCCGGCGAGCCCGATCGACTACCTGCGACTGCCGCTGCACACGCTCAAGGTCGGCTCGCACGGGACCCACCACATGCTCGGCGTCGCCAAGTTCAAGCGCGCCCGCTTCCTGATCGCCTCGACCAGCGAGGTCTACGGCGACCCGGAGGTCCACCCGCAAAAGGAGGACTACTGGGGCCACGTCAACCCGATCGGTCCGCGCGGCGTCTACGACGAGGCGAAGCGATACGCGGAGGCGATGACGATGGCCTACCACCGCCAGCAGGGGGTCGACACGGGGATCGTCCGCATCTTCAACACCTACGGCCCGCGGATGCGACCCCACGACGGCCGCGCGATCCCGACCTTCCTGCGCCAGGCGCTGCAGGACAGGGCCCTGACCGTCTTCGGCGACGGCAGCCAGACCCGCAGCTTCTGCTACGTCGACGACCTGATCGACGGCATCGTCAGGCTCGCCGAATCGGATGTGCACCTGCCGGTGAACATCGGCAACCCGAACGAGTTCACCCTGCTGGAGCTGGCGAAGACGGTGATCGAGGTGACCGAATCGCGCTCGGAGATCGTCTACGAGGCGCTGCCGACCGACGATCCCCAGCAGCGCCGCCCCGACATCGGCCGCGCCCGCGACCTGCTGGGGTGGGAACCGACGGTCGAGCTGACCGACGGCCTGCGCAGGACGATCGAGCAGGCCGGCGTCGAGCGTCTCGTCGGCGCCTCGGACTAGCCGCACGAAAAAGGGCGGCCCGGAGGCCGCCCTTTGCGTTGCTCTTGCTTCTCCGGCTACTGAGTCTGAGCCGTGAAGGAGAAGCTCCCGAGCGGATCGCCGGCGGCGAAGGTGCCTTTACCTTCGCCTTCGATCGGTTCGACGAACACCGCGTTCAACGTCGAGGCGGTGACCGCCTGAAGCGTCGCGGTGCCGCTGACGCTGACGCTGCGGTTCACCGAGTCGCTGCTGACACCAGTCAGCTGGATGTCGGCGATTGAAACCCGCCCCAGCGGTCCGAGATTGGCTTCCGGGGTTTTCGGGTTCGTGATCGTGACTTCGACCGACGCGGTTTTGGTTCCGAGGTCGAGCCAGATGTTCGTCATTTCGAGCGTCGTTTCGCCTTTGCCAACCGATTCCAGGTTCTGAACCAGCTTGATCCCGCCGGAGTGCTGGACGACGCCGGCCTGCGCGGTCGGGCCGATGTTGCCTCCGGTGATCGGGAAGGAGGCGATCGGCGTGCCTTCGCCGCTGATCCCCGAGACGGTCGCCGGAGGTATCAGGGACAGTTTCACTTCGAAGGGGTGTTCCCCTCCGATTTCAGGCCCGACGTTCTCCAGTTTTTCGAGGGCCGCTTTGCTGAGCGCCAGCAGGGTGGCTCCAGTCGGCACCAGCGTCACGGTGCTCGGCTGCTCTTCAGCTTTGGCCGAGGCCATGAGTCGGTTGCCTTTGAACGGTTTCGAGCCTTTTTTGAAGCCGAGCTTGTTGTTGAGCTTTTTCGCTGCGCTGTTGGTCAGCTTCAGCTTTTTGATCGTCAGGTCGAGGCCGAAGCCATCACGGGAGTAGGTGTAGCCCGCGAGGTTCGCCAGTTTCATTTTCTTGCCGGCGACTTTCGCGAAGAGGCCTTTCTTTTTCGTGTTGATGACGAGGGCCTTGACCGAGGCCGCTTTTTTACCGGCCTTGAACTTGAGGCCGCCGCCGAGATTCAGGGTTCCGGCTCCGGTGAGCGGATCCATTTCACCGCCGTTGACCGGGAAGGTTGCCTTCTTCCCTTTCACTTTGGCGGCGCCGATCTTCTTGATTTTGACGCCATGTTTCTTCAGGGTTTTGAAGAAGCCCTGCTTGAGGGTGACGGTGGCAGAGCCACTGGCGACCGGGTCGGCCGCGGCAGAGGCGAAGGGAGCGAACGCCAGCAGCGCGAACAGCGCAGCCACCAGAACCGCGGCCGGCAGCTTCGTTCCCCGAGCCATCCGTGGCTGGGTTGCTTCAGTCATATGTTCCTCCGTTGTTGCCGCCCCCTGCTGTCCCACTTAGGCGACTTACGACAGTTCGATTGCTGGTCCGGTTACCCGGATTGTCTTGCTTTACAACCCGGTTGGCCAGCCAAGGTTCCGGTTACACGGAGGGCGCCGGGACGGCTGTCTGCGGCCGCCGCCTCCGCCTCAATATCCTCCGGAGATGGCTGTCAGCGACGGATCCGGCGCTCAGGAGGCCCACCGCACGATCGCGCCGGTCGTCGGCCCTGACGACGAGCGCCGCTTCACCGACTCCGGAATCGAGATCGAGCCCCTCTATACGGAGGAGGACGTCGCCGCGGGACTGGAGGAGCGCCTCGGCGAGCCGGGCCAGCCGCCGTTCACCCGCGGCATCCACGAGGGGATGTACCGCGACCGGCTCTGGACGATGCGCCAGTACGCCGGCTTCGCCACCCCCGAAGACACCAACGAGCGCTACCGCTACCTGATCGAGCACGGCTCGACCGGCCTCTCGATGGCCTTCGACCTGCCGACCCAGCTCGGCCGCGACTCGGACGACCCGCTCTGTGAGGGGGAGGTGGGGCGGACGGGCGTCCCGATCGACACGATCGAAGACATGCGGATCTGCTTCGACCAGATCCCGCTCGACCAGGTCTCGACCTCGATGACGATCAACGCCCCGGCGGCGATCCTGTTGCTGCTCTACGAGCTCGTCGGCGAGGAGCAGGGAGTTCCCTCCGAGAAGCTGCGCGGCACGGTCCAGAACGACGTGCTGAAGGAGTACATGGCCCGCGGCAACTACATCTACCCGCCGGAGCCGACCATGCGGCTGACCACCGACATCTTCGAGTACTGCCGCGAGAACGTGCCGAAATGGAACACGATCTCGATCTCCGGCTACCACATCCGCGAGAAGGGCTGCTCGGCAGTGCAGGAGGTCGCCTTCACCCTCTCCAATGCGATCGCCTACGTCGAAGCTGCGCTCGAGCGGGGACTGAAGATCGATGAGTTCGCGCCGCGGCTCGCCTTCTTCTTCAACGGTCACAACAACGTCTTTCAGGAGATCGCCAAGTTCCGCGCCGTGCGGCGGATGTGGGCGAAGATCGTCGGCGAGCGCTTCGGGGCCGAGAACCCGAACTCGATGAAGATCCGCTTCCACACCCAGACCGGCGGAGTGACCCTGCAGGCCCAGCAGCCGGAGGTGAACATCATCCGCGTCGCCCTGCAGGGCTTCGCCGCGGTCTGCGGCGGCACCCAGTCGCTGCACACCAACGGATTCGACGAGGCGCTGGCGCTGCCGACCGAGCGCTCGGCTCGGATAGCCCTCCGCACCCAGCAGGTGCTCGCCTACGAGTCCGGCGTCGCCGACACCGTCGATCCCTTCGCGGGCTCCTACTTCGTCGAGTCGTTGACCGACGAGATCGAAACCCGCTCCTGGGAGCTGATGGGGAAGGTCGAGGAGCTGGGCGGCTCGGTCGAAGCGCTGGAGTTCATGCAGCGGGAGATCGAGGAGTCGGCGCTCTCCTACCACGAGCGTTACAAGAGCGGCCAGGACGTCATCGTGGGGGTGAATAAATTCGTCACCGACCAGGTCGACGACGTCGACATCCTCAGGGTCGACCCCGAGTCCGAGCAGCGCCAGCTCGCCCGCCTCAAGGCCTTCAAGGAGAACCGTGACCAGGCCGAGGTGGAGGCCAAGCTCGAGTCACTCCGCGACGTCGCCCGCGACGACGGCAACCTCCTCCACCCGATCCGCGCCGCCCTCAAAGCGGAAGCCTCGATCGGCGAGGTCTGCGGCGCCATGCGCGAAGTCTTCGGCGAATACAAGGGCGGCGCGTTCTTTTAGGGCGTGCAGCCGATTCTTGGCACAACGAGCTGTGCTCAAAGTCGGATGCGGCGTCGGAGGATCGCAATGGTCTTGGTGAGGGCGCTGCGGACGCGGGCTGGTTCGTAGCGGACCTCGTAGTGAGTGAAGCGGAGTGGGGCCATTCCGGCCATGACGTGGGCGCGGTCGCGCCGGGCGTCACGGATCTGGGCCGAGGGCGTTCGGTGATAGCGGAGGCCATCCGTCTCCACCACTAGTCCCAGGTCAGGCCAGAAGAAGTCAACCTCGAAGCCGTTGACGCGCTGTTTGCTGAGCGGCATCGGCAGCTTCGTTGCTTTCATGATCCGACGAAAATAGATCTCGAGGTCAGAGTCCGAGAGCTGGAAGAAGAGTTTGTCGAGGAGTTGACGCAGCGAGCGTACCCCTGGCTGGCGGCTGAAGCGAATGAGTTCTTCCCTGAGCCTTTCGGGATCGACCAAGTCGCGCTTGTCCGCATCGTTGACCGCTCGCTCGAGTGCCATTGGGCTGAGTTCGGTCGCCAGGTCGACGAGAGTCCGGGCGGGCGAAGTGACGGGAATGTCGTCCCTGAGCACGATGTCCTGTGCCGACATGCTCGGACGACCGCGGAACCGCACCCCGGGACCCCGTGGTTCGCACCGACGTCGCACGCTGACGTCGATGCGGCCAGGTTGCTCTGAACCGATCTCCCACATGGCGGCCGCGCTGCGATGGCTCAGCGCGGCGCCTTCACCACCAGCCAACACCGCGGCCATCCATCGCC
Source organism: Solirubrobacterales bacterium (assembly GCA_035705945.1). Taxonomy (GTDB): domain Bacteria; phylum Actinomycetota; class Thermoleophilia; order Solirubrobacterales; family 70-9; genus VAYN01. The sequence goes on from DASSVR010000079.1 coordinate 25,745, forward strand.
TCTTCTGATTGAGGGCCGGCCAGCCGACTGCGTAGACGCCGAGGCTCACAGGGAAGAGCCGCCCCCGCTCGATCCGGTGCTGGATCGACCTGCGGCCGAATCCAAGGGCCAGCAATTGCTTGCGTGCAACGATCCCGTGCTGGCGTCCAGCCAGCTCCCACGCCTGTGCGCTCCGCGTATCCGATTTTCGACCCACTCTGTTGTGTCAAGAATCCGAAGCGGGAAATTCTCCCCTGAACGGTTCGTCCCAGCTCGGCTAGGCGGGAGGAACGGGGGAGCGCCAGCCGAAAGCCGGGGCGATGATCGAGGTTTCCAGGACGCTGATGAAGTCAGAGCCGGAGCTGGCGGAGCTAATCGAGACCATCGAGGGGTTCGAGGTGCGGATGGCCGAGAAGGGATTTGGCACCCGTGTCGAGATTCGGGCCGAGGAGGGGAGCGGCCTTGTGAAGGCGGATCTCGAGGCCGTGCTCGATCGGCTTGCAGAGCCGCAGCGGCGACCGTTCAGCTGACTTTTGCGCAGAACTCTAGGATTACTAGGCATCGTGGAATCGAAGGGCCCGCCTCGAGCGGGCCCTTCGTCTTTCTCAGGCCCCTCGGGACGCCGCGCACCCGCCGCAAATAGAATGCCGCAGCCCGTCCCAAGCCTCCTCCGGCGCGGGCGCTGAAGTGACGATGCGAGAGCGAAACCCCGAAACCCACGAGGAGAAGCTCGCCTACCTGCGCGAACTGCGCGAGGCGGCGATCCACTCGGCCTCCGAGGCGGCGGTCGAGAAGCAGCACGCGAAGGGGAAGCTGACCGCGCGTGAGCGGATCGAGAAGCTGCTCGACCCCGGCTCCTTCGAGGAGCTCGACACCTTCGTTCGGCACCGGACCTACGACTTCGAGATGCAGAAGAACCGGCCCTGGGGCGATGCGGTCGTCACCGGCCACGGCACCATAGAAGGAAGAACTGTTTTTGTCTTCTCTCAGGACTTCACGGTGTTCGGGGGGAGTCTCGGCGAGGTGATGGCGGAGAAGATGTGCAAGGTGATGGACCTGGCCGCCCAGGTCGGGGCGCCGGTGATCGGCATCAACGACTCCGGCGGCGCCCGGATCCAGGAGGGGGTCGTCTCGCTCGGCGCCTACGGCGACGTCTTCGTCCGCAACGTCCAGTGCTCCGGCGTAATCCCGCAAATCAGCCTGATCATGGGCCCCTGCGCCGGCGGCGCCGTCTACTCGCCGGCGATGACCGACTTCATCTTCATGGTCAAAGAGACCTCTCACATGTTCATCACCGGCCCTGAAGTGATCAAGACGGTGACCGGCGAGGAAGTCGAGTTCGAGGAGCTCGGCGGGGCGATGAGCCACAACAGCAAGTCGGGCGTCGCCCACTTCGCCTCCGAGGACGAGGAGAGTTGCCTCGAGGACGTCCGCTACCTGCTCGGCTTCCTGCCCTCGAACAACCTCGAGGCGCCGCCGCGGTTCGAGCCGGACGACGACCCCGAGCGCGAAGACGAGGAGCTCGACACCCTCGTCCCCGGCGACCCCTCGAAGCCGTACGACATGCGCGACGTGATCGCCCGCGTCGTCGACGACGAGGAGTTCTTCGAGGTCCACGAGCACTTCGCGAAGAACATCGTCTGCGGCTTCGCCCGCCTCGACGGCTATCCGGTCGGCATCGTCGGCAACCAGCCCGCCTTCCTCGCCGGGGTGCTCGACATTGAGGCCTCCGAGAAGGCGGCGCGATTCGTGCGCACCTGCGACTGCTACAACGTCCCGATCGTCACCTTCACCGATGTCCCCGGCTTCCTCCCCGGCACCGACCAGGAGTGGAACGGGATCATCCGCCACGGCGCCAAGCTGCTCTACGCCTTCACCGAGGCGACGGTGCCGAAGCTCACCGTCGTCACCCGCAAGGCCTACGGCGGCGCCTACGACGTGATGAACTCGAAGCACATGCTGGCTGACTACAACATCGCCTGGCCTACCGCGGAGGTCGCCGTGATGGGCCCCGAGGGCGCCGTCAACATCATCTACCGCAAAGACATCGCCAGCTCGCCGACCCCCGAAGAGCGCCGCCAGAAACTGATCGACGACTACAAGGCCCACTTCGCCAACCCTTACTCGGCAGCCGAGCGCGGCTACATCGACGACGTGATCGAGCCCCGCCAGACGCGGCCGAAGCTGATCAAGGCGCTGCGGATGCTGCAGACGAAGCGGGTCGATCAGCCGAAGCGCAAGCACGGCAATATCCCGCTTTAGCATATTCTCAAGCTTTCTTGATCAAACTGAGCGCTTGCCAGTCAGCGCTCGAGACGGGAGGCAGAAGATGAATCACTTGAAGGGACTGGCTATCGCTGCCGCAATGGCGGCGGCGCTGCTGGTGATCGCGGGAACCGGGTCGGCATCGGCGACGGTGATCTGCAAAACGAAAGCGAGCCCGTGTGCGTCCCCGTACACCAAAGGGACCGTCTTTAACGCAGTGCTCACGCCCGGCACGACGGCGGTTTTCAAAGCCGGATTCATGACGATCGAATGCACTGAAGGAAGCGGGTCCGTCGAAATGACGAACAACGGCAGTGCGACCGAAACAGTCAAAGGCATCACAAAAACGCTTAGCTTCGGCGGCTGCAACGCCGAATTCAAAGTCCTCAAAACGGGTACCGGCGAAATCCACTGGACCAGCAAAACGAACGGTTCCTTCACAGGCGAAGGGATGGAAGTGACAGGGAGCGCGCTCGGCGTCGACTGCATCTACGGCGGCAAAATCACCTCCGGGATCACGCTGAACGGCGGCGAAAAACCGACGATCAGCATCAACGCGAAAGTCCCGAAGATCTCGGGCAGCTTCCTCTGCTCTGACCCGGGGACGATGACCGCGTCGTTGACGGTCACCGAACCGACTCCGCTCTACGTTTTGTCGAGCTGAGGCTCGGCGGCTGCAGCTAGTAACCCGCAGGGTGCCGGGCCACAAACCCGGCGCTGCTGCGGGATTCCTCGCGCCAGCGGGGGCCGGTTTCGCCCGCGCCGCCGCCGGAGGTGTCCCAGCGGTAGCCGGCGATCACAGCGTAGGCATGGCCGCCGTTGGCGTAGACGGTGATCCAGCGGCCCTCGCCGGCGAGGGCCCACGAGGCGAGCGGGCCGGAGGGGAGGGGGCTGTTCAGGAAGCGGCCGCCGTGGAGGGCGAAGCTGACGGCGCCGGAGCAGTCGTAGCCGCGGTCCCACCAGCGGGCGTGGCCGCCACCGTAGATATACGGTTTGCTGCGGATCTTGTTGGCGGCGGCGATCACCCGCTTGACCCGCCGCGGCGCGCTTTTCGGCGGGATCAGCATGCCGTTGTCGAGCAGCTTCGCCTTCGCGGTCGGCGTGCAGACGTCGACTTCGGCCGGTGACATGCCGCCCGTGGTGCATTCGGCGGAGGCGCTGACCGGCGCGACCAGGGCGGTCGCGAAGAAGGCCAAGACAAGCACCAGCCCAGCCAACCTGAAGTTGTGACGCAAACCGATTCTCCTTCGTCGGCCTACGGGGTTAGCTGTCGGGCTAGCGCTAAAGGAGCCTGCGCCCCCACCGCATGGGTGGGCTCGCCCCGGAAACTTGGTTCCCCCGCTCCCCACACGCTTGTCGCGCTGGGAATTCGGCGTTCCGGTTATCGAACGGCGGCAGTGTAGACGATCCTGCGGCGGATTGCTCACAAAACGCAAACATTTGCTCGAAAATCCCGCTCCCATCGGGAATCTGTTCGACGCCGCTGCTGGTAGCTTGCGCGCTGGGATGAACCTTTCGGGTCGCAAAGCGCTGCTCACCGGAGCCACGGGAGGGCTCGGGAGAGCAATCGCCGAGGCTCTGGCCGAGCGGGGCGCGCGGCTGACCCTGAGCGCCCGCAGCCCCGAGGCGCTGGAGGAAATGGCCAATGAGCTTCCGGGCACCGGCCACGACGTCCTGGCTGCCGACCTCGCCGTGCCTGATGCCGCAGAAAGGCTCGCCGCCCAAGTCGCCGGGACCGAGATCCTGATCGCCAACGCCGGCTTGCCGGCAGCCGGTTGGCTTTCCGATTTCACTCCCGAGCAGGTGAAGCGCGCCCTGCGGGTCAACCTCGAGGCACCGATGCTGCTGGCGGGAGCGCTCTACCCGGCGATGGCGGACTCCGGCGGCGGCCACCTCGTCTTCGTCTCCTCGCTCTCCGGCAAGGCCGCCAGCCCCCGCAGCTCGATCTACAACGCGACCAAGTTCGGCCTGCGCGGCTTCGCCCTCGGGCTAAGGGCGGACCTGGCTCCCAAGGGAGTGGGTGTCTCGCTCGTATCGCCGGGCTTCATCCGCGAAGCCGGCATGTTCGCCGACGCCGGCTCCAAGCCCCCGCCCGGCATGGGCACCGGCACGCCGCAACAGGTCGGAGCCGCCACTGTGAAAGCAATAGAGCGCAACAAGGCTGAGGTCACCGTGGCGCCGCTGCCGCAGCGAGTAGCCGCCCACTTCGCCCTCACCGCTCCGGCTCTCAGCGTCCGCGCCCAGAGCGGCGGACTCGGCCAAAAATCTGCTGAAGCGATAGCCAAAGGCCACCCCGAGGACAAGCGCTGAGCCGGCCTCGGCCGGATCCCGGAGTTACATAGACTCGATACGTGAGCAGCGATTCCTTCGGCGCCCGTTCGAGCCTTCAGGTTGGAGGACGAGAATTCGAGATTTTCCGGCTCGACGCGCTGCAGGAGCGGTTCGATGTCGCCCGCCTCCCGTACTCGCTGAAGGTCCTGCTGGAGAACGTCCTGCGCCTGGAGGACGGCGTCTCCGTCAGCGCCGCTGACGTCGAGGCGATCGCCTCCTGGGACGCGGCCGCCGAGCCCAGCGTCGAGATCCCCTTCCAGCCCGCCCGGGTGCTGATGCAGGACTTCACCGGCGTCCC
>DASSVR010000080.1:0-2141 GCA_035705945.1 Solirubrobacterales bacterium
GATCTCGCGCGCCGCCGCCGACGGGATGTGGACCGACGGCACGTCCGTCTGCCACGACGCCTGGCTCAGCTGACGAGCGTCCCGCTGGTCGTTCTTGACGCCCCGATCGCCCACGCCGAGCAAGCGCACCAGCTTGCCCGGAACCACCCGCACCTGGTGCCCCGCGGCGAGGGCTGCGTCGGCGATCTTGAACGCCTCCGCCGACGCCTCCATCACGACCCGACTCGTCGGCCAGGTCTTGACCAGCTCGGTCAACTTCCGAGTCGGGTGCTTGCGCTCCTCGACGATGGCTCCGTCGAGCTGACGGATGCAGATCTGCGATTCCCTGCTCCCCAGATCGATGGCAACATGCTGCATGGCTGTCCTCCAAGGTATGCGCTTCGAGCGCGTTTCTTGCTGAGGCACGGTCTACCGCGACCTCGTTGCCGCGGAGGACAGCCGCTTCTGCTCGTCGAGCAGGGGCAGCCAGCGGCTGCCGCACAGGCTGTCCCGTCGAAGCGGGGCCGGAGTTTGGTCGGTCCGGCATCATCCTTCCGACCTCCCCTTGAGAAGTTGACGGGCGAGGTCGGCCGCCATCGCGAGCGCCGTCGCGGTCGCCTGCTTCGCCAGGTCGACCAGGTGAGCCACATGTTCGCGGCGCTGGCGATCACCGACTCGCTCGAACAGCTCGTCGGCGGCATGGAGCAAGGCATCGGCACGCGCGAGCTGATAGCGGAGGTGTTCCACCTCGCGGAGGACATCGAACGACGTTCCAGGGGGTAGGCGGCGCATGGCTACCGCCCCCCTTGCGAGAGATCCGGCCTCGCCGCGTCATCGGCCCACGGGTCACGAGCCGCATCGTCGAGCACGAAATGGAACTCCGCGCCGCCCTCGGAGACCTCGCTGCCAGCAACGGCGGCCGGGGGCATCGCGGCGACCAGATCGGCGCGTGCCAGCACGAGGAGACCCGCTCGGTGCGCGCGGACCATGCGCCGCTTGAAGGCCTCGAGATGGATCGCGCCTTCGCCTCCGAGCGTGGCATGCACCGCCGCCAGGAACACCTTGCGCACGCCATAGCGCTGGTGGGCCTCGTGGCCGGTCGCGGCGACCGCGCGGCGGGCGGCGGCGGCGAACTCGGCGAGCGAACACGTGGTCAGCGCGAGCGCAGGGTCTACCGCGACCTCGTCACCGCGGGGGACGGCCGCTCTCGCTCGTCGAGCAGAGGCAGCCAACGGCTGCCGCACTGGCTCTCCAGCCGCAGCGAGGCCGGAGTCAAGGCCGCGGAGCGCCGAAGGGAAGCCTTGGTGCGCCCAGCATGGGCGCGAAGTTGGAGGTGAAGCGATGAGCTAAGTCCTCTGGGGACCCCGACGGAGGGAACCCCGACCTGATGAAGACAAGGGCGCTGGCGGAGGGCGTGCAGGGGAGCGCGAGGGAGGGACCCGACGGAGTGGTCGGGAGCGGAGGGGCTGGGCCCGCGAGGGAGCGTCCGGTGGAAGTCAAAAGGGAAGTGCCGAACCGAATGAAAGTGAAGCGTTGCATGAGGCGTCCAATCCTGAGGGCAAGCTGGCCAACGGCGGCGAGCTCCATATCCGTCGGCAGGTGGGCGTATAGACGACGGCGTCGGCACGAAACTTCGCGTTCTTACCTGGGGAGATCTCTCGGCTTCCGCCGGCCGGCGGTAGTCATCGAGGAACCAACAACGAGATGACGACGAGACGAGAGAAGTCGGATGGTCGCATACCACCGGAAGATCGTCGAAAGGCGGTCCCAACCCCGGCCAGCGCGGGGGGAGGGAAGGCGACCACGGCCAGCAAAGAGGTGAGCCAGCTACCACTGTTCTCCGAGACAGCCGACAGCCCGCGAGGGGCCGTTCCTGGGAAAGGCCGGGACCGATCCCGGCACCCTGCCCAGCATGCGGTGCCGAAGTCGGAGAACGCGTACAGCGAGGACTCGCCCGCGATGACGATGGAAGAGGTAGCGAGCGATGGAAATCTGAGACGAGCATTTCAGCGAGTGGAGAGCAACGATGGCGCTCCCGGACCGGATCGACAGAGCGTGCGTGAGGTGCGCGAGCATCTTGAACACGTCCTGCCGGCGCTCCGCCGCGCCCTGCTGGATGGGAGCTACTGCCCGGGGATGATCCGCCGGGTATGGATCCCGAA
>DASSVR010000081.1:0-13145 GCA_035705945.1 Solirubrobacterales bacterium
TACATGTCAAGCCCAGGTAAGGTTCTTCGCGTTGCGTCGAATTAAACCACATGCTCCGCTGCTTGTGCGGGCCCCCGTCAATTCCTTTGAGTTTTAGCCTTGCGGCCGTACTCCCCAGGCGGGGCACTTAGTGCGTTAGCGACGGCACGGAAGGAGTCGACACCTCCCACACCTAGTGCCCATCGTTTACGGCGTGGACTACCAGGGTATCTAATCCTGTTCGCTCCCCACGCTTTCGCGCCTTAGCGTCAGTACCGTCCCAGCGAGCTGCCTTCGCTATTGGTGTTCCTCCTGATATCTGCGCATTCCACCGCTACACCAGGAATTCCACTCGCCTCTTCCGGACTCTAGCCTCACAGTATCCATCGGCTTTCAAAGGTTGAGCCTTTGACTTTCACAGCGGACTTACCGGGCCGCCTACGCGCGCTTTACGCCCAATGATTCCGGACAACGCTAGCTCCCTACGTATTACCGCGGCTGCTGGCACGTAGTTAGCCGGAGCTTCTTCTGGAGGTACCGTCAATCCACACGGCTATTCACCGGTGAACCTTCGTCCCTCCTGAAAGAGGTTTACAACCCGAAGGCCGTCTTCCCTCACGCGGCGTTGCTGCGTCACGCTTTCGCGCATTGCGCAAGATTCCCCACTGCTGCCTCCCGTAGGAGTCTGGGCCGTGTCTCAGTCCCAGTGTGGCTGATCGTCCTCTCAGACCAGCTACCCATCGTTGCCTTGGTAGGCCGTTACCCCACCAACAAGCTAATGGGCCGCGAGCCCCTCCCAATGCGGAGGCCGAAGCTTCCTTTAGCGAACAGGCTGATGCCTGTGCGCCACATCCGGTATTAGCCCGAGTTTCCTCGGGTTGTCCCGGTCATCGGGGCAGGTTACTCACGTGTTACTCACCCGTTCGCGGCTTTGCCCCAGGGCAAGCCCTGGTTCGTCGCACCACTTGCATGTGTTAAGCACGCCGCCAGCGTTCGTCCTGAGCCAGGATCAAACTCTCCGTGAAAGGTACTTCCGTACTTCTCAGAGAGCCTGTCATATCTCAGTTGGCCGTCGGGTACACAAATACGACGACCGACATGACGAGGTAAATCAAGACCATCCGGCGCGCTGGCGCACCGAATGGGTCGGGCTCAAACATTCCGCGGATCGTTGCTTGGACCCGCGGAGTGCACGCTGCTCAGTTTTCAAAGACCGCTGCGCCTCCGCGACGGGTCTCGCCGCTCTCAGCGCTTGGGGCTGCCGAGGCAGCCCCAAGAAGGACCGAAAAATATAGCACGAACGAGGCGGTTTTCCTAGGGGGTGGCCCTAAGGCGGCAGAAGCGCCGCTTGCCCACCTGCAGCACGCGCCCGTCAAGACTATCGACCTCGAGGTCGAGGGGCTCTGCGGCCACGGGCTCCCCATCGAGCTTGACTCCTCCCTGCTGGATCAGGCGTCGTCCCTCGCTGCTGCTGACGCCGAAGGCGCCGGCGATCAGGCGGGGCAGGTGGACGAGGCCGTTGCCGTCAGCGCGGTATTCCGCCAGCGCGATCTCGGGCATCTCCTCCGGCGCCTCCCGCTCGACGTGGACTCGGTTGAAGTGCTCCTCAGCAGCGGCTCCCGCGCCCTCACCGTGGAAGCGCTCGACGATCCGGCGCCCCAGCCGCCGCTTCGCCTCGTTCGGCGATCCCGACGGCTGCTCTTCCCCCAGGAGCAGCTGGTAGTAACCGGCCATCGCCTCGTCGGGGATGCTCATCAGGCGGCCGAACATCTCCTCCGGTGGGTCGGTCACCCCGACGTAGTTGCCAAGCGACTTGCTCATCTTCTGCACGCCGTCGGTTCCGACCAGGATCGGCATCGTCATGATCGACTGCGCCTTCTGCCCATAGGCGGTCTGCACGTCGCGGCCGAACAGGAGGTTGAACTTCTGGTCGGTGCCACCGAGCTCGAGGTCGGCCTCGACGGCGACCGAGTCGTACCCCTGCAGCAGCGGGTAGAGCAGCTCCAGGGCAGCAATCGGCTGCCCTGCGGCCATCCGCTTCTGGAAGTCGTCGCGCTCCAGCAGTCGCGCCACCGTGGTCTGCGCCAGCAGCCCCAACAGCGCCTCCGGCTCCATTCGCAGCCACTCGCTGTTGCGGCGCACTTCGGTGCGCTCGCGGTCGAGGATCTTGAAGGCCTGCTCCTGGTAGGTGGCCGCGTTCGCCTCGATCTCCTCCACCGTGGGCAGCGGGCGAGCGCTGGAGCGTCCGCTCGGGTCCCCCACCTGAGCGGTGAAGTCGCCGATGATCAGGACGACCTGGTGCCCGGCCTCCTGGAACTCCGCCAGCTTCTCGAGGACGACCGTATGGCCGAGGTGGATGTCGGCGGTGGTCGGATCGATCCCGAGCTTGACGCGCAGCGGCTTGCCACCGTTCAGCTGCTCGGCGAGTCGCCCCTCGGGCAGCACGTCGACGGCGTTTCGCGTCAGATCCGACATCGCGGCAATGCTAGACTGCCGCCTTCGCTCGGCGGACCCCGAAACGGTCGTCGAGCGTCTTTTTGCCCTCTCTTGATGGCTGTCCTAGGACTAAAGCGCCGGAGCAGCGACGGCGGTGAGATCCCGCCCGTCCCCCCGGCTCCCTCGACTGGCCCCCCGGGGTCGCCCTCCCCTCCGAGGAAATCGAAACCACGCCTGAAGAAGCTGCGCGTGCTTTTCGTGCTGCTCGGGCTCGGGATCCTCGCCGTGGTTTCGATGGTCTTCGGGATGATGGCGGCGGTCTCCCAGGACCTGCCGGCGATCTACAACTTCGCCCAGTACAAGGCGTCGAAGAACAGCGAAGTCGTCGACGCCAACGGCGAAGTGATCGGGACCCTGACCAGCGACCAGAACAAGATCCTGCTCAGCTCCGGCCAGATCTCGCCGAACGTCAAGAACGCGGTGGTATCGATCGAGGACGCGCGCTATTACGAGCACGAGGGCGTCGACTTCCAGGGCATCGGCCGCGCGCTCGTCAAAGACATTCTCAGCATGAGCGCCGCCCAGGGCGCATCGACGATCACCCAGCAGTTCGTCAAGAACGCGCTCCTCGCCCAGGGCGACCGCTCGCTCTTCGTCAAGTTCAAGGAGGCGGCGCTGGCATACCGCCTCGAGCGCCACTGGAGCAAGGACAAGATCCTCACCGAGTACCTCAACACCGTCTACTTCGGCCAGGGCGCCTACGGGATCGAGGCCGCCGCACAGACCTACTTCGGCACCGCCCACCCCGGCTGCGGCGGCCCGAGCGAACCGTGCGCCTCCGTCCTCGACCCCTGGGAGGCGGCGCTACTCGCCGGGATCATCCAGTCGCCCTCCGCCTACGACCCCAAGGCCTTCTCCGAAAATGCCCTGGACCGCCGCAACCTGGTCCTCGAACGGATGGCCGAACAGGGCTACATCTCCGAAGAACAGATGCGCGAAGGCCGGGAGCAGGCACTCCCCTCCCCGGCCAGCATCGAACCGCCCAGCCTCGACTCGCGGGCGCCCTACTTCACCGCCTTCCTGCGCCAGCAGTTGGTTGAAGAGTACGGCGCCTCCCGCGCCTTCTTCGGCGGCCTCGAGGTCAAGGCGACGCTCGATCTGCGCCTCCAGGAAGCGGCCGAAGAAGCGGTCAATGCCTACCTCGGCTACCTCCCGGCAACTGCCTCCGTGGTCGTGATCGACAACCGCAACGCCGGCATCAAGGCGATGGTCGGGGGACCCGACTTCGAGACCCGGCCCTTCAACCTGGCGACCCAGGGGCACCGCCAGCCGGGCTCCTCGATCAAGCCCTTCACCCTGATCACCGCCCTCGAACAGGGAATCTCCCCTTACACCGTCTACCCCTCCGAAGAACGGTTCTTCTCCTTCGGCAAGAGCGGCAAGGAAACCTATCGGGTGACCAACGACGAGAACTCCTACCTCGGCTCCTGCGACATCGTCTGCGCGACGACCAATTCCGACAACTCGATCTACGCGGCGCTGGCGCTGGAAGGGCTGAAGGGCAAGACCGTGCGCGACCGGACCGCGGCGATCGCCGGGAGCATCCACAAAGCCGGTTACGACGATCCGATCTCGACCAACCCGGGGATGGTGCTCGGCGGCCTGAGGGAAGGGGTGACGCCGCTCGGCTGGACCTATGCCTACAGCACGATCGGCAACGACGGCGAGAAGGTCAGCGGCACCCTGGCGCCCCGGCCCGGCAACAGCCCGGTCGCATACACCCAGGTGACGAACAAGGACGGCGAGACGATCAAGGGCGGCGACAACGACTCGATGCACGAACAGGTCTTCGACCGGGAAACGGTCGAAACTGCGAAGAGCATCCTCGAAACGGTCGTCTCCAGCGGCACCGGCACGAACGCCCAGGTTGGCGCCGAAGGGCAGTGGGGCAAGACGGGGACGACCGAGAACAACGGTGACGCCTGGTTCTGTGGCGGCATCGACGACGAGGTCACCGCCTGCGTCTGGGTCGGCTACCCCGACTCGACGACCCCGATGACCACTCTCTTCAACGGCGAACCGGTGATGGGCGGGACCTTCCCGGCGCTGATCTGGCAGCGGGTGATCGACGCCTGGCTGGAAATCCAGGCGGCAAAGGCGGCGGAGAAAGCGGCGCGGAAGGCGGCCGAAGAGGCGGGCGAGGAGTACATCCCGGGCCAGAGCGAATACGTCGCGCCTGAAGGGGAATACGAAATCCCCGAAACGGAAGCGGAAACGCCGGAAACGGCCCCCGAAGCCGAAGCGACGCCGAAAGCGGCTCCAGAAGCCACGCCGGAAGAAGCGGCCCCCGAAGCCGCCCCTGAATCAGGCGGCGGCGGTGGCGTCACCGCCGGGTGAGGGGACGGTCAGGCGATCGTCGGGCGCGGGCGGGAGACGTAGGGGCTGCCGGCGAGACAGAAGCGCCAGGGGCGCTCGACCGCTTTGGTGATGCCGATGCGGGGGCCGGTGACGATCGGCGGCGGCTCGGCCGGTGGCGTGAGGAGGAAGGGCTCGTGGCAGAGGTCGGCCTCGTTGGCCGAGAGGTCGATCCCCAGCGCCTCGGTCAGCTTGCCGGGACCGGAGCAGAGGTCGGCATCCGGCCGTTCCCCCCGTCGCGCCCGCATCTCCTCGACGCCGTGGGTCGGCCCCAGCGCCCGAATCAGGACCGCGGCGGCCTCCCCCTCCGGTTCGGCCACCGCGTTGAGGAGGCTGTGGATTCCGTATGAGAGGTAGACGTAGGCGTAGCCGGGTGGGCCGAAGAGCACCCGCGTGCGCTCGGTGAGGCCGACGTAAGCGTGGCAGGCCGGGTCGTCCGCCTCGTAGCTCTCGGTCTCGACGATGACACCGCCGCAGCCTTCGTACAGCAGGGTGCAGCCGATCAAGTCGCGGGCGACCTCATGGACCGAGCGGTCGAAAAACTCGCGGTCGAGGCGGCCATCCAGGACGCCCGTCAGGAACGCTCCTCCTCGACCCGCGCCTCGACCGCGGCAAGGGTCTGCCGCGCCTCCTCGAGCTGCTTTGCCAGCGGGGCCGAGCCGGTGCCGCCGGCGATCCGCTTCGACTCTAGCCAGCTGCTTCGCTTCAGCACCTCGTAGTAGCCGTCGTCGAGGTGCTCGGAGCGCTCGCGCAGCTCCTCTGGCGTCAGCTCCGACAGGGATTTGCCCCGCTCGACCGCGTCGCGGACGAGCCCGCCCACGACCCCGTGCGCCTCGCGGAAGGGGACGCCGCGGCGGACCAGCAGGTCGGCGACCTCGGTCGCCGCCAGCATCTCGTCGCCGGAGGCCTCCTCCATCCGCTCGCGGTGGAACTCGATCCCGTCGAGCATCCCGGCGGTCGCGTCGAGACAGGCCTCGAGGGTGTCGATCGCGTCGAAGAGCGGCTCCTTGTCCTCCTGCATGTCCTTGCCGTAGGTAAGCGGCAGCGCGTGCATCACCCCGAGCAGGGTCTGGTAGGAGGCGGCGACCCGCGGGCTCTTCGCCCGCAGCAGCTCGGCCGAGTCGGGGTTCTTCTTCTGCGGCATGATCGAGGAGCCCGAGGAGAAGGACTCGTCGAGCTCGCAGAAGCCGAACTCGCTGCTCGACCAGATGACGATTTCCGAACCGAACCGCGAGAGGTGCATCGCGCAGGCCGAGGCGGCGGACAGGTAGTCGAGGACGAAGTCGCGGTTGGAGGAGCCGTCGATCGAGTTGTGGCTGACGTGGGCGAAGCCGAGGTCGGCGGCGACCGCCTCGCGGTCGATCTCCCAGTTGACGCCGGCCAGAGCCCCCGAGCCAAGCGGCATCACGCTGGCGCTGTCGAGGGCGAACTGGAAGCGGAGGACGTCGCGGGCGAGCATCCAGAAGTAGGCGAGCAGGTGGTGGCCGAGATAGACCGGCTGGGCGCGCTGCAGGTGGGTGTAGCCGGGCATCGTCCAGTCGCGGTGGGACTCCGCCAGGCCGAGCAGCCGCTGCATGACGGCGCCGCAGAGGTCGATCGCCCGCAGCGAGTGCGCCTGCACGACCATGCACACGTCGGTGGCGACCTGGTCATTGCGGGAGCGGCCGGTGTGGAGCTTGCCGGCCAGCGGGCCGATTTCCTCTCCTAGCAGGCGCTCGATCGCCATGTGGATGTCCTCGTCGGCGGGGTCGAACTCGAACCCGTGCTCGGCCATGCGGGCTTCGACGCGGTCGAGGCCGTCCTCGATCCGGGTCAGCTCGTCCTCGCTGAGGACGCCGATCTCGCAGAGGCCGCGGGCGTGCGCCTTCGACTGGTCGATGTCGTAGGGGCCCAGCCAGGCGTCGAAGGCCAGCGAGCGGTTGAGGCGCCAGAAGCGGGGGTCGGGCTCTTTGCGGAAGCGTCCCACGGGCGGGCGATTATGCCGTCCGGGACGCCACATCGAGGGCCGCGGCGAGCTCCTGGCAGACGCGGTCCACCTGGGCCTCGCCCATCCCGGGGAAGAACGGGAGGGCCAGCGACTCGGCCGCGGCGGCTTCGGCGACCGGGAACTGGCCCTCGCGGTAGCCGAGCTCGCGCAAGTGCGGGAAGAGGTGGATGCAGGGCAGGTAGGCCTTGGAGGCGACGCCGCGCTCGGCGAGGCGGGCGATCGTCGCGTCGCGGTCCGCGCCCTCCGGCAGGCGCACCGCGTAGACGAACCAGCTGCGCACCTCGGTGCCACGACCTGGGATCGGCGTCCGCAAGCCCTCGATCCCCGCCAGGCGCTCCTCGTACATCCGCGCCACGACGGCCCGGCGCTCGAGCAGCGAGTCGAGCTTCTCGACCTGGGCGACGCCGAGCGCGGCGGCGAGGTCGGAGAGGCGGTAGTTGAAGCCGAGCCGGTCGTGGTCGAGCCAGCCCATGTCCACGGCGCGGCCTTGGTTTCGCTCCGAGCGCAGGCGGGCGGCCTCGTCGGCGTCGCGGGGGACGATCATCCCCCCCTCCCCCGTCGTCATCTGCTTGTTGGCGTAGAAGGCAAAGGTGGCGAGGTTGCCGCGGCAGCCGACCTTGCGTCCCTCGGAGTCGACGGCGCCGAGCGCCTCGCAGGCGTCCTCGAGGATGCCGAGGCCGCGGCGGGCGGCCAGGGCCTCCAGCTCGGGCATCGCCGCCGGGTAGCCGAAGATGTGGACCGGCAGCAGGCCGACCGTCCGCTCCCCCACCGCGTCCGCCACCGCGGCCGGATCGAGATCCAGCGTCTGCTCCTCGACGTCGGCGAAGACCGGGCGGGCGCCCTCATAGAGCAGGCAGTTGGCCGAGGCGACGAAGCTGAAGGGGCTGGTCACCACCTCGTCGCCCTTACTCCAGCCCAGCGCCCGCACCCCGAGGTGGAGGGCGGCGGTGCCGCTGGAGGTCATCACCGCGTCCTCGACCCCGAGCCAGGCGGCGAACTCGCGCTCGAAGCGCTCCCCCATCGGCCCCAAAGAGAGCCGCCCCGAGCGCAGCACCTCCAGGACCAGCTCCTCCTCGCGGGCGCCCAGATCGGGCTGGGCGAGCGGGATCTGGTCGTGGTCCTGTTGGTTGTCGGACCTCACTGGAAGGCGTACTCCAGCGAGTCGACCAGCGCCTCCCAGGAGGCCTCGATGATGTTCTCCGAGACGCCCGTCGTCCCCCATTCGCGCTCGTCGTCGGCGGAGTCGAGGAGGACGCGGGTGACCGCGCCGGTGCCGTGGGCTTCGTCGAGGATCCGCACCTTGTAGTTGGTCAGCTCGATGTCGGCGAGGTGCGGGTAGCGGTCGGCGATCGCGGCGCGCAGCGCGCGGTCGAGCGCGTTCACCGGCCCGTTCCCCTCGGCCGCCTGGAAGTAGCGCTTGCCATCGACCTCGACTTTGATCGTCGCCTCGGTCGTCACCTCGCCGTCGGCGTGCTTTTCGACCACGACGCGGAAGCTTTCGAGGTTGAAGAGCGGCTTGTAGACGCCCGTCTCGCGCCGCAGCAGCAACTCGAAGGAGGCGGGCGCCGCCTCGTAGTGGTAGCCGTCGTGCTCGCGTCGCTTCAGCTCCTCGACCGCGTGCGCCGCCGCCGCGTCGTCCATCTCCAGCCCGACCCGCTCGGCCTGGGCACGGATCGTCGCCTTGCCGGAGAGCTCGGAGGGCAGGATCGCGCGCTGGTTGCCGACCGCGGCGGGGTCGAGGTGCTCGAAGGTGCGGGCGTCGGCCTCGACCCCGGCGACGTGCATCCCCCCCTTGTGGGCGAAGGCGTTGCGGCCGACGTAGGGGGCGTCGGGGTTCTGGGCGACGTTGCAGAGCTCGTCGACGAAGTGGACCGTCTCGGCCAGCGAGGCGAGTTGCTCGGGCGTCACCACCTCGAAGCCGAGCTTCAGCTGCAGGTTGGGCAGGATCGTCGTCAGGTTGGCGTTGCCGCAGCGCTCGCCGTAGCCGTTGATCGTCCCCTGCACCATCCGCGCCCCCTCGGCGACGGCGGCGAGGGAGTTGGCGACCCCGCAGCCGGCGTCGTCGTGGACGTGGATGCCGACTTCGGCCCTCTCCCCCAGCCGGCCGACGACATCGCGGGTCGCGGCGGCGATCTGGTCGGGCAGGCTGGAGCCGTTGGTGTCGCAGAGGGTGACGTTCTCGGCCCCCGCCTCGACCGCCGCCCGCAGGCACTCCAGTGCGTATCCGGGGTCGTCGCGGTAGGCGTCGAAGAAATGCTCGGCGTCGTAGACGACCCGCTTGCCCTGCGCGCGGCAGAAGGCGACCGAGTCGGCGATCATCGCCAGGTTCTCCTCGCGCGAGACCTTCGTCACCTTCTCCAGATGCAGACCCCAGGTCTTGCCGACCAGCGTCACGACGGGGGTGAAGGCGCCGACCAGCGTCCGCAGCGCCGGGTCGTCCTCGGGCGCCGTGTCGCGGCGGCGGGTCATGCCGAAGGCGCAGATCGTCGCCTGCTCCAGCTCCAGCTCCGCCAGGCGGCCGAACAGCTCCTCTTCCTTGGGGTTCGAGCTCGGGAAGCCGGCCTCGATCATCTGCACCCCGAGCCTGTCGAGGGCAAGGACGACGCGCGCCTTCTCGGAGGCCGAGAGCGACATGCCCTCGCCCTGCATCCCGTCGCGCAAAGTGGTGTCGTAGAGCTTCACCTGTTCCATCTGCTGCTGCCTTTCGAGTCGGAAGAAGATCGGGTGGGCCGAGGGCCCGCGTGCACGGCTAAGCCGCGCCGGCCGCTAGGCGGCAGGGGTAATTCGCCCGATCGACTCGGAATCGGCGGCCTCGACGAAGTCGAGCCACTCCAGGTACTCCTCCGCCTTGCCGCAGAGGGCGTCCTCGAACTTGGCCTGCACGTGGCGGGTGATCTCACCGGGCTCGCCCAGCGGGTGGTCGTCGATCTCCCGCACCGGCACCAGCTCCGCCGCCGTGCCGGTGAGGAAGACCTCCTCGGCGAGATAGAGCTCGGCGCGGGCGACGTCGCGCTCGACCACCGTGTAGCCGAGGTCGCGGGCGATCTGGATCACCGACTTGCGGTTGATCCCGTCGAGGATCGAGGCGACCTGCGGCGGGGTCACAATCTGGCCGTCGCGGACGAGGAAGATGTTCTCGCCCGAGCCCTCGCAGACGAAGCCGCGCTCGTCGAGCAGGATCGCCTCGTCGTAACCGGCGTGGGTCGACTCGGTCTTGGCGAGGATCGAGTTGAGGTAGGAGCCGGAGGCCTTGGCGTGCGGGATCGAGCCGGCCGGGCTGATCCGGCGCCAGCTCGAAACCTTGGCGCGGATCCCGCCGTTCTTGCTCTCCTCCCCCAGGTAGGCGCCCCAGGGGAAAGCGGCGATGATCACGTCGATCGGCGCGTCTTTGGCGTAGAGGCCGAGGCTGCCGTAGCCGCGGTAGGCAAGCGGCCGGATGTAGGCGGACCGGAGGTCGTTGCGGCGCAGCAGCTCGTGCGTCGCCTGGCGGAGCTCCTCAGCCGAGTAGGGCAGCTCCAGGTAGTAGAGCTCAGCCGACTTCTGCAGCCGATCGAGATGGTCGGCGTGGCGGAAGATCGCCGGCCCGCGCGGGGTCTCGTAGCAGCGGATGCCCTCGAAGACCCCGGTCCCGTAGTGCAGGCCGTGGCTCAGGACGTGGGTTTGAGCGTCCTCCCAGGCGACGAACTCGCCGTTCCTCCAAATCGACTCGACCGGCTCCATGTTGGAGAAGTATGCCCGATCAAACGCAGGGCTTCAGCAGGGTTGCCGCGAATGGGAGCTCTGAACCGAGGAAAGGAACCACGAGCATGCGATTCCCTCGTCCCCAGCTCAACTACGCGAATGTGATCGCGACGATCGCCCTCTTCGTCGCCCTCGGCGGCGCCGCCGTCGCCGCCTCGCTGCCGAAAAACAGCGTCGGCACGCAGCAGCTGAAACGCGGGGCCGTTACCGCGTCCGACCTGCGCCGGGGAGCGGTGCGGGCCGGGAAAATCGCCCCCAAAGCAGTCGTCGCCGGCAAGCTGGGCCCGAACGCGGTCCTGCCGGGCAACCTTGGCAACGGGATCATCACCACCAACAAGCTTTCCGACGGCGCGGTGATTGCCCGCAAGATCAAAAACGGGGTCGTCACCACGAACAAACTCGATAACGAAGCGGTGACGACGGCGAAGCTGGGCGCGGGGTCGGTGACCCTCGGCAAGCTGGCGGACGACGTGGCGCCGCTGCTGGGGACGCTGAACAGCGGCCAGGCGCTGCGGGGGGTGTTCGACGTTGGCGCGGTGGCAACCGGCAGCGGCAGCACCAGCCGGGAAGCCCAGAGCTTCCAGTTCCCGCTGCTGAGCGCGCCGGCTGTGACGGTGCTGGAACCGGGCCAGACCAGCGCCAACTGCGCCGGCCTCGGCGGCGGCCAGACGCCGCAGGCGACCGCCGGCAACCTCTGCGTGTACATCACCGAAAAAGCGAACCTCGATGGGACGACGCCGCTGGCGGTTGAGAACAACACCCGCCTCGGCTTCGGCCTAGCAGCCAAAGCCGCCGGGGCCGGCGACTTCTACGCCTATGGCCAGTGGGCGGTGACGAGTCAATAAAGCGGGACCTTCCCGCGAGACCGCAACAGGGTTCGCATAGCGGACTCTCTTGCGGTCTCGGTGACTAGCGCAGCTCTTCGAGCACGGCGGCGGTCATTTCCTCGGTCCCGACTTCGGTCTCCGCGGGGGCCGTCTCTCCCGGCACCGGGGGCTGGACGACGGTGCCGGAGGCGAGGTCGGGGGTGCGGAGGCCGCGCTCGAGGACGACGTCGACCGCGGCCTCCAGACGGGCGGCGTCGTCGGGACGGCCGAGGCCGTGGCGCAGCATCATCGCCGCCGAGAGGAAGGTCGCGAGAGGGTTGGCGAGGCCCTTGCCGGCGATGTCCGGCGCGGAGCCGTGGACGGGCTCGAAGAGGCCGGGAGCGCCCTCGGCGCCGAGACTGGCAGAGGGCAGCATCCCCAGCGAGCCCGTCAGCATCGCCGCCTCGTCGCTGAGGATGTCTCCGAAAAGGTTCTCGGCGAGGATGACGTCGAAATCGGCCGGACGGGAGACGAGCTGCATCGCCGCGTTGTCGACCAGCAGGTGCTCGAGCTCGACGTCGTCGTAGTCGGCGGCGACCTGGCCGACGACCTCGCGCCAGAGGCGTGAGGTCTCCAGCACGTTGGCCTTGTCGACCGAGGTGACCTTGGGATTGCGACCGGACCCTGTGGCGCGGCGGCGGGCCGCGTCGAAGGCGGTGCGGGCGATGCGGTCGATCTCCTCGACGGAGTACTCGCAGGTGTCGTGGGCGACGTCGCCCTCGCGGCCGGAGTCCCCGAAGTAGATGCCGCCGGTCAGCTCGCGGACGACCAGCAGGTCGGTGCCGGCGATCCGCTCCTCACGCAGCGGGCTGGCGCCGACCAGGGCTGGGCTCGGCCGCACCGGGCGCAAATTGGCGTAGAGCCCCATCCCCTTGCGCAGCCCAAGCAGGCCTTGCTCGGGGCGCGGCGCGTTTGGGTCGGTGGTGTCCCATTTGGGGCCGCCGACCGCACCGAGCAGCACCGCGTCGGCGTTGCGGCAGGCGTCGAGGACCTCGTCGGTGAGGGCGGTGCCGTGCTCGTCGATCGAGCAGCCACCCATCAGCCGCTCCTCGTAGGAGAACGCCCCGAGGCCGTCGAGGACCTCGCGCGCGGCGGCAACGATCTCGGGACCGATCCCGTCGCCGGGAAGGACGACTATGCGGGGGGTGCCGTTCAAGGTTCCGGCACTCTACGCGCCCGGCACATGCGCCTCGATGTTGAGGCGAACGTAGTCGAGGACGAGGGGCTGCTCGTGCTGTTCCAGCACCGCTTCGGCGAACGGCCGGCGCTTCTCCGGCGGCAGCTGGTCGAGGATCGGTCCGAGGGTGACGGTGGAGATGAACTCGAGCGGTCGCTCGGGCTGGACCGGCTTGTCCTGGAACCAGCAGCGGGCATCGACGAAGCCAGCGGCGCGCAGGCGCGGCTCGGTCTCCTCCGGGGAGGCGAAGTTCCAGAGGCCACGGGCCCGGGTCAGGTGCTGGCCGTAATGCGGGTCGGAGGCGACGGCGGCGATCGCCTGGGTATGGGCTGCGACGTTGCCCTTCCCCCCGCACTGGGCTACGAGGCGCCCGCCTGGGCGCAGGACCGAGCGCAGCTGCCGGAAGAGGCAGTCGTGGTCGGAGATCCAGTGCAGGGTCGCGGTCGAGAAGACCAGGTCGACCGGCTCCTCGAGTTCCAGCTCCAGCAGGTCGGAGACGAGGTAGTCGGCGCGGTCGCCGAGCCGCTCCTTCGCCTTCTCGACC
>DASSVR010000082.1:0-37284 GCA_035705945.1 Solirubrobacterales bacterium
CATTGGTCGAGCGGTCATCCGTCTCGAAGCGGCGGGTGCCGAGGAAATGGCATACCGAGTTCACGCTCCAGGTGATGTGGTGGACGAAGAAGATGCGGACGAGCCCGCCCCAGAGAAGCGCGGTGAGGGCGCCGACGATCGTGCCGGTGAATAGATATCCGGCGAGGGCGGGAATCAGCAGGCTGGCGAGGACGAATACGGGGAAGCGCCGGCTGATCGCTCGCATGCCACGATCCTCGTAGAGGTCTGGCGCGTATTTCTTCCAATCGGCGCGTCCTTGGGTCGACATCAGCCAGCCGCTATGCGCGTGCCAGAGGCCGGAGAGGACGCCCTTGACGCCCCCATCCTCATCGACATGGGGGCTGTGCGGGTCTCCCTCTTCGTCGGTGTGGGCATGGTGCTTGCGATGGTCCGAGACCCAGGAGATGACCGGCCCCTGAACCGCCATCGAGCCGAGAATCGCGAACAGGTACTCGAGCGGCTTCCGAGTCTGGAACGAGCGATGGGTGAGGAGGCGGTGGAATCCGACCGTGATCCCGATCGCGGTCAGCATGTACATCGCGGCCGCGATCACGAGGTCAGTGGCCGTGACCCAGCTGTTCCAAAGAAACGCGATCGCGACCAGGGTGGCGATGAATGGCACCACCACGGCGCCGAGGTTGACGACCTTCTCAGTCCTGCTCATCTCGTGCATGTCGACAAGTTTCGCGGAGATGGAGCCGATCCTTTCGTAGTCCTGACGCAAAATTGAAGGCTAAACTTGTAATTCAAATGATAAAAACGATGGATTCAGAGCCCTGGCGCGGCCTCCCCCCAGAGGTCGCGGACCTGATCGAGCCGGAGCTGGCGGCGATTACGGAGGAGATCCTCTCGACGATCGCCCGCGAGGTGCCGGAGTACGCGCGACCGCTGGAGGGAAGGTTCGGACGCGGGATCCGCACCGGGGTAGGCCAGGCTCTGCTGCAGTTCGTGGCGTTGATCCGAGATCCCGATGCCGGGCGCGAGCCCGGCCGCGAGGTCTACGTCGAGCTGGGTCGCGGCGAGCAGCGGGTGGGGAGGACGCTCGACTCGCTGCAGGCCGCCTACCGGATCGGGGCCCGCGTCGCCTGGCGTCGAATCGCCGCGGCGGGACGGCGGGCCGACCTTGCGCCAGAACCGCTGACCCTCCTCGCCGAGGCGATCTTCGCCTACATCGACGAGCTCTCCGCCGACTCGGTGGAGGGCTACGCAGAGGCTCAGGCCGCGGCCGCGGACGTAGTCCGCCGCCGTCGCCAGGAGGTGCTGAATCTGCTCCTCCGCGATCCTCCCGCCGCGGTCACGGACGTCTCCGCCGCCGCCAAGGCGGCGGAATGGAAGCTCCCGGGAACGGTTGCCGCGGCGGCTTGCAGCGACGCCGACCTCGGCACGATCGTCGGCAGGCTTCCCGCCGACGCCCTGGTGACCGTCCTCGACGGCACGGGCTGCATCGTCCTGCCCGACCCGGAGGGCCCCGGTAAGCGCAAACAGCTGCTGCGGGCGGCCGCCAATGGGACTCTGGCGCTGGGCCCCCCAACCGATCCCGCGGGCGCGGCAAAGTCATGGGCGCTGGCGCGGGCCCTGTTCAGCGCGGCCATGGCCGGAGGGGTCGAGAAGGACGGTCTGCTGCGCGCTGAGGACCACCTCGCCAACCTCTTGCTCGCCAGCAACCCGCAGCTGACGACGCTGCTGAGCGAGCGCCGCCTTCTCCCACTCCAGAACCTCACGCCCCGGGCCCAAGAACGCATGCGCGAGACCGCCCTCGCCTACCTCCGCAACCGCGGCAACGCTGTAGCCATGGCCAATGACCTCCACATCCACCCCCAAACCGCCCGCTACCGAATAGCCCGCCTCCGCGACCTCTTCGGCGAAGACCTAGACGACCCGGACGCGAGGTTCGAGTTGGAGCTGGCTCTAAGAGCATCGCGGTAGAGGGGTCTGGTCACCCTCCCGACGAATTTGTCGCGCCCCTATGTCGGGGCAGCTCCCTGAGATGGTGCCCGCCTATGGCGGGCAGAAATCAGATTGCATATCGCCGCTTCGCGAACATTCGTCGGGAGGGCGACCAGACCCCTCCCCCCACGCAGTTCTTGGACGCCACGACCGAGCTGGCACTTCGCCGAGTCCGCGATAACCCTTGCTGTACAAGGTTTCTCGCGGACTCGCGAAACCGCCGTCTGCCGGAGCTCCAGCAAAGCCCAAATCAGCGTCACTTGCTGCGCTTGCGGGGATACGTCCGGAAGGCGAGGTCCCAGATTGGGGAGGAGACGCCGAAGCCGTAGCGGTGATCCTGGAAGTGGTGGCGCATGTGGTGTTCGCGCAGCCGTTTGCCGAACGCCGTCCTCGGGACGAAGTGGTGGACGTAGTAGTGCGTGTAGTCGTAGACGAGGTAGCCGAGGATGAAGCCGGCGAAGGTCGGGTAGGCGGCGTTGCCAAGGAGGAGCCAGAAGGCGCAGAAGAAAAGCGCCGCTAGCGGGATCGAGACCGACGGCGGCATCACCAGCCGCATCTTGTCGTTGGGATGGTCGTGGTGGATGCCGTGGATGATGAAGTGCATGCGCCGCCCGAAGGCGTTGTCCGGCTCCCAGTGGAAGACGAGGCGGTGCAGCCAGTACTCGGTCAGGGTCCAGACCGCGGCGCCGACGAGGGTGAGGAGCGCCAGCTGCCAGGCGGCGTAGCCGCGGTCGGCGCCGATCCACTCCATCGCCACCACCACCGGCACGAAGACGGCGGCCGGGATCGCGGGGTGGACCCGGGAGAAGAAGTTGAGGAAGTCGCTCTTGAAAAGCGGGGGAGAAGCGGAGAGCTTCTCGCTGCGGGAATGACCCTCCATCACCTTCGATATTAGCGCCGGCGACCGGTGCTCCCGCAAGACGCGGGGAAGCTGTGACGGAGCTGTTTCAAAGTCGTGGCGATTTGCGGAAACGGCCCTCGCGGCTACCCGGACCCGGTGCCAATATGCGCGCCGATGCCGCGCAAGCCCAAGGCCCCGACCTGCGAGGACTGCTACTTCCGCAAGAACCTCCTCTGCGCCTTGGAGCTGAACGAGGCCTGCAGCACCTTCCGCCCCAACCGCCCCGAGGGCCTCGTACCGCCCCGCCAGCCGGTCCTCTTGATGCGAGCCCCCCGCTGGGCATCCCGCCCTGCGTAGCGGTTCCTCGACAGGACCCGCTCGCCGGAGGGGGCTAAGGTTGTGCCCGTGCCGCAGAGGGACCTGTTTGCAGACTTCGCGCGGATGCGTAAGGAGATGGACCAGGTAATGGGCGATACGTGGAGTCGGACCCGGTACGTGACCAGGCGCTCGAGCGGGTTCTCGCCCAACGTCGACGTCTACTACTGCGGCGAACCGCAGCGGGCAATCGTCAAGGTCGACCTTGCTGGTATCGACCTGAGCGAGGTGGGGATCGAGGTCAGCGGCCGCAAGCTGGCGGTCTTCGGCGAGCGCCACGTGCAGGAGGCCGAGGGACGGGTCTACCAGCAGATCGAGATCCCCTCCGGCCAGTTCCGGCGCGTCGTTGAGCTGCAGGTCGAGGTCGATGCCGAGCGCGCCACGGCCACCTACGAGGAGGGGATCCTGCGGGTCGAGCTGCCGTTGCGCGATCCGAGCGAAACCACCCGTCAGGTCCCGATAGGCCGCAGGTGATGGAGGGCGCCCCCGTCCTCGAGGTGGTCGACGCGCCGTTCGACGCGGAAGACGCGATCCGCGCCAACCAGCCGCTGCCGGATGCGATGCCGGTACTGCCGCTGCGCGACACCGTGCCTTTCCCGGAGACGCTCGCCCCGCTCGCCGTCGGCCAGGAGCGCTCGATCCAGCTGATCGACGACGTCCTCGGCACCAACCGGATGCTGGTGATGGTCGCCGCCCGCGACCCGGAGAAGGACGAGCCGGGGCCGGAGGACCTCTACGACGTCGGCGTCGTCGGCGCGGTGTCGCGGATGGTGAAGATCCCCGACGGCACCCTCCGCATCCTCGTCCAGGGGATGCAGCGGGCGAAGCTCGGCTCCTTTGTCGCCGAGCGGCCCTACCTGGTGGCCCGGATCACCGAGATGCCGGACGTGATCGAGCCGACCCCCGAGCTGGAGGCGCTGAGCCGCAACGTCCAGCGCACCTTCTCCGCAATCGTCGAGCAGATCCCCTACCTGCCGGAGGAGCTGCAGATGGCGATCGCCAACATCGAGGATCCGGCGGCGCTCGCCCACCTGATCGCCGGTGCGCTGCGGATCGGCACCGAGGAGAAGCAGACGCTGCTAGAGGAGGTCGACGTGGCGAAACGGCTGCGGCACCTGTCGCGGATCCTCGCCCGGGAGCTCGAGGTGGTCCAGCTCGGAAGCCAGATCCAGTCCCAGGTCGAGTCCGAGATCGACAAAGGACAGCGCGAGTTCTTCCTCCGCCAGCAGCTGAAAGCGATCCAACAGGAGCTGGGGGAAGAGGACGAGCAGCAGGCCGAAGCCAACGAACTGCGGGAGAAAATCGAGGCGGCGGGATTGCCCGAGCACGCCCTGAGGGCCGCCGAGCGCGAGCTCTCGCGGCTGGAGAAACTGCCGCCGGCGGCGGCCGAGCACGGCGTCATCCGCACCTACCTCGAGTGGCTGGTTGAGCTCCCGTGGTCGGCCGAGACCGAGGACAACCTCGACATCGCCCACGCTCGCAAGGTGCTCGACGAGGACCACTACGACCTGGAGAAGGTCAAGGACCGGATCCTCGAGTACCTGGCCGTGCGAAAGCTCAACCCGGATTCGCCCGGGCCGATCCTCTGCTTCGTCGGCCCGCCCGGCGTCGGCAAGACCAGCCTCGGTCGCTCGATCGCGAAGGCGCTGGGACGCGAATTCGAGCGCATCTCAGTCGGCGGCGTCCGCGACGAGGCCGAGATCCGCGGCCACCGCCGCACCTACATCGGCGCGATGCCGGGGACGATCATCCGCGCCCTCCGCGACGCCGGCTCGCGCAATCCCGTCTTCATGATCGATGAGATCGACAAGATGGGCGCCGACTTCCGTGGCGACCCCGCCTCGGCGATGCTCGAGGTGCTCGACCCGGCCCAGAACGACAGCTTCCGCGACCACTACCTAGACCTCGAGTTCGACCTCTCGGACGTGGTCTTCATCGCCACCGCGAACCTGCTCGACACGATCCCGGGGCCGCTGCTTGATCGGATGGAGACGATCGAGCTGGCCGGCTACACGCTGGAGGAGAAGCGCCACATCGCGCGCCGCTACCTGGTCCGCCGCCAAATCGAGGCGAACGGACTGAAGTCCTCCCAGATCGAGCTCACCGACGCGGCGCTGACCACGATCATCGAGGAGTACACCCGTGAGGCGGGGGTCCGCAACCTCGAGCGCCAGATCGGTGCCGTCTGCCGCAAAGTCGCGCGCGAAGTCGCCGAGGGCAAGGCGAAGAACAAGGTCAGGGTCTCCGGCAAGAAGGCGCGGGAGCTGCTCGGCCGCCGGCGCGTCTTCGCCGAGCAGCGGCGGCGGACCAAGGACCCCGGGGTTGCTACCGGGCTCGCCTGGACCCCGGCCGGGGGCGACGTGCTCTTCATCGAGGCGACGGCGATGCCGGGTTCCGCGAAGCTGACGATCACCGGCCAGCTCGGCGACGTGATGAAGGAGTCAGCTCAGGCAGCCCTCTCATATGTGCGCGGACACTGCGCCGAGATCGCGCCGAAGCTCGGCGACGGCTGGTTCGCCGAGCACGACATCCACATCCACGTGCCGGCCGGGGCCGTGCCCAAGGACGGTCCCTCGGCCGGGGTGGCGATGACCGTCGCTCTCTCCTCGCTGATCAGCGGCCGGCCGGTCCGCAACGACGTGGCGATGACCGGCGAGGTGACGCTGACCGGGCAGGTGCTGCCGATCGGCGGCGTCAAGGAGAAGTCGCTGGCGGCGCAGCGGGCGGGGATCAAGAAGGTGATCTTGCCCAGCCGCAACGAGGGCGACGTGGCCGAGATCCCCGAGCACGAGCTAGGCGACCTCGAGTTCGTCTACGTCGACGAGGTCTCCGCCGCCCTCGACGTCGCCGTCAGCTAGGCATGGAGGCGGCGAGCCTGCGCGGGGGGCGCTCCGCGTCCATCACCCAGATCGTGGCGGAGGCGGTGCGAGCCCGCTCCCGCGCCTTCTGGATCGTCGCCGGCCTGACCACCCTCGGCGCCGTCCTCCGGTTCGCAACCCTCGGCGTCCAGGCCTACCACCACGACGAGATCGTCACCGCCAGCCGCGTCCTGCGGGTCGGCTTCGGCCACGCGATGGACGCGGTTGGCTTCAGCGAGTCGGCGCCGCCGCTCTACTACGCGCTGGCCTGGCTCTGGACTCAGCTCACCGGAACGAGCGAGTGGGGGCTGCGCTCTCTCTCGGCCGTCGCCGGGGTGGTGACGATTCCAGTCGTCTACCTGATCGGGAGGGAACTGCGAGCGAGGCGCACCGGCCTCCTCGCTGCCGCCCTCGTCGCAGTCAACCCGATGCTCGTCTGGTACTCGCAGGAGGCCCGGGCCTACGCACTGCTCGCCCTCTTCTGCGCGCTTTCTCTGCTCTTCACCGTGCGGGCGCTACATGACGGGCGGCGGCGGGACTTCACCTTCTGGGGCATCGCCTCCGCGCTCGCGCTCGCCACCCACTACTTCGCTGTGTTCCCGGTTCTTGCCGAGGTCGTCCTGCTGCTGCGCCGGCGCGGCCGCGCGGTCCTGGCCGGCCTCTGGATCGTCGTGCTCGCCGCCGTCCCGCTGGGGGCGCTGGCGTACCACCAGATGTCCTACGGGCACGCCGAATGGATCGGCAAATTCAGCCTCGGCCACCGCGTCGCGGAAACGGGGATCACCTTCATGGTCGGCGAGACCGGGGACATCATCGGCCGCGCCGAGCAGTACGGGCCGGCGCTGCTGCCGCTGTCACTCGCGGTCGCCTCCTTCGTTCTGTTGGCGCTGCGAGGGAGCGGAGAGGAGCGCCGCTCAGCCTTGGTGCCGCTGACGGTGGCCGCTGTCGCGCTCGGCATCCCCCTCCTGCTGGCGCTCGTCCCCGGTGGCAAGGACTTCCTCCTCGCCCGCAACCTGCTGCCGGGGCTGATCCCCCTCCTGCTCGTCGTCGCCATCGGCCTGACCGCGGACCGCGCGCGCCGTCTCGGCGCCGCGGTCGCCGCCCTCCTGCTCGCCTACTCGCTCGCCTTCTGCCTCTGGGCCGGGGCCTCGCCGCAGCTGCATCGGCCCGACTGGGAGGCGGTGGCGGCTCGCCTCGGCGAGCCCGATGGGCCGCGGGCGACGGTCACTTGGGTGATCGGCGAGGCACCCCTGCGCTACTACCTCTCGACCGGCGCGATCCAGGTGAAACCGTCGGAAGGCTACGACTGGCTGGTCCGCGAGGTGAACTTCGTCTCAATCGGTCCCGCGCCGCCCCCGCCGCGCCGCCTGATCGGCCCGGAGTTCAGGGCTGGGGGCCAGGAACAGGTCGGGGAGCTCTACATCCGCCGCTATCGGGTTCATGGGCGCGAGCTTGCGCCGTTGCGGCTGCGGACGCTTCGCTATGCACCGACGAACTTCCGAAACAATGGCGTCCTCTTGGACGGTGTTGGTCCCGACTGACCGCGGGTAAGGGTAGAGGGTTATTCTGGTAAACGGCCACGGAATCCAGCGAGGAGAAGGCATGAGCAAGACGAAGGCGGCGCGCGCCGGAGACATCTACGAGACCGCCCGTGAAAACCCCTACGTGCAGCGCCTGATGGAGGACGAAGAGCTGCGCGAAAGCCTTAAGGACGCCTTCGAAGCCGCCAAGAAGGCCTACGGCCGGGCGACCGGCAACGGCAAGGGCACGGTCAAGGCGATGACCAGCGACAAGAAGGTGCAGAAGGATATGCGCAAGGCCGCCGAGAGGATGCAGGAGGCCTCCGAGCGTCTGCGCAGCAAGCCGAAGAAGCGCAAGGGTGGATTGGGTCGGCTCCTGCTGCTCGCCCTGCTCGGCGGGATCATCGCCCTGGTCGTCAGCGAGGGTGCTCGCAAGGCCGTCCTCGACGCCCTCTTCGGGGCCGAAGAGGAGTTCGAGTACACGAGTACCACCAGCATCAACGGGTCCTGAGCCGCCGGTGATGGAGGCTGCCACCAAAGAGCGGGAGCTGAGCGGCGACAAGGCGCAGCGGATCGTCGACGCGATGCGCGATTCCGTCGCCCGGCGCGGCGCCGCCGGCTCCACCTTCGAGCACGTCGCCCGCGAGGCGGGCGTCAGCCGCGGCCTCCTCCATTACTACTTCGGGACCAAGGAGCGGCTCCTGGTCGAGGTCGTGCGGCGGGACACCGAGCTGCGGGTCGAACGCCTCGACGAGCGGTTGACGCCGGCGAAGAAGGTCGACGACGTGATCGAGGCCCTCGTCGCCAGCCTCACCGACATGATCGAGAACGAACCCGGCTTCTTCCTCCTCCTCTACGAGCTGTTCAGCGCCGGCCGCCGCAACCCCGACATCCAGCGCGAGGTCGGGCAGCTCTTCGAGAAGACCCGCTCCCACGTCGCCGACGTCCTCCGCAGCAAGCAGGAGGAGGGAGTGGTGAACCTCCGCTTCGCGGCGGAGGACGTGGTCTCCTACCTCTTCGCGCTCGGCGATGGATTCGCGCTGCAGGCGCTCTCCGACCCCTCGCGGGACACCACCGGCGCCTTCAAGGTCGGCGTCGCCTCGGCGCGCTACCTGTTCGGCGCCGAGTAGCGGACGAGCCGCCGGCTACAGCCAGCCGGCCCGCTTGAAGCGCCAGTAGAGGAAGAGGCAAATCCCGAGGATGAGCGCGAGCACCAGCGGGTAGCCGAAGCGCCATTCCAGCTCCGGCATGTGCTCGAAGTTCATCCCGTAGAGACCGGCGACCATCGTCGGCACCGCGGCGATCGCGACCCAAGCCGAGATCTTGCGCATGTCTTCGTTCTGGCGCATCGAGACCTGGGTCAAGTTGGCCTCCAGAGCGCTGTCGAGCAGCTGGCGGAAATTTTCGACTCGGGTCGCGACGCGGCGCAGGTGGTCTTCGACGTCGCGGAAGTACTCGTGCAGAGCCTCGGGAATGACGACGTAGTCGCGGCGGCAGAGTTCTTCCAGCTCCTCTTCGAGCGGCGCGGTCGCGGCCTGGAACTCGAGCACCTCGCGCTCGAGCTTGTAGATGCGCTCGGTGGGATTCTGACCTTCGCCGAAGACCTGCAGCTCGACTTCCCTCACGTCCTCGTCGAAGCCCTGGGCGGCGTCGAGGTAGTTGTCGACGGCGTAGTCGGCGATCGCGTAGAGCACCGCTCCCGGCCCCTGCCTGAGCAGGTCGGGCCGCCGCTCCAGGCGACGGCGGACCGGCGCCAGGTCGGTGGCGCCGTGGCGAACGGTGACGACGAAGTCGGGGGCGACGAAGACCGACAGCTCGCCGACTTCGATCACCTCCTCGGGGTCGACGTAACGCGCAGTCTTGAGGACGACGTGGATGGTGTCGCCGTACTCCTCGACCTTCGGTCGCTGGTGCGCCCGCACCGCGTCCTCGACCGCCAGCTCGTGCAGGTCGAACTCGGCCGCGATCGCCTTGAACTCCGCCTCGGTCGGCTCGAAGACGCCCAGCCATACGAAGGTGCCGTCTTCGCTTGCCGCCTCTCCGGCCCGCTCCATCGAGAGCTCGCCCTCTCGTCGCCGTCCTCCCTCGTAGGCCGCGCAGTCGACGATCACGCCCCAAGTATGGCGGCGCGAGTGACGGCCCTCACCAAGTGACGCGGCTCACAGACCCCGCCCACCCCGTCGCGCGACCCTCGTCCAGAGCCTTGACGACCCGATGAGGAGAGCGGCATGCGAGACGCGATGAGGGCGCTGGCGAAGTTCCTGGGGCGGCGACGCCGTTGGGTGATCGCGGCTTGGGTGCTGATCGTCGTCCTGGCGCTGCCGTTCGCGGCGCGGCAGACGGAGCACCTCACCGGCGGCGGCTTCGACGTCCCCGGCAGCCAGTCGATGTGGGTGAGCGAAGCGCTGCAGGAGGACTTCGGCTCGCAGGCCGATGGGATCGCCGTGGTGCTGAAGGCCGAGCCGGGGGCGGGCGCGGCCGAGCGGGCGGCGGCGGTGGCGCGGCTGCGGAAGGAGGTCGCGAGCCTCGACGAAGTCGTCTTGCCCGCCGCGGTCGCGGCCCAGGCGCGGCGGCAGTTGCGGGAGAGCGACGTGGTACTGGTGCCGCTGCGCAGCGACCTCTCCTCCGACGGGCTGATCGACCCGGCCGCGACGCTGCGCGAAGACCTCGACCCCGGTGCGGCGGTCGATGGCGTCACCCCCTACCTGATCGGGCAGCCGACGATCTGGGCGGGGATGCAGGAGATCTCGAAGGAGGACCTCGAGAAGGCGGAGGTGACCGGGTTTCCGATCGTCGCCCTGATCCTCCTCGTCGTCTTCGGTTCGCTAGCCGCGGCGGCACTGCCGCTGACGCTGGGATTCGTCAGCGTGCTCGTCACCGGCGCCCTCATCTACTTCATCTCGCTGCAGGTGACGACCTCTGTCTTCGTCACCAACATGGCCTCGATGATCGGGATCGGGGTCGCGGTCGACTACTCCCTCTTCATCCTCGCCCGCTACCGGGAGGAGCGGGAGGCGGGTCACGGCCAGGGCGAGTCGCGGGCGCTGGCGCTCTCCACCTCCGGGCTCGCGGTCACCTTCTCGGGGTTGGCGGTGATCATCTCCCTGGCGGGGCTGTGGATGGTCGACAACCAGGCCCTGCGGTCGATGGCGCTGGGGGCGATGACCGTGGTCGCCGTCTCGATCCTGACCGCGACGACGCTGCTGCCGGCGCTGATCGCGGTGCTTGGCGACCGCGTCCTGCCGGGCGGCATCGTCGGCCGCGTCGCCGGCTTCTTCCGGCGACGTTTCTACCGTCGGCGCACCGCCGACCAGATCGCCGCCGGCAACAACCGCTTCTGGCGAGCTTGGACCGAGCGGGTGATGGCGCGCCCCTGGACGGCGATCGCCGTCTCCGCGGGAGTGCTGCTGGTCCTGGCGGCGCCGGTGCTGTCGCTGCAGACGGGAAACGAGGCGTTGAAACAGTTCCCGCAGGACAGCGACGTGCGCGTCGGCAGCGAACTCGCCTCGGAGCAGCTGAGCGGCGGCACCGATCCGATCCAGATCGTCGCCGGCTTCGGGGCGGCGCCCGGCGCCGCCGATCGCGCCGCGGCGGAGGGTTTCGCTCGTCGACTCGATGGCACCCCCGGCATCAGCTCGGTGGCGCCGCCGGCCTTCGCCGCCGACAGCGTCCTGATCCAGGCGACGCCCACCGCCGAGAGCGAGTCGGAGGCGGCCCTGGCCCTGGTCGACCGCCTGCGCGAGAACGTGATCCCCGGCTCGCCCTTGGCCCAGCGCGCCGAGGTGAACGTCGGCGGCGAGCCCGCCCGCAACCACGATGTCGACGAGCAGATCAGTGGCTCGATGTGGAAGATCGTCCTCTTCGTGCTCACCCTCAGCTTCCTGGTTCTGATGGTGATGCTGCGCTCGCTGCTGCTGCCGCTGAAGGCGGTGCTGATGAACCTGCTCTCGATCGGCGCCGCCTTCGGCGTCCTCGTCGCCGTCTTCCAGTGGGGCTGGATCGACGGGTTCCTCGGCTTCGAAAGCCAGGGGGCCGTCAACACGATCGACGTGCCGCTGATCTTCGCCGTCGTCTTCGGCCTCTCGATGGACTACGAGGTCTTCCTCATGTCCCGCATCCGCGAGCGTTACATGGAGCACGGCGACAACGAGCGCGCCGTCGCCGAGGGCCTCTCCTCCAGCGCCCGGACGATCTCCTCGGCGGCGCTGATCATGACCGCGGTCTTCGCCGTCTTCGTCCTCACCGGCGTCCCCTCGATCAAGGAGCTCGGCCTCGGCTGCGCCGTCGCGATCGCCCTTGACGCGACGCTGATCCGCCTGATCGTGGTGCCGGCGGCGATGAAGCTGATGGGCGCCTGGAACTGGTGGATGCCGAGCTGGCTCGATCGAATCCTGCCCGACCTCAGCTTCGAGAGCGGTAGGCCGGAGCCCGCGAAGGCGTGAGGTGAGGGGAGAGGCACCCCGTCCCCTCACCTCTTCCTGGCTGCTCGGCCAATAGGATGAGGTCCGTGAACGCGGAGGAGGTCGCTTTTGCGGGGGCGGCGCGGCAGGCGGAGATGGTGCGAGACGGCGAGATCTCGGCGACCGAGCTCGTCGGGCTCTACCTGAACCGGATCGAGCGGCTCAACCCGCAGCTGAACGCCTTCCGGCTGGTGCTGGGGGAGCGGGCGATGCTCGAAGCCGAGCAGGCCGACGCGCGGGTGCGGGCGGGGGATGAGCGGCCGCTCTTGGGCGTGCCGGTGGCGATCAAGGACGAAAGCGAGGTCGCCGGCGTGGTCAAGATGCTCGGCACCGACGCCTTCGACGAGCCCGCCGCCGAAGACTCGGAGATGGTGCGACGGCTGCGGGCCGCGGGGGCGATCGTCATCGGCGTCACCAGCCTGCCGGAGCTGGCGATCTGCGGCTTCACCGAGTCGGCGACCTGGGGGGTGACGCGCAATCCCTGGAACCCGCAACGGACCCCGGGCGGCTCGAGCGGCGGCAGCGGTGCCGCCGTCGCCGCCGGGCTAGTCCCGATCGCCTCCGCCGGCGACGGCGGTGGCTCGATCCGCATCCCTGCCGCCTCCTGCGGCCTCTTCGGCTTGAAGCCGCAGCGCGGCCGCGTTTCCCTCGCCCCGCTGACGGAAGGGTGGAACGGGTTGGCGGTGCTCGGCTGCCTCAGTCGCCGGGTGATCGACACGGCGCTCTACCTCGACGGCGTCAGCGGCGGCTCGACCGAGCCCGGGGCGCCGCCCCCGCCCGGGCGACCCTTCGTCGAGTCGGCGAAGACGCCTCCCGGGAAGCTGCGAATCGCCTGGTCGACGGCGGCGCCGCGTGCCGCGGCCCCGCCGACGGTCGATGAGGTTGCCAAGCAGGCAGTGGCCGACGCCGCCGAGCTGCTGCGCTCGCTCGGCCACGAGGTCGAGCAGCGCGATCCGGCTTGGGGCGGCATCGGCAACAACATCACCCCCCGCTTCCTCCGCGGCGTCTCCGACGCCGTGCACGAAGTGCCCCACCCGGAGCGGCTCGAAAGCCGCACCCGCGGTTTCGGCCGCCTCGGCAGCATGCTCCCGGACACGCTCTTCGAGCGGGCGCTGCGCGGGCGTGGCCACGACGCCGCCCGCGTCAACGCGATCTTCGACCACCACGACGTCCTCGTCACGCCCGTCATGGGCGGCACGGCGCTGCCGGTGCGCCGCTGGGAGGGGAAGGGGGCGTTGCGGACGGTGTTGGGAATGAGCCGCTTCTATCCCTACTGCGTCCCCTGGAACCACCTCGGCAACCCGGCGATGTCGGTGCCCGCCGGCTTCGCCGCCGACGGCTTGCCGCTGGCGGTGCAGGTCATCGCCCGCCCCGGGGACGAGGCGACGCTGCTCTCGCTCGCGGCGCAGATCGAGGCCGAGCGGCCCTGGGCGGACCGCCGGCCGCCGATCTCGTGACCTGAGCCGGGCCTACCGAGCCGGAACGGCGGTGGACCAGACCACCAGGCTCTCCATCTCCGCTGCGGTCGCATCGACCTGGTTCAGGAGGTCGGCCTCGTGATCCGAGCTCACGGTCCAGGCGGCGACGAAGTCGCCGGAATGGCGCCTCGCATATCGCGTGCCGGAGAAGTGCTCCCCCGCCGAGGCGCGGAACTCGAGATCTTCGACTCCGGGCGGCGCCACGTCGGGTAGGGCGAGTAGCTGGCCGTTACGGCGCGGCAGACCGAAGCCGGCGACAAGGGGAGTCGCTTCGAGTTGGCGGTGAATACCCCCCCAGTCGATCGGAAGGTTGCACTGGGCTCGCGCCCACAACTGCCGGATGTCGGCGCCGAGGCGGCGTCTGAGCGTCAGCGGGATCGTGCCGCCTCCGCCCCTGCTGGCCACCTCGCAGAGGAGGATCTCGTCTTCGTAGAGGAAGAACTCGGCGTGGATGGCCAGATCCGGGGGGCCCGGGAAGGAGCGCGCGATGCGCGCCGTGGCCGCGACGAGTCGCTCCGCCAGAGGGCTTTCAGGGCTCAGCGTGTAGCTGCCGTTCCCCCCGTCGGTCCAGTGGGAGATGCAGCCGGCGCCGATATACGCGCAGGGGACCGCGACCATGATCTCCCCATCAAGGAAAAGCGCGTCGACGTGAAAGGTGGGACCGTCGACGAACGACTCCACGAGGTAGGTGTCGGGTTCGTCCAGGAAGGACAGCTCCGCGGCTTCGGCGGGATCGTCGACCCGCCGTATGTCCAGGGCGCCCACTCCCATTCGCGGCTTCACCATCACCGGGGCGCCGTGGGTCTCGATGAAATCGACTACGTCGTCGACGGCGTCGGCCGCCGCAAAAGCGGGAACGGGAAGCCCCTTGCTCGCCGCCTCGCGTCTCATCGTCAGCTTGTCGCGGTAGACCCAGGCGCTGTCCTCCCGCTGGCCCATCAGGTCGAGCCGCTCGCGGATGCGCGCAGCGGGAACGATGTCCACCTCACCCAGGCCGATGACGCGATCGAAGCCGAAGGACTCGTGCAGCGCCAGAGCCCTTGCCACGAGCTCCTCCGCATCCCATGACGAGGAGAGGGTCACCTCTGCGAACGTCGAAGTCGGCGGAGCGGTCTCGTCTCCGATCGCGAGCAACGGGACTGACAGATCGGCGAGCCAGTGGGCGTAGGGATGGGCGGCGTGCTGGGAGCTGGCGAGCACCAGGACGCCCTCCTTCGGTGTCTGCTGCCTCGACGACGGGATCCCTCGTCTCGTCACCGGAGGGCCCCTTCCAGCACTTGCTCGATCCGCGCGCAGGCCTCCTCCAGGATCTCCGGAGAGCGACCGCAGTTGATCCTGACCCAATGCTCGAACCCCGGCACGCCCTCGACGAACCGGCTGCCGTCGACGGTCGCGATGTCAGCCTCGCCGAGCAGGAAGGAGGCGGCGGATTCGTAGCCGCGGGAGACGTAGTGCTCGCTGTGATGGGAGAAATCGACGAAGAGGAAATAGGCTCCGTCCGGCGCCTCCAAGTCGATCCCCTCGATGGCAGCGAGCCGCCCGAAGGTCGCCTCCAGCGACTGCCGCGCCAGCCGGGCTCTCTCTTCCGCCACCTCGTCCATGTCCTCCTGAAGAGCGCGGTGGCACGCGATCTGGGCATAGCTGGAGGCAAAGGAGTTCGTGTTCGCCTGCACGCGTGATGCGACGTCGACCACCTCCGGCGGAGCGATGAGATAGCCGAGCCTGTCTCCGTGCATGCCGTAGGTCTTGCCTGGTCCGGAGACGTAAACGGTGCGATCCCCCATCCGCTGTCGGCCGGAGGCGAGGGCGATGTCGATCCCCGCGAAAAGCGGCGGTCGAGGGAGTCTGACGTGCGCCTCGTAAGGACAGTCCAGCACGACGTCCACCCCCGGCAGGCCGACGGCGGAGCAGTCGAGGTTGTGGCGGGCGACGACCCGGGCGATCTCCTCGATCTCCTCACCGGAATAGACCTTTCCGGTCGGGTTGACGCAGTCGCCGAGAACGAGCAGCCGACTCGAGTCGTCGAGGTGCCTTTCGAGATCCCTCGCGGTCAGGCCCAGCCTCACACCTCCCGAGGGGAGGATCGGCCGCGCGACGCCGCCGTGCAGCCGGATCATGTCGACGTAATGGGGCCAGTTGGGGACCGGGACGAGAACCTCGTCGCCGGGTTCCAGGAAGGTGTGGAAGATGACGGTGAGGGCTCCCTTGATGCCGCCCGGGGTCACCAGGACCTCTCGAAGAGGGTCGGCTTGGAGGCCGTGCAGACGGGCGACCCGGGCGCTGATCGCTTCACGAAGGAAGCCGTACCCACGCACCGGGGAGAATTCATGGAGCTGCCGCCGGTTGCGATGCGCGGCCTCCCCGATCGCGTCGGCGATCCTGGGGTCCGTCGGCAGGTCGAGGGTGCCGATGCCCAGGTCGAGCACCTGTCGCCGCCGCCGCTCCGAGTTGAGGGAGTCGGCCAGCGATTTGGTGCCGTGGGTGACCGATTCCGGTAGTGCGAAGGCGGTGGTCGAGAAGCGGTTCAGCATGGCACCGAGGCCGTCGCCTCTCGCCGAGGAAGCAACCGGTTGGATCAACCGAGCACGCCCTGCAGGCGCTCTTCGCGCACCCGCGCGTGAAGTTCGGGAGGAATCCTCTTTGCCGCGATCCTCCCGTCCTCCTGTTCCTCCATCACCCGCAGCGTTCCCTCCCAGAGGGATCGGAGATGAGCATTTACCGCGTTCATCATGTTGATCGCGAGCAGCAGGTCGCGATCGTCGTAGAGGTGGTCCAGGACGGCACCCAGGGCCTGCTCGGCGTGATCGTCCTCGACGCTGTGACCCTCGTAGCCGGCCTCGTCGCCCAGTTCCTCGTCGATGTGGGCATCCGACCAGCAGAGGGCGTCGGCCATCGCCTTCGTTTCCGTTCCGAGATGACCGGCGTAACGCGCGACCATCTCGGAGAGGGCGTGGAAGATGTTGCCCGGATCGGACGCCGCGGCCTCGCGCACGGCGAGCAGGGAGAGGAGTTCGAGGTATCCCTCATGGGTTTTCCCGCCTCGAAACTGGACCGTGAGGAGGTCGGCGAGGGTGTGCATCCGCCAGAGGTAGCACTCGATCGCCTCTCTGGCGATCAGGTCTGAGTATTCGCAGGCGACCCTG
Organism: Solirubrobacterales bacterium; assembly: GCA_035705945.1. Classification (GTDB taxonomy): domain Bacteria; phylum Actinomycetota; class Thermoleophilia; order Solirubrobacterales; family 70-9; genus VAYN01. The sequence continues at coordinate 16,644 of DASSVR010000082.1, forward strand.
AAGTCGAGGAGGAGGCGATCGGCACTCGCCCTCTCGCCGAACTCGTCCCGGAGCAGGACATGGCGAACGAGGTCCAGTCCCTCTTCGGGGGTGCTCCACTCCCCCTCGTGCAACCGCAGCAGGAGCGCGGCGAGGCCGACTTCGATGCTGAGCGGGGGAACTCCGAAGATCGGCGAGAGCGCGCGGGCGGAGAGGTTGAACAGGGCGGGGTGGGTCTGCAGCGGATCGCCTTCCCCGGCCTCGTCGTTGACGTTCAGGGCAATCAGGCCATAGTGGCGCAGGTCCCCCTGGATTCCGTGGACCGCGAGGTTGAGGGGAATCTCCGCATAGGTCGGCAGCACCCTGACGACCGTATTGGCCATTAGCGCCATGAAGGAGCGCGGCGAGAGCTCCCCGGTCACGAGGATCTCGCGGACGGCCACCGATTCGACGCTGTAGTTCGAGAGGCGGTCGAGCTGTGCGGAGATCTCGGTGGTGCGCTCGGCGTCGATGGCCCCCTCCGCGTCGAGGTGCTCGCCGATCCGTCGCATCGTCGATGCCAGCGTCTGGAGGGCGGTCTCTCCGGGCTTCAGCAGGCTCCGGACATCGGGGGGGAGTGGTGCTGCGATGGGCTCGATCGCGAAGTCAGCGGAAGTCATGGACGGGGAGAATACACAAAATTACTTGTATGGACAACCATTCGTTCCTATACTTTTCTGCCGTGGACTTGCGACATCGCAAAGGTGGATTGAGTGGCACGGGATCCTGAAATTCCACCGCCCGGTGATCCTCCGGCGATGCGATTCGTCGTCGTCGGAGGTACGACGGCCCCGAAGACCTCGCTCCCGGTTGCGCGCGCTGATACCGGGGGGCTCCTCGTCGGTCGAGGCGGCGGACCGGTCTGGCCAATCGCGGACCCTCGGGACATGGAGGAGTTGACCGCGCTCAGCAATCTATTTGGCGGGACCAGCGTGGAGGTCGAGGCGAGCGCGGCCGAAAAGCCACGATCTGGCGAGCGGCCGGTCCTGGCGGTCGGAGACGTCAAGGAGGAGGCGCAGCTGTACGCACACCTGACCGGACGATGTCTGGACTGGGTCGAGAGCCCGCGGGAGATCGGCAAGGAGCTGCCCGATGTCATCGTCATCAAGAGCCTGCGCCTGGATTGCGACCTGGTCCAGCTCCTTACCCTCGCCTCCTATGGCGATCAGGCACCCGGCGTCATCTGGGGGCGGACCCGCGAGGAGCTGCGCCGGCAGGTGCTGGTCAAATCGGCGGCGGCCTTTCTCAACGGCCCTGTAGCGGTTCGCAGGGTGGACCAGTGGAGCCTCGACGGCTCGCTGAAGGTGTCGGCACAGGGTATTGCCCGACTTCGCGAGCAGATCGGTCAGGGGGCCGGCGTCCTGACCCTCTTCGCCCACGGCGATGGAGTGGGGCAGCGACTTGGCTCGGGCACGGCGATATGCGGCCTCCTCTCAGCCGAGGGAGGAGATGCGAGCCGGGGCCCTCGATGCCTGGAAACGGATTTCTGCCATCGACTGGATAAACCGGTAAAGGAGGCGTTCGACAAGGGACTGCTGATAAGCCCGATGGCGATGTCGGCGAGGGTCCTCGTCAACACCGGTTGCTATGCGGGGTTTGTCGGCAACCCCGCCGTCGACTCTCCGTGGGCGTCTCTGCCCGGCTTCGTGAACAACCCCCGAATCGGGGCATTGATGGTGAATCCAAGCCTGACCTACCTGCTCGCGGGCCCGATGCTGAACGAGTTGGCCAAATACCTCGAGACCGGCGTGCCGGTCGGCCGAGCAGTGGTGCGTTTCGAAGAAAACCCCAATATCCGCAACGCCGGTTGTCGGATGCTGCTGTTCGGCGATCCGGAGGTTCGGGCGGCACCCCCGGCGGGCCCGACGCTGGTTCAGCGGGAGGCCGTTGCCTTCCACGGGGGGCCAAAGGTGAGTGCAGCCACCGGACCTGTGGTTGTCAACGACTCGAACCTCGCGAATATGGAGCTGGTCCGGCTCCTCGCCCAATCGGTTCGGTCCGAGACCCGCGAGCAGGGGACCCGCACCTCGAATGCCCTGGTCGAATGCATCCGCAAGCATGAAGATGCTCTGGCCAGCCTGGGAACGGACGAGGCTGAAGTGACCATGGGCGCAAGTCTGCGCACGGCCGTGTTCCAGCATTTGGCAACGACCAAAGTGCGCCTCTACGAGTCCTGGCAGAAAGTCGCCACCGTGAATCAGGTCGCCGAGCCGCAATCCTGCTTCAACTGTGGCTGGAGGGCCCGGCCCCGGGAAGTTTCGCTGCCGGGCGGCGGTTCGAGGCTTTCCTTCATCTGTCCTCACTGCAACGATGTCATGGACGTGCCGTTGCCGAGCGAGCCCCTTGGGGTTTCGATGTCGAACTCGACGATAGAGCTGCCGCGGCGAATCGCAGCCGACCGGTGCGGTGGGGCGATTTTCGCGGTTCAGTTCAGTGCCAGGGATACGAAGATGGTCCCCTGGCCGATCGACGACGAGGGGAAGCTGGCGAGTCGGGTCGATCTAACCGAACACGATCTTCCGGACGGGCCGGTGAGGATCTACGCAGTGATCGCGGAGGGGTTGGCGATCCACTCCTTCGGGGTCCCGATGCGAATCGGGCAGCCCACCCCCGTCGGGGCAGCTAGGAGTTGAAGTCGGGGCAGCTAGGAGTTGAAGATCCTGCGGAGGCGGCGCAGGTCGCGGATCCTGCCGCGCGGGCGGATGCGGCGCTGAAGCATCATCTTCAGCTGGTTCGCGTCTGGTTTGCCGGAGGCGATCCAGTCGGCCCAGCTCGCCTCGATCACGACGTTGGGGCTGGGCGCTTCGCCCGGCTCCGCCCGGGTCGAGCCGTTGTCGAGGACCAGGTGCCAGGGGGAGGCGTCGGTGAACCGCCACTGCAGGACGAACGGCGCGCCGTTGACGGCGGCGGGGTCGGCGACGCGGCTGATCAGATCGAAGTAGAGCCGCTGGACCTCGGGGTCAGAGCTCGGCGGCGGGCCTTCGGGTGAGCCGATCACTCCCGCCATCATCATCTCGACCTGGCGCTTGGCGACCTCCTCCTCGGAGTCCTCGGCCGGGAAGGGGAAGACTCCGGGTGGCATTTCCTCGGTTGGGAAGCCGATCGAGCGCCAGCGCTGGCGGATCAGTTTCAGGCCGAAGGCGAAGATGTCCTCGAGCGAGAAGCCGTAGCACTCGGTGTACTCGCGGTCCATGTTCGGCGGCGTGAACACGGCTGGCCCGTAGGGGAGGGTTTCCCGCAGCAGCTCGACCACGGCCGCCCGGTTCTCCTCCCAGTTCGGCGTCCCCTCGTTGAGCAGTTCGGAGAGCACCTTGACCCCAAAACCGATGTGGCGCTGCTCGTCGCGCGAGACGTTGGCCATGCCGGAGCTGAAGCCCGGCATCGTCTCCTCGGAGGCGAAGAAGTCCTCGATGAAGTGCTGGCCCGGCTGGGCGAGACTGCCCTCGACGATCAGGTGGTAGAGGGTGATCGCCTGCGCGTACTTTGGCAGCGAGCGGTCCTTGCGCAGTTCCTCCGCCATCCGGTCAAGGCGATCGAAGATTCCGCGGTAGCCCCAGTTGAGCTGCGGCAGCGTCGAGGCCAGCGTCTGCTGCACCGACTCGCCGCCGACCCCGATCACCTCCTTGAAGAAGCGATGGAAGAAGACCGAGTGGCGGACCTCGTCGACCTGCTGGGTGGCGAGGAAGTAGGACTGCTCCTCGGTTGGGGCGGCGGTGACGTAGGGCGCGAGGGTGTCGGCGACCCGGTCCTCGCCGTAGTAGAACATCGAGTAGATCCACATCGCCGAGCGCCGCTGGAGGTCGGTGAGCGCCTCCCAGCCTTTGCGGTCCTGGGAGAAGTCGATGTCGTAGGCGCTCCAGTTCCCCTGCTCCCAGCGGTGGTAGAGGTCCTCGTAGGTGATGCTGTCCATCAGGCGCTGGGAAGCGACGCTCATCTCGTCTCCTTTTGGTGTCGCGAAGCTTGCACCTCAGGAGACTAGCGCGATCCTGGCCAGCTGGCCAGGATCGCGCGAAAAATGCCTGCTATTTGACGAATTCGCGGACTTCTTTGTAGACCGCTTCGTTGCTGACGAGGGCGAGATGCGAGATGCAGGCGGTTTTGGTGTTCGTCGCCCCGCTGAGGATCACGCTTTCGTCGGGATTGATGAATTCGTCGCACGGCGACCACCAGGTGCCGTAATTGACGGCGCCCGGCGTCTCGTCGCCGGCGTTCAATTCGGTGAGGAATTTCGAGCCGATCCGCATCTCCACGCAGGTGGTGGAGAAGCAGAGGTTGGCCGCGCTGGTCCCGTGATTCGGTCCCCCGAAGGAGACCCAGTCGTCGACCTTTTCCTGGGCGCCCGCGACGAACTTGAGATACCAGCGGCTGTTGAGGCTGCCCATCGAGTGGGCGAGGATGTCGACCTTTTCGGCGCCGGTCGAAGCCAGCAGTTTTTCGACTTCGCTTTTGACGACCGTTTCGCCGGTCGTTTTGTTCGAGGTCGAGGTGTTGTAGTTGTAGGCGAGCAGGTGCGATTTCGGGTAGCCGTCTTTTTCGAACCTGGAGATCATCGTGCTCCAGTTCGAGGAGCTTCCGTTCCAGCCGTGGACGAAGAGAATCGGGTCGAGGGCGAGGGCGCCGGCGGGGGCGAAGGCCGCGCCGGAGATGCAGAGGGCGATCGCGGTCACGAACGCCGTCAGTCGTTTACGGACCATTTGGCTCCTCCTTTGAGAACGAAGGGGCCCCGGCTGAACCGGGGCCCCTCGAGCTGGATCTATTCGACGAAGGTCTTGACTTGGCCGTAGACCGTTGCGTCGTTCATCAGGTCGGTGTGCGAGATGCACGCCGTTTTGGTGTTGGTGGCGCCGGTGAGGGCCACACTCGAATCCGGGTTGATGATGCTGTCGCACGGCGACCACCAAGTGCCGTAGTTGACGCTCCCGGGGGTCTCATCGGTGGCGTTCAGTTCGCTCAGGAAGGTCGAGCCGATCCGCATCTCCACGCAGGCGGTGCTGAAGCAGAAGTTGGCGGTATCGGTGCCGTGGTTGGGACCGCCGAGCGAGACCCACTCGTCGATCGTCGATTCGCCGCCGAGGAACTTGATGTACCAGCGGCTGTTCAGGCTCCCCATCGAGTGGGCGATGATGTCGACCTTGCCGGTGAAGCCGAGCAGGCTTTCGACTCTCGGTTTCACCTCGTTGGCGGCGCTGGTTTTGTTCGACTGCGAGGTGTTGTAGCTGTAGTTGAGCAGTTCCGATTTTTTCCAGCCGTCTTTTTCGAATCTTCCGACCATCGTTTTCCAGACCGATGAGCTCTCCGACCATCCGTGGACGAACAGGATCGGGTCTTTGGCCAATGAGGCCGCCGGCAGAAGTGTCGCACCGGTGATGCAGATGGCGATCGCCGTCACGAACGCCGTCAGGCGCTTCCTGAGCATTTTCTCTCCTTGTGCGAGCGCAGGCGCCTCCCAAAGCGCGCTGCTGTTTTGGGACCCGAGCAGACCGGTGAAGTACTCGGGAGCGCCTGAGTAAATCAGGTTTCAGCCACTGGTGCCGGGCTCGGCGGGTGCCGGAGTCTGTATCTCCCGCTTGAGGATCTTCCCGGTCGGCCCCTTCGGCAGGTCGTCCATGAACCAGACGATCCGCGGGTACTTGTAGGCGGCGATCCGCTCCTTGACGTAGGCGCTGACCTCCTCGGGCGCCAGCTCCTCGCCCTCGTGGAGCACGACCGCGGCGCCGATCTCCTCGCCCCACTCGTCATGGGGAACCCCAAGCACGGCGGCTTCGCGGATCTTCGGGTGCTCGTAGAGGACCTCCTCGACCTCGCGCGGGTAGACGTTGTAGCCGCCGCGAATGATCAGGTCCTTCTTGCGGTCGACGATGAAGAAGTAGCCGTCCTCGTCGACGCGGGCCATGTCGCCGCTGTGGAACCAGCCTCCCCGCATCGTCTCCTCGGTGGCGTCCGGCCGCTGCCAGTAGCCCTTCATCACGTTGTGGCCGCGGATCACGATCTCGCCGACCTCGCCCTGCGGGACCTCGTTGTCGTCCTCGTCGACGACCTTCATCTCGACTTCCTTCAGCGGCGTTCCGATCGAGCCGGGCTTGCGCGGGCGGCCGGGGTGGTTGCTGCACGCCACCGGCGACGTCTCCGAGAGCCCGTAGCCCTCGAGCACTTCGCAGTCGAATGCCTGCTCGAAGCCGCGCAGCACCTCAACCGGCATCGAGGCGCCGCCGGTGATGCAGGTCCTCAGCGAGGAGGTGTCGTAGCTCTCCCGCTCCGGGTGGTGCAGCAGCGCCCCGTACATCGTCGGCACTCCGTAGAAGTGGGTGACGCTGTCGCGCTGCATGATCTCCAGCGCCGCGCCGGGGTCGAATTTCGGCAGCAGCGTCAGAGTTGCCCCGACCCGCAGGGAGGCGTTCATGCTCACCGTCTGCCCGAACGAATGGAAGAGCGGCAGCGAGCCCAGGACGATGTCTCCCTCCTCGATCTCGCAGGTCGTCTGCGAGGCGATCTCGGCGTTGCGGTGGAGGTTGAAGTGGGTCAGCTCGGCGCCCTTCGGCTTGCCGGTCGTGCCCGAGGTGTAGAGGATGACGGCGGTGTCCTGCTCGTCGGTGCCGGCCAGCTCGCTCGCCGGCTCGCGGTCGCCCAGCAGCTCGGCGAGAGATTCGGGCTCGATCTCGATCAGCTCGGTACCGGCGTCGAGAGCGCCCTCGCGCGCCTCCTCGCCGAATCCGTGCCAGGCCAGCAGCAGCTTGGCGCCGGAGTCCTCGAGGTAGAAGGCGATCTCCCGGCGCTTCAGCAGCACGTTCATCGGCACGACCACGCCGCCGGCGCGGAGGACGCCGTAGTAGGCGATCGGGAACTCGAGCACGTTCGGCAGCATCACTCCGACGCGATCGCCCTGCTGCATGCCCTTCTCGCGCAGCAGCGTGGCCAGCCGGGCGCTGCGGTCGTCCAGATCGGCGTAGGACAGCTCGAGCGGACCGAGGCGGACGGCGACGGCGCCCGGCACCCGGCCGGCGCTGTCGGTAACGATCGAAGCCAGGTTGAGGTCCATGCTTTTCACAAACTCGCACGTTAGGTGAGACCTAGGGGGCGGGGCCCCAGACCGAATTGTTGTTACAACAAGATCTTGATTCAACTTGACCGTCGAGTTGAGAGTTTCATCGTGAACGATGTCTCCTTTTTCTCCTTGCCGCCCCACGGACGACACCGGCGCCCTGGCTGAGTCCGGGCGCTGCGCCGAACCCGGGATGGGCACGGCTTTTGTCGAGGGCGAGCGATGACCGACCTTGCTCAAAGTCTGATCGACGCGCTGGCCCTTGGTGGCCTTTATGCGCTGATCGCCATTGGCGTCGCCTTGATCTACACCGTGATGGGCATGATGAACTTCGCCCAGGGCGAGTTCATCATGCTGCCCGCCTACGCCCTCTACGTGCTGGCCGGACTGCCGTTCGCCGTTGCGGTCTGCGCCGCACTCGCCACGGGGATCGCGATCGCGGTCCTGGCCGAGCGGGTGGCTTTCCGCCCTGTGCGGAACGCCGACCTGGCTGCTCAGCTCGTTACCTCCCTTGCCGTAGCGACCATCCTGCAGAGCGTTGTGAGCGCGGCGGTTGACGCCCGCGCCCAGTCAGTGGCAGCGCCTGAGCTTCTGAGCGAATCGAGCCAGATCGGCGCCCTCTCGATACCGAACCTCGAGATCCTCACTCTCGCGCTGACCGTGATCGTCCTCGGCGGCCTCGGATGGCTGCTCTATCGAACTCGCATCGGGCTTGAGATGCGTGCGGCGGCGGAGAACTTCGAGATGGCCCGATTGCTCGGTGTCCGTGCCAACCGCGTGATCGCGATCGCCTTCGCGATCAGCGGCGCGCTCGCGGCCATGGTGGGAGTGCTGATTGTCATGCAGACGGGTCAGGTCTCTCCGACGATGGGGCTGACTCCAGTGCTGGTCGGCTTCATCGCCGTGGTGATCGGCGGCTTCGGAAGGATCTTCGGCGCCGTGGTCGGCGGGCTCGTGCTTGGCGTTTTCTCATCGCTGCTCGGCACCTACTTGCCGGACGGGCTGGTTCCGTTCCGCGACGCGATCGTCTTCTCCCTTCCCGTTGCGATCCTGGTCGTGAGGCCGCAGGGCCTGCTCGGCGCGGCAACCGGGCAGGCGCGCGTATGAACGGTTGGGGACTTCGCTCCCCGGCCTCCGCGGCTACTTCTTTAGTCGTCCCGCTCGTCCTGGTGGTGCTGACCGCCGCGGTCGGGGCGAGCGGGACGCCCTCTTTCGAAGGGACCGTCACGCTGATCCTCTGCAACCTGATCATCGTCCTCGGCCTGCAGGTCTTCATCGGCAACAGCGGCGTCTACTCGTTCGGACAATTGGGCTTCGCGGCGAGCGGTGCGTATGCCGCGGCCCTGCTCACGCTCCCCGCGGCTTTTACGGCCCTCCAGACGCCTGAGCTGCCGAAGCTGATCGCCGATGCTCAGCTCGGCCCCTTGCTTTCTACTCTGCTCGCCGCGGTGGCGAGCGGATTGCTGGCAGGTGTGGTCGGTTGGCCTCTGATGAAAACCTCGACGCTGGCGATTCCGATCTCGACCTTCGCCTTCCTGATAGTCGCCTACAACGTCCTCGCCAACTGGGACCCGGTTACCGGTGGAAGCAGCGGGCTCGTGAGCATCCCGAGGACCACCGACGTCGAGTCGGCAGGGCTTTGGGCGGGCGTGGCAGTCGTTGTGGCACTCGCCTACAAATGGTCGGCGAGCGGCTACCGGCTGCAGGCGACGCGCGAGGACGAGGTGGCGGCGCGCTCGATTGGCATCGGCTTGATGCGGGAGCGGCTCATAGCGTTCACGATCAGCGGGATGCTCTGCGGGATCGGCGGCGCATTGGCGGTGCACCAGTCCGGGACCCTGTCTCCTGACACCTTCTACTTCGCCGCCTCGGTGACGACGATCACCATGCTGGTAGTGGGCGGCGCTCGCAGCGTCCTCGGGGCCGTTGTCGGAACCCTCGCGGTGGCGACGGTCAACGAGCTGCTGCGCAACTTCGAGGAAGGCGCCAGCATGTTCGGGCTGATCTCGATCGGCGCAACGCCGGGCCTGGCCGCCATCGGCCTCGGTCTGATCCTGCTGCTGGCGATGATCGCGCTGCCGGAGGGACTGAGTCGTGGCCGCGAGGCGGGTGAGATCGAGCCAATCCGCCGAAGGCTGCGTTCTCGAGTTCCATCGACGCCGCCCGCAGTGGCGGCGATGGACCAAGCAAGGCCTCGGTCCGTTCGAGGATCGGCTGGGAGCCTTCGCGCCGAGGGAGTCTCTCTTGCCTTCTCCGGGTTGCACGTGTTGAGAGGAGTGGAGCTCGAGCTCCCTCCTGGCGAGGCTCTCGGGCTGATCGGCCCGAACGGCGCGGGGAAGACGACGCTTGTGAACGTCCTCAGTGGCTTCCAGGCCCCCGATTCCGGAAGCGTCCTCCTCGATGGAGTTGACGTGACCAGCTGGTCGCCGGCGCGGCTCGCGCGGGCGGGACTTGGGCGGACGTTCCAGGCAGCGCTCCCCTTCGCGGGGCTGACCGTGGTGGAGAGCGTCGCCGTGGGCGCGATGGGCGTTGGGGTCAGCCGGCGACGCGCCGTGGACATCGCCGCGGACGTGCTCGAGCGCCTCGGCCTGGGCGAACAGGCGCAAAGGCCCGCCGGCCTGCAGCCGCCAGGGAACCAGAGGCTGTTGGGCATTGCCCGCGCCCTGGGTACCGGGCCGCGCTACCTGCTGCTCGACGAGCCTGCGGCAGGGCTGAATGACGAGGAGCGCCGGGAGCTGGTGGCGATTCTCCGCGAGGTGATCCAGGACTTCGGCTGCGCGATCTTGTTGATCGAGCACGACATGAACGTGGTGATGGACCTCTGCCCGCAGGTGCAGGTGCTCGACGACGGCGAAACGGTAGTGGTCGGAAGCCCTGAGGAAGTCCAAGCCCATCCCGCCGTGGTCGAGGCCTACCTCGGCACGTCATACGTAGCGGGCGCACATGCTTGAGCTGCGCGGGCTGAAGGTCGCCTACGGAGGAGTCGAGGTTCTCCACGGCGTCGAGATGAGCCTCAGCGAGGGGGAAGTGGTCGGCATCGTCGGCCCCAACGGCGCTGGCAAGAGCTCGCTCCTGCGTGCGATCTGCGGCCTCACGAGTTCGAACGCCGGCGAGATCAGTTTCGAGGGCAGGTCTCTGCGCGGGCTTGCGCCGGAGCAGATCGCGAGGCTGGGAATCGCGCTGGTGCCCGAGGGCCGTCAGATCTTCGGCACGCTGACCGTGGCAGAGAATCTGCGCCTGGCCGCGCAAGGCGACGGGAGCGAAACTATGGCGCAGGTCCTGGAACGGCTTCCAATCTTGCGGAAGCGAGCTGGACAGCGTGCCGACCGCCTCTCGGGCGGCGAGCAGCAACAGCTCGCGGTGGCCCGGGCGCTGCTGCGCAAGCCGCGGCTGTTGATCCTCGATGAGCCCTCGCTCGGCCTCGCACCGAAGATGATCGACGTCATATACGGGCTGCTCGAGGAACTTCGCATGGAGGGAGCGACGATGCTCCTCGTCGAGCAGAACGCGGCGCGGACGATCGACTTCTGCCAGCGAAGCCTGGTGCTCGCCGGTGGCAAGGTCCGCGCGAGCGGAAGGCGCGAGGAGCTGCAGCGCAACCCCGAGGTCTTGCGCGCCTACATGGGGAGACAGCTATAAGTCGTGGGAGAAAGAGATGACTGACGATCACCCTTCCTTGCCGCCGAGCAGCGAAGACGTAGTGCTGGCGCTGCGCCACTGTTGGCAGCCGGTGGCGCGGCTGGAGGACCTCGAGGACGGGCCTCAGCGAGCGGTCCTGCTCGACGAGCCCCTCGCCGTCTTCCTCACCGAGAACGGTGAGGCGGCCGTGGTCGCCGACCGCTGCGCCCACCGTGGTGCTCTGCTCTCGATGGGCAAGGTCTGCGGCGACAGCATCCAGTGCCCCTACCACGGCTGGGAATGGGCGGGTGACGGTTCCTGCACCCGGGTTCCCTCGCTTGCCGATCAACGTCAGATCCCACCGCTCGCCCGGATTCCGTCGTATCCGTCCCGTGTGCAGTGGGGGCTTATCTGGACGACGCTCGAGGAGCCGCTGACCGACGTGCCCGACGTTCCGTGGTTCGACCCGGACGAGTGGACGTGGGGTCATGGCACCCCCTTCGAGCTGCCGGTCGCCTTCGGGTTGATGATCGAGAACTTCCGCGACGTTTCCCATTTCGCCTTCGTCCACCAGAAGACCCTTGGAGCCATGCCGGAGGTGATCGAGCCACTGATGCCGGAGAGGAACGGGCTCGAGCTGACGCTCCGCCGAAACATGGAATGGGGAGGTGACGCGATCGAGGCGTTGGGCTCGTTGCGAGAAATGGAATTCCATGTAATCGCGCCCAACTTCACCTCGGCGAGGATGTTCACCGATGAGGGCGAACGCTGCCTGCTTCACGTCGCACGCGCGATCAGCGCAACTGAGTCAGCGCACTACTGGATCGAGGCAGGTCTCGAGGAGGATTTCGAGCAGGAACAACTCGAGCAGGTGATCGCCTACGACGGTGGTATCTATGCCGAGGACACGGCGGTCATCTCGAAAATCCAGCCGCCCGAGCTGCCGCTGGATCCCAACGCGGACATCAACACCCTTGCCGACCGGTTCACGCTCCTCTACCGAGAGGCGTTTGCGGAATTCGTAAGTCGAGCCCTCGCCGAGCGCTCGAGTCGAGCCGCCGCAGCGACGGGCTGAGCGCCACTCCGCGGTGGCACGGAGCTCATTCGCCGTAGTCGGGAATGAACTGTGGCTTGACCTTGGTCACCAATTCCGGCTCGCCGCTCGAAAACGTATAGATCGGCCATGCGGGGCCGCTGGGGTAGTGATCGTCCTTCGTATAGGTGATCTGACCCAAGATGGTGTTGTGGGGCTTTGCCTCGAGCGCGTCGGCGAGCACATTTCCATCGGTGCTATGGGTTTCCTTGATCGCATCGATTATCAGCTGACCCGCGGCGTAAGCGGCCAGCAGAGCGCTTGAAACGTCGGTATCCACTCCAGCGTCTTCGAGTCGGCGGTAGAGGTTTGCCGTGGCCTGATTCGGTGGGTCGTAAGCTGAGGCGTTCAGGGTTGCGTATATGTCATCGGTACTCGGGATCCCCTTCATCCAGTACGTACCGTCAAAGGTGCTCGATACCGCGATCGGAACGTCGATTCCGGCCGCCCGGATCTGCTTGATCGCAGACGCGCCCCCCGGTGGGTAGGAGCACATCATCACCGCGTCGGCTGAAGTGCTCTTGAACTCAGCTATCTGACTCGCGATCGACGCGTCGTTGTTCTTGAAATCAGCCGAGCCGGCGATCGAGCCGCCGAGGTGTTCCCAAGTCTGCTGGAAAGCGGAGCAGTCGATCTTCCCGTAGATGATCGACGTATCGCGGAAAAGAAACGGGTGCCTTATCCCCATGTCGTACAGGAAGCTCGCGCGGGCGCTTGCCTCCCCGAGCAGGCTCGGGTTCGCGCTGAAGGACAGACGGCTCGTGTCCGGGGGGCCGAAGCCGGGTTCGCTCGCGGCCATCGTGAAGTTCAGCGCATCGTTTTCTTCGGCAACCGGTGCCGCCGCGGTCGCCATCAGCGCTTCGGCACTGAAGAGCAGGACATCGGCCCCCTCTTCGGTGACTTGCTGCGCCGCTACGGCCGCTCGCTGAAGATCGGATCGGTTGTCAGCCGAAACTATCCTCAGTCGGCGCCCGTCCACCCCGCCTTTTGCATTCGTTTCATCGACCAACTGTTCGACTGCCGCGATGTTGCCGTCATACGGGGCGAGATATCCGGTCTTGGCGATCGCGGCGCCGATCACTATCTCCTGCGGAAGACCAGACTGGGACGAGGTCCCGTCCGACTCGCGGCTGTCCCCGCACCCGGTCAGCAGGATCAGGACGAAGGCCAGCGAGAGTGAAAGTGGTATTGCCGATGATCGCATTGGGTATTCCCCGTACAGGGGTCCGGAACTCTATAAGCAGATCAACACGGATTTCCGTAGGGCGTTCATAGACTTCGCCCGCGCCGCCGGTCGAGCGATCCGGCGGCCTCGAAATGAAACTGGGAGATGTCGCTGCGGGCGACGATGCGGGTCAGCTCGACGGGGCGCTCGCGGCTTTGGCCCGCGGGAGCGCCGTACTGGAGGAGCCGGCCGATCAAGGCGGGGTCGCCGGTGCGGACGCCGAGAATTTTTGCGGTCCAGGGTCCGCAGGAGGAGCCCTCGAACGAAACGTCGATCCGGGAGAGCCTCAGCGGCTCGCTAACGGTAGGTTGTTCGCCGCCCTGGAGGGCGTCCGCAGCGCCCAGCAGCCAGGGCACCCGCTCGACGGGGAAAAAGGAGTCGAGCAGGCAGATCGGTTTGTCGATGTGGAGGAGCGAGGTGACCTGAGCGACGGTCTGCCCGCGGGAAACGTCGAGAACGTCGGCGATCGTCTGGTCATTCGTCTGCCGGCGAATGCGCAGCACGGTGATCTGCGAGTCGCTGAAGCGATTCTCCAGCAGGAAGCGAGTCATGCCCGTGATCAGCACGAGGCGCTTCGGCGCGGCGACATAGGTCCCCGAGCCGCGGCGGCGATAGATGGCCCCGTCGCGTTCGAGCAGGCTGAGGGCCGGGCGAACGACCGCTCGCGAGACTTCGAAGTACTCTTCGATCTCCCGCTCCGAGGGAAACAGGGTGCCGGGCTCCCAGCCACCCCCCTCGAGCCTTTGCTTGAGGATCTCAGCGAGCTGGTAGTAGAGGGGGGGTCGGCCACCGCGCTCGGGCCGGCGGAGCCCGTCGAGGCCGATCAAGGAGGAACGTTTGCGTCGTCCCGAGGTCTTGTGGCGGCCGCCCAAGGCGGGTTTCTCCGGCTCCAATCAACTCACCGAGTGGCCTACTGTTCGTATTTGCAGGCAAGAGGTGATCGAAGGGTTCGCCACATCGAATCGACATCCTAAGTTGAGCTACCGCCGCTTACCGACCCCTTGGATTCCCTGGCCCACCAGCCAGTCTAAGCGGAAAGCCGGGGTTTGGGTACGCTCGGACCCGTGGAAGACCTCGGCCATCCCGTCTCATATCTGGTGGCGAAACGGGGGACCCCCGTCTTCTCCAGCGACGGCGAGAGGCTGGGCCGGGTGGTGCGGGTGCTTGCGGCGCCGGAGGCGCACGTGTTCGACGGCATCCTCTTCAACACCAGCTGGGGCCCCGGTGGGCGCCGCTTCGTTGACGCTCCGGAGGTTGCCGAGATTTACGAGCGGGGAATCGTGCTGAAGATCGACGCGGTAGAGGCGGAGTCGCTGCCGCGTCGGCGTTAAGGCGAGAACGCGTAGACCCGGCTAGGATGCCTGCCGATGCCGAGGGCGATATTGATAATTGGAGCGTGTTTGTCGCTGCTGGTTGCCGGCTGCGGCGACGACTCTTCGACGACCGCCGAGACCTCGGGGACGACCACTGAAGAGCAGTCCGCGCCTCCGACGACCACCGAAGAAGAAGCCAGCGGCGAAAAGGCGGCGGAAGAAGCCGAAAAGAGGGCGAAGCCGAAATTCGTCAACGTGCCCGACGGCGCGCCGCCATCGAAGCTGGTGGTGAAGGACCTCGAGGAGGGGACCGGACCGACGGCGAAAACCGGCGATGAAGTCACGGTGAATTACCTCGGCATCGTCTACAAGACTGGAGAACAGTTCGACGCCTCCTGGGACCGCGGCGAACCCTTCCCCTTCACGCTCGGCTCCGGTGCCGTGATCGCGGGCTGGGAACAGGGCCTGGAGGGAATGAAGGTCGGCGGCCGGCGCCAGCTGATCATCCCGCCGAATCTCGCCTACGGTGCACAAGCCTTGCCGGGCATCCCCCCGAACTCGACCCTCGTGTTCGTGGTCGATCTTCTCGCCGTCCGCTGAGCGCCAAGAAATCCCGCCACCGCGTTTTTACTTTAAGATCCCCGCATGATCAGGGCGGTGGGAGCCATTTTCGCCTTGCTGGTGCTTTCGGTCCTCGGCTGCGGGGGTGGCTCCGACTCATCGAGCACGATCAGCTACCGCCCCTTCCATTTCCCGAGGGCTCCTGGGGGCCTCCCGGGCAGGGACGCGGAGGTCTTTCTCAAGCTGAACGAGAACGGTCTCGCGGGATCGGAGCCGAAGCCGGTGTTTCCCAAGGGCCCGCCACCTGAGTTCGTCGTTCTCGTGGAACTCCTCGACGGCGCCAATACGCCTTACGCCCGTCCGGGCGAACGGGTGACCGTCCAGTACGTCGCTGCCCTCTATGACTCGAAGGAAAAAGTTGCCTCGTCCTGGGACGAAGGGAAGCCTTTCACCTTCACCATCGGCAGCGGGGAACTGATGGACGGCTTGGAAGAGGGAGTCGAAAAAATCGAGTTAGCGGATCGTCGAGAGGTGGTGATTCCGGCTGAGGAGGCCACCGGCGGCAGCCGGATGAAGGACATCCCCAGGAATACGGCACTCATCTTCGTCGTCGAGGTCCTGAAGATCGAAAAGAGCTAGGGGGATGGCGCTGTGATCAAGAAAGCGGCGATTGGCATTGCGATGTTCGCGCTCATCGGGGTCGGCTGCGGCGGCGACTCCGGATCGTCGAGCAAGATCAGCTATGAGCCCTGGGATCTTCCCAAGGTTGGAAGCGTTGCCGACCGGCAGGAACGGAGAGCCAGGGACTTTCTCGAACCGACGAAGAACGGTCTCATTGGATCGGAGTTGAAGCCGATCATCCCTGACCGCCCGCCACCCGAATTCCTCTATGTGCTGGACCTGATCGACAGCTTCTCGATGCCCGTGGCCGACAACAGAGACCGAGTGACCGTGCAGTACGTCGGCGCCGTCTATGACTCCAAGGAGAAGTTCGCCTCCTCCTGGGACGAGGGGAAGCCCTTCACCTTCATCCTCGGCAGAGGAGAAGTGATCGAGGGATGGGAAGAAGGACTCCAGAGGCTGGAGATCGGCGACCGTCGAGAGCTGGTGGTCCCGCCTGATCTCGTGACCGGCGGCACCCGGATGGGGAACCTTCCCCAGGGTGAGACCCTGGTTTTCATTCTCGAGGCGCTCGACGTCAAAGAGTTCCCGTAGGGCTGAGGCCACTGCGCCGAGGGGGGCCGTCGGCGAGAATCGCTCCATGCGCCCGGCCCTTCTTCCCGAACGATTGACAGCCCAGGCGCTGGCGGGGGAGCCGCTGGGCTCGGCCGAGGCGGTCGCGGAGCGCCTGCTGGCCGTGCAGGGCCAGGATCCCCGCGGGGCGCGGCTGGCGGTGCGGGCTCGTACCCAAGGCCTCGTCGCCTCGGATGTGGACCGGGCGCTGACCGAGGAGCGCTCGCTGCTGATCACCTGGCTCAACCGCGGCACGCTGCACCTGGTCCGCAGCGAGGACTACCCGTGGCTGCACGCGCTGACGACTCCGCCGCTGCAGACCTCGGCGGCGCGGCGGCTGCGGCAGGAAGGGGTGAGCTCGGACGATGCGGAGCGTGGCGTGAGGACGATCGAGAGGGCGCTCGCCGACGAGGGGCCGCTGACCGGCGTCCAGGTGCGGGAGCGGCTCGAGGCCGCGGGCGTGCCGAACGCGGGATACGCGTCGGGCCACCTGCTGTTCCTCGTCTCGCTGCGCGGGATCGCCGTACGGGGCCCGATGGTGGGCCGGCAGCACGCCTACGTGCTCGTCCGCGACTGGCTAGGGGAGCGGAAGCCGGTCGATCGCGAGAATGCCCTGGCCGAGCTGGCCCGGCGCTACCTGGTCGGGCACGGCCCGGCTGACGATCGCGACCTCGCCCGCTGGGCGGGGCTGCCGTTGCGGGATGCACGGGCCGGCCTGGGGGCGATCGCCGCCGAGCTGGAGGATCGCGAGGACGGGCTGGTCGACTTGGCGAAGCGGCCGGAGCCCGCGCCGATCCCGCCGCCGCGTCTGCTCGGCGCCTACGACCCGCTGCTGCTCGGCTGGACCTCGCGCGAGGAAGTCGTCGGGCCGCACAAGCTGCTGGTCACCAACAACGGGCTCTTCCGCCCGTTCGCCCTGGTCGACGGCCGCGCCGTGGCGCGGTGGCGCTTTGCGAACGGCAAGGTGACGAAGAGGGCGATGGCGGCGCTCGAGGCCGACGCGGCCGAGGTCGAGCGGTACCTCGCCGGCTAGAGGTCGAAGCGGTAGCCGACGCCGCGCACAGTCTTGATCCGCGCCGCGTGCTCGGAGCCGAGCTTGGCCCGCAGCCGCCGCACGTGGACGTCGACGGTGCGGGCGCCGCCGTAGTAGTCGAAGCCCCAGACCCGGTTGAGCAGGGCCTCGCGCGAGAAGACACGGCAGGGATGGGTGACGAGGAAGCGCAGCAGCTCGTACTCCTTGAAGGCGAAGTCGATCGGCTCCCCCGCGACGGTCACCTGGTAGGTGGCGAGGTCGACCTCGAGCGAGCCGACGCGCACCGTCTGGACTTCCTCGCCGCCGCCGACCTGCCGGCGAGCGCGGGCGATCCGCGCCTCCAGCTCGGCGGGGGTGAATGGCGAGATCAAGAGCTCCTCCGTCAGCGGCACGTTGCCGTCGAGGTCCTCCGGCTTGACCGCGAGCAGGATCGGCACGTCGGCGAAGGCGACGTCGTCGCGCAGCTGCCCGCAGAGGTCCTCGTCGCCGATTACGACGGCGAGATCGGGGGGCCGGTTTGCGGCGCCGTCGGCGGCGCTCGGTCGCAGGTTGCCGTTGGCCTCGACCATTCGCGGGGTGAAGCCGAGCTCTGCCACCTGGGAGGCCATCTGCGTGCCGCGGCCTGCTTCGGGGCTGTAGATCCAGACGTCAGCCACGGTCACAGCCACCGCAGGTAGCGGTCGCGGTCGAAGTCGGTGACGGTCGCCCGGTAGGCATCCCACTCGCTGCGTTTGGTGGCGACGTACCAGTCGCATAGGCGCTCGCCGAGCGTGTCGCGGGCCAACTCCGAGCGGTCGAAGAGGGCGGTCGCTTCGCCCAGGTCGCCCGGCAGGCTCTCGGGCGTCGCGCCGTTCGCGCCGGCTTCCGGCCCCAGCTCGTAGCCGCGCTCGATCCCGCGCAGACCGGAGGCGAGGACCATCGCGAAGAGCAGGTAGGGGTTGGCGGCGGCGTCGGGCGAGCGCAGCTCGATCCGCGCCGTGTCGGCCTGGCCGGGCCGCCCGGTGGGGACTCTGACCAGGGCGTTCGCCCCGTCGCGCGTCCAGTTGACGTGGCCCGGGGCCTCCATCCCGGCCGCGAGGCGCTTGTAGGAGTTGACCCACTGGTTCGAGACCGCGGCGGTCTCGGCGGCGTGGGCGAGGATGCCGGCGAGGAACTGGCCGCCGCGCTTTTCAGGCCACTCGTCGCGCTCGCAGTAGAAGAGGTTGTCGTCGCCCTCGTAGACCGAGAGGTGGAGGTGCATGCCGCTGCCGCTGAAGCCGTCGAGCGGCTTCGGCATGAAGGTGGCGAAGAGCCCGAGGTCGCGGGCGACCTCCTTGACGATGATCCGGAAGGTGGTGATCGCGTCGGCCATCGTCAGCGCGTCGGTGTGCTTGAGGTGGATCTCGTGTTGGGAGGGGGCGACCTCGTGGTGGGAGGCGGTGACGGGGATCCCTACCTGCTCGAGGTGCTCGATCGCCCGCCGGCCGAAGTCGCTGACCACGTCCTGGACGGTGAGGTCGAAGTAGCCGCCGTTGTCGAGCGGGGTCGGCGGCCGGCTCGGGTCCTGCTTCTCGTCGAAGAGGAAGAACTCGATCTCGCAGCCGACCTGCAGGGTCAGCCCCGCCTCCGCCGCCTGGTCGAGGACCCGGCATAGGGCCTGGCGGCTGTCGCCGGCGAAGGGCTCGCCGTCGGGGGTGCGAAGGTCGCAGCACATCCGCGCCGTCCGCTCCTCGGTCCAGGGCAGCACCTGGAAGGAGCTGGGGTCGGGCCAGGCGTAGACGTCGCGTTCGGAGCCGCGGGTGTTGGCCTCGATCGCCGAGCCGTCCACCCCGACGCCCTCCAGGAGCGCCGGTTCCAGCTCCGAGGCCGGCACCGCGAGGCTCTTCAGCGAGCCGACCACGTCGACGAACCAGAGGCGAACGAAGCGCACCCCGCGCTCCTCCACCACCCGCATCACATACTCGGCGTCCGCCTGCACCCGTCCAGCCTAGGTTCGCGCGGCGCGGCCGATTTGCTCCCGATGTCCAAAATCGCGCGGGTCGGCCGCGCCGCGTTGTCCGAGCGTGTTACGAGTTCGTTTCGGGCCTCAGACGGAGGCGTGGGCGAGGCTGGGGACCAGGCGGGTCGCGAACTCCTTGCGCAGGTAGAAGAACCAGGTCATGCCGGCGAAGGCGAAGTAGGCGCCGAAGAAGACCCAGAGGGCAGGGATCGACCAGTCGACATTGGCCTGGGCCACCGCCAGTTTCTCGGCCGGCGTTTCGGCGGCGCTGACGAGGGCGGTGACGCCGAGGCTCGCCTGGCGCAGGACCACCTGGATCAGAAACCCGCCGAAGGCGCCAACCGCGCCGGCGATACCGATCACCGCCGCCGCCCGGCGCTTGAAGTCGATCGCCGTGGGGGTCGCCTCGAGGCCCTCGTCGGCGGCCTTGCGGCGGCCGAGCTCGGCGAAGATCGAGGGGATCATCCGGTAGGTCGAGCCGTTGCCCATCCCGGCCAGCAGGAAGATCGCCATGAAGGAGCCGAAGAAGAGCGGGAAGCTGCGGTTGCTGACCCCGGCGATCGCCAGCAGGGTGAAGCCCGCCATGCCGACGAAGCACCAAAGGGTCACCTTGGCGCCGCCGAGGCGGTCCGAGAGCCAGCCGCCGAAGGGCCGCGCCACCGACCCGATCAGCGCCCCCATGAAGCCAAGGCCGGCGAGGTAGGTGGCAATGAAGGGGTGGTTACCGAGGAACTCCGGGAAGGTGTTTTTGATCACCAGCGGCAGCGCGAACGAGTAGCCAATGAAGGAGCCGAAGGTGCCGATGTAGAGGACCGACATCACCCAGGTCTGGCCGTGGCCGAGCGCCTTCACATAGGAGCCGGTGTCGGCTTTCGCCTGGGTGAGGCTGTCCATGTAGCGCCAGGCGCAGATGGCGGCGATGACGACCAGCGGCATCCACATCAGACCGGCGTAGGCGAGATGCACCTCGTGCGCGGGGAGCTTCACGGCCGCGGTGGGAACGCCGACGATGATCGCCAGCGGCACCAGCAGCTGGGTGATCGCGACGCCGAGGTTGCCGCCGGCGGCGTTGAGGCCGAGCGCGAAGCCTTTCCTCCGTTCGGGATAGAAGAAGGAGATGTTGGCCATCGAGGAGGAGAAGTTGCCGCCGCCGAAGCCCGCGGTGGCGGCGCAGCCGAGCAGGACCCAGAACTGGACGTCGTGGCTCTGGGCGAGCAGCCAGCCGCTCGGCACCACCACCGCCAGCAAGAGGCAGGGGATGAAGAGGAGCGAGGCGCTGATCCCGGTCCAGAGGCGCCCGCCAAACCGCGGCACCGCGAAGGTGTAGGGGATCCGCAGCGTCGAGCCGATCAGGTTGGGGACGGCGGTCAGCCAGAACATCTCCGCCAGCGACAGCTCGTAGCCGGCGTTGCCGAGGTTGAGGACGACGATCGTCCACAGCACCCAGACGCTGAAGCCGATGTTCTCGGCGAAGATCGAGAAGACCAGGTTCTTGCGGGCGACGTCCTTCCCGGTCGTCTCCCAGAATTG
>DASSVR010000083.1:0-6022 GCA_035705945.1 Solirubrobacterales bacterium
TCGACGGAGCCTCCCTCTGTTGCTCCGGCGAGCATCCCCCCGACGCTCTTTCCCTAGAACAACGACATGCCGGGTGCAACCGGCACTTCGACCAGCTCCGGCTGCGAGGAGGCGAAGGCCGCGCTGAGAGCGCCGGCCACCTCGTCGCGTCCGCGCGCCCGGTGCGCCTTCACTCCATAGCCCTCGGCGACCGCGGCGACGTCGAGCTTGGGCAGGTCGAGGCCCGGCGCGCCGTTCACCTGCTCGACCTCGGCGAACCACTTGAGGATCGCGTACTCCTCGTTCTGGAGGACGAGGAAGGTGACCGGGGCCTGATAGGCGACGGCGCTCCAGAAGGCCGTGATCGCGTACTGCGCCGAGCCCTCGCCGAGGACGCAGACGACCGGCCGGTCCGGCTCGGCCAGCTGCACCCCGACCGAGGCGGCGAGGCCGAAGCCGAGGCCGCCGCCGGCGCTGAAGTAGTAGCTGCCGGGGCGGGAGATGCGCAGCTGGTTGCGCAAGGCCAGGGTCGCCGAGGGGGACTCGAGGACGACGATCGCGTCCTCGGGCATCGCCTCGCCGAGGGCGCTGATCACGGTGGAGGCGTTGAGCGGGTCGCTCGGCGGGATTTCCTGCGGCCCCGGGTTCGGCTCCGGCCCCGGGCGCGAGGACTCCGGCACCGCCTCCAGAAGCGCCGCCAGGGTCAGCCCGACGTCGGCGACGATCGCGTCGCCCATCGGCGCCCGCGCCGCCTCGTCGTGGTCGCTCGTGATCGCGACCAGCTCCGCCCCCTCCGGCAGCAGGGGTCCCGGGATGTGGGGGTAGTAGGGGAAGACCGAACTGCCGACGACGAGGATCAGGTCGTGGCCCTCCAGCGTCTGCCCGACCGGTCCGATCGCCGGCGGCAGGACGCCGCGGAAGTTCGGGTGCCCCTCGGGGAAGCCGAGCCGGATTCCGCCGGTGGCGGGCGAGGCCCAGACCGGCAGCCGCTGGCGCTCGGCGAGGGCGACGGCGAGGTCCCAGGCGCCGGCGGCGTCGATGTCCGGTCCCGCGACGAGGACGGGATTGGCGGCGGCGTCGAGGCGCGCGGCCAGAGCCCGTACCGCCTCGGGGTCGGCAACCGCCCGCCCGTCGACCTGGCGTTCGATCGCGGCGCGCGCGTCGACCTCGTCGACCTCGGCGTACCAGTCGTCCATCGGCAGCGAGACGAAGACGGGGCCGCGCGGCGCCAGGCCGGCGAGGTGGGCGCCGTGGGCGAGCGCCAGCGGCACGTCCTCGGCCCGCGGCGGCTCGAAGGCCCACTTGACGAAGGGGTGCGGCAGCCGGGTGGCGTCGCGGTTGGTGAGGTTCGCCTGCATCGTGATCTGCGCTCGCGCCTGCTGGCCGGCGGTGACGAGCAGCGGCGAGTGGTTGGCCTGGGCGTTGAAGATCGCCCCCATCGCGTTGCCGACCCCCGGGGCGGTGTGCAAGTTGGCGACGGTGACGCGGCCCGAGGCCTGGGCGAAGCCGTCGGCCATCCCCACCACCACCGCCTCCTGCAGGCCGAGCACGTAGCGGAAGTCGGCGGGAAAGTCGGCGAGCATCGGCAGCTCGGTCGAGCCCGGGTTGCCGAACATCGTCGTCATCCCGTGGGCACGGAATAGGTCGAAGGTTGCCTCCCGAACCGTCGGCACGAACCGAACCCTAACCTGCCGGTCACCTTCCTGGCCGCTTGGCCAAACCCTTAAGCAGGATTCAAGAAACCGGCGTCGTACGGCCGATAACGCGAGGGTGAGTCACCGCCTCCTCGCCCACGCCTGGATCCGCGCTTTGGCCATCGGTTTCCTCTCCCTGGCGCCGCTGCTGGGGATCTGCGCATACGCGGAAGCGGCTGGCCCTCCCGGGCCGCCGAGGTTGATCTACGCCACCGGGGAAATCGTCCCGATCCCGGCCTCGATCCCCCACGAAGAAGGCGACATGGTCGACCGCCGCATCCTCCCCAACCTGCGCTGGCTCGCCAAGCGGTACCCGATCTACATCACCGACGGCTACTCGGGCCCGCTGCCGAACGGCGAACACGCTGGCTGCCACGGCTGCCACACCAAAAACTCCGACCACCACTTCGGCCTCGCCGTCGACATCGTCCCGCTCGAGGCGAGCGGCAGGTGCGACGCCGGCTGGACCGGGATCACTCGCCTCGCCCGCTGGGCCGAGCCGCTGCAGAACAAACCGAAGGCGCCGTTCCGCTGGGTCGGCTATGACGGCGATGCCGGCCACGGCTGCGGCCACCACCTCCACCTCTCCTGGAACCACGCCGTCGGCCCCGAGTTCGAGGTGGTCGAATGGGTCGAAGTCTTCCCGGTCAGCTTCAGCAACCTGAAAGGCACGCGCCGCAAGAAGCCGAACTCGGCCCCCCGCGCCCCTGCCGGACCGCCCGGCGGCATCTCGCAGATGTCCACCGGCGGCATCTCCCCCCGCCTCGCCGGCGACTAGCACTCGGGCCTCAGCTGGCGAGACGGTAGGCAAGCAGTTCCGGGATCGGGCCGCCGGATGGAAACCCGGCGCGGACGAGCACGGTGTCGCCGATGACGGCCAACCCGCCTTCGCCAGGCGAGACTAAGCTGTGGCTCCATACTTCGTCGCCACCGGCGGTCTCGAAAGCAAGCACCTCACCGTGGGAGGCGGTGGCGAAGACGAGGTCATTGGTCGCAGTAACCGGACCGTAGGGCGGCGACGCAAGCTCGCGCTTCCACCTAACCGTCCCGGTACCGAGGTTCAGCGCCACGAGTTCGCCTCTGGGTTCCCTGTACAGTGTCGCCGCTTCTTGAGAGTCCAGGCCCGTGGGGTTGTCTATCACGGGTACAAAGACCGTCGAGCCGTCCACCGCGAGCGGGCCTGGTGCACCGCCTTCGCGACCGGGATATACGGTCATTGGCAGCTTCAGCCGCTCATATTCTCCGTGCATCGCCAGAAGGCCATCACGGTCATGCCCGTTGTGCCGGCCGACAGGCCGTCGCCAGAGCAGCTCACCGGTTTCCCGATCCAGCGCGACCACGATCCCGGATCGGCCAGCAGCGACCACGATCTTGCGGCCGTCGAGATCGGCCAGAGCCGTTCCACCGACTTCCCAGTTGCAGATCCCGTGCGGGACCACCTGGTAGTGCCACAGGACTTTTCCGGTCCTCTCGTTGAGCTTGACGACTGAGTTGGTGTAGAGGTTGGGACCGGGCCTGCTTGACCCCCAGGGATAGCGCCTGGTTCCCGGAATTGGACCGGCGATGCCAGTGCCGATGTACATCGACCCTTCACCGTCGAATGACGGCGGCCGGGTAAGCCCACCACCGTAGTTGATCTCAGGGTGCCCCCAGAGACCCGTCGGAGCCGTGTTGAAATGCCATGTTTTCACCCCCGACCTCGCATCGAGCGCCCAAAGCACCCCGATTTCCCCGGCACTTCCGTCCGGATAAGTGGCTAGGTAAACCCGTCCGTCGTGATATCCGGGCGCCATTTTGATCGCGCCTGAGCCCTTGCGTCCGAGCGGCGTGCGCCAAATCTCATCTCCTTTCTCGGCGTCCAGCGCAAAGGCGGCCGTGGTCGTCGCGCCGAAGACAAGTCCCGCCGCAACAATCACCCCCTTCGGGCCATGCGACGGGCTTTCGTAACGCTTTTCCCAGAGCACCTCCCCGCTGCCGAGGTCGAAGGCCAAGACGTTTGAGTCCGGGTCTTGCAGATATGCAACGCCGTTGGCTACAACGGGAGAGGCGGTGAACCCAGCGCCGTCTCCCTGCGCCTCGATCGGCTGCGACCAGACCAGCTCCAGGTCAGCCACCGTGTCGGTGCTATTCGCACTGTCCACATAACGGGAGCCCGCCAGGTCGGCGTTGCCAAATGGGCTGGAAGATTCCAGGTCGCTCCTGCCCGATGACCCGGAGCAGCCGGCGCTCGTCATGACCGCGAAGACAAGGGCAAACGCCCCACAAAGAACTCTTGCAAACTTTAGTTTTCTCAATTCGTTCAAACTATAGATACATAAGAAGTCTTATTCAGGAACTTCGTGACAGGCCAATGGTCTCCTAGGATCCGCGCAGATGCGAATGGCCGCCACCGTTTTGCTTCTCGCCGCTGCGATCGGCGGCTGCGGGGACAACGACGACTCGACGCCGGTCGCCTGCCTGGAAGGGGCCGGTGCCTACGAACGGGCGCTGGCGGCAGCGCCCGGCGAGGTGCTGCTGAGTGGTGAGACGCCGATCAGCGAGTGCCTCGCGCGCAACCAGACCGGTGGCGACCTGGCACGGGTCGGGGAAGCGATGGTGGAGGCGGCGACGGCGCTGAACGCCGAGGCGCGCGCCGAACGCGGAAGCGCGGCGGCCCTCCAGCTCGGCTACCTGCTCGGCGCGGCTCGGCGCGGCGCCGATGAGAGCGAAGGAATCCATTCCGATCTGGTCAGACGCCTCACCGTCGCCGCCCGCTATGCCCCCGGCAGGCAGCCCCTTCCGCCCGCGTTCTACCGGGCATATCGGAGTGGATACGCTGCCGGTCAGAGTGACGGTTGAACTAAGGAGACGCATGCCTGAGCAGCTGTGGGGTGGCGAGACCACCAAAGCCGTAGACAACTTCCCGGTCTCGGGCGAGCGGGTGCCGGTGCCGGTGGTGCGCTGGCTGGGCCGGATCAAGGGCGCCGCCGCCGAGGTCAACGGCGAGCTCGGTGGGCTGGATGCCGACCTAGCCGAGCGGATCGCCGCCGCCGGCAGGGCGATCGCCGAGGGCGAGCACGACGACCAGTTCCCGGTCGACGTCTTCCAGACCGGCTCCGGCACCTCCTCGAACATGAACGCCAACGAGGTGATCGCCAACCTCGCCGGCGAGGGCGCCCACGCCAACGACCACGTCAACATGGGCCAGTCCTCGAACGACGTCTTCCCCTCCGCCGTGCACCTGGCGGCGCTCGACGAGGTCACCCACGACTTGCTGCCGGCGATGGGAGCGCTCGAGGGCGCTCTGGAAGAGAAGGCGAAGCGGTTCGCCGACGTCGTCAAGGCCGGCCGCACCCATCTGATGGACGCGGTCCCGGTGACCCTCGGGCAGGAGTTCGGCGGCTACGCGGCGCAGGTCCGCCTCGGCGTTCAACGGGTCGAGGGGACGCTGCGACGGGTTGGCCAGATTCCGCTCGGCGGCACCGCCACCGGCACCGGCCTCAACACCCACCCGGATTTCGCCGCCAAGGTGCGCGAGAAGCTCGCCGCCGACACCGGCCTGCAGATCTCCGGGCCGCTCGACCCCTTCGAGGCGCAGGCCAACCGCGACGCCCTGGTCGAGCTCTCGGGCATGCTCAAGGTCTACGCGGTCTCGCTGACCAAGATCGCCAACGACCTGGCGCTGATGGGGTCCGGTCCCCGCGCCGGCCTCGCCGAGCTACGCCTGCCGGAGCTGCAGAAGGGCTCTTCGATCATGCCCGGCAAGGTCAACCCGGTGATCCCCGAGGTCGTGATCCAGGTCGGCGCCCAGGTGATCGGCAACGACGGCGCGATCACCGTCGCCGGCAGCCAAGGCCAGTTCGAGCTGAACGTGCGCGTGCCGCTGATCGCCCGCAACCTGCTCGACTCGATCAAGCTGCTCGCCTCAGCCTCGCGCCTGCTGAACGAGAAGTGCGTCGCCGGCGTCGAGGCGAACGAGGAGATGACCGAGCGCCACGCCGAGGCGACGCTGGCGACGGCGACCGCCCTCAACCCCCACATCGGCTACGACCGCGCCGCCGACATCGTCAAGGCCGCGGCGGAGTCAGGCCGTTCTCTTCGCGAGGTCGCGCTCGAGCAGGGCGTCGAGCCAGCGGTCCTAGAGGAGGCGCTGGACCACCGCCGCATGGCGCGGCCGCACGAGTAAGGGTCGCTGTCCTAGCGCCTAGTTGGGCGAATCACGCGCTCGCAGCTCCTCACCCGGTCGCGGCGGTCGACGTAGGCGACGTCGCGGCCGCGGCCGCAGCGGATGCGGTCGCGGACGCCGTCACGGGCCTTGATGCGGTCCGCGCCGCGGCCGGCGCGGACGCAGTCCCTGCCGCGGCGGGGCC
>DASSVR010000084.1:0-40428 GCA_035705945.1 Solirubrobacterales bacterium
ATGTACGCACTTCCTCCGTCGAGTCCCCACTATTCGACTCGACCACTCTTTGTGGACTAAACACTACAAGTACCTAAAGAGTACCGCACGATTTAGATCGTCCGTGCCTAAACTCGACTCAACAACTTCGGAGACCTAGGCCGCTTGCTACTGAAAAGCGGTCGCCGCCGAACCGGTGCAAAGAGCACAAAGACGGAGTACAGCGCGTCCAGCCCTTCGACCCGGACTTCAACCGGTCGACCATGACCATCGAACAGAGTTATTGAAGGGGTCTCCTCGTTTCGTGCCGTAGCCGAAAGAGCTGCTCTGATTTCTGCGCCTGGTAGCTGTCCACTTCTCCAGCCGAATCTCTTTTCAAAACTCGAAGAAGCCCAAAACCGAAAGCGGTCCACTTGCAGCGGACCTTGGCCATTGCGTCCGCGGAACGCCAATGCGATTGCACAATCCTGCCGACTCTCTTCGCCAACCCGCCTTGCCGTTGCCTGATGAGACAAATCCATTTGGTGGGACAGGCGACTGATTTCCTGGACTTCCGGCTTTGAAGAATCAAACTCTTGGCGCAGCCGATCTCCTTTGGCCAATAGCTCAATGCTGAACTGGTTGGCCTCCCGCTCAAGCCGGTCGTTGAAGTCGGGGCTCAATCGATGATGGTTATCGAGATGGGCAAAGACTTCGCGGTGATCTTCAAGCACTCCGTGGCCAATCTCATGGGCCAGCACGAATCGCTCTCGCAGCGCGTGAAGGTCTGCGTTGATATACACCTCGTTTCTACCGAGATGCACCACACCTTCTAGGTTGGTCAAGACGTGGTCGACCAACCCTCGGAAACGATCTCGGAGCCTTTCCCGCTCGCCGGGATCGAGCTCGATTGCTCCAGCGCGAACCAACTTTGCGACTACCAAGGCGTTGTCGAGATCGACAGGGCCTCTTCCATGAACCGCATCGATCTCCCTAAGCACTGCTAGGGCGTTCCTACGAATCTCGAGACGTCGTTCTGGATCGAGCTCTAAATCAGAGTAATGGGGCCGATAGGCAGTTGCCTTTCCTCCCCTTCCCGCCCCTCCACGCATTGCGCCAAGAACGGCTTTAAGAGCTTTGAGCTCCTCCTCGCTCACATCGTTTGGCAGGTACTTCAGTGCCGTTTCAACGTGTGGAGAAGTCCCGCCTTCATCCCGTTCGATGTAGCCCGCCCATTCCATGAGCATGCCAAGAGGCACTTGATAGGCCACCGAAAGCTTCTTCAGCATGGACGGGGTCGGGTTGCTGATCTTGTCGCTCTCCAGCTGAGAGAGATAGCCGCTGTTGATGCCGAACTTCTTCTCGACATCACGCAGCGATAGTCCCTTCCCAGTCCGCAGCTCTTTCAGCCTCTCGCCGAGAGTTCGTTTCGCCATGGCTTTAAGCATGTCAATAGATCCAGACAGATGTCAAGGCTTGAGAAGATGCCTTTACAAGCGTCGTGGCTCTGTGTTAGTCTGCTTAAGCATTGAAGAAGACGACTGCCGCCGAGTTCGGTCGGCAGTCGTCGAACGTGAAGCAAGCCGGTCGTTTGACCGGTTTACCCCAAACCCGCCGTCGGGCATGACGGCAGAAATGGAGCGTAAACAATGGCGTTCGCAAACGTCGAAAACATCCCCGTAAGCGAGGTCGACACCTCGATCGACGTCGTTTCGCTGGGAGACGGTTCCCATGAGCGTGATGCGGTCAAGGTCACGGCGGCCCTCAAGCTCGGCGCTGATATCGATAGCGAGCAGGAGGCATTTCTGATCCTGCCGCTTGCCTCCTCGGCGCAGAGCAAGCCCATCGTTCGGTACGTGGACGATCCCGTCAAAGAAGCGCAGGTCTTTGAATTCGACGACCTGCCCCGCTCTGAATATGACGCTGAGCTCGTTGAGCGCTTGGAGACTCTCTCGAACGGCTCCGCGAAAAAAGAGTGGAAGGACGTGGCCGTTCAAATTGGCCGCTGCGCAGAAGCTCTGTCCGCAGCTGTGGTCCGCGTCAAACCGGGCCAGCGCGATCTCAGGATCTTCTATGAGATTGCAGCGCCGAAGGTCGCTGATCGCGAGTTCGAGTTCAGCGTCATCGGGCCTTTGCCGTCGTTTCTTCTGACGCCTGGGGGCTCAATCGGTCTGGTGGCCGCGTTGCCTCGCCGCACTTCGGTGGTTAGCGCAATCGGCCTAACCGACCCGAATAATCCGGGCTCTGAGATCGCAAAGAAGGAGGCGGACATGGGATACCGCCACTTCGTCGGGTGGGAGTGGCAGAGCGATCCACTGTTTCGGGTCCGCTACCGCTACGCATAGGACATGTCGCGCCCGGGGCTTCGGCTCCGGGCGCACGATCCTTCACGCAGAACAGCGCCTTAGCTCAATCGCACTTCGTACGGCCTCGTAGCTCCCACCCGTTGAGTGCGTATACCGCGCAAGCATCGTCTCGACCCGGTGCCCTGCGATCTCAGCGAGGTCAGCGTCGTTGACGCCAGCAACTCGAAGGTACGTGACGTAGCTGTGGCGGCACTCGTGGGGGCGGATGTCTAGGCCGGAGGCTTCCTGGGCCGGCTTCCAGAGGTCGCGATAGAAGGTGCGCTCGCGCCAGAGGCGGCCGCGGGGCGTTGGGAAGAGGAGGTCGCAGTCGGGGCCGTTGACGTTGATTTGCGCTTCGAGCATCCAGGCGAGCGTTGCTGGGACCGGGACGACGCGGCCGGCGTCGGGCTCGCCGTGGTCGGTCTTCGTGCCCTCGAGGATCCGCCCCTCGTGGGCGGTGCGGCGGACTTGGAGCGTCTCGCCGTCGAAGTCTTCCCGCCGTAGCGGCAGGACCTCCCCCAGCCTCAGGCCGCAGTCGGTGAAGACGCGGACCATTGCCTCGTAGCGGCCAGCCGATTTCGCGAAGCGGTGCATCTCCTCGAAGGTGAAGACGCGGATCGGCCTTGGCTTCTTCCTCGCTCGCGGATCGTTAGCGCGAATGCGGATGCCCTTGAAGGGGTTGAGGTCGCAAACTTCGTCGGTGATCGCGTCCTCGGCCATCGCGGACAGCGCGCGGAGAATGCCGACCGCGCCGGTGGTCGCTCGACCTTCGGTCCTCAGCATGTGGTCGACCAAAGCGAGGGTGTGGCGGCGGCGCAGCTCGCGTAGCGGCCAGTCCTTCAGCGGGATGCCCTCGATCTCAACGTCGGCGACCCGGCTGATCCGGTGGTCGTTCGTCGCGTTGGTGCGCTCGGATCGCGGGTGGCGCTCGGTCCAGGTGGCCGCGTAGTCGCCGAGCGTGTCCGGTCGATCAGAGAGGCCGTAAGCCTCGTCAATCGCCTTCTGCGCTTCGCCTTTCCGGGCGAAAGTTCCTTTGCCTCGGTTCCAAGATGGTTTGGCGATGTGGCGGCGACCGTCGCGGCCGGTGTAGCGGGCGACCCACACGACCTGACCGGAGGGGTTGCGGCGCTTGACGGGGGAGTCGCGCCTCATGACGCCTCGTCTCGATGGCGGGCTAGGAAGTCGTCAACATCTGCCGGGTCGATCCGACGTGCCGCGCCGAGCTTGTAGCTGGGCAGCTCGCCGCGTCTGATCCAGTTGCGGACGGTGCGATCCGACACGGCGAGGAACTCGGCGAGCGTCCGCTCGGTGAAGAAGCTGGGCGATGGCAATTTCCGCTCCATGCCTCCTAAGTGCCTTCGGCGGGCGAGGAGTTCCACGCGGCTCTGCTCCATGCCACCGAAATGCCGTCCGCGCCGCAAACGCCCCCGGCAATTCGTTCCGTTCACGACCACTACCGGGAGCGCCTCCCCACCCGCCAAACGCGCGGCGCAGCCGCGCCACAATTGGCGGTGGGGAGGTCGACCGAAGGTCAAGGAATCCCGGTGAGCGGCAAGCGCCGTCTCAGGCACGAAAATCGAACTCCCGTTCGGGGTTCATAATGTGTCGGGGGGTTGCAGTTGGAGTTCGGGGCGGCCGTGGTGATAGTGCGTGAGGGGTCAAGGCTTGCTCGATTCGGCTAGGGCTTCCAAGACCTCTCGGTCTTCTTCGAGTCGCTTTCTGAGGCGCTCTTGGAAGTCGTGATCTGATCTGCGGGTGGCGATGTAGCGGTATGCCGCCGCTCGCATTGCCTCGGAGACCGAGACGCCCTCCGCGCGGGCCATGGCGTCGATCTGCTCGGCCAGCTCGTCCGGCATACGGACGCTGATGACCCTGCCGTCGATCACGCGGCCTCCTTGAGTCCGAGAACCGCTCGCGCCCACGGCACCTGATCGACCAGCCCCGTCGCCGCGTAGAAGTGCTCGACGGCGCCACGGACGGGGCGCGTCTCGACCAGCTCCACCGCGTGGTGGTCCCGCAGGACGCGGACGTGGCATGCAACAGCGTCCAAGGGCGCCTTCACGTAGTCGGCGAGTTCCTTGGGGCTCAGTGGATCGTCGGACTCGACGTAGAGGAACAGCAGGCGCCTGCGGAGAGGGTGCTGGAGGAGGAAGAGCATCCGGCCTTCGACCGGCTTGGTCCCCACAACCGCGTTGTGGGCGCCCATCAGTCGGCCCGGAGACGCTCGAAGTAGAGCGCGGCTCGCGAGGGAGCGAGAAAGCGACCGTCCTGGTGGACGAGCCCAGCGCCTACCAATTCCCGAACGGCACATTTGGCGGCGTCGTCGGGATCGTCCAGCTGTGGGTCTGCGTGGAGAACGAGCGACAGCTCGCCGAGCGTCAGGCGAGTCGGATGTTCATCGAGGAGGATCGAGAGGACCGCGTTCTCGGTTCTTGCGTCCTCCGCTGCGAGGTTGCGGGAATCGGGGCTCTCTGCGCCACGATCCGTAGGGTTCTGATCAGCCATGAGGAGTTCCGGCTCCTTGTGGTCAGGCCCTCGGTTGGCGTTCGCGCGCCGGCCGGGGGCTGCTTTGCTTTCCAGGCGAGAATGTAGCAGAAGTGTCGGGGCTACCCCGACGCCTGCTAGCCGCCGCGAGCTATTTCCGAGACCGTGCTGTGATGCAGACCGGTCTCCTCGGCGATCTCGCGTAGCGATAGGCCGGCAGCCTGGGCCTTGGCGAATGCTTTGCGCCGAGCCTCCCGCGTGGCCTTGCTGTCCCGCTCGAACTGCTTCTGAGCGGCGCGCACTGCCTTGCGGGCTTCGGCCTTCTCCTCCGGCATCCCGGAGACCCTATTGGGCACCGGAAAATGAGACCAGGATGCGACCAAGATTCGCCGGAACGCAGCGGAACCGCCAGGACATCAGCGGAACGCCGATTCGGCTCTCAACCGACGATCCCGCTCCACAAAGCGAAATCCCCGGCATCTTCAGGAACACCAAGGAATGCGCCCGACGGGAGTCGAACCCGCGACCTTCGGCTTGAAAGACCGACGCTCTTTGGGCCCCCGAAAGGACCCGTTGACCACTGAGCTACGGGCGCTCATGGGGAACGATACCCGCGCAACGGGTTCTGAGCATCCTGGGCGGGGATAGGGTTTCCGGCATGGAGCTTGGGATCGAGGGGCGGGTCGCCCTGGTGATGGGGGCTAGCAGGGGGATCGGGCGCGGGATTGCCGGATCTTTGGCTCGGGAGGGGGCGCGGGTCGTGCTCAGCAGCCGCTCGGAGGAGCGACTGGGAGAAGCCGTGGAGGAGATCGGGCAGGGGGCTGTGGCTATCCCCTCTGACGCCTCCGATCCGGAGCGGCTGCGGGCGCTGCCGGGGGAGGTGGAGGAGACGGTGGGGCCTATCGAGATCCTGGTGCTGAACACCGGGGGGCCGCCGGCGGGCGGGGCGCTCGAGCACGATCTTGACGAGTGGGAAACGGCCTACCGCTCGCTGGTTCTGGCGCCGCGAGTCCTCACCGGGGCTGTCGTTCCGGGGATGCGGGAGCGGGGCTGGGGGCGGATCGTCAACGTCGGCTCGACGACGACGATCGAGATCAACCCCGCCCTCAACCTCTCCAACTCGCACCGGATGGCGACCGTCGGGTTCCTCAAGACCCTGGCGCGAGAGGTCGCCGGCGATGGGATCACCGTCAACACCGTCGCCACCGGGCGTTTCGCGACCGACCGGATGGCGGAGCTGGGCGGCTCGATCGAGCAGGTCGAAGCGGCCGCGCGGGAGGAAGTTCCAGCGGGGCGGCTCGGCCGGGTCGAGGAGTACGGCGACCTCGTCGCCTTCCTCTGCTCCGAGCGCGCCGCCTACATCACCGGCGCTGTGATCCCGATCGACGGCGGCCTGCTGCGCTCGGTCTAGGCGGCGCCCGGCTGGTCGAACAGCTGCCCTGCGCGGATGCGCTCGGCCATCTGCTTCGACTCTTCCCGGTAGGCGCGGCCGTCCTCGAACTCGATCACCGGGTACTTGCGCTGCCCGGAGAGCTCGTTCACCGCGTCGCGCTGACCGGCCCGAAGCGGTCCCTTCACGACCTCGTACTCGATACCGGTGTCGTCGAGCGCCTTCTGCACCCGCCAGCAGGGGTGGGCGTCCACCTTGAGCCACATCACGGGGCAGCGATGCAGTTTCACAGCCATACGGGCGACCCTATCCGGTCGGAAGCCCGCGCAGCAACCGAGCCGCCACCCCGCGCAGCGTCTCCATCCCATAGGCGTGATCCGGCTGGAGCTCGGTGAAGATCGCCAGGGCGACGCGTTTGCGTCCGTTTTTGATCAGCGCGACCTGGTGGTCGACGAGGCCGGTGCCGCTCCCCCAGCCGCCCTTGAGGAAGAGCTTCCAGCCGTCGGGCACCACGCGGCCGATTCCCCAGCGCTGCCAGCCGACCACATGGGAGAGCAGGTAGCGGGCGTAGGCCCGGTGCCGTCCCGGGATGTAGCGCTGCAGGTGGTACATGAACCGCACCTGGTCCCGGGGGCTGCTGCGGCTGAGGCCCCAGATGGCGTTGTACTCGAAGTCGCGCATCTTGGCTGCCCGCGCGAGGCGGCGGATCCGCCGCTCCCCAACCATGTCGCGGATCACCTCCGCCGCGTAGTTGTCGGAGACCCGGATCATCGGCGCCAGCAGCGCCCGGTCGCTCTCCGAGAGCGGGTGCTCGCCGCGCTTGCGCATCAGCGTGACCATCAGCATCACCTTGAAGGTGCTCGCCATCGGCGCCGTGTCCCGCACCCGGTAGCCGCGGAAGCGGCCGCGCTGGTCGATCGTCGCGAAGGCGACCTCTCCCGCCCTCTGCTGCGCGTACTGGCGCGCCGCCGCGATGTGCGGATGCCACGGGCGCCGCTTTGCCTCGGCTGCCGCTGGCGCTAGCAGCAACAGCGCTAGCGCAGCCGCCGCGCTAGCTCTCGCTCGCCTGCTCACGCATCGCCGGGTAGATGATCACGTCTCGAAGAGTCTGGGCCCCGGTCATGATCATCAGCAGGCGGTCGATCCCTAGGCCGCAGCCGCTCGCCGGGGGCATGCCGTATTCGAGCGCGCGCACGAACTCTTCGTCGTGCGGATGGGGGTCGGGCTCGGCCCCCTTCTCCTGCCGTTCGCGCTGCTTGATGAAGCGCTCGCGCTGCTCGACCGGGTCGTTCAGGTCGGTCCCCCCGCCGACGATCTCCATCCCGGCGACGATGCCGTCGAAGGCCTCGCAGATCCGGGGGCTCTCCTCGTGCACCTTGACCAGCGGCCAGATGTCTATCGGCAGGTCGATGATGTAGGTCGGCTGCATCAGCTTCGGCTCGATCAGCTTTCCCTGGAGCGTGTCGACGACCCCGGCCCAGTCATCGTGCTCGTCTACCGAGTCGCCGGCCACCTCGGCCAGTTCGTCGCGGCTCGCCTCGTAGATGTCGAGCCCGGTCTCGCGCAGCAGCTCGTCGCGCAGCCGCACCCGCGGCCAGGGCGCGGCGAAGTCGATCTCCACCCCATCGCGCACAACCTTCGTCGTCCCCATCACCTTTTCGACGACGCTCGAGACCAGGGTCTCGATGAACCGCATCACCCCTTCGTAGTCGGCCCCGCCGACGAACATCTCCAGCATCGTGAACTCCGGGTTGTGCTGGGGGGACATCCCCTCGTTGCGGAAGAACTTGCCGAACTCGTAGACGTCCTCGTAGCCACCGACGATCGCCCGCTTCAGGTAGAGCTCGGTCGCCGTGCGCAGGAACAACTCGCGGTCGAGCGCATTGTGGTGGGTGACGAACGGCCGCGCCGCGGCGCCGCCCGTCAGCCGCTGCAGGACCGGCGTTTCCAGCTCGATCCACCCCCGCGAGTTCATGTGGTTGCGGATCTCCCAAAGCAGCTGCGCGCGCTTCTTGAAGATCTCCCGCGACTCCTCGTTCGCCATCAGGTCGAGTTCGCGGTGGCGGTAGCGGGTGTCGGGATCGGAGATGCCGTGGAAAAGGTCGGGCGGGTCCTTCAGCGACTTCGCCAGCAGGAAGCACTCGCGGATGCCGATCGCCAGCTGCCCGCGCTTCGTCACGTGGATCGGCCCGACGATCCCGACCATGTCGCCGATGTCGAGCTCCTCCACCCGCTCGAACGCATCGGTGCCGAGCACGTCGCGCCGCGCGTAGGCCTGGATCGTGCCGGTGACGTCGCGGACGTCGAGGAAGGCGGTCTTGCCGTGCCCGCGCTTGCCGGTGATCCGGCCCATCACCCGGTAGGTGAACTGCGCGTGCTCGCCCTCCCCCAGCTCAGCCGGGTCGTGGGAGGCTTCGATCTCCTCGACGTGGGTGCGGTCTTCGAACGAATGCGGATAGGGATCGATCCCGGCCTCGCGCAGCCGCTCGACCTTCGCCCTGCGCTGCTGCTCGGTTGAGCCGGCCGCCTCGGCGGTCGGACTATCGCTCATCGCCGGCGCTCAGCTCAGGGGGCGAAGCCGACGGTGACCCGGTCGTCACCTTCATAGTCCTGAAGGGTAGTCGCGTCGCGCAGCAGTTCGCGCATCGCCGGGCCGTGGTGGGTGTCGTGCTCCATTGCCATCTTCCAGCCGGAGGGGGTTTCGGCGACCAGGCTGCGGATCACCCCGAGCCCATCCTCGCCGCACTCGCCGGTGACGGCGACCCGCGGCTCCTTCTGGATCTCCGGCGAGCGATCGAAGATCGTCTCGTCGGTGACGTAGGGAAGATTGGCGATCACGAGGTCGATGTCTTCGGCTTCGACCGCGTCCGGGAGGCCGAGGCCGACACTGATCTCGAGGTCGAGCCCGAGCCGCTCGGCGTTCTCCCGCGCGGCTTCGACCGCCTCCGCCGAAAGGTCCGAGGCGGTGATCCGCAAGTCGGGCCGCTCCGACATCAGCGCCAGCGCGATCGCCCCGGAGCCGGTCCCGACCTCGTGCACGCGCGCCCCCTCGGGCAGCGTCGTCCCGACCTCGACCAGCAGCTCGGTCTCCTTGCGCGGCCAGAGCACGCGCTCGTCGACGTAGATCTCGAGATTGCGGAAGGGGGCGCGACCGAGGACGTAAGCCATCGGTTCGCGGTCGACCCGGCGACGGACGTTGCGCTCGATCTTCTCCGCCGCCTCGGCGCCGACCTCGCCGGCGCTCTCAACCGAAAGTTGGCTGGGCGCGACGCCGAGCGCGTCGGCGACGATCACTTCCGCCTCGGTGCGGGCGTCGTCGACACCGGCGGCAGCGATCCGCTCATGCGCGTCGTCGAGGATCGCGCCGACGGTGCGCGCCGAAGGTCCCTCCTGGCTTTGTACGTCGATTGCCGCCATGACCGCGAATCCTCCCCTACTAAACCGCTCCAAAGATTTTGCGCAAGATACCAGCGATACGAGCTCTGCCGAGTTCCTCGTTTGTCCGCCGGATGGAACAGATCGGCAACTCAGCCGAGGGACCTTAGGCTCCGGCCCGCACCGCGTCTTTCGGCGCCGGCCGCCAGATGCCTCCGTGCCGGCCAGCGACGATAGCGATCCAGACCGCCCCGGCCGCCATCATCGCCAGGCTCTCCAGCTGGGCCGCGGTCAGTCCCAGCGCCACGTCCTCGTTGCGGCGGAGGAACTCGATCAGAAAACGCTCCATCCCCGCGTAGAGCAGGTAGAGGGCGAAGAGGACCCCGGGCCGGACCCGTTCGCGCAGCTGCCAGAGAATCCAGGCGCCAAGGCCCATCGCCAGGGTCTCGTAGACCGGCGTCGGGTGGACGGTTTCGTCGGTCGGCACCGTCCCCTCCGGATACGCCATCGCCCACGGCCCGTCCCACGCCTTGCCGTAGTCGCCGTCGCCGGAGAGCTGGCAGCCGACGCGGCCGATCGCGTAGCCGAGCGCCAGCGCCGGCGCCGCGGCGTCGAGCAGCGCCAGGCCGAGGAAGCCGCGCCACCAGGCCCAGAGGACCACGGCCAGCGCCCCGCCGACGACCCCCCCGTACCAGACCAGGCCGGACCCGGAGAAGAGGTTGCCGAGGAGGTCGTTCTCGAGCTCGCTCCAGTTGTCGACGATGAAGTAGAGGCGGGAGCCGACGATCCCGCCGATCAGCGCCGCGAAGCCCATCTCGTAGGCCCAGTCGGGCGGCTTGCCGATCTCCTCCAGGCGCTTCCAGACCAGCGCCCCCGCGGCGAGGAAGGCCAGCGCGAAGCAGAGCCCGAAGGTCTGCAGGGTGACGGGGCCGATCTCGATCTCGGGATACATCGTCCTCCTCAGCCCGCGACCAGCATCTCCAGCAGCGCCTTCTGCGCGTGCAGCCGATTCTCCGCCTGGTCCCAGACGGCGGATCGCTCCCCGTAGAGGACGTCGGCGGTGATCTCCTCGCCGGGATGCGCCGGCAGGCAGTGGAGGGCGATCGCCCGCTCGTCGGCCGCGGCGAGGAGGTCGCCGTCGAGCTGGAACGGGGCGAGGTCGGAACGCCGCCGCTGCGCCTCGGCCTCGTCTCCCATGCTGACCCAGACGTCGGTGTAGAGGGCGTGGGCGCCGGCGGCTGCGGCGCGCGGGTCGTCGGTCAGCTTCGCCCCGTGTCCCTCCTCGAGCTGGTAGCCCGCCGGGGCGGCGACCACGACCTCAACCCCGGCCAGCTCTCCGAGGATCGCCAGCGAACGGGCGACGTTGTTGCCGTCGCCGACGTAGGCGAGCCGGAGGCCCTGCAGGTCGCCGAAGCGCTCGCGCATCGTCAGCAGATCGGCGAGCGCCTGGCAGGGGTGGTGGAGCGGGGTGAGCCCGTTGACCACCGGCACCTCGGCCTCAGCGGCCAGCTCGGCGACCGCCTCGTGGGAACCGGAGCGGATCACGATCGCATCGACGTAGCGGGAGAGGACGCGGGCGGTGTCTCCCACCGACTCGCCGCGCGAGAGCTGCATCTCGTCGCCGCGCAATACCACCGGGTGAGCCCCGAGCTCGGCGACGCCGACCTCGAAGCTGATCCGCGTCCGCGTCGAGGGCTTTTCGAAGACCAGCGCGACGCTGCGCCCCACCAACGCGTCGCCGCCGGCCCGCCCCTCGCGCCCGGCTTTCAGCTCGGCTGCGCGGTCAAGCAGTTTGCCGAGCTCGAAGGCTCCGAGCTCGGCACCGGTGAGGAAGTCCCGCTTCAAGCCGCGGATACTACGCACCGTGGAGCTGACGGCATTGAGCTGGAACCTCTTCCACGGGCGCGACCATCCGCCCGATCCGGCCCTGCGCACCTGGCGCTCGCGGCTTCTGCGATTCGACGAGCGCAACGAGACCCACATCCAGGTCAACCGCGATCTCACCGGGGAGTTCGCGACACTGCTCGCGCGAGCCGAATGGGACGTGGCGCTGCTGCAGGAGTGCCCGCCCCGCTTCGCCGCGCCGCTGGCCGCCGCCTGTCGGGCCGAGTCGCACCTAGCGCTCACCTCGCGCAACTCCTTTCGCCCGCTGCGAGCGCTGCTGGCGCGGCAGAACCCGGACCTGATGGCCTCGGGCGAGGGCGGCTCGAACCTGACCCTAGTCCGCGTCCCCGGCCGCCTCGGCGGGATCGCCGAGCGGCGCGCGATCGGGATCCACGAGGGGCTGCCCGAGCGACGCTCGATGGCATTCGTCCGCACCGCCTCGGGCCTCTGCATCGCCAACCTCCACGCGACCAACGACCGGCCGCGGCTCGCCGCCGAGGACGTGCTGCGGGCGGCGCGGGCGGCGTGCGGCTGGGCCGCTGGCTCGCCCCTGATCTTCGGCGGCGACCTCAACCTCCGCCCGTCCGAGCAGCCTGAGATCTTCGAGCGGCTGCGGGAGGAGTTCGGCCTGGCCCCCCCGACGGCCCCCGACGCGATCGACCACATCCTCTGCCACGGCCTCGAGGTGCTGGAGCCGCCGGCGCGTTGGCCCGCCGAGCAACGCGAGCTGCCGTTCGAGGGACGCGCCCTCCGGCTCTCCGACCACGCGCCGGTGCAGGCACGCTTCGAAGCCGCCGAGCCGCGAGCGCTCGGGAATTGAGATAGTCGGGGTCCACCCCAGCGTCAACCGATACGGAGGAGTCGAGATGGCGGAGAAAAAAGCGAGCGGCAAATCGAGCAGGGCCAAACCGAAAGCGAAAGCCGGCGCGAAATCTAAATCGTCGAAAGCGGGCAAAGCCAAAAAAGCGACGAAATCGAAAGCCAAAGGCAAAGCGAAATCTCGCAAAGCGGCACCGAAAAAATCGGCTTCGAAAAAAAGCGGCCGCAAAGGCAGCGCGAAAAAAGCGAGCGCTAAAGGCAAGGGGTCGAGCAAAGCGACGAGCGGGCTCGACAAGAGCGTCGCCCAGTTCCGCGAGAGCCTCGAGCAGAGCGTCACCCTCAGCCGCGACCGGATCCAGGACGTCGTCGACGACGCAGTCAAACGCGGCCGGATGACCCGCAACGACGCCGAGAAGATGCTCACCGATCTGGTCAAAAAGGGGCGCAAACAGACCGATTCGCTGCTGAAGGAGCTCGAGCGGCTGGCCAAACAGGCGCGCAAAGCGCTCGGCTAGGTGGAGGAGGCCACCGGCACCACGACACCGGCCGCCAGAGGGCCGCGCCGCGGCGAGCTGCTCGAGCTGGAGATCGACTCGCTGGCCTTCGGCGGCCGCGGCGTTGCCCGCAGCGAGGGCTTCGTCGTCTTCGTCGCCGGGGCGCTGCCCGGGGACCTCGTCTGCGCCGAGGTCACCAAGGGCAAGAAGCGCTTCGCCGAGGCGCGGACCGTGGAGCTGGTCCGCGCCGCGCCCGACCGCCTGCCCGACCGCTGCGTCCACGGCGGCGAGCCCTGCCCCGGCGCGCCATGGCAGGGCCTCCCCTACGAGCGACAGCTGGTCCACAAGCAGGAGCAGGTGGACGATGCCCTGCGGCGGATCGGCGGCCTCGAGGGGTTCGAGCTGGAGGAGATCGTGCCGGCGGTGGAGCAGTGGCGCTACCGCAACAAGCTCGAATACACCTTCGGCGAGGACGACGAGGGAGAGCCGACGCTCGGCTTCCACGCCCGCGGCCGCTGGGACCTGATCGTCGACGTCGAGGACTGCCACCTCGCCTCCGAGGCGGGCAACGAGGCGCGCAACGCGGTCCGCGACTGGGCGCGGGAGGAATCGATCCCCGCCTACGACGCCCGCGCCCGCCGCGGAGTGCTGCGCAATCTCGCGGTGCGCGAGGGCCGGCGCACCGGCCAGGTCCAGACCCGCCTGGTGACGGCGAAAGCCCGCTTCCCGCGCCCGCCGGTCGACCTGCACACGATCGTCGAGGGCGACTCGGGCGGCACCGACGGGCCGACGGGGGTGCTCGGCGAGGAGCGCTTGCGCGAGGAGCTCTGCGGCCTCGAGCTGGAGATGTCCCACGGCGCCTTCTTCCAGACCAACACCGAGATGGCCGAGCGGCTCTACGCGGTCGCCGCCGAGCTCGCCGGGCTGAACGGGCGCGAGCGGGTCTTCGACCTCTACTGCGGGATCGGCACGATCGGGCTGACGATGGCACGGCAGGCTGGCGAGGTCTGGGGGCTGGAGATCGTCCCCGAGGCGATCGCCGATGCCGAGCGCAACGCCCGCCGCAACGGGATCGAGAACGCCCGCTTCATGGCG
Organism: Solirubrobacterales bacterium; assembly: GCA_035705945.1. Classification (GTDB taxonomy): domain Bacteria; phylum Actinomycetota; class Thermoleophilia; order Solirubrobacterales; family 70-9; genus VAYN01. The sequence goes on from DASSVR010000084.1 coordinate 13,845, forward strand.
GCGAACGCCCGCACCGGCGTCCGGCCGCTGCTCGAGGAGGCGGGAAAGCCCGACGTCGTGATCGTCGACCCGCCCCGGGCCGGGCTCTCGCAGAAGATCGTCCGCCGTCTGATCGAGTGCGAGGCGAAGAGGATCGTCTACGTCTCTTGCAACCCGACCACGCTCGCTCCCAACGCCGCCCAGCTCGCGGAGGCCGGCTATAAGCTCGCCCGCGTGAGGCCGGTCGACATGTTCCCCCAGACCCCGCACATCGAGTGCGTGGCGCTGTTCGAGAAGGCCGCGGGCAGCCCCTCCTGATCATGGGACGAGGTTTCGGAGTCGCGGCGGGCCTGGACCCGGAGGTGGCGCGGCCGCTGGCCGCCCGCTGCGCCGAGCTCGGCTACGACTCGATGTGGTCGAACGACCACCCGGGGGCGAAAGGTCTGGCGACTTTGGCCGAGTTCGCCGCCGCGGCGCCCGGGATCGAGCTCGGCGTCGCCGTGATCGCCCTCGACCGCACCCCGCCCGAGCAGATCGCCGCCGACGTCGAGGAGCTCGGGATCGACCGCAGCAAGCTCTGGCTCGGGGTCGGCGCCGGCTTCTCGAAGAAGCCGCTGACGCGGATGCGCGAGGCATTGCCCGAGCTGCGTGACCTGCTGCCCGGCGTGAAGCTCGTCCTCGCCGCGATGGGCCCGAAGATGTGCGGCCTTGCCGGAATGTCCTACGACGGAGTCTTCTTCAACTGGATGACCCCGGACTTTGCCGCGGAGGCCCGCGAGAAGGTCGAGGCCGGCGCAGTCGCGGCCGGCCGCGAGACCCCACCCGTCTTCGGCTACGTCCGCACCGCAGTCGGCCCGGACGCCGCCGACCGCCTGGCCAAGGAGGAGTCCTTCTACCGCGACCTCCACAAGGGCTACCGCGACCACTTCGACCGCCTAGCCGAGCCCGAGGGCACCGTAGGCGTCGCCGCCCAGGACTCCGCCGCCGCCCAGGAGGCCCTCAGCGCCTATCGCGCCCTGGACACGATCGTCGTCCGCGGCCTCGCCAGCGCCAAGGTCGAGGCGATGACCGCCCTAGCCGAGGCCGCCGCCCCCACCCCCTGAGCATCGTTTCCACCTTTGTCCTCGCTATAGGCAGGAGAAGGGTGGAAACGAGACGATGCGTCAGGCGGCGTCCCTAGGATGCGCCGCCCATCGCCGCCGAAGCTCACATCGACCGCCCGCTCGCCCGCACCATCGGCAGCACGATCTTCATCAGCCGCTGGCTGCAGGCGCCGCTCTACCTGGGGCTGATCGCGGCGCAGGGCGTCTACGTCTGGCGCTTCATGCAGGAGCTCTGGCACCTGGTCAGCGACGTCGGCCACCTCAGCGAGAACGACGTGATGCTCCTGGTGCTGGGCCTGGTCGACGTGGTGATGATCGCCAACCTCCTGATCATGGTGATCATCGGCGGCTACGAGACCTTTGTCTCCCGCATCAACCTCCGCAACCATCCCGACCAGCCCGAGTGGCTTTCCCACGTCAACGCCAACGTCCTCAAGGTGAAGCTGGCGATGGCGATCGTCGGCATCTCCTCGATCCACCTCCTGCAGACCTTCATCAACGCAGACAACATCTCCTCCGAGACGATGCTCTGGCAGACGGTGATCCACCTCACCTTCGTCGCCTCCGCCATCTCCCTCGCCCTGATCGACCGCTTCCTCTCCCCCAAGAGCACCGCCGAGAGGATCCTCGAGGTCGACGGCCACGACCCCGACGGCCGGCCCGAGCCGGCCCGAGCCACCGGCTGAGCCCCGAGACTGCGGCTAGGATTGCCGCAGATGTTCCTGAGCAGGGTGAGAGCAGGGGCGAAGTGGATGGCGATCGTCGCCGTTGCGCTGACTGCACCGAGCGCGGCCTCCGCTGTCACCTATGAACCACCCCCTCCGGCATCGCCGTACTTCTGCGGCGGCGGGCCAGCCAGGGACCGCCTGACCCCCTTTAAGCCGAAGCCGAAGCTGCCCTCTCCGCCGCCGAGCGGCCGACTTGGCTTCGGCCCAGCGAGTCTCTCGCTCCAATCCCTCCCCTCTCTGGTCGTCGACAAGGGCTCGGTTGGCTACTCACTCGCCCTGCGGCCGTCCGCGGCACCGGTTCAGCTGAACTGGGAGGTGTCCACCACCCTGACCCTGGTCGATTGGCTGGGACGCCCGCTCGGGAAGCTGCGCGAGACTCGGCGGCGCGTCACCACCGTCCGTCCCACGCGTGACGTCGGCGTACGGTTTTCCGTCAATGGCGAGGCAGCCTTCTACCGAGTCATCGCCACCTTCTGGAACGAGGCAGACCGCAAGCTGGGTTGGTACGGCTTCTATTTCAGGGTCGTTCCGGACACCAGAGGGGCCCGCTTGATCCTCAGCAAGAACGCCTTTCGCTCAGGCCAGACGGTGAAGGGCCGAATAGACAACGTCGGAGACGAGATCGTGTCTTACGGAACCCCCTTCGCGATCGAAAGACTCGAGGGTTCCTCTTGGACCTTGGCGCCGGAGAGCCCTGACGGGCCCTGGACCCTGCCTCTCTTCCACACCTTGCCTGGCCATGCCGGGCGTCGCTGCTCGAACTTCCGTATTCCAGCCTCCATGGCTCCCGGTCGCTACCGAATGTCGAAGACGGCTCAAGTCGGCCGAGGGAGTTTGGCCGAGACGGCCGAGAATCTCGTCGCCGAATTCAGCGTCCGGCCCTAAGGCTCAGTACGGCGGCAAATCGTCGTACCAGACGCCGAGCGTCTTGAAGGCGCGCCAGAAGCGTTGCTTGGCGTTCTCTTCGTCCAGGGACTCGTCGATGTCGGGGACGTAGAGCGCGTCGATGGTGGGGGTGAAGGGCTGGATGTCGCCCTCGCGGGGCTCGATCGGGCGGGAGAGGGGGACGCTTAGGCCGTTGAGGATGCGAAGGGCGGGCTCGCCCATGACGACGACGATCTTCGGCTGGACTATCGCCATCTCTTCGACCAGGCGGCCGACGCACTCGCCGGCGGCGAGGTCGGGCTCGGCGATCGGGCACTTGACGCAGAGGGTGCCGTAGACGACCAGCGGGTCGATGCCGAGGCGCTTGAAGCTTTTCATCAGCGCGTTGCCGGAGCGGCCGTAGAAGGCGACCCCCTCCTCTATCTCCGAGGCCAGCGGCGCCTGCTTGAGCATGAAGATGTCGGCCTGGGGATGGCCGGAGCCGAGCACCGGCATCAGCTTGCCGCGCGGGCAGTGCGGGCACTCTTGGATCTCGCGGCTCATCTGGTTGAGCTCGCGGATCGCCCGCTCCAGGTACTTCTCGCGGATCTCGTCGTCGATGCTGCGCATCGGCCCTTTCTTTGACGGGGCGGGCGCGGCTCCTTTGCGACGATCCGTCTGCATCAGGATTTGCTCGGCCGGCGCCCCGGCCCTCGGCGCCGCGGCCGCCCGCCGCGGACCGGTTTCGCGTCCGGCACCCGCCGTTTCGGCGCCTTCGGCCGCCCCGTCGTCTGCAGCAGCTTCAGCGTCTGCACGTAGACGAGGTTCTTGTGCTTGCGGGTGATGTCGGCGTCCCGCATCGCCTCGAGGAACTCCGCCGGCCCATCGAAATCGTGGATCCGCTGCCGCACGCTGCCGAGCCCCTGGGCGACGTGGCTGTCCGAGCCGGCGGCCGGAACGATCCGGTACTTGGTCGCGAAGCGGACCGCCTCTTGGTTGAACGAGGTCAGCGCCACCCGCGGGTTGAAGACCTCGAGCAGGTCGATCTCCTCGACGATGTCGAGCAGGTGCTCGTAGTCGGGCACCGAGTGGAAGCGGTCGAACGGGTGGGGGACGTAGACGAGCCCGCCCTGGCGGCGGATCTCGGCGATCGTCTCCGCCATCGTCAGCCCCTTCGGGATCTTCTCCTCGATGAAGAGGCCGATCACCTCGCCCTGTTCGGCGGTCTTCACCTCCTCGGCAACGATCACCTTGATGTCGCCCAGCTGCTCGGCGATCTTCCGCGCCTCCAACGCCCCGGAGATCTCGTTGTGGTCGGTGATCGCGATCGCGCCCAGGCCGCGGTCGCGCGCCGTCTGCAGCAGCACATCGACCGGGGTGGCGCAGTCGCCCGAGTGGTCGGTGTGCATGTGCAAATCGACCTCGATCAGCGGCCGCTTTGTGATCCGCTCGCGGACCTCGGGGTTCCCGTCCGGGTCGTGGCGTCGCGCCAGCAGCCGGCGGTAGATCGCTTCCAGCTCGTCGGCGAGGGACACCCAGTCCGGCTCGCCGTCACCGTCCCCCGGACGCGCTCCGTTCAGTGATTCGTAGCCGGCCGGGAAATAGCGCTCCAGCAGCTCCGCGGTCTCCGGTTTGGTCACCGTCCGGGCGTCGATCCGGCCGAAGAAGATCTCCACCAGCGGCCGCGCCACCTGGGTCGAGAGAACCCGCTCCTGCGGGGCGTGGAAGGTGGCGACGTTGAGCGAGAAGGAGTGGCGCAGCGCCGCCGAGGGCGCGCTCGGGGCGAAGGGGTCGTGGACGTGGACGATGTCGAGCGGCCGCGATTTCAGCAGCCGTTTGACCGGGTCCCCCGTCTTTACCCGCAGCACCTCGTGCCCGCGGCGCTCCAGCTCCTCCGAAACGCCGGTGGCGAACCGCGCCGCGGGGTTCGCCCCCGCGCGGCGGACCGGGAAGACCTGGGCGATCGAAAGTGGTTCCGGAGCCACGGGTTCAGGATAAGAGCCCGCCTATCGCGAGACCGCAGGAAAGTCCGTATATCGGACCTTCCTGCGGTCTCGGCGGGCGCTGGAAATTGCTTCGTGCCTAGGCTGAGGTCTTGCTCGGCGTGTCCGCCGGAGACCCAGGCAACGCCTTGCCGCGGGCGTTCTCGACGATGAACTGCTCGGTCTGCTCCCGGGCCTCGTCATCGGGGCGCTGGGTGTGCGGCGACTTCATCAGGTAGCTGGAGGGGCCGTCGAGCTGGCCGGCGATGCCGTTGTTCAGCGCCAGCTTGATCAGCCGCACCGCGTCGATGACGACGCCGGCGGAGTTCGGCGAGTCCCAGACCTCGAGCTTCAGCTCGGCGGTCAGCGGCACGTCGCCGAAGGCTTTGCCCTCGAGCCGGATATGCGCCCACTTGCGGTCGGTCAGCCAGGCGACGTAGTCGGAGGGGCCGACGTGGACGTCCTCGGGGGGCAGCTCGTGCCCCATGATCGAGGTGACGGCGTTGGTCTTCGAGACCTTCTTCGAGTCCAGCCGCTCGCGCTCGAGCATGTTGTAGAAGTCCATGTTGCCGCCGACGTTGAGCTGGCTCGTCCGCTCCAGCCGCACGCCGCGGTCGTGAAAGAGGCGGGCGAGTGCGCGGTGGACGATCGTCGCCCCGACCTGGCTCTTGATGTCGTCGCCGATGATCGGCAGCCCGGCCTCCTCGAAGCGCTTGTCCCAGTAGTCCTCGCGGGCGATGAAGACGGGTAGGCAGTTGACGAAGCCGACGCCGGCCGCAAGCGCCTGCTCGACGTACCACTTGGTCGCCTCCTCGGAGCCGACCGGCAGGTAGCAGACCAGCACGTCGGCCTTGGTCTCCTTGAGGATGCCGACGACGTCCGCGGTTTCGCCCGGGGCTTTGGTGATCTTCTCTTTCAGGTACTTGCCGAGGCCGTCGTGGGTCATGCCGCGGTGGACCTCGATGCCCAGGTTCGGGACCTCGGCGAACTTGATCGTGTCGTTCTGACCCGACCAGATCGCCTCCGAGAGGTCCTTGCCGACCTTCTCGGCGTCGATGTCGAAGGCGGCGACGAACTCGACGTCGCGGACGTGGTAGCCGCCGAGGTCGACATGCATCAGGCCGGGCACTTCGTCGGCCGGGTCAGCGTCCTTGTAGTACTGGACGCCCTGGATGAAGCTGTTGGCGCAGTTGCCGACGCCGACGATCGCGACCCGGACCTTGTCCTCGGTCCGGCCGACGCCGTTCGCGTGGCCGTTTGCTCCGTTCTCACTCATGGAATTGGAAGTCCTCCTGGATTGCGCTGAGTGGCTCTACACACCCGGCGGCTTCGCTGGTTACACGTCCCCAGCGTCGCCACCGTCGCTCTTGACGCCGGAGACCTCGCCGGAAAGCTCGTTTCGCACATGCAATACCCGTTGGAACGTCGTGAATATCGTCAAGGCGGCGATCACGTAGACCGCCGGCGCCAGCAGTTCGAAATCACCGATGCCGGCGCCCTTGGCGAAGATCAGGCCGATGGAAAGTAGCACCACCCTCACCGGGCGGGTGGCCAAGCCGACCTTGCATTCGACTCCCAGCGCCTCGGCGCGGGCGCGCGTGTAGGAGACCATCAGGGAGCCGAGCACGGCGACCACGCACATCGCCGCGGCGACGTCGTCCCCCGTGGCGGCGAAGTAGCCGGCGACGGCGGCGAGCACGATCCCCTCCTCGATCCGGTCGAGCGTCGAGTCGAGGAAAGCGCCGAAGAGGGTCCCCTTGCCCGACATCCGCGAGTAGCGGCCGTCGAGCGTGTCCATCACCGAGCCGAGGATGAAGGCGATCCCGGCGAGGAAGAAGAGGCGCTGGGTGACCAGCACGGCGGCGACCACGTTGCCGAGCAGGCCCACCATCGAGATCGCGTTCGGGGTGAGGCGGGACTCGATCAGGCGTTCGCGGGCGTACGCCCGGAGCTCCTGTCCGTTGCGGGCGGCCGGCCGATTGCCGCGGCGGCCGCCTGGTGCCCTCGGGGGCGCCGACGAAGGTTCCATCGCCTGTGAGGCTATTACGCCTCGGCCTCTTGCGGGGCGGGGGCGCGAAAGGCCCAGGCATGGGGCCGGGCACAGGCGAGCCGCTGGGCGGCGAGCGCCGCCGCCAGCGCGACCAGCCAGCCGAGCGCCGCGTCGACCCAGTAGTGGTTGGCGGTGACGATCGTCACCCAGGAGACGAGCAGTGGCCAGAAGGCCCACCAGGCCTTCGACCACCAGTGGCGGCAGACCAGGACGCCGGCGCCGCCGATCATCATCGCGAAGGCGCAGTGCATGCTCGGCACCGCCGCGTAGGGGTTGATGAAGATCTTCGCGATCGTCGAGTCGTGGCCGACGTCGGAGTAGTTGGTGAGCGTGTCGACGAAGCCGAGCTCCGGGAACATCCGCGGCGGCGCGGTCGGGTAGAGCGTGTAGCCGACCAGCGCCAGCCCCATAGAGACCACGAACATGTTGCGCACGAAGTAATAGGTCTGGTTGCGGAAGAGGTAGAGCCAGACCAGGAAGCCGAGCGCGATCGAGAACTGGGCGTTGAGGTAGAGCTGGTTAGCCAGGTCGATGATCCCCTGCGCGGGCAGGAAGAACGCCTGCAGGCTGGGCTCGAAGAAGGTGCCGGTCGCTTTCTCGAAGTCGATCACCTGCTGCCCATGCGTCATCGCGACCGCTTTCTGCCCGTCGGCGATCCCGCGCACGAAGGTGTAGGCGAGGTCGACGCTGACGAGGATTGCGACCTGGCGCCCGAGGTCCCCCCACCCCTTGGGCAGGCGTGCGGATATGGCGGCAAACGCGGCGGACACGAACAACCGATTGTAACCCGGGGGTTAGCGATGAATAGGGTGCGCGCATGAGCTGGAAGCGGCCCGACAGGCGGCGGGTGAAGGCGGTTCGGGACCGCTTGCGGGAGATGTACGGGGTCCCCGAGCTGGAGCCGCACGGCCATCCGATCGCGGAGCTGATCAAGACCGTCCTCTCCCAGCACACCAACGACCGCAACCGCGACCGGGCGTTCGCGGCGCTGCGGGAGCGGTTCCCAACCTGGGAGGAAGTGCGTGACGCGCCTATCGACCAGCTCGAAGACGCGATCCGGCCCGGCGGCCTGGCCAAGCAGAAGGCACCGCGGATCCAGGCGATCCTCGAGCAGCTGGGCGACCCGCCGGCCCTCGACTGGACCGAGAAGGCGCCGCGCGAGGAGTCGCTCGAGTTCCTCCTCTCCCTTCCGGGCGTCGGCCGCAAAACCGCCGCCTGCGTGCTGATCTTCACCTGGGGGATCCCCGAGATCCCGGTCGACGTCCACGTCCACCGCGTCGGTGGCCGGCTCGGGCTCTTTCCGGCCAAAGCGTCATTCGAGCGTGCCCACGACGAGATGCTGGCGATCGTGCCGCCGGAGGACGCCTACGAGCTGCACATGAACCTGATCGGGCACGGGCGCGCGATCTGCCGGCCGAAACCACGCTGCGGCGACTGCGCGATGCGTCGGATGTGCCCCTGGTACCGCGAGAACCGCGCCGAGCTGCGCGGCAGCCCCGCGGGGGCGGGCGCCAGTAGTATGCGCGCCGCCAAATGAGCAAGCGCACCTTCATCTGGTTCGGCATCCTCGTCATCGTCCTCGCCGTCGCCATTCCGTGGCTCGCCTTCCGCTCCAAGGGAGACGCCGACAGCGGCGACCAGAGCGTCCCCGCAGGCCTCGAGAGCGGCCAGTCGCTCTTCGTCACCAACTGCGGCACCTGCCACACCCTCGACTCGGCCGGGACTGACGGCAACTTCGGGCCGGACCTCGACGAACTGCTCGCCGCCAGCGGTCCGGCGGAAGGTGAGGCTGTCGGGACGACGGAAAACCTCGTCCTCCTCGCGATCGAAGAAGGCGCCAACAAGCCGGACACTCCGGGCCGCATGCCCGGCGGCATCCTCAACGAGGAACAGTCGAAAGAGGTCGCCGCATTCGTCGCCCGCACCGCCGGTCAGGGCTGAGCGAGGGACGGGGCGAGCCCGCCCCTCGCAAACTCTCCTAGGGAAGCAGTCGCAGCGAGCTGAAGACGCCCGCGTGGTCTGAGCTCCAGAAGCCGTTGACCGGCTTGCGCCCGGTGACCGAGGAGCCGATCAGCTTCACCTTTTTCGGGTCGCGGGTGAGGATGTGGTCCACCTGGTGGTCGAAGTCGGCGATGCTGCCGCCGGCCCCCTCCGCCAGCAGGCTCGACTTCAGGCAGCAGCTGAGCGGCTCGTCGGTGCTGCGGTTGCGCATCCCCGCTTTGATCAGCGCCTGGTAGGCCTGGCGGTCTCCCCCGGCGACGGTGTCGTTGTCGGAGTTGAGGTCGCCGAGCAGGATCACCGGCAGTTTGCTGGTCGCCGGGCCGCCTTTGGCCACCAGCTCTCCCGCCTGCAGGGCGCGGATGCTCGGCACCTGCGTCGAGTCGTCGAACGCCTCCAGGTGGGTGTTGACGAAGCGGAACTTCTTGCTGCCGCGGACCTTGGCGTCGATCGCGGTCCAGCCACGTAGCACTTTCACCTCGACGCCCGAGACTTTCACCACCAGCAGGTTCTGGAAGTTGCCGCTGCGCGGCTTGCTGGTGACGACACCGGCGCCGAGCCTGACGAGGATCACGTCCCGCATGGTCAGCCGGCCGTTGATCTCGGCGTCTTTGATCAGCCCGTTCGGCCCGTCGTTCGGGACGCCGTTCTCGTTGGCCGGCGCCTCGAAGTCGAACTCGTTCTGGGTGACCGCGACGCGATAGAGCTTTTTGCCGCTGTTCAGGCGTTTCAGCAGGAGCTGGAGGAAGTCGTAGCGGACCGCAGTGGCGGTCGGCCCGGAGCTGCCGATCAGCGGTTCGAGGCTCGGCGGGCCCGTCCGCCAGAGGGCGACCTCCTGCAGGCCGACGAGGTCGGGCTTCTTCTTCTTGATCTCCTGTGCCAGCCCCCTCGCCCGCAGCGGGAAGTTGTTGGCGGTCACTTCGCGCAGGATCTGCCCGTTAGCGTCGACAAATGCGTTCGTGCTTTGCGCGGCGATCGCCGGCGTCAGGTCGGCGCCCAGGTAGAGGTTGCGGGTCATCGTGTTGACGACATGACCTTTACCGGTCGCGGCGAGGGCGCTGCCGGCAAGCAGCCCCAGGATCAGCGGCACGGCAACCACCAGCAGAAGTAGATGGCGGCTCCGTCTCAGGATGTAGCTCAACGTCTTTCCTCCTCGTCCGTTGCGGCCTCCCACTGCCTGCTTTAGGTGTAACCCGTTTTCGCTGAGAACGAATCGCTCCGCTTGAAAATTGGGATTTGCATCCAATCAAGGATCTGCCATACTGCCACTTAGATTTTTAGAGCTTCGATATCTAAACCCCTGGAGGAAGCGAAAAGTGGCAAAGACGATCGGCATCGACCTCGGCACGACCAACTCCTGCGTCGCCGTGATGGAGGGCGGCGAGCCCACTGTGCTCGAGAACGCGGAGGGCGGGCGCACGACCCCGTCCGTGGTCGCGTTCACCGAGAGCGGCGAGCGGCTCGTCGGCACCGTAGCCAAACGGCAGGCGGTGATGAACCCCGAGAACACGATCTTCTCGATCAAGCGCTTCATGGGCCGCAAGGAGGCCGAGGTCAAAGAGGAGGAGACGATCGTCCCCTACACGGTCGAGGCCGGCCCCAACGGTGACGTCCGCGTCGAGGCGCGCGGCAAGCAGTACAGCCCGCCCGAGATCAGCGCGATGATCCTCCAGAAGCTGAAAGCCGACGCCGAAGCGAAGCTGGGCGACACGGTCGACAGCGCCGTGATCACCGTCCCCGCCTACTTCAACGACGACCAGCGCCAGGCGACCAAGGACGCCGGCAAGATCGCCGGGCTCGACGTCAAGCGGATCATCAACGAGCCGACCGCCGCCTCGCTCGCCTACGGTCTCGACAAAGAGGACTCCGACCACGCGATCCTCGTCTTCGACCTCGGCGGCGGCACCTTCGACGTCTCTGTCCTCGAAATCGGCGACGGCGTCTTCGAGGTGAAAGCGACCGCGGGCGACAACCACCTCGGCGGCGACAACTGGGACAAAGCGATCGTCGAGTGGCTGGTCGCCGAGTTCAAGCGCGACCAGGGCGTCGACCTCTCCCAGGACAAGAACTCCCTGCAGCGCCTCTACGAGGCGGCGGAGAAGGCGAAGATCGAGCTCTCCTCGACGCAGGAGACGCAGATCAACCTGCCCTTCATCACCGCGGTCGAGGGGCAGCCGAAGCACCTCGACCTGAAACTCACCCGCTCCAAACTCAACGAGCTGACCGGCGATTTGCTCGAGCGGGTCGTCGGACCGGTGAAGCAGGCGCTGAAGGACGCCGACACCGAGGTCGACCACGTCGTCCTCGTCGGCGGCATGACCCGGATGCCGGCGGTCCGCGACAAGGTCAAGGAGCTGACCGGCAAGGACCCGCACCAGGGCGTCAACCCCGATGAGGTGGTTGCGGTCGGCGCGGCGATCCAGGCGGGCGTGCTGGCCGGCGACGTCAAGGACGTGCTGCTGCTCGACGTCACCCCGCTGACGCTGGGGATCGAGACCAAAGGCGGCGTGATGACGAAGCTGATCGAGCGCAACACGACGATCCCGACGAAGAAGTCGGAGGTCTTCTCGACCGCCGACGACAATCAGCCGTCGGTCGAGATCCACGTACTCCAGGGCGAGCGCGAGATGGCCGGCGGCAACAAGAGCCTGGGCAAATTCCAGCTCACCGGCATCCCGCCGGCGCCACGGGGGATCCCGCAGATCGAGGTCACCTTCGACATCGACGCCAACGGGATCATCCACGTCACCGCCAAAGACAACGGGACGGGCAAAGAGCAGAAAATCGAGATCAAATCTGGCGCCGGCCTCTCCGAGGAGGAAATCAACCAGATGGTTTCCGACGCCGAGGCACACGCCGAGGAGGACCGCCAGCAGCGCGAGCTGGCCGAGACCAGGAACCTCGCCGAGAACGCGGCCTACCAGGCGGAGAAAGCGCTGGACGAGGCGGACGACAAAGTCGACGATGCCGCCAAGGAGGATGTGCGGGCCGCCGTCAAGGAGGTGCGGGATTCGCTTGAGACCGGGTCGAAAGAGGAGCTGGACGCGAAGCTCGAGGGGCTGAACACGGCGATGACCAAAGTGTCCGAGCAGATCTATGCGGCGGCTTCGGCGGAGTCGGCCGATTCAGGGAGCTCCGAGAACGGAGCGGCCTCTGATGAGGAGGAGGTCGTTGACGCCGAGGTTGTGGACGAGGAGGGCAAATGAGCGCGGACGAGCGCCGGCCCGCGGGTCCAGTCGCCGCAGGGGACCCACCCCCACCTGCAGAGCAGGTGGGGGTCCCCCCTACGACGCCACCCGCGGGAGAGGCCGTCGAGCAAGACATCGATGCCCTTCTCGCAGAGGCGCAGCAGGAGCGGGACGAGTACCTCGAACTGGCTCAACGGACGAAAGCTGATTTCGAGAACTACCGCAAGCGGATGAGTGCAGAGGTTCAGGCCGCGCAGGTTCGCGGGAAAGTCGAGGTGGCGCGGGAAGTGATCGATGCCGTCGACAATCTGGAGCGGGCCCTGGAGGCAGCTGACGGCAAAGACGGCGAGGGGCTTGCCGCTGGCGTGGAGATGGTGCTCGGGGGGCTTCGGGAAGCGCTCTCGCGTAACGGCGTCGAGGCTGTCGACCCGAAGGGGGAGAAGTTCGATCCGAATCGGCATGAGGCGCTTTCCACCCAGCCCGTGGACGGGACTGAGAGTGGGGTCGTTGTCGAGGTGACGCAGAAGGGCTACACGCTCGGTGACCAGTTGATTCGGCCGGCACGAGTCGTGGTCAGCGCGTAAGGAGACGGGTGGCGGACGAGCTCTACAAGACGCTGGGGGTTTCGAAGAAGGCCTCTGACGACGAGATCAAGAAGGCGTACCGGAAGCTGGCCCGGAAGTATCACCCTGATCGGAATCCGGGCGACGCGGAGGCGGAGGAGCGGTTTAAGGAGATCTCGGCCGCCTACGACGTCCTCGGCGATCCCGAGAAGCGCAAGGAGTACGACGAGGGCGGCGTCTTCGCCGGCTTCGGCGCTGGCGGCCAGGCGCCCTTCGGGACCGGCCCCGGTGGTTTCGGGGGCTTCGACTTCGGCGATCTCTTCAGCGGGGTCGGCTCCGTCTTCAACCGTGGCGGCGGCCGCGCCCAGCCGCAGCAGGTGCGCGGGCGCGACCTGGAGACCGAAGTGGAGCTGAGCTTTGACCAAGCGATCAACGGCACGCAGATCAGCGTCACCGTCCCGAAGGCGACTCGCTGTGCCACTTGCCACGGCAGCGGCGCCAAACCGGGGACCGCGCCGATCACCTGCCCGCGCTGCGAAGGCCGCGGTGTCGAGGCGCAGGGACAGGGCTTCTTCTCGATCAGCCAGCCCTGCTCGCGGTGCGGCGGTGCCGGCCAGATCGTCGAGGACCCCTGCCCGACCTGCGGCGGCTCCGGCCTGACCCAGCAGACCAAGCGGCTCAAGGTGAATGTCCCGGCCGGGGTCAAGGACAGCTCCCGGATCCGCCTCGCCGGCAAGGGCGAGGACGGGCCGCGGGGGGGTCCCCCCGGTGACCTCTACGTGACCACCCGGGTTAAACCATCCCCCGTCTTCGAACGCCTCGACGGCGGCAACCTCGAGGTGACGGTGCCGATTTCGATCCCCGAGGCGCTGCGCGGCGGCACGATCGAGGTGCCGACGCTGAACGGCACGAAGAAGATCAAGGTCGCGCCCGGGACCAGGCACGGGACGATCCAGCGGCTGCGCGGCGAGGGCCCGCCGAAGCCGAAGGGCGCCGGCCGCGGCGACATCCGCTACCGCCTCGAGATCGCGGTCCCCTCCGACCTGAGCAAGGAGCAGAGCGAGGCGGTCGAGAAGCTCGCCGAGGCGCTGAACGGGTCCGACCCGCGGGCCGAGCTGCTGCGGAAGGCGGGTCGCTGATGTCCACCTACCGGCGCCGGGTGAAGGCGACCTTCAGCGAGGAGCAGGGCGTGTTCATGATCTCGGTCGCCGCCGAGCTGGCCGAGATGCACCCGCAGACGCTGCGGATGTATGAGCAGCGCGGGCTGATCGCGCCGAAGCGCTCGCCGAAAAACACCCGCCTCTACTCGCAGCGCGACGTCGAACGGCTGCGGCGGATCCAGGAGATGACCGCCGAAGGGTTGAACCTGGCGGGAGTGGAAACGGTGCTGGCGCTGGACGCGCAGGTGCGGAAACTCCGCGCCGAAACGGAGCGGCTGCGCAAGCGGATAGAGCAACTTGAAAGCGACGCTGGCGGGACCAAGGGGAAGAACGGAGAGCAGAGCTGATGCAAGCGGATCGATTCACGATCAAATCGCAGGAAGCTGTTGCCGCGGCCCAGCAGCTGGCGGTGACCCGGCGCAACCCGGAGGTTGCCCCGCCGCACCTCCTCGTCGCGTTGCTCGAGCAAGACGACGGCCTCGTCGTCCCGATCCTTCAGAAGCTCGGCGTAGACACCGCAGCACTGGTGGCGCGCGCCAACGAGGCGGTCGCTTCGCTGCCGAAATTGAGCGGCGAGGGCGAGGAACCCCGCTTCTCGCAGACCCTGGCGCAGACGATCCGCCAGGCCGAGAAGGAGATGGCGCGCAAGGGCGACGAGTACATCTCCACCGACCATCTGCTGTTGGCGCTGACCGAGAGCGCCGGCGTCCGCGATTTGCTCCCCGACCGCGAGTCGCTGGAACGGGCGATCGAAGAGGTGCGGCCGCGAAAGGTCACCTCACCCACCCCGGAGAGCACCGCCCAGGCGCTGGAGAAATTCGGCCGCGACCTGACCGCGGAGGCGGAGGCGGGGAAGCTCGACCCGGTGATCGGGCGCGACGAGGAGATCCGCCGCGTGATCCAGGTGCTCTCCCGCCGCACCAAGAACAACCCGGTGCTGATCGGCGACCCCGGCGTGGGCAAGACCGCGATCGTCGAGGGTCTGGCGCAGCGGATCGTCCACGGCGACGTCCCCGAGAGCCTGCGCGATCGGCGGGTGATCGCGCTCGATATCGGTTCGCTGCTGGCGGGCTCCAAATACCGCGGCGAGTTCGAGGAGCGACTGAAAGCGGTGCTATCCGAGGTGCAGGAGGCAGCCGGGCAGATCGTCCTTTTCCTCGACGAGCTGCACACGATCGTCGGCGCCGGCGCCGCCGAGGGCGCCGTTGACGCCGCCAACCTGCTGAAGCCGATGCTGGCGAGGGGCGAGCTGCGCGCGGTCGGCGCCACCACGCTGGACGAGTACCGCAAGCACATCGAGAAGGACGCGGCGCTGGAGCGGCGCTTCCAGCCGGTGCTGGTCGGCGAGCCCGACACCGGCGACACGATCGCGATCCTCCGCGGCCTCAAACCCCGCTACGAACAGCACCACGGCGTCCGCATCTCCGACACGGCGGTCGTCGCCGCCGCGACCCTCTCGGAGCGCTACATCGCCGACCGCTTCCTCCCCGACAAGGCGATCGACCTGATCGACGAGGCCGCCTCGCGGCTGAAGATCGAGATCGACTCGGTACCGACCGAGATCGACGAGGTCGAGCGGCGGATCCAGCAGCTGGAGATCGAGCGCGAGGCGCTGAAGAAGGAGACCGACGAGGCCTCGAAGGCGCGGCTGGAGGCGCTGGAAGAGGACCTGGCCAACCTGGGCGAGGAGGCGGCCGAGCTGCGCACGCGGTGGCAGAACGAGAAGGAGCCGCTGGAAGCGATCAACCAGGCGAAGGAAGAGCTCGAGGAGGCGAAGCTCGACGTCGAGCGGGCCGAACGCGAGACCGACCTCGAACGCGCCGCCGAACTCAAATTCGGCCGCATCCCCGAGCTGGAGGCAAAGGTGAAGGAGGCCGAAGCGCGACTGGAGGAGGTGCACGCCGGCGGCCAAGCGCTTCTCTCCGACGAAGTCACCGAGGAGGACGTCGCCGAGGTGGTCGCCAAATGGACCGGGATCCCGGTTAGCCGCCTGATGGAGGGCGAGGTCGAGAAGCTGATCCAGATGGAGGAGCGGCTGCACGAGCGGGTGATCGGCCAGGACGAGGCGATCGCCGCCGTCTCCAACGCGCTGCGCCGCTCGCGGGCCGGCCTCTCGGACCCGCACCGACCGATCGGCAGCTTCCTCTTCCTCGGCCCGACTGGGGTCGGCAAGACCGAGCTGGCGAAGGCGCTGGCGGAGTTCATGTTCGACTCCGAGCAGGCGATCGTCCGGCTCGACATGTCCGAGTACATGGAGAAGCACACGGTGGCGCGGCTGATCGGCGCGCCCCCCGGCTACGTCGGCTATGAGGAGGGCGGGCAGCTGACCGAGGCGGTGCGGCGGCGGCCTTACGCGGTGGTGCTGCTCGACGAGATCGAGAAGGCCCACCCCGACGTCTTCAACACGCTGCTGCAGATCATGGACGACGGGCGCCTGACCGATGGCCAGGGCCGGACCGTGAGCTTCACCAACACGGTCCTGATCATGACCTCGAACGTCGGCTCCGACCGGATCGTCGGCGAGTCCGTCGACGAGAAGATCCGTGAGCAGATCGAAGAGGTGCTGGCGGCGACCTTCAAGCCGGAGTTCCTCAACCGGATCGACGACACGGTGATCTTCCACCGCCTCTCCAAGGAGGACATCGGCGAGATCGTCGAGCTGCAGGTCAGCCAGCTGGTCGGGCGTGTGCGCGAGCGCGGGATCGAGATCGAGCTGACCGACGATGCCCGCACCCTGCTCGGCAACCTCGGCTACGACCCCATATATGGGGCGCGCCCGCTGAAGCGGGTGATCCAGAAACAACTCGTTGACAAGTTGGCGCTGAAGATCCTCGAGGGTGAGTTCGGTGAAGGCGACGTGGTGCGGGTCGACGCCGCCGAAGGCGAAATCGTCTTCGAGCGAGCGGGGACGCCCGCGGCAAGCGCCGCTTGAGAGGCGCCTACCGCGCTTCAGGGCTCATTTTCCCGCTGTTTTCTGCCGAAACAACGTGAAAGCAAAGGTGCTCTTTAATTTGCTCAGCCACCCTGGGCAGTGGGAGAACCAACCAGATGCGATGAACGACGACCCGACCCCGATCAACGCCCGCCCCAAGCGGCGCCCACCGGAGGCCCTCGAGGACCTCTCACTGGCGCTGCGCGATCGCGTGCTCTGGCCGATCGAGGACCGCTTTCTCGACCTTGGCGACAGGGGTCGAGCGGCGGTCGCCGGCGGGGCCGTGGCGCTCGCTCTAGGGATCGGGATCGGTGGCTACTCCCTCGTCGCCTCCGGCGAGCAGGCGCAGCCGGCGGCGAAGCAGGTCGCGGTCGCACCCGCTTCCGATCCCGCCCCGGCGAAGCCTGAGCCGAAGCCCGAGCCCGAGCCGACGCTCCAGGGTGCGGCCCCGGTCTTCGAGGGAAACGAGTCCGAGGACCCCGTCGAGGTCGGAGGCTCGAAGGCAATCGCCGCCAACCCCGGCCCCGCCACCACCGCCCAGACCGGCAACGCCGCCACCGACACGATCTCCTCCACCCCCGCCGCGGCTCCAGCCGCGGCTTCTGCCTCCGCCTCGACCGTGGCGCTCGAGGGCCCGCCGGCGGGCCCCGCCGCCGTCGCCGTCGCCCGCAAGTTCGCCGACGCCTTCGTCGTCTATGAGACCGGCGGCGACAAGAGCCGGGTTCGCAAGCACTTCAAGGCGACGGCAAGCCCCGAACTGACGAGGGCGCTGCTGCGCCGCCCGCCGCGGCAGCCGGCCGGCGTCGAGGTCCCGAAGGCGAAGGTCCTCAACATCGTTCCCGCGCCGTCCCGAGGCGACGTCTTCCCGGTCAGCGTCTCGCTGCTGCGGATCGGCGCGACCAGCGAGCTGCGGCTCGAGATGGAACAGCTGAAGAACAAGCGGTGGCAGGTCGTCAACGTCCTCGGCTGATGGAGAAGGCTCAGAAGATCCGGGCGGTGATGGCAACCGCGGCGGCCACCGCCGCGCTGGCGGTCCCGGTCGCCGTCGCCCGAGCCGAGGCGGAAAGCTCGGCGGCCCCCACCCCGGGGGCGACGCTCGAGGCACCGGCGACTGAAGCTGGAGGCGTGAAGCACGGCGCGACCCTCGTCCCGCCTGCGCCCGAGAGCGAGGATCCCGCGAACGGAGGCGTCGGCCCGGGAGCTGAGAAGAGCAAGCCCGCCCTGCCGAGCGAACCGGCCGAAACCGGCGGGGCGGGAGCCGGAACCGAAGGCGGCGCCGCCGTCGCTCCCACCCCTCCGATCTTCGCCGTCCCCTCGCTGCCCGCCTCCAGCTGCGCGGTCAGCGGCGTGCCGCCCGTCCTGATCCCGATCTATCACGCCGCCTCGGAGGCGTATGGGCTCGGGCCGCAGGGCCCGGCGATCCTCGCCGGCATCAACGCGATCGAGACGAACTTCGGCAGCAACCTCGGTCCCTCCTACGCCGGCGCCGAAGGCTGGATGCAGTTCATGCCGGAAACTTGGGCCGCCTACGGGGTCGACGCCAACGGCGACGGTGTCAAGGACCCGAACCATCCCGAAGACGCGATCTTCGCGGCGGCGCGTTACCTCAGCGCCTCGGGGATGCCGGAGGACGTCTATGGCGCGATCTTCGCCTACAACCACGCCGACTGGTATGTCGAAGACGTCCTCGAGCACGCCGCCTGCTACGCCGCCGAGGTCGGCAGCACCTACAGCACCCTGGCCCTCGACCCGCAGATCCAGGTCCTGCGCTGCAACCCGGCGGAGGACTGGAGGAAACGGGTCCCGGAGGAGTACATGCGCGCCTTCGAGGCCGCCGCCGGGCGCTACGAACTCGGACGGCGCGGCGTCTGGACGCTGGCGGCGATCGCCCGCCTCGAGTCCGACTTCGGCCGGGGAATGGGCAAGCTGCAGCTGCAAAAGGAAGGGCCGCTGGGGCTGGACGGGATGGAGTGGCGCACCTACGCCGTCGACGGCGACGAAGACGGCCGCATCCGCCGCCACGACATCGACGACTCGGCGGCGACCCTGGCGCGCCTGATCTGGGCCCGCGGTGGGATCCAGGCCGGCGTCTTCACCCACAACCAAGCCGCCTGGTACGTCGACTCGGTCCTGCGCGAGGCGGAAGAGCTCGAAGGCAAGTGCGCAGCCTCCTGGGTCGACTGGTCGATCGCCCTCCCCGGCAGCGCCGCCTCGCGGATCAACTGGGACAACCTCGTCCTCTCCAACGCGTACGAGCTGCAGGACATCCAGGGCGGTGTCCTCGACCAGCGGATCCTCGCCCTGCTGGCGCTGATGACCCAGGAGCACCAGATCACGATCAGCTCCCTGCGCACCGACCACTCGATGCTGACCGCCTCGGGCAACGTCTCCAACCATTACTACGGCCGCGCCATGGACATCGCCGCCGTCGACGGCGTCTCCTGCACCAACGTCGACCCCAGCGCCCCCTGCGCCCAGCTGACCTACGCGCTCTCCCAGATGCCCGAACCCCTGCACCCCACCGAGCTCATCTACTGCTTCGACGTCGACGGCCCCGGCCCCGCCTTCGCGCTGCCGGACCACTGCAACCACATCCACGCCGGGTTCAACCAGTACTAGGCAGCCCCCAAGCCCCACCAAAGCAGTAACTTGAAGGCACTGGCCATCGAGACCTGTGGAGGGGAGCCGAGATGCCTACTTATGTGATGCTCACGAATCTGACTTCTGAGGGCGTGCGGACGCTGAAGAACAACCCCGGACGGGTGGCTGAGGTGAACCGGGAGGTTGAACAGATCGGGGCGAAGGTGCTGGCGCAGTACGCGACGTTGGGTCAGTACGACTTCGTCACGGTCGTCGAAGCGCCTGACGAGAAGACGATGGCGAAGATCTCCGTCGAGCTCGGCTCGCGGGGGACGATGACGAGCCAGACCCTGGCGGCGATGCCGGCCGAGGAGCTGGCGGGCTCTCTCTAGGCGCGTTGAAGGTCCTGGTCGTAGGCGGAGGCGGTCGCGAGCACGCGATCGTGCGGGCGCTGCGGCGCTCGCCGCGGGTAGACAGTGTGCTCTGCGCCCCCGGCAACGCCGGGATCGCCGCCGACGCGGAGTGCCTGCCCGAGGTCGCCGCCGCCGATGCCGCCGGGATCGTCGCCGCGGCCAGGGAGCACGGTGTCGATCTGGTCGCGATCGGCCCCGAGGCGGGTCTCGTCGCCGGCGCGGTCGACGCGCTGGAGGACGCCGGCGTCCCGGCCTTCGGGCCGACCAAGGCGGCGTCCGAGCTCGAGGGATCGAAGGCCTTCGCCAAGGAGCTGATGGGGGAGGCCGGGGTGCCGACCGCCTCCCACATCTTGCTGCGCAGCCGCGAGGAGGCGATCGAGGAACTCGCCGCCGCGGCGTATCCAACGGTTCTCAAGGCCGACGGTCTGGCCGCGGGCAAGGGCGTGATCATCTGCCAGGACGAAGCCGAGGCCTGCGAGGCGGTCGAGCTCTTCTTCACCGAGCGCCGGTTCGGCGCGACGACCGTGGTGCTGGAGGAGTTCCTCGAGGGCGAGGAGCTCTCGCTGCTGGCGCTCTGCGACGGCGAGAACGTCCTCCCGCTCGCCCCGGCCCAGGACTACAAGCGGATCTTCGACGGCGACCGCGGGCCTAACACGGGCGGCATGGGCAGCTACTCCCCAGTGCCCGGCTTCGGTCCCGCCGAGGTCGAGGAGATCGTCGACCGGGTTCACCGCCCGGTGGTCGCGGCGATGGCAGCCCGCGGCGTCGCCTTCCACGGCGTCCTCTACGCCGGCCTGATGATCGGCGCGGAGGGGCCGAAGGTGCTGGAGTTCAACGCCCGCTTCGGCGACCCCGAGACGCAGGCAGTACTGCCGCGGCTGCGCTCCGACCTCGCCGAGCTGTTCCTCGCCGCGCGGGAGCCCGGTGGCCTGGCCGGCACGTCGGCGGACTTCGCCGAGGAGTGGGCGGTGACCGTCGTCCTCGCCTCGGCCGGCTACCCCGAGTCCTCCTCGAAGGGCGACGTCATCCACGGCCTCGCCGAGGCGGCGGAGATCGCCGAGATCACCCACGCCGGCACGGCGGAGCGCGACGGCGAGATCGTCACCGCGGGCGGCCGAGTGCTGAACGTGACCGGACTCGGAGCGAGCCCGGCGGAGGCGCGCGATCGTGCATACGATGCCGCCAGCCGGATCTCGTTCGAGGGAATGCAGATCCGCACCGACATCGCCGCCCGCGCCGTCGAGCGGGTCCCCAGCTAGCCAGAGAGGAACGAGATGAGCGAGATCTCAGAGGAGCCCCGGCAGACCGGGCCGGCCGACCCCGCGGAAACGATGACGATGCCGGCCGTGGAGGAAGCCTTCGAGGAAATCGACGTCGACGAGCCCCACGTCGGGATCATCATGGGCTCAAAGAACGACAAGCCCAAGATGCAGCCGGCCGGCAAAGCGCTCGAGGAAGCGGGTATCCGCTACGAGGTGCGGGTGATGAGCGCCCACCGCGATCCCGAACTGGTGCGCGACTACTGCATGAACGCGCGGATGCGGGGCCTGAAGGTGATCATTGCCGGCGCCGGGATGTCGGCCGCGCTGCCGGGGGTGGCGGCGGCCCACACCGACCTGCCGGTGATCGGCGTACCGATCCTCGGCAAGAGCCTCGGCGGGCTCGATGCGCTGCTCTCAGCGGTGCAGATGCCGCCGGGGATTCCGGTCGCCTGCGTGGCAATCGATGGGGCGAAAAATGCCGGCGTTCTCGCCGCGCGGATAATCAACGCGTGATTTCCCGCTATACCCGCCCCGAGATCGGGGCGGTCTGGACCCCGCAGGCGAAGCTGGAGACCTGGCTCGAGGTCGAGCTCGCGGCAACCGAGGCCTGGGCGGCGGAGGGTGTCGTGCCGGAGGACGCGGCGCGGGAGGCGCGCGAGAAGGCGGCGTTCACGGTCGAGGCGGTCGACGAGCGGGAGAAGGTGACCGACCACGACGTGGCGGCCTTCGTCGACGTCGTCGCCCAGTCGATCGGCGAGCACGGGCGCTGGATCCACTACGGCCTCACCTCCTCCGACGTGCTCGACACGGCGCTGGCGCTGCAGCTACGCAGGGCGGGCGAAGTCGTCCTCGCCAGCGCCTGCACCTACCGCGACGCGCTGGTCGAGCGGGCGCTGGAGCACCGCGACACCCTCTGCGTCGGCCGCACCCACGGAGTCCACGCCGAGCCCACCAGCTTTGGCCTGCGGCTCGCCGGCTTCGCCTTCGAGGCGGACCGCAACCTCGACCGCCTGGAGGAGGCCTTCGCCCAGCTCGCCTTCGGCAAGCTCTCCGGAGCAGTCGGCACCTACGCCTCGGTGCCGCCGGCTGTCGAGGCACGGGTGATGCAGAAGCTTGGGCTCGCGCGCGAGGACATCGCCACCCAGGTCATCCCCCGCGACCGCCATGCGGAGCTGCTCGCCGCGGTCGCGATCGCCGGCGCCGGCCTCGAACGCTTCGCGACCGAGGTGCGGAACCTGCAGAAAACCGAGGTGCGCGAGGTCGAAGAGCCGTTCGCCCCCGGCCAGAAGGGGTCCTCGGCGATGCCCCACAAGCGGAACCCGATCCGCACCGAGCGGATCACCGGCCTCGCCCGCGTTCTCCGCGGCTACGCCCAGACCGGGATCGAGAACGTCGCCCTCTGGCACGAGCGGGACATCTCCCACTCTGGCGCCGAGCGGGTCATCCTCCCCGACGCGACGATCCTGCTCGACTACATGCAGGATCTCGCGGCCAAGGTCGCCACCGGGATGCAGGTGAACGAGGAGCGGATGCGTGAGAACCTCGGCATAACCCACGGCGCCCTCTTCAGCCAGCGGGCGCTGACCGCCCTGGTCGAGTCCGGGATGAGCCGCGACGACGCCTACCGCGTCGTCCAGGAGAACGCCCAGCGGGCCTGGGACACCCGCACCGAGTTCCGCGACCTGCTCGCCACGGCGGCCCCCGACCTCGACCTCGACGCCGTCTTCGACTACGACGCCTACCTCACTCACCTGCCCGAGATCTTCGAGCGGCTTGAAGCCCTTCGCTGATTCGCGCCTCTCAGACCTCGATCACGGTCAGCCCTCCAACGCCGGAGAGGGCATAGAAGTCGTGATCCTGAGTCAGAACCGGCATCTGATAGGCAGCTGCGGTTGCCGCAATCCAGAGGTCATTGACCCTGACGCTTCGGCCCGACGCGGCGAGGTATGCACGCATTCCCGCCCAAACCTTTTCGACGGCGCCCCAGATCGGCAGCACCGCCATCTCGGCAATCGAGTCAAGGGTGATAAGACGGCGATTTCGGGTCTCTACATCCGCAGCCGCCAGAACACCTAGGCGCAGCTCGGCCTTGGTGACGATCGAGATCGCCGCGTTCTGCGGCAGCCGCTCCCGATCCAATTGGCGCCCGCTCTCCTGAGCGATGAGGACGCTCGTATCGAGCAAACCCCGCTCCGGCCGTCCGCTCATCTGATCGGCCCCAGTTCGTCCGTGGTTTCGCCAACGAGCCGCTCCAAGTCGGCCCTCAGCCCTGGATCGGCGGAGCTGTGCTCGACCACCTCCATAACCTCATCTGGGCTGAACCAGCGAGTAGTTGCGGGACGATGGGGAACCAGATCCGCGACCGGCTTCCCCCGCCGAGTGACCACGATCGTCTCGCCCCCTTCAACTCGGCGGAGCAGGCCCGCCGTGTCGTTCCGCAGCTCCCTGGAGGGGACTTCTACCCTCATGCTACGAATGTAGCACTTGCTATAGACGGTGAACGGGGCTTAGGCTGCGGGCCGATGGTGCTCTACACCTGCGGGCAGAAGAAGCGGGGTCCCGGCGTGATGCACCCGTGCGCGAAGGCCGGGAAGGCGCTCGACGCGGCCGGCTACGAGTACGAGCTGAAGACCGTCGGCGGCTACCGGCTGGCGGCCTGGACCTGGGGCAGCCGCGGCGCCGACCGCGAGGAGGTCAAGCGCCTCAGCGGCACCAACGAGGTGCCGATCCTCGTCCTCGACAACGGCGAGGTGGTCTCCGGCTCCGGCGCGATCGCCCGCTGGGCGAAGGAGCACCCGCACTCCCCCGCCAAGTCGGGCGGCTGAGCCTCAGCCCCAAATCCCGTTCGCGAGCACCGCGGCGATCACACCGCAGGCACCCACCAGCAGGGTGTGGTTGAGTCGATCGAGACGATCGTTGATGTGCAGGAGCTGAGTGTCGATCTTGTCGAAGCGTTTACCGACTTCCCCAAAGCGCCCGCTGACCTCGTCAAAGCGCCTGTCGACTTCCCCAAAGCGCCCGCTGACCTCGTCAAAGCGCAAATTCATCTCGTTTTTGAGGCCCGTCAGTTCCGTCTTAGTGGCCATCTTCTCGAAGCCCGCGTCCATCCGCCGGCTGAGTTCGTCGAGCCGGTCGTCGTTCCAGTTCTCCACGTCTCCCTCCCTCTCCAGAAGTGCCTCCATGGGAGGAGTGTAGACAAAAAACTGCGGAACGTGTTGTCAGACCGCAACCGGCTCGCGCGCCGGCTGCCGGTCGGTGACGACCACCGGGGTCCCGTGACGCGGCGAGAGGGTGATGTTGCGGCGTCCGGTGCGCTCGGGCAGCGGGCTGGCCTTGCGCAGCTCGCAGCGGGTCAGCACCTCGCGCAGGACGATCCGCATCTCGAACTCGGCGAAGGTGGCGCCGATGCAGCGGCGGACGCCGCCGCCGAAGGGGACCCAGGCGTAGGTGTCCGGACCGTCCTCGAGGAAGCGCTCCGGCTTGAAGGCGAAGGGCTCCGGATAGAGGTCGGCGCGGGTGTGGGTTAGCCAGATCGAGGGGGTGACGTCGGTGCCGGCCGGGAGCGTCAGCCCGTCGGCGACGAGATCCTTTCCTAGCCGCCGCCCCGCCAGCGGGACGACCGGCCGCAGCCGCAGCGACTCGGTGATCGTCGCCCGCAGGTAGTCCTCCTCCCCGGCGGCCAGCGAGTCGCGCAGGCGCTCGAGCGCCGCCGGGTGGCGCAGCAGCAGGTCGAAGGTCCAGGCCAGCGCCGTCGCGGTGGTCTCGTGGCCGGCGAGCAGCAGCGTCAGCAGCTGGTCGCGCAGCTCGCGGTCCTCCATCCGGCTGCCGTCCTCGAACTCGGCGGTCATCAGCATCGAGAGGATGTCCCCCCGCTCCTCCAGGTCGGGCCGCGCGCGGTGCTCGGCGAACTCGGCGTAGAGCAGCTCGTCGACCTCTCCCACCCGTCCCTCGAAGCGCGCGAACATGCCGCGGCCGCCGAAGCGCTGCAGCGCCAGCGCCAGCACCTGGCGGCCGGGATC
This sequence comes from Solirubrobacterales bacterium, assembly GCA_035705945.1. Classification (GTDB taxonomy): domain Bacteria; phylum Actinomycetota; class Thermoleophilia; order Solirubrobacterales; family 70-9; genus VAYN01. The sequence goes on from DASSVR010000084.1 coordinate 38,666, forward strand.
GGCCGTTTCCTGCAGAACCGTCGAGAGCATCTCCCGCAGGCGGTTGAGGCGCGGACCGCTGGAGACGCCGAAGACGACGCGCAGGATCACCTCCAGCGTCACCGCCTGCATCCGCGCGTGGATCGGAAACTCCTCCCCGAGCGGCCAGGAGTCGATCTCCGCCGAGACGATCTCGGTCATCGCCGACTCGTAGGAGCGCATCCGCTCGCCGTGGAACGGCGGCAGCATCAGCCTGCGCCGGCTCAGGTGCTCGGCTCCTTCCTGCAGCAGCAAAGATCCCGAGCCGAGGATCGGCTTGAGGACTACGTCGCGCCCCGGCGGCAGCCCGTGCTCGCGCTCCTGGTAGAGGGCCTTGATCGCCGCCGGATCCGAGATCATCACCATTGGCCGCTGGAAGCCGAGGAAGCGGACGCTGAAGGAGTCGCCGAACTGGCGGCGGCAATCCTCCATGAAGGCGATCGGGCGGAACGCCCAGCGCAGCGTCTGCACCATGGGGCTGGTCTTGGGTTCGGGAGGAAGCGCCACGAAAGAAGGATCGCAGAGGTGGAATCCCGCCGAGTGTGATGAAGGTCGCTGTCGAACCGCAACGCGGCGCCGCTGCGAGGGCGGCTAGAGTCGGCTCCGATGCCGAGCGTCACCGAGCTCAACCTCCTTTCTTCCGGAAAGGTGCGGGAGATCTACGCGTGGGAAGACGACCTGCTGATGGTCGCCTCCGACCGCATCTCCACCTACGACGTGGTGATGCCGACGCCGATCCCCGACAAGGGCAAGGTGCTGAACCGGATGTCGGTCTTCTGGTTCGGCCTGACCGAGGACATCGTCCCCAACCACTACCTCTCCCAGGACGTGCCCGACGAGGTCGCGGGGCGCGCGCTGCGGGTCAAGCGGCTGGAGATGTACCCGGTCGAGTGCGTGGTGCGCGGCTACCTCTCCGGCTCGGGCTGGAAGGAATACAAGGAAAGCGGCGCGGTCTGCGGGATCGAGCTTCCCTGCGGCCTGGTCGAGTCCGACCAACTGCCGGAGCCGATCTTCACCCCCGCGACCAAGGCCGAGATCGGCGACCACGACGAGAACGTCGACTTCGACCGCGCCGCCGAGATAGTCGGCGACCGGGCGCTGATGGAAGAGCTGCGGCGGATCTCGATCGAGGTCTACAAGCGAGGTTCCCAGCACGCCGCCAGCCGCGGGATCATCCTCGCCGACACCAAGTTCGAGTTCGGCCGCCACGCGGGAGCCGAGATCGTCCTCGGCGACGAGGTCCTCACCCCCGACTCCTCGCGCTTCTGGCCCTCCGCGAGCTACCAGCCCGGGGTCACGCCGCCGAGCTTCGACAAGCAATTCGTCCGCGACTGGGCGACCGCGAGCGGCTGGGACAAGAAGCCGCCGGCGCCGGAGCTGCCGCCCGACGTGGTCGAGCAGACCCGCGCCAAATACGTCGAGGCCTACGAGCGGATCACGGAGACCAGCTTCTGAAGGCGCGGGTCCTGATCCGCCCCAAGGAGGGGATCCTCGACCCCCAGGGCAAGGCGGTCGAGCGGGCGCTGCCGGCGCTCGGGTTCGAGGGGGTCGGGCACGTGCGGGTCGGGCGCATGGTCGAGCTCGAGGCCGAGGACGGCGCCGAGCTGACCGAGCTCTGCGAGAAGCTGCTCGCGAACACCCTGATCGAGGACTACGAGATCCAGCCCCTGTGATCTGGGGCGTGCTCCAGTTCCCGGGTTCCTGCGACGAGCGGGACGCCCTGCACGCCTGCTCGCTGCTCGGCG
>DASSVR010000085.1:0-20071 GCA_035705945.1 Solirubrobacterales bacterium
CCCCGCCTGCACCGCCGCGGTGTAGATCGGCACCGCCTCGCGCGGCGCCGGGTGCGGACGCACCCATCCCTTGATGTCGATGTCGTAGTAGGTGCCCTGGTAGCGGATCGGCTGGCCGGCGCTCGCCTGCCGCATGATCAGCCGCGTCGCCTCAATTGCCTCGCGCAGATGCGGCGCCGGCCGCCCGTAGTCGGCGTTGTGCCAGGTCTCGTTGAGGCGCTTGACGCCGGCTCCCATGCCGAGGCGGAAGCGCCCGCCGGACATCTCGTCGACGTCGAGGGCGCTGACGGCGTGGATGAAGGGGCTGCGGGTGAAGGCCCAGACGATCCCCGTGGCGACGCCGATCCGCTCGGTCTTCGCCGCCAGGTAGGCGGCCTGGGTGACGGCGCTGCGGAAGAGCTCGGGTGCCCAGACGCACTCGACCCCCGCCGCCTCGGCCCGCAGCGTCTCCGCCTCGAGGTCGGCGGCCGTGATTCCGATCGCGGCGACGGAGATGCGGTCGAGCGCGCCCACCGTCGCCGCCGCCCTCAGGCGGTCGCCGGGACGGCGTCGCCGGCGAGAACCGCCTCGGCGACCTGCTCGCGGTGCCACCTGGCGCTGCCGAACATGGCGGCGTTGGCGCGGCCTCGCTTGAGGAAGAAGTGGAGGTCGTGCTCCCAGGTGAAGCCGATCCCGCCGTGGACCTGGATCGCCGCGTCGGGCACCCGCCAGCCGGCGTCGGAGGCGTACGCCTTGGCCATCGAGGCGGCCAGAGGCAGCGACTCCGGCTCGGCGTCGGCGGCCCAGGCGGCACCGTAGACGGCGGAGCGGGAGTTCTCGGTCTCGAGCAGCATCTGCGCGCAGCGGTGCGAGACCGCCTGGTAGGCGCCGATCGGCCGCCCGAACTGCTGGCGGTCTTTCGCGTACTCCACCGACATCTCCAGCGCCCGCTGGGCGACCCCGGTCGACTCCGCCGCGATCGCGACACAGGCGCGGTGCAAGACCGGGAAGTAAACGGACGCCTCTGCCGGCATCGTCGCCTCCGCGGCGACCTGGACTCGGTCGAAACGCACCGAGGAGAGGCGGCGGGTGGGGTCGATCGACTCTTCCGGAATCACCGTGACGCCCTTCCCGTCCTTCTCGACGAGGTGGCGACGGCCGTCGGAGGTAGCGACGAGGAAGAGGTCGGCGCTTGCCGCGTCCATCACCAGCGTCTTTTCGCCGCTGAGGAGGACGCCGTCGCCGGCGGCCTCGGCGTTCATCACGAACATCCCCGGCTCCGCCGCGGAGTCGGCGTCGACCAGAGCCGGCGTGGCCCGCAGCTCGCCGGCCGCGAGCGGCCGCAGGTAGCGCTCCTTCTGCTCGTCCGAGCCGCCCGCCGCCAGCGCCAGCCCGACGACCGTGCTCGAGAGCAGCGGCGAGGGCGCGAGCGCGTAACCCAACTCCTCGAAGAGCACCGCGAGCTCGACGATCCCCAGTCCCTGACCGCCCCACTCCTCCGGCAGTGCCAGGCCGGCCCAGCCGAGCTCGGCCATCTCCTTCCAGCCGCTCTCGTCGAAGCCGTCCGCGCCCTCGGCGATTTCGCGGATCCGCTCCGATTTGAAGCGGGAGGCGAGGAAGTCGTGGGCCGTCGCCTTGATCGCCTGCTGCTCGTCGGTGAGGTCGAAGTACATGGAGAAGCCCGTGCTTAGCGCAGCCGCGGCAGGCCCAGGACCCGCTCGGCGATGATGTTTTTCAGGATGTCGGTGGTGCCACCCTCGATCGAGTTGGCGCGCGAGCGGAGGAACCCGTACTGCCAGGCGCCACCGGCGACGGCGTGGTCGGAGCCGCGCGCCAGCATCGAGTAGGCGCCCTCGATCTCGAGCGCCAGCTCGGTCAGGTCCTGGTTGATGTCGGCCCACTGCCACTTCCCCAGCGAGCCCTCCGGCCCGGGGATTCCGGACTGCATCGTCTTGGTCAGGCCACGGTAGGCGTTGAGGCGCATCGTCTCCACCTCGATGTGGAGCTGGGCGATCCGCTGGCGGAAGTAAGAGTCGTCGGCGGCGCTGCCGCCGTTCAGGCGGGTCTCCCGCGCCAGCTTTGCCAGCCGCCCGAGGCTGTTCTGGATCTGCGAGATCGCCCCGAAGGCGAGGCCGGCGCGCTCGTTCATCAGCGTCGTAATCGCCACCGCCCAGCCGTTGCCGACGCCGCCGACGACGTTCGCGTCGGGCACCCGCGCCTCCTCGAAGAAGACCTCGTTGAACTCGCCCTCGCCGGTGATCTGGACCAGCGGCCTGGTCTGCACCGCCTCCTGCTCCATGTCCATCAGGAAGTAGGTGAGCCCCTGGTGCTTGGGCGCGTCGGGGTCGGTGCGGGCGACGAGCATGCACCACTTCGCGTACTGGGCGAAGGTGGTCCAGACCTTCTGCCCGGTCACCACCCATTCGTCGCCGTCCTTGACCGCGCGCGTCTTCAGCGAGGCGAGGTCGGATCCCGACTCGGGCTCGGAGAACCCCTGGCACCAGATCTCCTCGGCGGTGAGGATCGGCTCCAGGTAGCGCGCCTTCTGCTCCTCGGTGCCGTGGGCGATCACGACGGGACCGCCCATCGCCAGCCCGAGGACGTTGGCGGGCGCCGGCGCTTCCTGGCGCGTCGCCTCGGCGGCGAAGATCGCCTGCTCGATCATCGTCGCGCCGCGGCCGCCGTACTCCTTCGGCCAGGAGATCCCGGCCCAACCGGCCTCATGCAGCTTGCGCTGCCACTCGCGCCGGAAGGCCATCACCTCGTCGAGGCCCGCCTCCGGCTCGGGCCCCGGGTGGTTTTCCTGCAGCCAGGTGCGAACCTCGTCGCGGAACTCCTCCTCCGATGGCGAGAGCGTCAGGTCCATCGCGAGAACCTTACTGGCCGCCTGGCCAGCTTTGAGGCCACGTGGCTTCAGACACGCTGGATCAGCGTTCCGGTTCCCAGACCGCCGCCGCAGCACATCGTCACCAGCCCCATCTCCTTGTCGGAGCGCTCCATCTCGTGCAGCAGGGTGGTGATCAGGCGGGCGCCGGTCGAACCGAGCGGATGGCCGAGGGCGATCGCGCCGCCGTTGACGTTGACCCGGTCCATGTCCGGGTCGAGCTCGCGGCGCCAGGCGGCGACGACGGAAGCGAAGGCCTCGTTGATCTCGACCAGGTCGATGTCGTCCATCGTCATCCGGTTGCGCTCGAGCAGCTTTTCGGTCGCCGGGATCGGGCCGGTGAGCATGATCACCGGATCGACGCCGACAGTGGTCTGGTCGAAGATCCGCGCCCGCGGCTTCAGCCCCAGGGCGTCCGCCTTCTCACGGGTCATCAGCAAGACCGCGGCGGCGCCGTCGGAGACCTGCGATGAGTTGCCGGCGGTGATCTTGCCGTCCTCCTTGAAGGCCGGCTTTAGCTGGGACAGCGCCTCAATCGAGGTCTCGCGCAGGCCTTGGTCGGTGACATGGGTGTCGCCGTTCACCTGCATCGGCAGGATCTCGCGCTCGAAGCGTCCCTCCTCGGTCGCCTGCGCGGCTAGCTGCTGCGAGCGCAGCCCGAGCTCGTCGAGCTCGGAGCGGGAGATCTCCCATTTGTCGGCGATCATCTCCGCCGAGAGGCCCTGCGGGATCAGGTCGTAGCGCTCCATCAGCTCCGGCGAGAAGGCCAGCCCGTGCTCCTGCATGACCGAGAAGGAGTCGGCGAAGGAGATGTGACCCATGTGCTCGACGCCGCCGCCGATCGCGACGTCGTGGACGCCGGAGGCGACCAGCGCAGCGGCGAAGTTGACAGCCTGCTGGGCGGAGCCGCACTGCCGGTCGACGGTCGTCCCCGGCACCTCCTGCGGAAGCCCTGCCTCGAGCCAGGCGTTGCGGCCGATGTTGAGGCCCTGCTCGCCGAACTGCTGGACGCAGCCGGCGATCACGTCGCCGACCTCGTTTGGGTCGATGCCGGCGCGGTCGATCAGCTCCTTGTAAGTGCGGGCGAGGAGATTGGAGGAATGAAGGTCTTTGTAGTAGCCCTTCTCCGGGTGGCCGCGCCCGATCGGGGTGCGAACCGCCTCGACGATGACGACCTCGCGGCCGCCGAACCTGCCTTTGCCGTTGTCCATCGCCAGCCTCCGTTCCTCTGAAGATCGTGGGCGCGCCCGCACGCTGCCTCCTCTTCAGGGTAGCCGACTGATTCGTCAATCAAACGACGGCGGGCGCTCCCCTGGCAGGCGGCACCGCGGCGGGAATGCGTGATAGGAACCCGGCCAATGAGCGCTAACCAGGGGTACTCGAGTCCGGGGATCGCGGGCAGCGGGGCGATAGCCACCGGTCTTGCCGCGGTCTCGACCACGACCGCAGACACCATCCTGCTCGCGCGCAGCGAGGCTTCCGCCTGGCGCGCCGAGGAGAAGGTCGTCGCCGCCTGCGCCAAGATCGAGGGCGCCGAGCCTTCGCGGCTGCGGGTCACCACCGATCCCAAGGACCTCGCCGAATGCGACGTCGTGATCGAGGCGATCGTCGAGGAGGTAGCCCCCAAGGGGGAGCTGCTGCGGACGATCGCCGAGGCCTGCCCGAACGCCGACCTCGGGACCACCACCTCCTCGCTCAGCATCGCCGAGATCGCCAAGGCGGCCGGCACCGAGAAGCTCTTCGGCTTCCACGTCTTCAACCCGGTGCCGCGGATGCAGCTGGTCGAGGTCTGCATCCCCGACGGCGCCGCCGAGGCCCGCGAGAAGGCCCTCGCCTGGTGCGCGGCGCTCGGCAAGACCGCGGTCGAGGTTCCCGACCAGGCGGGCTTCGTCGTCAACCGCCTCCTCTTCCCTTACCTCTTCGACGCCGTGCGGCTGGTCGAGCGCACCGGCATGGAGCCGGGGGAGGTCGATACCTGCATGAAGCTCGGCGCCGGCCACCCGATGGGGCCGCTCGCCCTACTCGACTTCGTCGGCCTCGACGTCGCCGAGGCGATCGGCGACGCCCTCTACGCCGACTCCAACGACCCCGCCCACAAACCCCCGGGGCTGATCGTCGAGAAGGTGGGCGAAGAGAAGCTGGGCCGCAAGTCCGGCGCGGGCTTCTACAGCTACGACTGAGGGGCGCGCAATAACCAGATTGCATAACGCCGAACATTCCTCCGGAGGTGCATCGGCCCCCTCGTCGACAGCGCTCCTCCAGGACGCTGGAACCCGAGCCGTCCCGCTAGTGCGTGTGGATGAGGGGTCTGGTCGCCCTCCCCGCGAATGTTCGCGAAGCGGCGATATGCAATCTGATTCATGCCCGCCATAGGCGGGCAGCATCTGAGGGAGCAGCCCCGACATAGGGGCGCGACAAATTCGACGGGAGGGTGACCAGACCCCTGTACCGGCTGCGCTTGGTCCTTAGGCCGCTTTGCGCTTAGCCGACAGGTCCCAGATCACGTCCGCCTCGGAGATCCCCTGGCGCCGGGCGACGATCTCTACCTCTCCCCAGGGAAGCTCGGCGTCGGGGAGATCGTCCCAGCGCGCTAAATCGAGGGCCTCGATCGACCCTTTCAGGGCGGGACCCAGGTGCTCCTCGGACCGCAGCAGCGCTCGCAGGACCTCAAGCTGTTTATCGGTCAGGCGTACAACCCACATGCGGTACCTCCAACCTTGAGCTGATCGCGGGTTGCTCAGTGAAGCTAGGCGACGGTGCGGACGGAACCGCCGCTGATCCGGACCGCCTCGATGCGGTTCTCGCGCACCGCCTCGACCCGGATCGTGTAGCCGTTGGCGACGATCGAGTCGCCGCGCTTCGGCAGGCGGCCGAGCTCGCCGAAGACGTATCCGCCGATCGAGTTGTAGGCGTCGGTGTCGACCGGCAGCTCGATCCCGGCGTCGGAGAGGTCGCCGAGCGAGACGTGGCCGCGCACGAACCAGTCGCCGTTGGTGAGTCTGCGCAGGGCACTGGCGCGGGGGTCGGTCTCGTCCTCGATCTCCCCCACCACCTCCTCGAGGATGTCCTCGACGGTGACGATCCCGACCGTGCGGCCGTACTCGTCGACGACCACCGCGAGCGAGGTCCGCTGCACCTGGAGGTCGTGCAGGAGGTCGTCGAGGGGCCGCGTCTCGGGGACGATCAGGGCGTCGCGGATGACGCTGTCGAGGGGGGCGTCCGGTCCCTCGCTCATGTAGAGGCGGGCGATGCTGTTGTTGTGGACGATCCCCTTGACCCGGTCCGGGTTGTCGTCCTCGATCACCATCAGCCGGGTGTGGCCGGAGGTGACGCAGCGCCGCAGCGCCGCCTCGACCGTCTCGGAGGTGTCGACGGTGACCACGGCCGGGATCGGCGTCATCACCTCGCGCGCCTCCTGCTCGTGCAGGTGGAAGACGCCGCCGAGCATGCCCGCCTCGCCGGGGTCGAGGTGCCCGCCCATCCGCGAGCTGTCGATGATCTGCTTCAGGTCCTCGGAGGTGTGGTGTTCCTCGAGATCCTTGGGATCGACGCCGAAGAGGCGGACCACCCCGTTGGAGACCCAGCTCAGGGCCTTGGTGATCGGCGCCGTCGCGAGGGCGAACCAGCCGAGCGGGCGGGAGACCCGCCGCGCGGTCCGGTCGGGTTTGGCTATTGCGAGCATCTTCGGCACCTGCTCGCCGATCGAGATGTGGAGCGCGGTGACGAAGGCAAACGAGAGCGCCAGCGCGATCCCCGTCGCGGCGGCGTGCGAGAGGCCGCCGAAGACCGGCTCGATCAGCTCCGCCAGCGCGGGCTCGCCGAGGAACCCGATGCCGATCGAGGCCATCGTGATCCCGATCTGGCAGGCCGAGAGGGACTCGTCGATGCGGTCGAGCTGCTCGACCACCGCCTCGGCGCCGGACTCCCCCTCCTCGACGGCGGCTTCGATTTTGCCGCGCCGGGTGCGGACGAGCGCGAACTCGGCCGCAACGAAGAAGCCGTTGATTGCGATCAACAGCGCCAGGAGGACGAGCAGCAGGAGGCTCATCGGCTATGCGGCCCGGTACTTCGGGCTGGGACGTCCTCGGCCATGCGGCAACGTGAATATAGCTGCCCCGGCTGCCGATTCCCCGACGCGGCCACCGGCACATGCGATATTGAGCGAACGATGAGAGTCGCGACGCTCAGCGAGATGCTCGAAGAGGTCATTCGGCTGGGCGAGGCAACCGGGACGGAGGACCACGCCCATCAGCTGCGTGGCGAGCTGGAGGGACGGTTGGCGACGGTACGGGCCGCGGTCGCGGGGACGAGCTCGCCGCGGGTAATCGCCTTGCAGCGGCTCAATCCGCCGCGGGTCGGTGGCTTCTGGATCCCGGAGATGGTCTCGATCGCCGGTGGCGAGGATGTCGCGGGCGATCCCGGTCTCAGCCCGCCCGCGGTCGGCTGGGGTGAGCTGGCCAGTCTTCGCGCTGAGGTGGTGGTCGTGATGCCGAGCGGGTCGCTGGAGAACGCCCAGGCCCAGGCGATGGAGCACTGGGAGCAGATCGCCGCCATCGGCGCGAGCCGCCACTTCGCCGTCGACGGGACGCTTTTCGCCGACCCCGGGCCGCGGCTGGTGGACGGGGTCGAGGTGCTCGGACATCTCCTCCATCCCGGCCTCGTCGGCAGGCCGGGAAGCGCCAGCTTCGCGCCGCTGCGGGCGCCGGTGCCGCGGCCCGCGGCCGACAGCTGAGCTGTTAGACGACCGAGACCGCTCCGACCGCCGCGACGGCGCCGATGGCAACCATCGCCAGCAGCTCGAGCGGCAGGCGGCTGCGACCGAACATCCCTTTCTCGCCGGCGACGATGACAAAGGCGCAGAGCACGCCGCCGGCGAGGCCGCCCAGGTGGCCGCCGAGACTGATCCGCGCAGAGGCGAAGCTGAGCAGGAGGTTGAAGGCGATCAGGAAACCGATCTGCCCAGCTAACGCATCCATGCCCCGGCCTCGGGCGATGACAAATATGGCGCCCGCGAGGCCGAAGATCGCGCCGGAGGCGCCGATGGTCAGCGCGTTGGGGTCGAGCAGCAATGCCCCGAATGAGCCGGCCAGCAGTGAGGCGAAGTAGAGAGCTAGGAAGCGCGGCGTTCCAAGCGAAGGCTCCAGCAGCCGGCCGAGGATCAGCAGGAGGAACATGTTGAAGCCGATGTGAATGATGCTTGCGTGGAGGAAGCCGCTGGTGATGAGGCGGTACCACTCGCCTTCGGCGACGAGCGGACCAAAGAGGCCGAAGTCAGCGACGAACTGGCTGCGCTGTTCGTTGAATAGACCGCCCGAGCCGTTGGCGATCTCGATCAGGTAGGCGACGACGTTGAGCGCGATCAGGACGTAGGTTGCCGGCGCGGCACTGAAGCCCTCCTCGCGTCCCACACCGCGCACCACCCGCGTCCGCTGGCTGGCGCACTCGGGGCAGCGCATCCCGACCGGGGTCGGAGTCATGCAGTCCGGGCAGATCGGCCGGCCGCAGGAGGAGCAGGAAACGCCGGTCTCGCGGTCGGGGTGGCGGTAACAGGTCTCGGCCATTGGGCACGGGAGCCTACAATCGCCGCCGATGGAGCCCGCCAGCCCCGCCCGTCTCTACGCCGCCGCGGTCGGGGCGTTGCTCCTCGTCCTCGGCCTCGTCAGCTTCTTCTACACCGCCTCCTTCGGCGGCCTCGACGAGTACGAGGACGCTCTCGGGTGGCTGCAGGTGAACGGCTGGATCGACCTGCTCTATCTGGCGACCGGGGGCCTTGGCCTGCTGATGGCAGGAGTGGCCGCGCGGCGATACTCGCTGGCGATGGGCGTTCTGTTCACGGCCCTAGCGATCCTCGGCTGGGGCAGCGCGACGTTCCACCTGGTGCTTGGCCTGCTCGGTATCGCGGCGGTGGCGAGTACGGCGACGTTAAAGCCGCGACCGCAGGCCGCTGGCAAGGGCTCGTAGGCCGCTCTGGCTTCGCTGGCGGCTGCGGCGGCGCAGCTCGAGCAGCACCAGCGCACCCGTCGCCACTCCGCCGGCGCTGACCGCGACCACCGGCCGCACCCAGTTGCGCGGGTCGCGCAGCGCCCGCAGCTCGGCCTCGGATAGCTCCTCGGCCCAATCGGAGAGCTCCTCGGCGGCGGCTTGGCTGACCGCCGCCATCGCCTCCTCGAAGCGAGCCGAAAGCCGCTCCGGCGGCTCGATCGGGCGCAGGGCGTCGCTGAGCAGCTGCTCGACGTCCCAGCCGGACCCACTCAGTCGCTCACTCGATCCCGTCATCTTCCATCTCCTCCTGCAGCTGCTTGATCGCACGGTGGATCAGCACCTTGGTGGCGCCGTCCGAGCGCCCGAGAGCGCGCGCGATCTCGCGGTTGTCCATGCCGAGGGCGAAGCGCATGATCAGCGCCTCGCGCCGGTCCTCGGAGAGGTGGTCGAGGTGCTCCATCACCTGGCGCAGCTCCTCCCGACCCTCGGCAATCGCCTCGGTGTCGTGGCGGGCGGCAATCGGGTCGGCGCTTTCCAGCGACGTCTGCGGCCGCCGCGAGCGGTCGCGGTAGTAGTTCGAGGCGAGGTTGTGGGCGATCCGGATCACCCATGGCCGCAGCGGCCGTCCGTCGGACTCGCGCCGGGCGCGGTCGAAGTGGCGGTAGGCCTGGAGGAAGGCCTGCTCGGTCAGGTCCTCGGCGTCGTGGTGGTTGCCGACCCGGTAGTAGGCGTAGGAATAGACGTCCCGCAGGTGGGAGCGGTAGAAGTCCTCGAAGGCCCGGTCGAGCTCCGCCTTTGCGGCCGGACCGAGGTCCGCCGGCTCGACGTTCTCCTCGGGGCCGCTCACCCGTCAAGCCTATCCCGGGGGACGTCATGCGGCCCGCCTCTCGCGCTCCGCTTCGCGGAGCTCCGCCATCCACTCCGCCGCGTCGCACTCGCCGCGGATCAGGGCCGCCAGCCCGGCCAGGGCGTCGGCATTGCCGCCCGCGGCGAATACGGCCTCGGCCAGCAGCGGCACGGTATCCAGCCCCTCTGAGGCCTGGCCGATCTTGCCCGGGATCTCGGCGGCGGGGGTGCCGGTGCCGAGCAGCTCTCCGGCGCGCCGGTTGCGCCCGCCCGGCGCCATCATCGTCGCGGTCAGGTCCCCTACTCCGGCGAGCCCGGCGAAGGTCTCGGGGTCGGCTCCCCGGCTGACGGCATGGTCGATGCACTCGCGCCAGATGGCAGCAACGGCGATTCCGGACGCGTTCATCCCGTGCGGCTCGGCCGCCGCGGCGGCTAGGGCCGCGGCGTTCTTCGCGGCTCCCGCCATCTCCACCCCGGCGACGTCGCGGGTCCGCTCGCAGACGAGCCCGGCGCGGTCGAAGACCTCGCCGATCTGGACCCGCAGCTCCTCGTCGGCGGAGCCGAGGACCAGCGCGGCCGAACCGGAGACGGCCTCACGCGCGTGCGCCGGGCCCCCAAGCGACGCCATCGCCCGCGCCCGCACCCGTTCGCCGACGTACTCAGACGGCAGCTGTCCCTGCGGCGGAATCAGCCCCTTGGTCAGGATCAGCACCGAGCTGCGCGAGCTGACCCGGTCGGCGATCGCGCCGACTGCCTGCGGCAGCTGCGCCGAGGGGATCGCCAGGCAGATCAGGTCGAGGCCGGCCAGCTCGATCGCCGAGGCGGGGCGGACGTCGACCGACTCTGGCAGCGGTACCCCCGGCAGGTAGCGGCGGTTCTCGCCGTCGGCGATCAGCTCCTCGACCCGCTCCGGCGTGCGCGCCCCCAGCTGGACCTCGAGGCCGCCCCGCGCCAGCAGCACGGCCACCGCGGTGCCCCAGCTGCCGGCGCCGATCACGGCGGCGCGGCGCATCGGCGGCAGCCCTCCGAGGTCTTCCCACTGCAGCAGCACGTTGGGCCAGATCCGGGCCGTGACCGTTTCCGCCAGCGCCGGCGAGGGCTCCTCGGCGCGAGGGAAGGTCATCGGCGGTCCAAGCCGGACCTTGACCTTGCGGGGGCGGATGCGCCAGCCGCGGCGGACGTGTTCGGTGCCGATCACGGCGGTGGGGATCACCACCGCCCCGGTCTGCAGCGCGAGGCGGCCGACCCCTCGCTTCGGGTTAGCGAGCGTGCCGCGGCGGATCCTCGTCCCCTCGGGGAAGACGCAAACCGCGCCGCCGCGTTCGGCGATCATCCGGGCGGTCAGCATCGAGTCCTCGTCCGATTCACCGCGCCGAACCGGGAAGGCGCCGAGACGGGAGAGCAGCCACCCCTGCCAGCGTCGCTCGAACAGCTCGACCTTCGCCATGTAGTTCATCGGCCGCCGCCAGGGCAGGCAGGCGCCGACGACGAAGGGGTCGAGGAAGCTGCGGTGGTTGGCGGCGACGATCACCCCGCCCCGAACCCGCCCATAGTCCCGCCCCAGCCGCGCGAGGCGGAAGTAGACGAGGAAGAACGGCATCAGGAACGCCCTGGCGACGCAGTACATCGGCCAGTTGACGCTGTGCTTGCGAGTGTAGGCGTGGTAGGAGGCCAGCTGCTCTGGAGTCACGCGTAGCGCTACACGCCGACGAGGGCGCGGTTACGCCACGGTTCCTCAGCAGAAAAGGCACGAACCGCGCACAACACGCGCGGAGTTTCCCGGCAGGCTGGCGCCGTGCCCAAGGCCGCGCCCGCCGAGTCCGCGAAAACCATCCTTGAAGGACGGTTTTCGCGGACTCGCGATGACGACCGGTATCTGGCGGCGCTTGCGGAGGGGCAGTTTGGGGTGGTGGGGCGCCGGCAGTTGATGGAGGCTGGATGGAGCGAGGGTTCGATCCAGAAGCGGCTTCGCAGCGGGGCGCTGGACGGCTGCAGTGCTCGCATCCGGACCCGGCGCCCTCGTGAGTCATCACTCCGCCGCAGCGCTTTGGGGAATCCGGCCAACCTCGCGGGCGAGGATCGACATCACCGTTCCTCATCCGACCCGCTCCTCAGGACTAATCCGCCGTCATGTCTCTCACGTTCCTAAAGACGAGCGCACGATTGAGGAGGGAATTCCGGTGACGACGGTGCCGCGTACGATCTTCGACCTCGCGGCAATCGAGCCGACGGAGGTGGTGGAGAACCTTCTGCGTGAGATGGAATTCCGGGAACTGCGTGACTCGCTCTCGCTCTGGGACCTGGTCGGGCGCTATCCGGGGAAACGGGGAGTGCGCAAGGTGCGTATGGCGCTCGAACGCCTGAAGGACGAGCCGGCCGGCCGCCGCCGCAGCCCGCTCGAGGAGCGGTTCGCCCCGTTCCTGCGGCGCCACCGGCTTCCGCTTCCTCGCTTCAACGACTGGATCCTCGTCGGAAATAAAAATTTTCAAGTTGATTGCCATTGGCCAGGCACCAACCAGATCGTCGAGCTCGACGGCTGGGAGGGTCACCGCACCCGTACCGCCTTCCGCGAGGACCGCGCGCGCGACCGTGCCCTCAGCGTCGCCGGCTCCTCCGTCACCCGCCTCACCTGGAATCAGCTCGACGACGAACCCGAGGCGGTCGCTGCCGACCTCCGAGCCCTCCTCGAGGGCTAACGGCTACCAGGCCATTGCCACGAGCTTCGCCAGCTCCTCGCGAGCAGGCGACACCGGCACATGAGCCAGCTCCGGCCGGCTGAGCATCGCCTCGATCGCCTCGTCGAGCTTCGACGCGTCCCCACCCAGCTCGCCGATCGGGCGGGGCCGGCCCAGCTCGCCCACCCGCTCGAGCAGGCCGCCGGGATCCGTACCCAGGGCACCCGCCAGCCGCTCATACGACTCCGGTACTCGCTGGGCGAGGAAGACGAGTGCGTGCGGCAAAACCGCCGCGTTGGTCTCGGCATGTGGAGTCCCGCAGACCCGGACCAAGGTCTGGCAGATCAGGTGGTGGAGTCCGATGCCGGCGCTGTCGATGGCGTAGCCACACAGGATCGAGCCGAGCGCGAGGGCGGCACGGTCGCGCTCCTCTCGCCCTTGGTCTAGGGCGCGTCCGATCAGTTCCGCCCCCCGCACCGCGGTCATCTCGGAGACCGGGTTCGAGAGCGGCAGGTACAGGGTGTCGGCGCCGTGGGCAAGGGCGTTCATCGCGCTGGCGCGGAGCTGCTCCTCGGGCTGGCTCGTCATCGCCTCCGGATCGGCGATCACCAGCGCCGGCCGAACCATCCCCCTCACCCGCTCCTCCGTCCCCGCCGGCAGCCGGTGGATCGCGGTCATCGGCGCGCCCGACAGCGTCGTCGGAATCGCCACCACCTCCGCTCCCGAGATCGCGGCAATTGCCTTGGCCACATCGATCACCCGGCCGCCGCCAAACGCCACGAGCGGGCGCACTTGCGCTCCCTCCTCTGCCTGTGGTGGGGGTGCGAGTGCGCCCGTCAACGCCGCTGCGGCGGCCGGGACTTGCCCTGGCGCGACCTCGTGAACACGGTTCGCTGCCCTCGCCAGGATTTCCACCCCATCCAGCCCCTCCAGCGCCCGCTCGGTACTCAGCAGCTCGAACTCCCCAATTCCGTGCTCGCGCAGCAGCTCCACCGCGACCTCGACCCCACCCCGCCTAAAGACAACGGTGCGGCCGGCGTCGCGCCAGGTGAACTCGTCCCTCAACCGCGCGCTTGCACCCGCGGGTTGACGACCGGCCGCAGCTTTGGTTCGACCTCGTCGCGCAGGTGCTCGAAGGCGGGCGGCAGCGAGAGCTTCTCGCCGAGGTGCTCGAGCGGCTCGTCGACGGTGAAACCGGGCCCGAGGGTGGCGATCTCGAAGAGGACCCCGCTCGGCTCGCGGAAGTAGATCGAGCGGAAGTAGAAGCGGTCGATTTCCGGGGTCGGCTGCGCATCGCCGGCGACCGCCTTCTCGCGCCAGTCCATCAGCTCGTCCGGCTGCGAAGCCCAAGCCACGTGGTGGACGCTGCCCGCCCCCTGCAGGCCCCGCTCCGGCGGCGCCTCGTCGTAGACGTAGAGGCCGCCGCGCCGGTCGCCGCGCGCCTCCCAAACCCCGTCGGACCGCTCGAACTCAAGCGCCTCCAGCAGACCGCTGCTTGCCTCAGACGAGTCCGTGTAGGCCCGCACGGCGTGGAATCCCTGCAACGCTACCTCTCCCGGGATCTCCGGGTGGTCGGCGATCAACGGCTGGTCGGTCACGTCGACGACGAGCAGCTCATGGTCGAGCCCCTCCGGGTCGGAGAAGAGGAGGCTGTCTCCCTCGCGCCCAACCTCGACGTCGTTGTCCCCCAGTCGGCCCGCCCAGAAGTCAAGTGCCTCGCTCGAGGCGACCCGCCAGACGATCCGGTGCACCATCCCGGCCCCGGCCCGCCCCTGCGCCGCCCCCGGGTACTCGAAGAAGGTGAGGTCGGACCCCGGATCGCCCCCCTCGTCGGCGAAGAAGAGGTGGTAGACGGTCGGGTTGTCCTGGTTGACGGTTTTCTTCACCAGCCTCAGGCCAAGGACTCCCGCATAGAAGTCGACGTTGCGCTGGGCGTCCTCGGTGATCGCGGTGATGTGGTGAATGCCTTCCAGCTTCACTACCTCACGTATACCATCCGGCAATGAGCAGGTCACGGCGCCGCGTGGTCAGAGGACTCGTAATCCTTGGTTCCGTCCTTGCCTTCCTCAGCGTCTTCGCAATCTGGACCGAGCGGCAGGCGCTCAACACCGACGACTGGGTCGACACCAGCGGTCAGCTGCTCGAGGACGAAAAGATCCGCTCGGCTGTCGGGGACTACCTCGTCGACCAGCTCTACGAAAACGTCGACGTTCGCAAAGAATTCGAAGAGAAATTCCCTGGGGACACCAAGGAGTTGGCCGGGCCCGCGGCCGGCGTGGTGCGGCAATTCGCCGGCGAGGGCGCCGAAAGGGTGCTGGAAACCTCGACGGCTCAGGAGCTCTGGGAAGACGCGAACCGCACCGCGCACGAACAGCTCCTGGCGGTACTCGAAAACAAGAAAGAGGCGGTCTCGACCGAAGAAGGGAACGTCAGCCTCAACCTCGGCCAGCTCGTCCAGAACCTCGCCGAGCAGGTGGGAATCGGCGAAAGCCTGGCAGAGAAATTGCCGCCCGACGCAGGCCAGATCCGAATCCTCGATTCAGAGGAGCTGAAAACCGCGCAGGACATCGCGATCGCGATCAAGGGTCTGGCGCTGCTGCTCTCGATCCTCACCTTCGTCGCCTTCGGGGCGGCGATCTACTTCGCCCGTGACACTCGCTGGGTCACCGTCCTGCTCAGCGGCGTCGGCCTGATCGCGGCGGGATTTGCCGTGATCGTCTTCCGCCAGATCGCCGGCGGCATCGTGATCGACCAGCTGGTGAAGACGCAGAGCGCCAAGCCTGCCGGCGAAGCCGCCTGGTCGATCGGCACCTCGCTGATGACGAGCATCGCGACCACGGTGATCGTCATCGGCATCCTCTTCCTCGTCGCCGGCTGGCTCGCCTCACCGACCAGCGGCGCCCTTTCCGCTCGCCGTTTCCTGGCCCCGACTTTGCGTCTGCATCCCGGCTACGTCTACGCCGCACTGGTGATCGTCGTCGGCTTCTACTTCCTCACCGGGCCGACCCAGGGACTGCGCGCCTTTCTGACCACGCTGGTGGTCGCCGGGATGGCCGCCTTCGGGATCCACGAGCTGCGCAAGCAGACCGAGCGGGAGTTCCCCGAAGCGACCTACGACGACGTCTACGGCGGCACCCGCGACAAGGTCGTCAACGCCGTCAAGGACGCGAACATCTCCGAGAAGGTCGGCGAGCAGGCGGCGAAGCTGCGCCTGCCGGGGCGCCCCGACCGGGAGGCAGCTGAGGCCCCAACCGCAACGATCCCGGCGAGCGAGGACGACGCCCGCCTGGAGCGCCTCGAGCGTCTCGGCAACCTGCGCGAGAAGGGCGTGCTCACCGACGAAGAGTTCGCCGCCGAGAAGGCCAAGCTCCTCGGCGGCGACTCGTCGACCTCTTAGGAGCCCAGGGTCACCCGGACCCGCGAGCCCGGAGCCAGCACTTTGCCGGCACGGGGACGCTGTTTAAGGACCTTGCCCACCATGTCGGGAGAGGGGGCTTCGACCTTCTTGACGTGGCCGAGCTTGCAGCCGCGCCGTTTCAGCCGCGATTTGGCGACCCGCAGGGAGCGGCCTTTGAGCGCCGGTACGACGCAGGCCCGATAGACGAAGTCGTCAAAGCGGGTGTTGGCGTTCGTCCCTGCCAGCGTCGTCGCGGTGACGTCCACTTTGCCCGGCCTGGTGCCGCGGGGGGTCGTCGCGGTGATCTGGGTGTCTGAATCGACGCTGAAGCTCGCTGCCGGGACGGAGCCGAAGGTGACCGCGCTCGCGCCCGCGAGGTTCTTGCCGGTGATCTTCACGATCGTGCCGCCTTTCACCGAGCCGAGCCCCGGTGAGACGAGCGTGATTTCAGGCGCCGGCTGGATTTCGGCGCTGAGCTCGATCTCTTCACCCGAGAAGGTTTTGCTGGGAGCGACGATCGACCCGTCAAAGGGCGTCGGAAAAATCGACGCGTAGCTGGCGCCGGATTCGGTCTTGACGCCGATTTCGTCTTCTTCGCTGCTGGGATCGATCCCGATCAGGTCCCCCGTCTGAATCTTCAGGTTGGTCTCGAAGGTCTGCAGGCCAAGGCCGGTGGGAATCACCCCGCTGCTCCTGCCGGCCGCTTCATAGGCGCCTTTGCCGTTGGGCCGGAGGACCCTGAGGTAGAACGGACCGCCTTTCGCGCCTTGTACGCGCCAGCGCACGATCGCGCCGCTGACGGGCGACGCGAGGGTCGCGCCCGGCTCGGGAAGAGCCGTGTTGAAGAGCGTCTGCACGCGTTCGAATTTCTTCGACACGAATCCTTCCGGCAGGACGCTGCCAATGCTGATCACCGACGCCTTTGCCGAAGCCGCGAACAGCGCCCCGACGGTGGCGACGCACGCGACGAACACCGCCAGACCCCAGGCCTGCCGCTGTCGCGATTCCTGAACCTCCATCCCCTTCGATTGCCGCATTCTTTATCTCCTTGATCGTTTCCGATGGCTTGAGCGCCAAGCGCTGCCCTGCGCAAAACGGGCATCGATGCGGAAGTTGCGGCGGTTGGAGAAGAACCCCCATGTAGGGGGAAAAGCCCGCCGCCGGAATCGAACCGGCAACCTCCTCATTACAAATGAGGTGCTCTCCCAGGTTGAGCTAGGCGGGCGTGGTGGCGAAGATGAACGAGGTGGACGCGACGTTCAGATTCTTGGGGCCCGATGAGGGTACCTTGCTGTCGGGCGCGATTGAATCCGCATACGGCCAATCTTACGACGTCCGCTGGGTCTACGACCCGGTCGAGGTCGGAGCCCGAATCGGAGCCGGCACCTACGTCGCCTGCGTCGCGGAAAGCCCCGCAGGAGAGCTGCTTTGCCACATCGGCATGAGCCTGGCGGCTGCCGGCGACGCGGTTGGGCATTCAGGCCAGGCGGTGACGCTGCCGGCGGCCCGCGGCCAGCACCTCTTCACCCGCACCAAGCGCTACCTGATGGACTGGGCACGGGAGCGTGGTCTGGCCGGGATGTACAGCGAGGCGACGGCCGCCCACCCCTACAGCCAGAAGGCGAACATCGACCTCGGCGCCCACGAGACCGGCTTCCTGCTGGGCTGGATCCCGGCCTCGGTCAGCAACGACGCCGCGGCGGAGCGCCGCGGCCGCCAGTCGGCGGCGCTCTTCTACCTGAAGCTGAACGACGGGCAGGAGCGCAGCGTCTACGCGCCGCCCCGGCACCGGGAGATCGTCGCCCGGACGATCGAGCTCTGCCAGCTGCGCGGCGAGCTCGCCGAGCCGCCGGCCGGCGCGGAGCTGCCGGAGCGGACCGAGCTGCAGGTCGATGTCGACTCAGACCACAACCTGGCGCTCCTGACCGTGACCCTGCCGGGCGCCGACCTGGAGGAGGTGATCAGCGCCGAGCGCCACCACCTCTTTCACCGCTCCAACCTGGACGCGATCTACATCGACTTGCCGCTGGAGCAGCCGGCGACGGCGCTGGTCGCCGACCAGCTCGAGGGCCTGGGCGTCTCCTACGCCGGCGTTTTTCCAAACAACCGCACCGACGGCGACGTGCTCCGCATGCAGTCGCTGCACCGGGTCCGAGTCAAGGCCGACGACGTCGCCGTCGCCTCGGACCACGGGCGCGAACTACTGGAGTACGTCTTGTCCGACCTGCCGCAGGGCTAGACCGCCACCTCTCGGGACGCTAAATGGGCGCCGACCTTGCGCTTCACGCGCTGGAGGGCGTTGTCCACGGTCTTCGTGTCGCACTCCAGGCGCTCGGCGACCACCTCGTAGGAGTGGCCGTCGAGGTAGAGCGAGAGGACCCGGCTCTCGAGGTCCGAGAGCACGCCTGAGACCCCGGAGAGGCAGGAGACGAGGCTTTCCAGCTCTTCGCTGGCGATCACCTGGTTGACGGGGTCGTGCACGCTCGGGCCGGGCAGGATCTCGTCAAGGGTGGTTTCGGAGTCGCCGGCCGCGGCGGGGGTCTGGCTGAAGGAGACGTACTGGTTGAGGGGGGTGTGCTTGTTCCGCGTCGCCGTCTTCACCGCGGTGATGATCTGGCGGGTGATGCAGAGCTCGGCAAAGTTGCGGAAGCTCGACTCGCGATCGGTGCGGTAGTCGCGGATCGCCTTGTAGAGGCCGAGCAGGCCCTCCTGGATCAGGTCATCCGCCTCGCCGCCGAGGAGGAAATAGGACGAGGCCTTGAGGCGGACGAAGCCGCGGTAGCGGCGCACGATCGCGTCGTAGGCGTCAGGCCGCCCCTCCTTGGCGAGCGCGACGAGGTAATGATCATCAAGCTCAGCTTGAGGGTTAGAGCGGAGGGTGCGACCGGTGCCCTGCGCCACCGGGACCGGCAATTCCTGCGTAGGCGTCGATAGTGCCACAGATCCTTCTCCTTGCTGAAGGGTCGTGGCGCCGCTTACCTCCCCAGAGGCGCCCCTATTCACCAGGGCCTACCTCAAGCTGAGGTTCACCCTTATTGCGGCGGTAGTTTCCGGGCGGGCGGAGTTCTGTCATCCCCAAATTGCGACTTTTTGCAAAAGGCGTTGCAGGTGGAGGAGCTCTGGGCGGCGGGGCCCGTCGCGGGGGGAGGCACCTGCGCGCGAGGTTTACGTGCTCGGTACCTCCCCCCGCGCCACCCGCCGCAGGAAACTCAGCAAAGGCAACGCCAGTGTGCGGGGCCGCTAGGTATTTCGCGCGGGACCCCGCTGGCGGACAGACTCGAAGAGGAGAGCTGCGGCGGCTGCGGAGACGTTTAGGGAGTCGACTTGGCCGTGTTGGGGGAGGGCGATTAGGCCGTCGCAGGCGTTGGCGACGCGGGGGCGGAGGCCTTTGCCCTCGCCGCCTAGGACTAGGACGGTGGGGCCGGTTAGGTCGGCCTGCCACGGGGTCTGCTCGGCCGCGGCGTCGGCGCCCCAGATCCAGAAGCCGGCCTGCTTGGCTTCCGCCAGCCAGTCGGCGAGGTTGCGGACGTGGGCGACCTCGAGGTGCTCGACCGCCCCCGCGGAGGTCTTGCAGACGACGGGGGTGACGGCCGCCGAGCGGCGCTCCGGGATCACCACGCCGGCCGCCCCGGCGACCTCGGCCGAGCGGCAGACGGCGCCGAGGTTGCGGGGGTCCTGGACCTGGTCGAGGGCCACGAGCAGCGCCCCCTCCCGGGCCAGCAGCGCTCGCGGATCACCGTAGGGATAGGGATCGACCTCGGCCACCACCCCCTGGTGGTCGGGCGACCCGCAGAGCCGCTCCAGCTCCTCCGCCGGCGTCTCCGGCGCCCGCCAGACCCGGTGCACTCGCCGCTTCCCCCGTTCGGCCTCCGCGACGGGTCGCCGGCCGTAGACGAACTGGTTCGCCATCTAGGTCTTCGGGACCAGCGTCGGGCCCGCCGCGGAATCGCGAACCGTCCACCCCATCGCGGCGAGCTGTTCCCTCAGGGTGTCAGCGCGCTCGAAATCCCGGTCAGCCCTTGCTTCCTCGCGTTCTTCCATCAACTTACGCGCATCCGCGTCGGCCTCGGCACCCTGATCCGGCTGGGTAAGGGTGCCGAGGCCGACGAGCTCAAGCATCTCGGCGAGCACGTCAGCTGCCTCTCCTCCCTGCACCTCTCCACGATTCGCTTCGCCGACCAGCTCAAATGCCTCGGCAAGAGCCCTGGGCGTGTTGAAGTCGTCGGCGAGAGCCTCCCGGAACGTTTCGAGTCGGGTGGCGGCGCCGGTCTGGGCGCCGGGGGAGGGGTCGCCGGACCCTCCCCTCTG
>DASSVR010000086.1:0-29718 GCA_035705945.1 Solirubrobacterales bacterium
GGGCAGGTTTTGGAGCGCGAGCAGATCTACCAGCAGGTCTGGGGCTACGCGATGGCCCACGGAGACCGCTCGGTTGACGTCTTCATCCGCAAGCTGCGGAAGAAGTTGGAGGAACACTCGCCGCGATGGGCCTACATCCACACCCATTTCGGCATCGGCTACCGCTTCGAGCCCGAACCTGCTGGGATCGTCGAGGAGGAGCTGCGCCCGGCGGAGCCGGCGCAGCAGGCCGACTCTCCTTCACCCGCGGTTCACGACGCCTTAACGGCGAAGTAACCACCGCTGCCGCTTTCACATCCTTTTCACACGCTCGCCACAGGCGCGTAACAACCTGTCGGGTGCCCGCTGTGAGGCTGCTGCAGACAGTGAACCGACCTGAAGGAGAAAGAGTGACCAGCTCCAAGTGGCCCATGGTCATGGTCGCGTCGGCGATTCTCGTACTGGGAATCGCGGCCTGCGGCGGCGATGACGAAAACGCAACCGGAAGCGACAGCGGTGGAGGGGGAGACCTGTCGGGCTCGATCCGCATCGACGGATCCAGCACCGTGGCGCCCCTGACCGAAGCGGTGGCGGAGCAGTTCATGGCCGAAAACCCCGACGTCCGCGTCACCGTGGGGACCTCGGGCACCGGCGGCGGCTTCGAAAAATTCTGTGCCGGTGAGACCGACGTCAGCGACGCTTCGCGGGCAATTGAGCCGGAAGAGGAAGAAGCCTGTGAAAAAGGCGGGGTCGGCTATGAGGAGGTCCACGTCGCCACCGACGCGCTGACGGTGATGATCAACAACGAGAATCCGGTTGCCTGTCTCACGGTCGAGCAGCTCGGCGCCGTCTGGGGCCCCGACTCGGAGATCTCTAACTGGAACGAGATCCCAGGCCTGGAAGGGGAGTACGACGAGGAGCTGGCGCTGTTCGGCCCCGGCACCGACTCGGGGACCTTCGACTACTTCACCGAATCGATCAACGGCGAGGAGGGCGTCAGCCGCAAGGACTACAACAACGTCGGCGAGGACGACAACGCGACGGTCAAAGGCGTCGAGGGATCGCCGGGCGGCATGGGCTACGCCGGGTTCTCCTTCTACACCGAGAACGAAGGAAGCCTCAAAGCCCTCGAAGTCGATAACGGGAAAGGCTGCGTGCTGCCGTCGGTCGAAACCGCACAGGACGGCAGCTACGCACCGCTGAGCCGTCCGCTGTTCATCTACCCGAGCGCCCAAGCGCTTCAGCGACCCGAGGTGAAGGTCTTTATCGCCTACTACCTCGAAACCGTTAACTCGGCCGCGGAATCCCTCGGCTTCGTGCCCCTAACCGAAGAACAGCTGGCGGAATCGGAAGCCGCCACGCAGAAGCTCGGCGCCTAGCGAGTTGCTCCAGGCGCAGGACAAGCGTTACGGAGAGCGAGCAATCAAGTGGTTGCTCGCTCTCTGCGCGATTCTCTCGGTCCTCACCACCACCGCGATCGTCGTCTCGCTGATCCTGCCGACGATCGGCTTCTTCGAGATCGTCCCGGTCGACGAGTTCCTCTTCGGGACCGACTGGACCCCTCAGTTCGAGCCGCCCAGCTTCGGCGTCCTCGGGATCGTCGCCGGGACTATCAACGTCACCCTCTGGGCGATGCTGTTCGCGATCCCGATTGGGCTCGGGGCGGCCGTCTACCTCAGCGAGTACGCCTCGCCACGGGTGCGGAAGACGGTCAAGCCCACCCTCGAGGTCCTCGCCGGCATCCCGACCGTGGCGATTGGCTTCTTCGCCGTCAGCTTCATCCTGCCGGAGATCATCCAGCCGCTCTGGCCGGGCGAGTTCCTCGGCGGGGCGCAGGGCAAGCCCTTCATGGCCCTGGCCGCAAGCTTCGGCATCGGACTGATGATCGTGCCGATCATCGCCTCCCTCTCCGACGACGCGATGCGAGCCGTTCCACGCGGCCTCCACGAGGGCGCCTACGCGCTCGGCGCGACTAAAGCCAAGGTGGCGACGCGGGTGATCTTCCCGGCGGCCCTTTCCGGGATCGTCGCCTCCATCGTCTTGGCCATCTCACGGGCGGTGGGGGAGACGATGATCGTCGTCCTCGCCGCTGGCTCCACCCCCAACTTCACCCTCAACCCGGTGGAATCGGTTCAGGCGATGACCTCGTATATCGCCACCACCGCGACCGGCGACATATCCACCGGATCGGTTGACTACAAATCCGTTTTCTCCGTCGGGGCCGTGCTCTTCGTGATGACGCTGATCATGAACGTGATCAGCATCCGCCTGGTACGCAGGTACCGCGAGGTGTACGAGTGATGGAGGCCGGGGGGGCGAGCGCGCCGCGGAACCGCCTGGCCGTGGCGGGTGCCCGGGCCACGACCCGGGCGATGCTCAGCCGCCAGCCGCGAGGGGACGTGCTCCGCAACACGGTATTCGCCGCGCTGCTCCTGCTCGCAGTTCTCATCGCACTGGCCGGGCTGTTCGCGCTGGTGATCCAGGCCTTCGCGAAGGGGAGCTCGGCACTCAGCCCGGACCTGATCACCAATCCCCCTTCGAAACTCTCCCCCGGCGAGGCCGGTTTCCGCCCCGCCATCATCGGCTCGCTGCAGCTGATCGCCGGGGTACTGCTCTTCATCGTGCCGGTCGGACTCGGCGCGGCGATCTACCTCGAGGAGTACGCCGACGAATCGCGCTGGTGGAACCGGCTGATCGAGGTCAACATCCAGAATCTCGCCGCGGTGCCCTCGATCATCTACGGCATCCTCGGCCTGGCCTTCATCGTCCGCGGGCCGCTCGACCTAGGCTTCATCCTCGTCGCCGGCTCCCTGACCCTGGCGCTGCTGGTGCTGCCGATGGTGATCATCGCCGCACGCGAGGCGATCCGCGCCGTCCCCGACTCGATCCGGCAGGGCTCGCTGGCGCTCGGGGCGACGCAGTGGCAGACGATCCGCCGGCAGGTCCTGCCCGCCTCGATTCCCGGGATCGCGACCGGGGTCATCCTCGCGGTGTCCCGGGCGCTCGGGGAGACCGCGCCGCTGCTGCTGGTGGGAGCGACGGTGTTCATCACCTTCGACCCGACGCCCTTCGACGAGGACGGCTACTCGGCGATGCCGGTGCAGATCTTCAACTACGCGGTGCAGGCCCAGGACGAGTTTCCGATCCTCGCCGCCGCGGGGATCATCGTCATGCTGGCCGTACTGCTGGCGATGAACTCATTCGCGATCTGGCTTCGAAATCGCTACGAGCAAAGGTGGTAGGTGTGTTGACCGAGCAGACGCCGAAGATCTCCGTGCGGCCAGAGTTCCGCCCCGGCACCGGTTCCCTTCCCCAGGAGAAGGTCTTCGAGATGAAGGGAATGGAGGTTTGTTACGGAGGGGTGCCCGCCGTCAAGGACATCTCGATGGACATCGGGCACAACAACGTGACGGCGCTGATCGGCCCGTCCGGCTGCGGCAAGAGCACCCTGCTGCGCTGCCTCAACCGGATGAACGACTTGATCCCCAGTGCTGAAGTCAAGGGCGAATTGCTCTACCACGGCGAGGACCTCTACGGACCCGAGGTCGACCCGGTCCAGGTGCGCAAGCTGATCGGGATGGTCTTCCAGAAACCGAACCCGTTCCCGAAGTCGATCTACGACAACGTCGCCTTCGGGCCGCGGGTGCAGGGCCGCAAGGAGGGACTCGACGAGGTCGTGGAGAACGCCCTGCGGGGAGCGGCGCTTTGGGAGGAGGTCAAGGACCGGCTCGACGACAACGCCTTTGGCCTCTCCGGCGGCCAGCAGCAGCGACTCTGCATCGCCCGCTGCATCGCGGTCGAGCCCGACGTGATCCTGATGGACGAGCCTTGCTCCGCTCTCGATCCGATCTCGACCGGGAAAATCGAGGATCTGATGATCGAGCTGAAAGAGCGCTTCTCGATCGTCATCGTTACTCACAACATGCAGCAGGCGGCACGCGTGTCGGACCGAACCGCCTTCCTGATGGTCGAGCTCGACGCGACCGAGCACAGCCGTTGGGGGCGTCTGGTCGAGTACGACGCCACGGAGAAGATCTTCACTAACCCCTCCGACAATCGCACCGAGGACTACGTCTCCGGAAAGGTCGGCTGATGCCGGACAGCGTCCGCGTCCACTACCAGGAAGAGCTCGAAGCGCTCGAGGCGAGCGCCCTAGGTGGCCTCGACATAGTGGGGACGGCGCTGGCCCGCACGATGGAGGCGGTCGAGCACCAGGACGTCGAGCTGGCCCAAGTCGTGATCAACGACGACGACCGGATCGACGGCCGCTACCTCGAGGTGCACCAGAGCCTGATCACGCTGCTGGCGACGCAGTCGCCGGTGGCGACCGACCTGCGGCTGATCTCGGCGCTGCTCCACGTGCTTAAGAGCATCGAGCGGATGGGCGACCAGTGCGTGAACGTCTGCAAGGTGATCCCGCTGACCGGCAACCAGGCGCCGGCCGATCCCGAGATGGTGAAGCTGATCCTGACGATGGGTGAACACACCAAGACCCTGATTACCCAGGCGAAGCGCTCCTTCGAGGAGCGCAACGTGGAGATGGCGCGCGACCTCGTCCGCCGTGACGATGCCGTCGACGAGCTCAATCGCGAGTGTTTCCACCTGGCGCTGGAGATCGGCGATGACGCCGATAAGCGCGAGTGGGCGATGACGATGCTGCTGTCCGCGCGCGCGATCGAGCGGGTGGGGGACAACGCGGTGGATATCGGTGAGCAGGTCGCGTTCGTCGTCACGGGGTTGTTTCGGGAGTTCGAGGACGCTTCGCACCCCTCCTGAGGCGGCAACCACGCGGAGTTGGCGGCGCGCGGGTCCTGTCTCCGGCAGACACACCTGCGCGCGAGGTTTACGTGCTCGGCGTGTCTGCCGGAGCCACCCGCGCGAGCTGCGGCTGAGGTTGACGCCCAGGGACGTTGCGGTTGAGATCCGAGTGGCCTGGGAACATGCGGAGTTACGCCATGACGCTTTGCGCTGCCATAGATATTGGCTCCAACACCACCCGATTGCTCGTTGCGGAGCCTGTGGATGGGCAGTTGAAGAAGGCGATGGAGCAGCGGGCTTATACGCGGATCGGGAAGGCCATCGACGGCAAGGGCCGCATCCAGCCGGAGAAAGTTGATGAGGTGGGGGAGGTGGTCGGCACCCAGGTGCGGCTGGCGCGTGAGCTGGGGGCGGTCGAGATCCGCGCCGTCGCGACCGCAGCGGTGCGTGACGCGCCCAACGGCGAGGAGGTGGCAAACGCCGTCGGCGAGGCCGCCGGGATCCCGATCGAGATCCTCCCCGAGGAGGAGGAGGGGCGGCTTTCGTTCATCGGGGCGACGAAGACGCTGGGCCACCCGGTCGAAGGCCTGATCGGGGTCGTCGACGTCGGCGGCGGCTCCACCGAGGTGATCCTCGGCACCGTCGCGGGCGGCGTCCAGAGCGTGCGCTCCTGGCCGGTGGGCTCCGGCAACCTCGCCGACGAGCTGATCTCCTCCGACCCGCCTTCGGCGGCGGAAATCCGCCGCACCCGTGACCGCATCGATGACATCTTCGAGGGGGTGGAAATCGAGCGGCCGGCCCAGGCTGTGGCGGTCGGCGGCTCCGCCACCTCCATGCGCCGCCTAGTCGGCGCAATGCTCGAATACGAGACCCTGGAGCGCGGCATCCGCGTCCTCTGCGCCGATCCCGCCGCCGATGTCGGCCGCCGCTTCGAGCTCGACCCCACCCGCGTCCGCATCCTTCCCACCGGCGTCCTCCTCCTGGAGAAGCTCTCAGACCTGCTCGGCCAGCCCCTCCAGATCGGCAAGGGCGGCCTCCGCGAGGGCGTCATCCTCGATCTCCTCAACGGCAGCGCGAACGGCAGCTCGCCCGAGCGGGTGGCGGCTTAGCGGAGTTCCTGGGCTGCGAGGTGCAGACGCTCGAGAGCGCGGGCGCGCTCTTCTCGGCTCCTTTTGTTTTCCTCTCTCATGCGGAGAATTTTTTCGGCTTCCGTGGGTCTCAGTTGGACCAGTTCGAGCGCAGTGTCGAAGTCGAAAACTTCGGAGCCTTCGTAGAGAAGCCAGGCCATCTCTCTCTTTTCGCGCTCGGTCATCGTCCCGAATCTACTCCCGGTTGCGTAGTGTCACGTTGGTTCGGTTCCCTCAATCGCTGGACTTCAAGATGCACGGTGGCCAGTAGCTCTGCATTAGCTTCAGCGGCTCGTTCCAGCTCCTCGATCCTCTGCTTGTTCAGGGCGGCCGATTGACTGGTTTCCTCCGCGAACTTCGCGCCCCTCGCTGAGATCTCGATCGGCAAGTGCCCTCTGACCAGCCCCGCGAATGCGGGAGTGATCAGCAGAAGGCCGCTGTAAAAGACGATGAGGGCGACCTCCAATCGATAGATGCCTCCTTGTCGGAGGGCGACGGCCGGAAGATCCTCGGGAGCTGGTACCGCGATGCAGGCCATGAGTGCGGCGCACAACGCGATGCCGACAAGAACTCGAATGAAATTGCGCGTGTGGCGTCCTCGCATGCCTGGACAAGCTCCGGCGCTCACACCTTCTCCCCCGTTTTCTCCGTCTTTTCACATCCATTTCCCGGTCGCAGCGAATTCTGTGCGTGAAAAGACGGATGAGAAAGGGAGAGCACCGATGACTTCCCGCGTTGACATGCATTGCCACTCCACCGCTTCGCAGTTCTCGAAGCTCGGCGTCCAGCGCTCGCTGGGGCTACCGGAGTGCGCTACCCCGCCCGAGGAGGTCTACGACCTCGCGAAGCGGCGGGGGATGGACTTCGTCACGATCACCGACCACGACACCATCGACGGCTGCCTGCAGCTCGCCGATCGTCCCGACTGCTTCATCTCCGAGGAGCTGACCGCCCGCTTCGCCGGCGAGCCCCAGGCGGTGCACGTCCTCTGTTACGGGATCACTCCCGGAGACCACGAGTGGCTGCAGGCACATTCCGGCGACGTCGAGGCCTGCGCCGCATACCTTCACCAGCAGGGGATCGTCTGCGCCCTGGCGCATCCTTTTTTCAACGTCGCGGCGCCGCTGACCCGGCGCCACCGGCGGCGACTGGCGGAGCTCTTCCCGGTCTGGGAGGTACGCAACGGCTCGCGGGCCGCCGAGCTGAACATGCCCGCCGCGGTCTACGTCGAGACTCACGGCGGGACCGGCATCGGCGGCTCCGACGACCATGCCGGCGTCGACATCGGCCGCACCTTCACCGAGGCGCCGGCCGCAGAGACGCCGGAAGAGTTTCTCTCCCACCTGCTCCGTGGCGACGCCGAGGCTCGCGGCGAGCAGGGCAGCGCGGCGAAGTGGGCCCACGCGGCGATGGCTCTGGCGACGCGGGCGGTGGGGGGCGGGCGGGAGTACCTCGGCGGACAACAGCGGGGAGGGTCCGGCGAGGTACTCCCGCCCGCCCAACCGGGCGCGACTGGTCCAGATCCGTCCGCGGTGCTGAAGATGGCGGAACGTGTGATCCGTGAGGGAGCGGCGCGGGAAGGGAAGATCGCCGCCGACGTGGGACCCGACGACGCCCGCGCCTTGCTCGACGCCTGGCTCGAGGGGATGGGACTGGAGCTCCGCGGCAGCGATTTGATCGCCTTCCTCCAGGAAGACGGCTTTTCTCATGCCGACCTCTACCGGCGTGCCCGGCGCATCCATGACCGGCGCCTGCGCAGCGCGGTCACCGGCGGCACCAAGGCTGTCGCCGACGGTGACTTCCCCAGCGCCGTCAAGGGCCTGTTCGAGGCGCTCGTCCCGGCTGTTCCCTACGCGCCGGCGACCGCCTTCCTCGGGGCCGAGAAAGCGAAGCTGCGCGACCGTGCCGGCGAGCGCCGCCGCGTGGCCGTGATCGCCGACGGGATCGGCTCGATGCACGGGGTGACCCACACGATCGAACAGATCCGCGAGCGCGGCGTGCCGGTGTTCGAGGTCGACGTCGTCGGCACCGACCCCGGAGTCGACCGTCGGCTTCCGGCGGCCGCGGAGCTCGAGATCCCCTTCTACCAGGGTATGAGCCTCGGCGTCCCCGGCCTGCCGGATCTGGTCGAGGTCCTGGCCGAGGGCTCCTACGACCTCGTCCACGTCACCGCGCCGGGCCCGGCCGGCATCGCCGCCACCCTGATCAGCCGGATCACCGGCGTCCCGCTGCTGGCCAGCTACCACACCGAGATCGCAACCTACGCCGGGATGCGCAGCGGCGACGGCACCCTCGAGGCGCTGACCCGCGCCGGACTCGGCGCCTTCTACTCGGCCCCGGCCGCGGTCCTCTCGCCGAGCCCCTCGGCCGACGCCTCGGTGATCGCCCTCGGCGCCGACCCGGCGCGGGTCGGCCGTTGGGAGCGCGGCGTCGACACCAGCCGCTTCGACCCCGGCAAGGCCGATCCCGCCGCCTTCCCCGGCGAGATCAAGATCCTCTACGCCGGCCGCCTCACCCGCGAGAAGGGAGTCGACCTCCTGGGGGAGAGCTTTCTGCGAGCCCACGAGCAGGATCCACGCCTGCACCTGCTGCTCGCCGGTGGCGGACCCGAGGAAGGGGAGCTGCGCGAGCGGCTCGGCGACCGCGCGACCTTCCTCGGCTGGCTCTCTGGGGGGGACCTGCCGCGCGCCTACGCCAGCGCCGACGCCTTCCTCTTCTGCAGCAGCACCGACACCTACGGCCAGGTGATTCTCGAGGCGGCGGCGAGCGGCCTGCCGGTCGTCGCCGTCGCCGAGGGCGGCCCGGCGGCGCTGATCGAGAACCGCCACACGGGCCTGCTTTGCCTCCCAGACGCCGACCACCTCGCCGGCGCGCTGCTGCAACTGGCCTCCTCGCCGGCGCTTCGCAGACAGCTCGGCAAGGCCGCCGCCGGCGCCGCCCGTGAGCGCTCCTGGGAGCGCTCGATGGACCAGCTCGCCGCCGGATACCGGCGGGCGCTCGACGTCGTCGCCGCTCGGCGGCAGAGCCTCGTTCGTGCCGCCTGAGCCAGGCGATGAGCTGGGGGCGCCGCAGTACGATGAAGCGATCGACGACCCCTCGCTCTATTTCAACCGCGAGCTCTCCTGGCTCGACTTCAACCAGCGCGTTCTCGAGCTGGCCGAGGACCCGGAGGTGCCGCTGCTGGAGCGGCTTCGCTTCTGCGGGATCTACGCCAACAACCTCGACGAGTTCTTCATGGTCCGGGTGGCCGGCCTCTTCGACCAGCTCGACGCCGGGATCCAGGCTCGCGGCCCCGACGGGCTCACCCCGAAGGAGCAGATCGACGCGATCCAGCGGCGCGTGCTGGACCTCGACGACCGCCTGTGCGAATGCTTCAGCGGCAGCCTGCGGCCGGCCCTGGAGGAGCGGGGAATCAGGATCGTCACCCTCGAGACGGCGAGCGCCGAAGAGCGTCGCGAGATCGACACCCACTTCGAGAAACAGGTCTTTCCAACGCTGACGCCGCTGGTGATCGGCCTCGGCCGCCCCTTCCCCTACATCTCCAACCTCTCGCTCAGCCTCGGGGTGCTGCTGCGAGACGCCGAGAGCGAGAACGAGATCATCGCGCGGGTCAAGGTGCCGAAGGAGCTGCTCGGCCGCTTCCTCCCGCTGGGGAGCGACGGCCTCGTCTTCGTCCCCCTGGAGGAGGTGATCGCCGCCAATCTCGACGCTCTATTCCCGGGGATCGACGTGATCGACCACGGCTACTTCCGGGTCACCCGCGACGCTGACTTCACCGTCTCCGACGAGGCCGACGACCTCCTGCAGGCGGTCCAGGACGAGCTCCGCCGCCGCCGCTTTGGCGAGGTGGTGCGGCTCGAGGTCGCCTCAGGGATGAACCCAAAGCTGAGGGCACAACTGGTCGAAGCGCTGCGGCTGGAAGACCGCGAGGTCTACGACGTCGAGGGGCTGATCGACCTCGCCGATCTCGACGCGATCGCCGACGTCCCGGGTCACGCGGATCTGCGCTGGCCGCCGTGGACGCCGATGACGCAGCCGCGCCTGCACGGCGAGGACGACGAGCCGGTCGACATGTTCGCCGAGATCCGCCGGCGCGACCTGCTCGTCCACCACCCCTACGACTCCTTTTCGACCTCGGTCGAGCGCTTCGTCGCGCAGGCGGTCGCCGACCCGGACGTGCTGGCGATCAAGCAGACCGTCTACCGGACCAGCGACGACTCGGCGCTGGTGCCGGCGCTGATCCGCGCCTCCGAACGCGGCAAGCAGGCGGTCTGCATGGTCGAGCTGAAAGCGCGCTTCGACGAGGAGGCGAACATCCACTGGGCGAAGTCGCTGGAGGAGGCGGGCGTCCACGTCGTCTATGGGATTCCAGGGCTGAAGACCCACGTCAAGGCAATCCTGGTCGCGCGGCGCGAGGGCGAGCAGGTGCGCGAGTACGTCCACCTCGGCACCGGCAACTACAACCCGAAGACCGCTCGCCTCTACACCGACCTCGGCCTCTTCACCGCCGACCCGGACATCGGCGCCGACGTCGCCGAGATGTTCAACTTTCTCACCGGCTACGGGCGGCCGGCCGAGTACCGCAAGCTGCTGGTCTCGCCGACGACGATGCGCGACCAGATCGTCGAGGAGATCGAGCGCACCGCCGAGGCGCACGGGACGGGCGAGGAGGCGCGGATCGCGCTGAAGATGAACTCGCTGGTCGACGCCCGCTGCATCGAGGCTCTATACGCGGCATCTCAGGCGGGGGTGAGGATCGATCTCAACGTCCGCGGGATCTGCTGCTTGCGACCGGGCGTGGAGGGGGTCTCCGACAACATCCGCGTTCGTTCGATCGTCGGCCGCTTCCTCGAGCACTCGCGGATCTACGTCTTCCGCCGCGGCGAGGAAACTCGAGTTCTGACCGGTTCGGCCGACCTGATGCCGCGCAACCTCGACAGCCGGGTCGAGCTGGTGGCGCCGGTCGAGGAGGCGGCGCTGAAGGCGGAGCTGCTCGACGTGCTCGAGCGCTGCCTCGCCGACAACGTCTACTCCTGGGAGCTGGGGTCGGACGGATCGTGGTCGCGGCGACGCCCCGACGGGGAAGCGCGCAACGCCCAGGAGGAGTTGATGGCGCGACATTCCGCACGTGCCGCGGAGCACCTGGCGACCTCACCCGCCTGAGACGCGTCGACGCCTGTCGCGTTAATAGGATGCGAAGCAGTGGCGCGCTTCTCGCTCCTCCCTCGCGACCGGACCTTTTTCGACCTCTTCATCCAGGCAGGTCAGAACACCCTGCACGCCGCCCGCCTGCTCGACGAGATGATGCACACCTGGCCCGAGTCCGGGGGGCTCTCGCGGTCGATCGTCGAGGCCGAGCAGGAGGGCGACAAAATCACCCACGACATTATCCAGCGGCTCAACTCCACGTTCGTGACGCCGATCGACCGCGAGGACATCTACGGCCTGGCGACGCAGATGGACGACATCGTCGACTTCACCGAGGAGGCCGCCGACTTCCTCGGCCTCTACAAGATCGAGGCGCCGATGGAGCAGGCGCAGGCGCTGACGAAAGTCCTCGTCGCCTCCTGCGAGCAGCTGGCAATGGGGCTCGAGCAGCTGCCGCAGTTCAAGAACCTCGACAGGTACTGGATCGAGATCCACAGGCTCGAGAACGACGGCGACCGGATCTCCCGCGACGCCGTCGCCTCGCTCTTCTCGAACGGGATCGACCCGATGGTCGTGATCCGCTGGAAGGACATGTTCGCGGTGCTCGAGGAGGCGATCGACGCGACGGAGACGGCGGCTCAAATTCTCGAGGGGATAGTTATTAAGAACTCATGACGGGCGTCACGTCTTCATGAGTGCCGACATCATCTTGGTCATCGTCATCGCCACCGCGCTGGCGTTCGACTACACCAACGGCTTCCACGACACGGCGAACGTCGTCGCCACCTCGATCTCGACCGGGGCGGCGCGGCCGCAGGTGGCGATCGCGATGGCGGCGATCCTCAACTTCGTCGGCGCCTTCATCTCGATCAGCGTTGCCGCGACCGTCGCCAAGGACGTGGTCGACGCCGAAGTCATCACCCCGACGATCGTCTTCGCCGGCCTGATTGGGGCGATCGCCTGGAACCTGATCACCTGGTGGTTCGGCCTTCCCTCGAGCTCCTCGCACGCGCTGATCGGCGGTGTCGTCGGATCGGCGGTGGCCGCTGTCGGCTTCGACGCGGTGATCGCCGACGGCGTCGTCGGCAAGGTCCTGATCCCCGCGGTGGTCGCGCCGTTGCTCGCCTTCCTCGTGGCGGGGGCGGCGATCGGTCTCTCCTACCGCGTCGTCGGCAGGCAGCGCCCTGGCATCGTCACCCGCGGCTACCGCTACGGCCAGATCGTCTCCGGCGGCCTGCTGGCTCTCGCCCACGGCACCAATGACGCGCAGAAGACGATGGGGGTAATCACCCTCGCCCTGATCGCCAACGGGACCCTCGCTCCCGGAGCGGACCCGCCCTTCTGGGTGATCGCCTCAGCCGCCGCCGCGATCGCCCTCGGCACCTACAGCGGCGGCTGGCGGATCATCAAGACCACCGGCACGCGGATCATCAAGATGGACGCTGCGCAGGGGTTCTCCGCGCAGGGCGCTGGGGCGGCGGTGATCCTCGCCTCGACCCACTACGGCTTCCCGCTCTCGACCACGCACGTGATCAACGGCGGTGTGATGGGGGCGGGGGCGGCTAAACGCCTCTCGGCGGTTCGCTGGGGCGTCGCCGGCAACATCTTCATGGCTTGGGTGCTGACGCTCCCCGCCGCGGCCGCGATCGGAGGTATGACCTACGGCTTCACGCGGATCTTCGGGACGGGGGCGCTGGGGCCGATCCTCGTCACCTTGATGGCGCTGTTGCTGATCGCCGCCGCCTTCACGCGGCGGGCGCAGCGGGGCGCCCCGGTCGAGGCGACGGGCTGATGCTGGCGACGATTGTCCACACGGACGAGCTGCTCTGGACTGTGGTGGCGGCGGTGGGGGCAGGGATCGGCGTCACCTTCGCCTTCTCGGTCGGGATCTGGGGCGCGGGCCAGTTCGTCGAACTGAGTCGCAACGAACGCCCGGTCGCTGCCGCGGCGGCCGGGGTGGTGGCCGCGCTAGCGATGATTTGCGTGGCGGCCTCGCTGATCACCGGCATCGTCGTGATGACGAGCAAGTAGCGGCGAGGGCGGCCGGGGCGGCCGGCGTAGACTGAGTCCGTGCGAGCGGCGCGCAACCTGGGAATCATCATGCTGCTGGCGCTGGGGGTGGCACTCCTTCCCCGCGGCGGCAACATGGCCGAAGCGGTCCTCACGGCGTTGACGATGGGGCTTCTCGCCGGGATCGCCTGGATGGTCTACACGGTCAGCCGCGAGAACCAGCTGACGCTGGCGACCCTCGACGACAGGCGGCGGGCCATCCTCTACGGCGCCGTCGGCATGCTTGTCCTGCTCGTCGCCGGCAGCGACAGGATGTTCTCGACCGGCGGTGGGACGCTGCTTTGGATCGCGCTGCTGGCGGCTTCGGTGGCGGCGATCTGGAAAGTCTGGATGGACGCCAACACCCTCACCTAGCGCCGCGGGTGCCGGTCGGGGCGGCTGGCTGAGTTCCGCGCCAGAGAATTTTCGAAGTCTCTTCTTTTTGCGCACCACGCGTGCGTCCTTGCCTGCGAGCTTCGGCGCATGCCACCAGGGGTCGACGCCGCAGCGCATGGGGAGGAGGGGACCGCCTCGGTCGAGCTGGTCGCGGTGGTCCCCTTCCTGCTGCTGGCGGTGCTGGTGGCGGCGCAGGTCGCGCTTGCCGGCCAGGCACTCTGGTCGGCGGGCGTGGCCGCGCGGGCAGGGTCGCGGGCGGCGCTGGTGGGTGGCGATGCCGCGGCCGCCGCCCGCGCCGCGCTCCCGCCCTTGTTGCGGCAGCGGGCCCGGGTGGAGGAGGGCGACGACATCTCCGTGCGGGTGTTGGTGCCCCGGCTGATTCCGGCTCTGCCGGAGATGCGGGTGGAGGCGGACACCCACTTGGAGCCGAGCGATGGGTGAGGGTTGGGCAGGGCGCGGCTGGGCAGCCGACGACCGCGGTCAGGCGACGCTGGAGCTGATCGCGGCGCTGCCGGCGCTGGCGCTGGCGGGCCTGGTGGCGCTCCAGCTCTTCCTCGTCGGTTACTCGATCACCCTCGCCGACGGTGCGGCCGAGGCCGGTGCTCTGTCGCTCTCCTCCGGCGGCTCCGCGGAGGAGGCGGCGAGGGAGGCGCTACCGGACTGGGGAGAGGAGCGCATCTCGGTCGAGGTCAAGGGCGGCACGGTCTCGGTGCGCCTGCGGCCGCCCTCGCCGATCGAGGCGCTCGCCGACCGACTCTCCGTCACCAGCAGCGCCGCCGCGAGGCCGGCGCGATGAGCCTGGCGCAGGCCGAGAAGCCGGGACTCCCGGAACCGCTTTGGGAGCACCCGCTTCGCGTCGTCAATCCGCTCAGGGAGCGCCCCGTCATCCTGGTCACCGCGGTGGGCGAGGCGGAGGGATCGCGAGGGGCCGCCGCGGCCCTTGCCTGCGCCGGCGCCGAACTCGACCTGGCGACGCTGCTGGTGGACGTCGGCGGACGGCCGCCGCGTCCGACGCTGCTGGCCTCCGCCGCCGCCCAAGCGCTGGAGGAGCGGCTGGCCGCCCACCTGCCGCAGCACCGGGCCGCGGCCCGAGGACAGGTCTGCCATCTGGCCGTGCCGGCCGATCGCGACGGCCTCGCGTCGGCCTCGGCGGCCGTGAGCGTCAACCGCGGCGCCCTGGCAGTGGTTCATCTCCCACCCGAGCTGCTGCAGGGCGCGGTCGGCGGCGAGCGCGGACCGCGGCCATCGGGCGTCCTCCTCCGCTCTGATTTGCGGAGCGACCGGGCGCTAACGGCCCTTGTCGCGCGGGATCTGCTCGCGCGAGGAATCGCCGTCGGCGTCCTCAAGCAGCGGCTGAGCTGGGTCGCCGAGCGCCGCGCCCTCTTCGGTGCCCTGCCGGCCGGTGCTCCGGGCGGTTTGCCGGAGCGTCTCGTCAACCGCCTCCTCGGGCCGGCCGCATGAGCAAGCGCAGCGAGTCCGGACAGGCGCTGATCCTGGCGCTCGGGGGCGCCTTCGTCCTTATTGCCGGAGCCCTTGCGCTGGTCGCGATCGCGGGCGCGGTCACCGGCAAGGGCAGGGTTCAGCGCGCCGCCGACCTCGTTGCGATCTCCGCCGCCCGCGCGATGCGGGACGACCTGCCGCGCCTGTTGGCGCCGGTACGGCTGCCGAACGGCCGGCCGAACCCTCACCACGTCGACAAGACGACGTATCTGGCACGTGCCCGGGCCGCGGCCCTGCTCGCCGCCCGCGCCAACGAGGTCGATCCCGGACGCGTCAGGATCGAGTTTCCGGACGCCGGCTCGTTCGCGCCGGTACGCGCCAAGGCCGTCGTAGTCGCCGGACTTCGGGGAGCGGAGAGCCGACGGGTCGTCGCCACCGCCGTCGCCGAAGCGGCCGCTCCCTACAGCGCCGCGGCTGCCGGCGGCGGAACGGGCATGGCCAGCGGGGGTGGCTACGGCGGCTTGCTCGTCTACCGCGACGGGGAGGGGATGCGACCGGACGCGGCGGCGGCCTATGACCGGATGGCCGCCGCCGCCCGCGCCGACGGGCTGATCCTCGTGGTCGTCTCCGGCTTCCGCTCCGATGCGGAGCAGGCGGAGCTGTTCGCCGCCCACCCCGATCCCACCTGGGTCGCTCCGCCCGGCCAGTCACTGCACCGCTGCGCCACCGAGCTCGACCTCGGCCCCTCCTCCGCCTACGGCTGGCTCGCGGCCAACGCGACCCGCTTCAGCTTCGTCCAGCGCTACTCCTGGGAGGCCTGGCACTACGGGTTCGTGAGCGGTCCCGCGCCTGGCTCGGCCGCCGGCGAGGTGGTCGCGGCGAGTGGGGGAGGGGCGACGCCATCGGCCTCCTCCACGCTTCCCAATTTCGTCCCGGCGCGATACCGCGAGACGATCCTGCGGGCGGGCGCCAAGTGGAACGTCTCCCCGGCACTGCTGGCGGGCCAGCTGATGGCCGAGTCCGGCTTCGATCCCAACGCGGGCTCACCGGCTGGCGCGCAGGGCATCGCCCAGTTCATGCCGTCCACGGCTGCCGCCTACGGCCTCACCGACCCATATGACCCGGTCGCCGCCATCGACGCCCAGGCCCACCTGATGTCCGACCTGCTGCGCCGGTTCGGCTCCCCGGAACTAGCCCTAGCCGCCTACAACGCCGGCCCTGCCCCCGTCGAAGCCTGCGGCTGCATCCCGCCCTACCCCGAGACCCAGGCCTACGTCACCCGCATCCTCGCCCTGGTCGGCGGCGCCGCGGGCCTTGCAATGCCGAGCCTTGAAGTGCGCCTCGTGGCTTGATTTTCGTAGTACGGGAAAGCTGAGGCTGGTTATTACGTTGACGAGATCCTCGAGCGGCGCCGGGGCCGGCCGCCGATGGGATCAGGTCCGGCAACCGTTGAGTCCTTTCGCCTAGACCCTGAGCTTCGAGAGGCGCTTGCCCAACGCGCTCATAGAGATGAAGAGCCCACCAGCAGCGTGATCCGAAAAGCGTTGCGCCTGTACCTGAGTCTTTAGGTGACACTGCGGGTACTTTGAACCCGACGGCAGCGACCGAAAGGGACCCATGCCCAATCCCTTCACCCACAAGAAGCTGACCGACGTCAAGGACTCGGCTGCCGCTTTCGGCCATGGCGAGGCGATGGAGGCGAGGTTCGCGACCGAGGATCTCGACGCCGAGCAAACCGGCTTCAGCTTCGACCGCATCAAGCCCAACAAGCGCCAGCCCTTCGGCCACCGGCACGACGAGGCCGAGGAGGTCTACGTGATCGTCCGCGGCAGCGGCCGGCTGAAACTCGACGACGAGGTGATCGAGGTAGGGACGCTTGACGCGATCCGGATCGCCCCGGAAGTCACCCGCGCCTTCGAAGCCGGCGACGAGGGGCTCGAGGTACTTGCCTTCGGACCCCGCCACGAGGGCGACGGCGAGATCATCCCCGGCTGGTGGAGCGACTGATCAGGCGCCTATAGACTGCCCGTCGATGGCGACCGCGGAGGTCCACGGAATCGAGGGCATGGAGTCCCTCGTCGGCCAGGAGATCGGCCCAAGCGAGTGGCGCACCGTCACCCAGGCGGACATCGACGCCTTCGCCGAGCTCTCCGGTGATCACCAGTGGATCCACGTCGACGTCGAGCGGGCCAAGAGCGAGAGCCCTTTCGGCACCACGATTGCCCACGGCAACCTCACGCTCTCCCTGGTCGACGGTTTCCGCCAGCAACTGATCTCCTCCTCGGGCTTCGCCCTCGGCGTCAATTACGGCTGGAACAAGATCCGTTTCCCGGCTCCGGTCCCCGTCGATTCCCGCGTGCGCGCCAAAGCGGAGATCGTCTCCGTCGACGAGGTCGGCGGCGGCTGGTACCAGGCCGTCACCCGCTTCACCCTTGAGGTTGAGGGGGGCGAGAAGCCCTGTTTCGTCGGCGACTCGGTAACGCGGGTGATGGTGGCCGCCGGCTGAGGCTTCTGTTCGGCGTGGAGGCGCTGGCTGCGAAGCGTTCGCCTCGGGAGACTGACTGGGCCTCTCCGCCGACGAGATCTTGCCCGAGTCGGCCGCTGACGACGGAACGGCGCGGCCGCTTTTGGACGCTTGTCCCAAGGCGCGTTGACACCGATCCACCTATCACTTAGGGTCATCTGATTATTCATCAAGAAACTGCGGGAACTCGCAAAAGGGGGAGAGTCATGGAGTCACGGGAGTGCGTCTGCACGGGAGGGCGCAAACCAACGGGAAGGCGCCTCGCTCTCATGTTGGCGATGCTCGCTATCGGTGTCTGCGCAATCGGCATGAGCGCTTCGCCAGCGTTTGCCCTCTCGCCTTCCGTGGAAACCCTGCCCGCATCTTCCGTCGGGGAAAAAGCGGCGACGCTGAACGGCAAAGTCAATCCCAACGGTCTAGAAACCAAAATGTACTTCGAATACGGCACCACTACGAACTACGGCTCGAAAACCGCCGAAGTCAACGTTGGCTCCGGCACTTCTACCCTCGAAAAAAGCGAACCGCTCAGCGGGCTGAGCCCGAGCACCCTCTACCACTACCGGATCGTAGCCAGCAACTCGCATGGGACGAGCCAAGGAGTGGATCAGACCTTTACCACGGTCGGGCCTCCCAAAGTGCAACTTCCTTTAACCGAAACCGAAGCTTCGGGAGAAACGGCGACGGTGAAAGCGTTCGTGACTCCTAACGGTCAGAACACCACCTATCAATTCGAATATGGGACTACTTCTGGTTCGTATACGGACAAAGCGCCGATTCCCCCTGAATCCGTAGGAAGTGGATACAGCCCGGAACTAGTCAGCTACAAACTCACCGGATTGACACCAGGAACGAGGTATTACTGGCGCATCACCGCGAGCA
The DNA here is from genome assembly GCA_035705945.1 of Solirubrobacterales bacterium. GTDB lineage: Bacteria > Actinomycetota > Thermoleophilia > Solirubrobacterales > 70-9 > VAYN01. Next base: position 18,301 of record DASSVR010000086.1, read on the forward strand.
ACGCGAGCGGAACTGTCTATGGGAACCAGAAATCTTTCCTGAGCTCAAGCCACCCAGGGCTCCAGGTCCTTTCCGTGTCTGATATCTCGGGGAGTATGGCGACGCTGAACGCCGCGATTCAGCCTAATGGAACAGCCACGGAATACTGGTTCGAATACGGGACGACCGCATCCTACGGGTCCAAAACGTCGACGAAAGAAGTTGGCGAAGAAGTGGAAAGCAGTTCCGTGAGCGAATCCATCTCGGAACTGGAAAGGTACACCATCTATCACTATCGGTTGGTTACCGAAAACGCCACCGGGACCCACGTCAGCCAGGACCAGATCTTCACAACGCTGGCGCCCGCCACCCTCTACCTCAAAGGCGGTGCCCAGCTCGAACTCGAAGCGCCGCTGAAAGTGTTCAGCTCCAACCTTACCTTCAGCAGCGAAAGCGGAGAACATTCCTGCAGCGAAACGGAATTGAGTGGCGAAGTGCAGGAAAACCCAGGATCACTGCAGGCTGTGACCACGACCAAAATGCAAAACGGAGGAGGTGCCCGTTGCCCGTGGAAACCCTCCTTCACGATCAAATACTCAGTTCCGACTGAAGGTGTAACCCTTGATTATGCGGTTAACGGCTCCGGGGAAGGCGTTGCGCGAACCAGCAAATTCGTCCTGGTTGGGACGGTTTACTACATAAATCTAAAACTCGTCGAATGCGAATACAACCTCGCTTTGGCCGGGGCCTTCGAAAACTACGCAGCGCTTGAACCTGCGCTGGCCGGTGAAACCGAACTAGTTAAAGGCAGCGGTGAATATTGCCCACCGCCCGAGTCCGTCTCGGGGGAATTTGCCGTCACCAGCGGTGGCACGGCCGTAGAAGCCAAACCCTGAACGGAGGGCGCGGGGCGCGTACGCGCCCCGCGCCTATTGGCCGCTGGGCTCCCAGCGGCTCATCGCGAGCGCAGGCCGGCTATTCGACCGTCAGCGTCCCTTCCATGCCAGCTTCGCGGTGGCCGGGTACTGAGCAGTAGAAGCTGTATTCGCCTGGTTTCAGGTTGACCGTGGTCGAGTCTTCGCCTTCGGCGAGGACTTCGGTTTTGCCGACGGTTTCGCCGCCGTCTTCTTCGATCGCCACGTCGTGGGGCACGGACGATTCGTTGGTGAATTTGACGGTCACTTTGCCCGCTTTCGCGGTTGCCGAGTCGGTCGTGAAGGCGAGGGCGCCGCTCGGGTCGGCTTCGAAGCTGAGTTCGGCGGAGCCGCTTCCGCCAGCGCCTTCTTCAGTCGTTTCTTCTTCGGTGGTGGTCGTCGGGGCGGTTTCGCCGGTGGTGTCGTCACCGGAGTCGCCGCATGCGACGATCGCGAAGGCCGACAAGATCAGGGCGAGCAGAAATGCGAATTTCTTCATCTCGGTCCTTTCCGCGGAGGGACGGGTTCCACGCACTTTAGTTGCGTTATTAGGGGTTCGCTGTCCGATCACCGGCCGTGGAACTCGGGAGTGCCGCCGCTGAAGAAGGTTTCGACGCCGTTGCGGAGGTCTTCGGTCGCCATCGAGTCGGCGATCCCGTGGCGCTCCAGCTGCAGGTGCTCGGCGATGTGGTTCTCGATGCTGACGCCGCAGAGCAGCTTCGCCATCCTCACGTAGTGCGGCGCCTTCTTCGCCAGCTCCTCGGCCCGGACCCGGGCCCGCTGCATCAGCTCCTCCGCGCCCACGACCTCGCTCACCAACCCCATCTCCTCCGCCTCCTCGGCGCCCAGGTTCGGGTCGTCCAGCAGAAGTTCCAACGCCTTGCTCGGGCCGACTACTCGCGGCAGGAAGTAGGTCATGCCGCCATCGGGGGAGGCGCCGATCCGTCCGTAGGCGGGGGCGAAGAAAGCCGTGTTGGCGGCGATGCGGATGTCGCAGGCGAGTGCCAGCGAGAACCCGGCTCCGGCGGCGGGGCCATTGACGGCGGCGATCACGGGGTAGGGGATCCGCCGCAGGTCGATGATCGCCTGGTGCAGCACCTCGGCCCCGCGGCGCACGTCGGAGGGCAGGTCGAAGTCCTCCGATTCCACCCCCTTGCGGAACCAGGTGACGTCACCGCCGGCGCAGAAGGCCTTGCCGGCGCCGGTCACGATCAGCCCCCGAAGCGGCGCCCGGTCCGCCAGCCAGGCGAAGACAACCGTCATCTCCCCGATCATCTCCGGGCTCATCGCGTTGAACGCGTCAGGGCGGTCGAGCGTCAGGGTCCCGATCTCCCCGTCGATCTCGATCCGAATCGTGTTCAGTTGCGGCGGGTTGATGGTTTCGCTGGACATCGCGCTCTCCCTGTGGGCGTCGGTTGGCCGGGTGGCCAGCAGCCTACCCTTTGACCGATGGCGAAAGGCAAGCCGAAACCAAGCCCTAACAGTGCCGGCCACAAGGCCTCGAGCCGCGACGAGCGGATCGCGCAGCAGCGCAAGTCGCTGCCCGATCAGCCCGGCGTCTACCTCCTCTACGATCCCGACGGCGAGCTGCTCTACGTCGGCAAGGCACGTTCGATCCGCAAACGGATCGCCTCGCACTTCTCCGGCGGCGACACCCGCCTGACCTCCCGCATCGACCGGATCGAGAGCCTCGTCACCGTCAACGAGGCCGAGGCGCTGCTGACCGAGCAGAGCTTCATCAAGCGCCACCGCCCTCGCTTCAACATCCGCCTGCGCGACGACAAGTCCTATCCCTACGTCGCAGTCAGCCTCGACGAGGACTATCCGCGGGTCTACTTCACCCGTGAGAAACACCGCACCGGCCGCGCCTATTTCGGTCCCTTCTCCAGCGCCAAGCGGGTGCGGGAGACGCTCGACCTGCTCGGCAAGCTCTTCCAGTTCCGCACCTGCGAGGGGAAGGAGCCGGGCCGCCGCTCCGGCAGCCCCTGCCTGGACTACTTCATCAAGCGCTGCGGGGCTCCCTGCGTCGAGTACATCAGCAGGGAGGAGTACCGCCGCAACATCGACGCGATCGTCGACTTCCTCTCCGGCCGCTACCGCCAGGTCGAGCGCGAGGAGGAGGAGAAGATGAAGGCAGCCGCCGCTGTGCAGGAGTTCGAGCGAGCGGCGCTGCACCGCGACCGGCTGAAGGCGATCCGCTCGCTGTTCGAGCGCCAGCGCGTCGCCGGCGGCTCTGTAGGCACCGCCGATCTGATCGGGGTCGCGGTCGAGGGGCAGGACGCCAACGCCCAGGTCTTCCAGGTCCGCGACGGGATCCTCGCCGAGCGGCAGAGCTTCTACCTCGAGAACCAGGGCGAACGCGAGCCGGCCGAGGTCGCCGAGGAGTTCATCTCCCAGTACTACGCCGCTTCCCCGGCGATGCCGCGGACGATCGTCGTCGGCCCCTACCTGCGGGACCGGGCTGAGGTGCTGGCGGAGGCGCTGAGCGAGCGCCGCGGCGCCCCGGTCGAGGTGCGCGCCGCCGAGCGGGGCGACAAACGGCGGCTGCGCGAGCTGGCCGAGCGCAACGCCCAACTGGCGCTGGACCAGGACCGGCTGCGGCGCGAGCACCGGCGCACGCGCCGGGTCGAGTCGCTGGCGGCGCTGGCCGAGGCGCTGGGGATGGAGGAGCTGCCCGTCCGCATCGAGGGCTTCGACATCTCGACGATCGGCGGCGAGCACACGGTCGCCTCGATGGTCGTCTTCGAGGGCGGGGCGACGAAGAAGGCCGATTACCGGCGCTTCAGGGTCCGTGGAGACATACGCGTCGATGAGGCCGGAAACGGCGGCCCAGACGACTTCGCCTCGATGGAGGAGGTGCTCTCGCGGCGGATGGCGCGCTACCTCGAACAGGCCGACCTCTCGCCCCACGACGGCAAGCGGGACGAGAGCTTCGCCTCGCTCCCGGCGCTGATCCTGATCGACGGCGGCAAGGGACAGCTCGCCGCCGGGGTGCGGGCCCTGAAGCCGTTCACCGAGCGCGGCGTCACCGTGGTCAGCCTCGCCAAGCGGCTGGAGGAGGTCTATGTCCCCGGCCGCTCCGAGCCGCTCGACCTGGCCGCCGACTCGGAGGCCTCGCGGCTGCTGCAGCGGGTCCGCGACGAGGCGCACCGCTTTGCGATCGACCACCACCGCGGCCGCCGCGACCGGGGGATGCTCGCGGGGTCGGTGCTCGACGACCTGCCCGGCATCGGCCCCGCCCGCAAGCGGGCGCTGCTGCAACACTTCGGCACGCCGGAGCGGTTCCTCGCCGCCACCCGCGAGGAGCTCGAGGCGGTGCCCGGGCTACCTGGCAAAGTAGGCCGGGAGATACACGAGCAGCTCAACCGGACCAACTAGTCACTGGAGTCGCATGGCCGAGCGGGTGGAGACGGAGTTCGAGGAGACCGGCGAAGAGGTCCGCCCCGGCGCTGACATCGGCCTGCCCGCGAAGCGGGTCACCCTGGTGGTGATCACCGGGCACTCGGGCGCCGGCAAGTCCGAGGCGATCGCCGCCTTCGAGGACGGCGGCTACTTCTGCGTAGACAACCTGCCGCCGCGGATGATCGCTGCCCTCGGTGAGCTTTTCCGCCACGAGGGCAGCGGCGTGGAGCGGGCCGCGATCGTCTCCGACGTGCGCGGTGGCGAGTACTTCGACGAGCTGGTCCAGGTGCTCGACGACCTCGAGGCCGAAGGCCTGCGGCCGATGGTCCTCTTCCTCGAGGCCGACGAGGAGGCCCTGCTCGACCGCTACAAGGAGACCCGCCGCCGTCACCCGCTGGCGCCGGAGGGGCGGATTGTCGAGGGCATCCGCGCCGAGCGGGAGCTGCTGGCGCCGCTGCGCGAGCGGGCGGACAAGGTGATCGACACCAGCGACCTGACCGGGGCGGAGCTGCGCCGCCAGATCGCCGCAGAGCTGCTGGGCCGCGAGGCGAGCGGCAAGCTCGCCGTCACCCTGCTCACCTTCGGCTTCAAGAACGGGCCGCCGCGCGACGCCGACCTCACCCTCGATGTCCGCTTTCTGCCCAACCCTCACTACGACGACGAGCTGCGGCCGATGACCGGCCTCGACGAGCAGGTGCGCGCCTACGTCGAGTCGGGAACCCAGGCGGGGGAGTTTTACGGTCGACTCCTGCCGTTGCTCGAGTTCCTTGTCCCGGCCTACGTCGCCGAGGGCAAGAGCCACCTGACGATCGCGATTGGCTGCACGGGGGGCCGCCACCGCTCGATCACCGTGGCCGACCGGATTCGCCGCGACCTGGCTGGCCGCGAGGACGTGGTCGTGCAGGTGAAGCACCGGGACCTGGATCTGGGAACCTAGAATCGCCGCTCATTGACTGAGCCCGTCATCTCCATCAAAGGTCTCCGCAAGAGCTATGGCCAAGTGGAGGCCGTGCGTGGCATCGACCTCGAGGTCGATCGCGGCGAGGTCTTTGCGTTCCTCGGTCCCAATGGCGCCGGGAAGACGACGACGGTCGAGATTCTCGAGGGGTATCGGAGCCGGAGCGGAGGAGAGGTGACCGTGCTGGGCGAGGATCCCGAGCGCGCCGGGCGGGAGTGGCGCGAGCGGATCGGGATCGTCCTGCAGAGTGGCCGCCTTGACCCCTACCTGACGGTGCGCGAGTCGCTTGACCTCTATGCCGGTTACTACCGCTCGCCGCGGCCGACCGAGGAGGTGATCGCGCTGGTCGGGCTGGAGGGCAAGGCGGACGAGCGGACGAGCCGGCTCTCCGGCGGCCAGCAGCGCCGCCTCGACGTCGGCATGGCCCTGATCGGCGATCCGGAGCTACTTTTCCTCGACGAGCCGACCACCGGCTTCGACCCCTCTGCGCGGCGCCAGGCCTGGGACGTGATCGCCGGTCTCCGCGACCTCGGCAAGACCGTTTTCCTCACCACCCATTACATGGACGAGGCGCAGCGCCTCGCCGACCGGGTGACGATCATTGCCGCCGGGGAGATCGTCGCGCGCGGCACTCCCCAGGACCTCGGGCAGCGCGAAAGCGGCGAGACGACCATTCGCTACCGCTCCGCGGGTCGGGAGGTGATGCTGCAGACGGCGACCCCGGTACAGACTCTGCACGAGCTGACCGGCGAGGCCCTCGCCCGCGGCGAGACGCTCGAGGGGCTGGAAGTGACCCGTCCCTCTCTCGAGGACGTATACCTGGAGTTGACCGCCGAAGCCGATGCCCACGTGAACGGCGGCGCCAAATGAGCGCCCTCACCCTCGTCGGCCACCAGTTCCGCTACGACCAGAAGGCCTTCTGGCGCAACCCCGCTTCGGTCTTCTTCACGGTGATGTTCCCGGTGATCGTCTTCCTCATCCTCGCCGTCGTCTTTGAGGGGGAAGAGGTCGACGTCCGCGGCGGCGTCGAGGCGACGACCTACTACGTGCCGGCGATCATCTCGCTGGCGATCATCTCGGCGACGATGCAGACGCTGGCGATGAGCTTGGTGATCGCCCGCGAAGACGGGCGGCTCAAGCGCGGCCGCGGCACCCCGATGCCGCCCTGGGTGTTCATCGCCGGCCGCGTCGGCAACTCGATTGTCCTGGCGCTGATGATGCTCGCGCTGCTCGCCGCGATCGGCGGCGTTCTCTACGGCGTCGACCTCCCCTGGGAGCGCCTACCGGCGATCATCCTCGCCCTGATCGTCGGCGCCGCCGCCTTCTGCTGCCTCGGCATCGCCCTCACCGCCATCATCCCCTCCCAGGACGCCGCCGCCGCGATCGTCAACGCCCTCCTCCTGCCGCTCTACTTCCTCTCCGGCGTCTTCATCCCCGAAGACCAGCTCCCGGACGGCGTCATCGCCTTCGCCGACCTCTTCCCGGTCCGCCACTTCTTCGATGCGTTCTTCGACGCCTACGTCCCGGCCGGCGGCCCCGCCGTCTCATGGGAGAACCTCGCCGTCGTCGCCCTCTGGGGCGTCGCCGGGCTGCTCCTTGCGGTCAAGTTCTTCCGCTGGACCCCGCGCTCCGGCTAGATCTATAGCCTCCGTTTCTCAATGCTCCATCACGTTCTACTGGAGGTCGGCGACCTCGATCGCAGCGCCGCCTTCTATGACTCGATGCTCGCTCCGCTCGGTTGGCGGCGCCATTTCGAGCAGGACCAGACGATCGGCTGGGGCATCGCCAAACCCGTCTTCTTCGTCTCCGCCAAGCACGACCCGCATCCAGGCTTCGGCCTGCTCAGCTTCTCGGCGCTGGGGATCGTCGCGGTCAAGGCGGCGTGGGAGAACGGCGTCAAAGCGGGCGGGGTCAGCGTCGCCGAGCCGGGCGAGCAGCGCTCGCACGGCTCCGGTTCCTACTCCGCCTTCCTCAAGGACCCGGACGGGTACCAGATCGAGATCACCATCGGCTCCGACTGAGGCGGAGCCGAACGCGCCGACTCCATAGGATCGGCTTCCCCCAACGACATCAGGAGGATTTGGTTCATGGCTGTGAAGGTCGGCATCAACGGTTTCGGCCGCATCGGACGCAACGTGTTCCGCGCCGCCAAGGCGGCGAACGCGGACATCGACTTCGTCGCCGTCAACGACCTCGTCGACACCGACACGATGGCCCACCTGCTCAAGTACGACTCGATCCTCGGGCGTTATCCGGGCGGGGTAACGGTCTCCGGCGACTCGATCGTCGCCGATGGGGATGAGCTCAAGGTCCTCTCCGAGCGCGACCCCGCGCAGCTGCCGTGGGCCGACCTCGGCGTCGACGTGGTCATCGAGTCGACCGGTTTCTTCACCGCCCGAGACGACGCTGCCAAGCATCTCGAGGCGGGCGCGAAGAAGGTGATCATCTCGGCGCCGGCCAAGGAACCGGACGTGACCGTGGCCCTCGGCGTCAACTTCGACTCCGACTACGACCCCCAGAGCCACGACATCATCTCCAACGCCTCCTGCACGACCAACTGCCTGGCGCCGCTGGCGAAGGTCCTCAACGACGCCTTCGGCATCGAGCAGGGTCTGATGACGACGATCCACGCCTACACGGCCGACCAGCGCCTGCAGGATATGCCGCACAAGGACCTGCGCCGGGCGCGCGCGGCCGCCCTCAACCTGATCCCGACCACGACCGGCGCCGCCAAGGCAGTCGGCCTGGTGCTGCCGGAGCTGAACGGGAAGCTGAACGGGTTCGCGATGCGGGCGCCGGTGGCGACCGGCTCGGTTGTCGACCTCACCTTCACCACGCCGGAGGCGGTCGACCCCGAGCAGGTCAACGCGGCGGTCAAGGCGGCGGCCGAGGGTGAATTGAAGGGCATCCTCTCCTACACCGAGGACCCGATCGTCTCCACCGACATAGTCGGCGACCCGCACTCCTCGATCTTCGACGCCGCCCAGACGATGGTGATCGGCGACGGAAGGCTGGTGAAGGCGGTCAGCTGGTACGACAACGAGTGGGGCTACTCCAACCGCTGCGTCGAGCTGGCCGGCAAAGTTCTGCCTTCCTGACGCCGCCCGGCAACCGGATGGGCTTCACGAAGGCAAGCGTCCGCGAGGCCGACGTCAAGGGCCGCCGCGTCCTCATCAGGGTCGACTTCAACGTTCCCCTGAAGGACGGCGAGGTCGCCGACGACACCCGGATCCGGGCGGCGCTGCCGACGATCGAATTGCTGCGCGAGCGTGGCGCGGCGCTAATCCTGATGTCGCATCTGGGGCGGCCGAAAGGCGAACGCGACCCCGCGCTCTCGATGGCCCCGGTGGCAAAGCGGCTGGGGGAGCTCCTCGGGACCGAGGTCCAGCTGGCCCCGGGCGTGATCGAGGGGGACGTCGAGCTCACCTGCGGCTCGCTCGGTCCGGGCGACGTCCTGCTGCTGGAGAACGTGCGGTTCGAGCCGGGGGAGACGAAGAACGATCCGAAGCTGGCGGAAGCGCTGGCTCAGCTCGCGAACCTCTACGTCAACGACGCCTTCGGGGCGGCGCACCGCGCCCACGCCAGCACTGCCGGCGTCGCCGCCCACCTGCCGGCTTACGCTGGCCTGCTGCTGGAGCGCGAGGTAAGGGAACTGACCAAGGTGGTCGAGTCCCCGCAGCGGCCGCTGGTGGTCGTGCTTGGCGGCGCCAAGGTCTCCGACAAGGTGGGGGTGATCGACCGCTTCCTCGAGGTTGCTGACAGGATCCTGATCGGCGGCGCGATGTGCTTCGGGTTCTTTCGGGCGCAGGGAATCGAGACCGGCGACTCGCTGGTCGAGGGCGTGGAGCTGGCCGGAGAGGCCCTCGAGCGGGCGGAGCAGGCGGACTGCGAGCTCTCACTGCCGGTCGATCTCGTTCTCGGACGCGAGTTCTCAGCCGACACCGAGCGCAAAGAGAGCGACGGGGTGGAGGTGCCGGAGGGGTGGATGGGTCTTGACATCGGGCCACGCACCGCGGAGAGCTACGCGGAGGCCGTCCGCGAAGCCGGGACCGTCCTCTGGAACGGACCGATGGGCGCTTTCGAGCTGGAGCCGTTCGCCGCGGGGACCCGACGAGTTGCCGAGGCGGTCGCCGCGGCGCCGGGCACTACCGTGGTTGGCGGCGGCGACTCGGTCGCGGCGCTGAACCAGTTCGAGCTCGACGACGAGGTCGACTGGGTCTCGACCGGAGGCGGCGCCTCGCTGGAGCTGCTGGAGGGAAAGAAGCTGCCGGGCGTGGAGGCCCTGCTCGATGCCGAAGAGGAGACCGCGGATGCCTGAACGAACCCCCTACATCGCCGCCAACTGGAAGATGAACAAGACCGTCGCCGAGGCGGCCGAGTTCGTCGACGCGCTGCTGCCGCGGATCGCCGCAACGCAGAGCGACGTCGTCATTTGCCCGCCCTTCACGGCGCTGAGCGCGGTGGTCGAGCGCCGCTACGGCACCGCGGTCAAGGTCGCGGCGCAGAACATGCACGAGGAGGAGTCCGGCGCCTTCACCGGCGAGGTCTCGGCGCCGATGCTGGTCGAGCTCGATGTCGAGGCGGTCGTGCTCGGGCACTCCGAGCGCCGCCAGTACTTCAACGAGTCCGACGAGGCGCTGGCGCGCAAGCTGCCCGCCGCCCTCGCCGCTGACCTCGAGCCGATCCTCTGCGTCGGCGAGAGCGAGGAGGCACGCGACGCCGAAGAGACGACGGAGGTGCTGGAGCGGCAACTGGAGACAGACCTCGGCAAGCTCGAGCCAGGCCAGATAGCGAACGTCGTCATCGCCTACGAGCCGATCTGGGCGATCGGCACCGGTCGCACCGCCACCCCCGACCAGGCCCAGGAGGCCTGCGCCTTCATCCGCGACGTCCTGCGGGCGCACGGCGCCGCCGCCGACAAAGTCCGCATCCTCTACGGCGGCTCGGTGAAGCCGGACAACGCCGCCGAGCTGCTCTCGCTGCCCGACGTCGACGGGGCGCTGGTTGGCGGCGCCAGCCTCGACGCCGATGACTTCGCGGCCATAGTCGAGGCAGCGGGCTAGGTCGATGAGCCCTCTGCTCCCCTCGCTTGCCCTCGTCATCCTCGACGGATGGGGGCTGGCGGAGCCAGGGCCGGGCAATGCGATCTCCCTTGCCGATACGCCCGTCTTCGACCGGCTCTGGAGCGAGTTTCCCCATACCCGGCTATCCGCGCAGGGTCGCGACGTGGGACTGCCGGACGGCCAGATGGGCAACTCCGAGGTCGGCCACCTCAACCTCGGCGCCGGCGCGATCGTCAAGCAGGACCTCGCCCGTATCGACGACTCGATCGCCGACGGCGGCTTCTTCGAGAACGAGGCCCTGGTCGCTGCCTGCGAGCGCGCCCGCAACAGCCCCCGCGGTCGCCTGCACCTGCTCGGGCTCGTCTCCGACGGCGGCGTCCACTCCGGCTGGGAGCACCTCGAGGCCTGCATCGAGCTGGCCGCCCAGGAGGGTGTCCCCGATGTCGTCTTCCACGCCTTCACCGACGGTCGCGACACGCTGCCGAACGGCGGCAAGGGTTATCTCGAAGAGCTGGAGCGTTGGCTGCGCCAGGCCGGCCGCGTCGCCACCGTCAGCGGCCGTTACTACGCGATGGACCGCGACACGCGCTGGGAGCGGACGAAGCTCGCCTACGACGCGATCGTCCACGCCCAAGGGCTGCGCGCTCCTTCCGCCGCCGCGGCGATCGGCGAGTCGTATGAGCGCGGGGAGACCGACGAGTTCGTCAAGCCGACCGTGATCGGCGACTACGACGGCGCCGCGGACGGCGACGTCGCGATCTTCGTCAATTTCCGCCCGGACCGCGCGCGGCAGCTGACCCGTGCCCTCGCGGAGCCCGGCTTCGACGAGTTCTCCCGCGCCGGCGCCTCGACGCTTGACCTCACCACGATGACCGAGTACCGCAAGGGCTGGCCATACCCGGTCGCCTTCCCCGAGCAGCGACCTCGGACGACCCTGGCGGAAACGATCGCGGACGCCAGCGGCAGCCAGCTCCACGTCGCCGAGACCGAGAAGTACGCGCACGTCACCTACTTCTTCAACGGCGGCCGAGAGCAGGAGTGGGAGGGGGAGGAGCGCTGCCTGGTCGAGTCCCCTCGCGATGTGCCGACCTACGACGAGAAG
>DASSVR010000087.1:0-24723 GCA_035705945.1 Solirubrobacterales bacterium
GGCCCTCTCCAGACACTCAACCACGAGCCATAGCGAGTGGTGTCTGGGGAGGGCCTCCCGCCTCCTCCCCCTCAAACCCCCGGTAGTGTCAACCCTCACGAACTGGCTTCAGAAAGCCGTTCACAGGCCCTTTTCTATATAGTCGCGGTGCGCCCCGCTCTGCCCCGAGCCGGGCGTTTTTAACTCCTGTTTCCTGTTTATGTCTCCTCCCAAGTACGTCGACTTAATGGCGCTGGTCGCCGCGCTGGCCGTCTTCCTGGTCGGAGGGTTTCCGCTGCTCGGATACGCCGCGGCGGCCACGGTCTGGCTCGCGCAGCGCGGGATCCAGGTACTTGCCCAGCGTCGGATGAAGGCCGAGCTCGCCGCAGGCAACCGCCAGAAGGCGATGGGCCTCGTCGCCGGCAGCACCCTCGGCCGCGTCTGGCTGATGGCGACCGCGGTTCTGCTGGTCGGCGTCGCCGAACGGGAGTCGGGGCTCGCCGCGGCGCTGCTGCTGGCGGCGCTGTTCACGCTCTCCTTCGCCGCGCAGGGCATCTCGTACCTGCTCGACGGGGGCCCGGAAGGCCAGGAGGCGGCGTGAGCGCGGAACCGGCGACCGCGGGGGCGCCCCAAAGCGCCCTCGACGAGGGTGGCAAGGGCCAAGGTGGCCTCAGCACCAAGGCGAAAGTCTTCATCGCCCTCGGCCTCTACCTCGCGGTGGCGATCCTGCTGCTGCTGATCTTCCCGAGCGAGGGGAAGAATGAAGCCTTCAAACCGCAGAACGAGTTCAAACTCGACCCCTGGATCTCGATTCACCTCGGCGGGCTCGACCTCAGCGTCAACAAGGCGGTCCTCTACCTCTTCCTCGCCAGCGCTCTGACCATTTTCACGATGGTCTGGATCGCGCGGCGGATGGTCGACCGGCCGAACCGGGTCCAGGCTGCGGTCGAGGTCGCCTACCACCTGACCAAAGACACGATCACCGGCGGCAGCTTGCAGGGCAAAACCGCCTCCCGCTGGTTCCCCTTCATCGCCGCCCTCTTTTTCTGGATCTGGTTCTCGAACATGCTCGGCTTCCTGCCGCTGCCGATCAACACCGAGCACCCGGTCGACGTCTTCGGGCTCGAGGTCCCAGCCTTCGCGATCTACGCCGCCACCGCCAACATCGCGATCCCGCTGGTGCTGACGCTGGTCGTCTGGCTCTCCTACCACGTCGAAGGCATCCGGAACAAGGGCTTCCTGCCCTACTTCAAGAGCTGGCTGCCCCCCGGCCTGGAGGACATGCACCCGATCGGCAAGGGCGCGATCTTCGTGATCGAGGTGATCTCGCACTTCGTGCGCCTGATCTCGCTCTCCGTCCGTCTCTTCGCCAACATCCTCGCCGGCCACCTGCTGCTGCTCTTCATGGGCGGTGGGCTGGCGGTGCTGCTGGGGATCGCGGCTCTCGGAGCCCTCACCTTCCCGCTTGCCTTCGCCTTCTTCATCTTCGAGGTCGGGCTTGTGGCGACCCTGCAGGCATTCATCTTCTCGACGCTTAGCGCTATCTACATTGGCGGAGCGACCTCCGCCGCTCACTAGAAAAGGAGTAACTCGATGGATCTCACTTCCCTACCGATCGCCGAGGTCACCGACGAAGGCGTGAAAAGCGCCGGCAAAGCGATCGCGCTAGGCGTCGGCGCCGGGCTCGGTTCGATCGGCGCCGGTATCGGCGTGGGCTTCATCTTCGGCAAGGAGATCGAGTCGGTCGCCCGCCAGCCGGAGATGAAAAGCGACCTGGAAAGCATCCGCTGGCTCGGCTTCGCGCTGACCGAGGCGGTCGCCTTCTACACCTTCATCTTCGGTCTGATCGCCTTCTTCCTCGCCTAGGTCGATGGAGCTGTTCGGCTACATACTCCCGCTCGCCCAGGAGGCGGCGCACGGAGAGGAAAGCGGCGGAAGCTTCCTGGTCAGCCCGGGCGTCGGCCTGATGATCTGGACGCTGCTGCTGTTCCTGATCACGATGTGGGTGTTGAGCAAGGTCGCCTTCCCGAAGATCCAGGAAGCGCTCGACAAACGCGCGAAGATGATCAGCGAGTCGATCGAGGCCGCCGAACGGCAGCGCACGGAATCCGACGAGCTCCTCGCCGAGTACCGGGCCCGCCTGGCCGAGGCGCGGGAGCAGGCGGACGACATCATGGCTCGCGCCCGCAAGGCGGCCGAGACCGCCGAAGCGGAGGCGGCCGCGGCCGGCCGGGAGAAGCGCGAGGAGCTGGTCGCCGCCGCCAAACGCGACATCGAGGCGGAGACGCGGCGCTCGCTGGAGGAGATCCGCAAGGAGGTCGCCGACCTGACCGTGCTCGCGACCGAGCGGGTGACCCGCAAAACCCTCGGCGACGAGGACCAGAAACGCCTCGTCGAGGAGGCCCTCAGCGAGGTCGACTTCTCGGCCCTCTCGGGAGCGGAGAAGAACTAGCCGATGGCCGACGCGGCTCGCGTATACGCCGAGGCCCTCTTCGAGGTGGGCCGCGATAGGGGCAAGCTGGACGCGCTGCAAGCGCAGCTCGGCCAGTTCGCCGACGCGGTCGACGGCAACCGCGAGCTGCAGGTCTTCTTCTTCAGCCCGTACCTCTCCTCGACGGAGAAGAAAGAGGGGATCTCGCGGGCGATCTTGGGCGCCGAGCCCGAGCTGATCAACTTCCTCGACCTGCTCGTCGACAAGCACCGGATGACGGAGGTCTTCCGCATCCGCCGTGAGCTCGACGAGCTCTGGAAGCAGGAGAACCGCCGCATCGACGTCACCGTCACCAGCGCCGTCGAGCTGGACCCGGCGGTGGTCGAGAAAATCGGCCAGGAGGTCGAACGCCAGACCGGGGAGAAGGTCGACCTCTCGAGCAGGGTCGACGCCGACGTCCTCGGCGGCATCGTGCTCCAGGTCGGCAACATGGTCCTGGACGCGAGCATCCGCAATCGCCTGGAGAAACTTCGAAAGAGCGTCGCCACCGCGGCGTAAGGAGGCATAGAGCACCCGATGGAGATCAAGCCCGACGAGATCGCAAGCATCCTGCGAGAGCGGATCGAGGGACTGGAGACCGACTCCGCCGACCTCTCCGAGGTTGGGACGGTCCTGTCCGTCGCCGACGGCATCGCCCGCATCCACGGGCTCGACAACTGCATGGCGTTGGAGATGCTCGAGCTGAGCCACGGCGTCACCGGCCTGGCGCTGAACCTCGAGGCCGACAACGTCGGCGCCGTGCTGTTCGGCGAATGGGACAAGATCGTCGAGGGCGACACCGTCAAGCGGACCGGCCATCTGCTGCAGATCCCGGTCGGCGAGGAGCTGCTCGGGCGGATGGTCGACCCGCTCGGCCGCCCGCTCGACGACCGCGGCGAGATCAACACCTCCGAGACCCGCCCGGCCGAGTTCAAAGCCCCCGGCGTCGTCCACCGCCAGCCGGTGGTGGAACCGGTCCAGACCGGATTGATGGCGATCGACGGGATGATCCCGATCGGCCGCGGCCAGCGAGAGCTGATCATCGGTGACCGCCAGACCGGCAAGACCGCGATCGCGATCGACACGATCATCAACAACCGCGACAAGGACATGGTCTGCATCTACGTCGCGATCGGCCAGCGGATGTCGACCGTCGTCCAGCTGAAAGAGGTGCTGGAGGAAAACGGGGCGATGGAGAACACGATCATCGTCGCCGCCCCCGCCGACGAGGCCGCCCCGATCAAGTACATCGCCCCCTACGCCGGCTGCGCGATGGGCGAGCACTTCCTCTACCAGGGCAAGCACGCGCTCTGCGTCTACGACGACCTCACCAAGCACGCCTACGCCTACCGGCAGATGTCGTTGCTGCTGCGGCGCCCGCCGGGCCGCGAGGCGTACCCGGGCGACGTCTTCTACCTGCACTCACGCCTGCTCGAGCGGGCGGTGAAGCTGAGCGACGCCCAGGGCGCCGGCTCGCTGACGGCGCTGCCGATCATCGAGACCCAGGCCTCCGACGTCTCCGCCTACATCCCGACCAACGTGATCTCGATCACCGACGGCCAGATCTTCCTCGAGTCCGACCTCTTCTACTCGGGCGTGCGGCCGGCGATCAACGTCGGCATCTCGGTCTCCCGAGTGGGCGGCAACGCGCAGACCAAGGCGATGAAGAAGGTCGCCGGGAAACTGCGCCTCGACCTTTCCCAGTACCGCGACCTCGAGGCCTTCGCCCAGTTCGGCTCCGAGCTCGACCCGGAGACGCAGAAATCGCTCAACCGCGGCCAGCGGCTGGTCGAGCTGCTGAAACAGAAAGAGCGCGAACCGCTCAGCGTCGCCGACCAGGTCGCCTCGATCTACTCGGGCACCGGCGGCTACCTCGACCGGATCAAGACCGACCGCGTCGCCGAGTTCCTCGCCGACCTGCGGACCCGCCTGCACGCCGAGAACAAGGACCTGCTCGATCGGATCGAAGAGAGCGGCCAGCTCTCCGACGAGGATGCCGACGCGCTGGGCAAGGCGATCGCCGACTTCGTCGACGACTTCGGCCCCGACTTCGACGAGAAGGGCGAGGCGCTGGAGGCCGGTGAGTCAGACCGCATCCACTCGAAAGAGGAGCGCGAGGCGCCCGCCCGGGTTGAAGAGGAAGAGAAAGAGGAGGAGACGGCGGGCGTATGAGGGCCGGCGGGTCCTGTCACCGATTTGGTTCCACCACCCCTGCGGGGGGCGGCTTCGCCACCCTCCTCGGGGTGGTCCCCCAAATCGGCGCCACCCCCCGGCAGCAGCGTCATCGATTGACGACTACCTCGACCAAGGCTTAGCGGAGTAGAAGATGGCAACGCAGAAGGAAGTCAAAAATCGCATCGCGTCGGTCAAGAACATCAACAAGATCACGCGGGCGATGGAGATGGTCGCCGCGGCGCGGCTGCGGCGGGCCGAACAGCGGATCTCAGACCTGCGCCCCTACGCGGAGGGGATCCGCAAACTCACCCGCCGGGCGGCGGCCCAGGCTGGCGGCATTCCCCGAGTGCCGGTGCTGGTCGAGCGCGAGAACGTGAATCGAGTCGGGATCGTGCTGGTCACCGGCGACCGCGGCCTCGCCGGCGCCTTCAACGCCAACATCATCCGCGAAGGGATGCGGATGGCGGCGGAGGTCCGCGAGCAGGGCGCCGAGCCCTCGTTCGCCGTCGTCGGCCGCAAGGGCGTCTCAGCGATGACCTTCCGCAAGCAGGACGTCTCCTCCTCATACGTCGGCTTCACCGACCGCCCCGCGTTCGCCAACGCGCGGGAAATCGGCGAGGAGATGACCGCCCGCTACGTCGACGAGGACCTCGACCGGGTCGAGCTGATCTACAACCGCTTCGTCTCGCCGCTGACCCAGCACGTCTGGCGCCAGACCCTGCTGCCGTTGCAGCAGGCCGAGGTGATCGGCGAGGGGGCCGACACCGAGGAGAACGCGGAGGAGGAAACCGAGGCTGAGCAGGCGCAGAGCCGCTCGGAGTGGTTTTACGAGCCCGCCGCCGAGGAGCTGCTGGGTCGGCTGATCCCCGAGTACGTGACGATCTCCGTCTACCGGGCGCTGCTCGAGTCGGCGGCCTCGGAGCTGGGGGCGCGGATGACCGCGATGCGGAACGCGGCTGAGAACGCGGAGCAGATGATCGGTGACCTGACCCTGGAGATGAACCGGGTCCGTCAGGCGGAGATCACGCAGGAGATCTTGGAGGTCGTCGCCGGCGCCGAGGCGCTGGGTTAGACGGCGAGGCAATTTCGGAAGACCAGAAAAGGAAACGATGGCTGAGAGCAACGGAAACGGAACCAACGTAGGGCGCGTCGAGCAGGTCACCGGAGTGGTCGTCGACGCCGTCTTCCCCGACAACCTCCCCGAGATCTACTCGGCGGTGACGATCGAGACCGCCGGCGACGGCGACGGCGAAACGACGCAGCTGGTCTGCGAGGTGCAGCAGCACCTCGGCGACGACCGCGTCCGCACGGTCGCGATGGACGCCACCGACGGGATCAAGCGCGGCGACAAGGTCGTCGACACCGGCGGGCCGATCACGGTGCCGGTCGGCGACGTCACCCTCGGCCGCATCTTCAACCTGCTCGGCGAGCCGATCGACGAGGGCGAAGAGATCGGCGAGACCGAGCGCTGGCCGATCCACCGTCCCGCCCCCGAAGCCTCGGAGTTGACCCCGACCCAGGAGATCCTCGAGACCGGGATCAAGGTCATCGACCTGCTGGCGCCGTACGCGAAAGGCGGCAAGGTCGGGCTGTTCGGCGGCGCCGGGGTCGGCAAGACCGTGCTGATCCAGGAGCTGATCCGCAACATCGCCGAGGAGCACTCCGGCCTCTCCGCCTTCTGCGGAGTCGGCGAGCGCTCGCGAGAGGGGAACGACCTCTGGCTGGAGATGAAAGAGTCGGGCGTGATCGACAAGACCATGCTCGTCTTCGGTCAGATGAACGAGCCCCCGGGCGCGCGCCTCCGCGTCGCCCTCTCTGGGCTGACGATGGCGGAGTACTACCGCGAGCAGGGCGGCCAGGACGTGCTCCTGTTCATCGACAACATCTTCCGCTTCGTCCAGGCGGGCTCCGAGGTCTCGGCCCTGCTGGGCCGGATGCCCTCGGCGGTCGGCTACCAGCCGACGCTGGAGACCGAGATGGGCGGCCTGCAGGAGCGGATCACCTCGACCGCGCGCGGCTCGGTGACCTCGATCCAGGCGGTCTACGTGCCGGCGGACGACCTCACCGACCCGGCCCCGGCCTCGGTGTTCGCCCACCTCAACGCGACCACGACCCTCTCCCGGGCGATCTCCGAGAAAGGGATCTACCCGGCGGTCGACCCGCTCGACTCGACCTCGACGATCCTCAAGCCCGAGGTAGTCGGCGACGAGCACTACCGGACGGCGACCGAGGTCCAGGAGGTGCTGCAGCGCTACCGCGAGCTGCAGGACATCATCGCCATCCTCGGCATCGACGAGCTCTCCGACGAGGACAAGCAGACGGTGGCGCGCGCCCGCAAGATCGAGCGCTTCCTCTCGCAGCCGTTCTTCGTCGCCGAGCAGTTCACCGGACGCGAAGGCGAGTACGTGCCAGTCGCGGAGACGGTGCGCGGCTTCCGCGAGATCCTCGACGGCGAGCACGACGACCTTTCCGAGGGCGCCTTCTACATGCAGGGCTCGATCGACCAGGTCCTCGAGAACGCCAAGTCCGGCGCCGCCGCGTAAGGAGCAACCAGTGGCCGCGGAGCACATGGTCGACGTCGAGGTCCTGACCCCGGAGGGGGAGGTCTGGAGCGGCGAAGCGCGCCAGGTCTCGACCCGCACCGAGGTCGGCGAGCTCGGCATCCTCGCCAACCACGCGCCGCTGCTGGCGGCGCTGCGGCCGACGGAGCTCCGCCTCCACGTCTCCGATTCGGAGACGAAACGCTACGCGCAGGCCCACGGCTGGCTCCAGATCTACGGCAACCGGGCCCGGCTCCTACTCGAGGAGGCGGTCCCGCCCGAGGAGCTCGACAGCGGCACCCTGAAAGAGCAGCTCTCCGACGCCGAGCATCGTCTCTCCGACAGCGAGGAGGGGAGCGCCGAGTTCGCGCGGGCGGCGAAAGACAAGGACCGGGCCGAAGCCTTTCTCTCGATAGCAGGGGGATGAGGGGCGCGGACACTCCTCTTCATGACCAGCTCCCATGACTGACGAGCTGGTCGTACTCGCGCAGCGCCTGATCTCCTACGAGACCTGCGAGCCGGAAGCTATTTCGGAGGCTGCCGGATTTGTGCAGGGGTGGTTGGAGGCGCGGGGGATTGAGGCGGAGCGGCAGGAGGTGCGGGGGCTGCCGGTGCTGATGGCCGAGGTCGGGCCGGAGGACGCGCCGACGGTCGTGCTGCACGGGCACCTCGACGTGGTGCCGGGGTTCGCTGGGCAGTTCGAGCCGAAGGTCGAGGGGGACCGGCTCTTCGGGCGCGGGGCGTATGACATGAAGGGCGCGATGGCGGCGATGCTGCTGGTGACGGCGGCGATGCGGGAGCAGGATCGGGTACGGGTCAGGCTCGGGATCGTCGGCGACGAGGAGTCCGAGGAAGACGCCGAGCGCGGCTCCGACCACCTCGTCGACAGCGGCTTCACCGGGGACTTCGCGATCACCGGCGAGCCGACCGACCTCCACATCGGCATCGAGGCGAAGGGGGTTTTGGCGTTGCGGATCGTGGTCGCCGGCACGGCGGCGCACGGGGCAACCCCCTGGCTGGGCGAAAACGCGGTCCTCAACGCGATCGACGTTTTCCGCAGTATCGAGTCGCTACCGTTTGCCCGGCACAGCTCGGAGCTATTCGACCGCCCCTCGATCAACCTCGGCCGCATCGTCGGCGGCGACGCTCTCAACAAGGTGCCCGACCGATGCCTGATCGACGTCGACATCCGTTACCTGCCGGACCAGGATCCGCGGGAGATCCTCGCGCAGGTGGACGAGATCCCCGGGATCGAGGTGCAGGCGCTGCTGACGCGGCCTCCGGCCACCGTCGACCGCGACTCGGCCTACGTCAGGGCCCTGCGCTGGTCGGCCAGCGAGCACCACGACGGGGAGCCGATGAGCGTTGGCCGGGACGGCGCCTCCGACGCCGTCTCGTTCCTGCGGGTGGGGATACCGGCGGTCGAGTTCGGCCCGATCGGGGCGGGGCACCACGGACCGGCGGAGTGGGTCTCGATCGCCTCACTGGAGACCTACCGCCAGGCGCTCGAGTCGTTCCTGATGGCGATTCCGGACCGGCTCGATGAGTGACCCCCAGGGCCTCGGCTGGGCGCCCAAGAAACCGCCCCCGGAGGGGGACGGCGAGCCGGCGCCGAAGCCGAAGCGCTTCTGGTGGCGCTTCATCCTCGCCTCGGTCCTGATCGTCGGCGTCTCCGCGGCCACTACCGCGACCGCGGCGCTGCTCTACATCGACAGCATCGCCGAGGCGATCGCGCCGGAGAATGACAGGCTCGAGAAGCGGCTGAACCGGTTCCTCGCCGACGCCGAGAACGGGGACGCGCAGAACTTCCTTGTGATCGGATCAGACAAACGGGCCGGGGCGGAATTCGCGGAAGACCATGGCCGCTCCGACACCGCGATGCTGATCCGCCTCGACCCGGACAAGGACCTGATCTCGATGATGTCGATCCCTCGCGACCTCAAGGTCGAAATCCCCGGCGTCGGCACCGGCAGGTTCAACGAGGCCTACTTCTGGGGTGGCACCAAACTGACGCTTCAGGTCGTCAAGGAACTGACGGGATTGCCGGTCCACCACGTGGTCAACGTCGATTTCCTCGGCTTCGCCCAGGGCGTCTACGCGATCGGCTGCGTCTACACCGACGTAGACCGCCGCTACTACCACTCGAACGAAGGCGTGCCGCCATCCGAACAGTACGCGGAGATCAACGTCAAGCCCGGCTACCAGTTGATGTGCGGCAAGCAGGCGCTCGACTATGTGCGCTACCGCCACACCGACACCGACATCGTCCGCTCCGCTCGCCAGCAGGATTTCCTCAGCGCCATCCGTCACCGCATCGACGTCAAGGACATCGTGCTCGACCAGGGCGAGGAGCTGGTCAACGTCTTCACCGAATACACGACCTCCGACATCAGCGACGGGCCGACGTTGCTGGAAGTGCTGAAACTCGCCGCCGCCTCACGCAACTCGACGATCAACGAGGTCGAGTTCCCGGCCGAACTCAGCCCCACCTACGTCTACGCCTCGGATGAAGCGATCGAAGGCGCGGTCGACGAATTCCTCGGCAAAGCCGGGCCCGGGACGCTCACCTCATCCAGCACCAGGACCCGCCCGGCGGGGAAGGGGAAGAAGGCGAGAAAGAAGAAGCAGGGCGGCGGCAAGCAGAAGAAGCAGAAACCGAAAGTGGAGGTCGCGCAGCCTGGTGAGGACGGGCTGGTCCCGGCCCGCGAAGCCGGTGAAGCGGAGGCGAAGATCGCCGCTCGCCGCGCCCGCGGCCATTTCCCGATCTACTACCCGACGCGGCTGCCCGAAGGCACCTACTTCGTCGAAACCAATCCCTACGAGAAGGTCGTTGACCCCTACGTCTACAACCTCAAGGACGACGACGGCAATCGCCACCTCGCCTACCGGATGGTCCTAGTCGGAGAAATGTCCGATGGAACCCATTACTTCGGGGTGCAGGGCATCCGCGGCTGGTCCGACCCGCCGATTCTCGAGGATCCAAGCCTGAGCAAGACGATCAACGGACGCGAGTACGACATCTTCGTCGACGGGGACCGTGTGAAAATGGTTGCCTGGCGCCGTGGCGAGAACGCCTACTGGATCTCCAACGACCTATCTCGGACCTTGACCAACGACCAGATGATCGGAATGGCGCGCTCGGCGAGGGTGCTCGTTCTGGATGAGAAACCGAAGCGCGGAAGGAGCGCGGGATGAGCGAGCGGAAGGAGACGGTTGGCGTAATCGGAGTGGGCTGGGTCGGGCTGGTCACCGCCTCGTGCTTCGCCGAGCTCGGTCATCCGGTGATCGCCCGCGACATCGTGCAGGAGAAGGTCGACTCTCTTTCCCGCGGAGAGGTCGCGATCCACGAGCCCGGCCTCGAGGATCTGCTGCGCCGCAACGCCGAGCGCCTCACCTTCACCACCGATATGGAGCAGCTGCTGCGGGAGGCGCGCCTGCTCTTCGTCTGTGTCGACACGCCCCCGACCTACTCCGGCGACGCCGACCTCTCGCGGGTGCGGGCGGTCGTGCAGGAGCTTCCCGCGGACAGCGACCATGTCCTGATCATGAAGAGCACCGTCCCCGCCGGCACTGGCGCCTCGATCCGCCGCGACATGCCCAGCCTCTGCTACGTCTCCTGCCCCGAGTTCCTCAAGGAGGGGACCGCGGTCAAGGACTTCATGAACCCCGACCGGGTGGTGATCGGCGCCGACCCGGGCGACGAGGCTGGGGCCGATGCGGTGGAAGCCCTCTATCAGCCGCTCGGCGGCGAGATCCTGCGCACCGACGTCGCCAGCGCCGAGATGATCAAGCTCGCCTCCAACGCCTTCCTCGCCACCAAGATCTCCTTCATCAACGAGATCGCCAACGTTTGCGAGGAGGTCGGCGCCGACGTCGGCGAGGTGGCCCGGGGAATGGGCCTGGACGAGCGGATCGGCGCCTCGTTCCTGCGTGCTGGGATTGGCTACGGGGGCAGTTGTTTTCCGAAGGATGTCAGCGCCTTGAAAATGCTGGCCGGCAACACCGGCTACCACTTCCAGCTGCTCACCTCGGTGATCGAGGTGAACGAGTTGCAGAAGCGGCGCGTGGTCGGCAAGCTCGAGAAGCACCTGGGCTCCCTGATCGGCAAGCGGGTGGCGCTGCTGGGGCTTGCCTTCAAGGCCGACACCGACGACATGCGGGAGGCTTCGAGCCTGGTGCTGGCGGCGCGGCTGCAGGGCGAGGGCGCGGAGGTGGTTGCCTACGACCCGGTCGCCGCCGAGCGCGCGGCCGGAATGCTCGACTCAGTCGAGATGGCGGCTTCGGCGATGGAGGCGCTCGAGGGCGCCGATGCAGCTGTTCTGGTTACCGAGTGGCGGGAGTTCACCGACCTCGATTGGGACGCCGCGGCGGCCCGGATGAACAGGCCGCTGATCGTCGACGGCCGCAACTTCCTCGACCCGGAGGCTCTCACCGGTGCCGGATTCGAGTATGAGGGTATAGGCCGCACCGTGAGCTCTCCCCGACCAGCCACCGCCTCCTAGCGGCCCCCACCAGTCAGGGCCAGAGGGTGCAGGCAATCGTTTTAGTCGGCGGCGAGGGGACGCGACTCCGTCCGCTCACCAACGACGTTCCCAAGCCGGCGCTGACGCTCGTCGACCGGCCCTTTCTCGCCTACGCGATCGAGTGGCTTGCCGCCCACGGGGTGACCGAGGTCGTCCTCGCCTGCGGCTTCCTTCCCCAGGTCCTGCGGGATGCACTGGGTGACGAGGAGGAGCGCGCGGGGGTGACGATCACCTACGTCGCCGAGCCGGAGCCGCTGGGCACCGCGGGGGCGATCCGGTTCGCGGCGGAGGCCATCGGGGACCGGCTCGAGGATCGCTTCCTGGCCTTGAACGGCGACGTTTTGGCCGATCTCGACCTGTCGGCGCTGGTTGACGCATACGAGGAGCGGGACGCCCGCGCGACGATCGCGCTGCATCCGGTCGGCGACTCCTCGGCCTACGGACTCGTGCGCCGGGACGGGGAGGACAGGGTCCTCGACTTCATCGAGAAGACCGGTGAGACGGTCCCGGGTGAGATCAATGCCGGCGCCTACGTCTTGGACCGCTCGGTGCTCGACCTCGTGCCGGCGGGTCGATCGGTCTCGATCGAGCGCGAAGTCTTCCCGCGGCTGGTCGGCGACGGCCTCCACGCCCTGCTGCTCGACGGCTACTGGATGGACATCGGAACCCCCGAGCGCTACCTGCAGGCGAGTTGGGACATCCTCGAGGGGCGGGTGGAGACCCGCGTGGAGCCGACCTCCTCCGGCCTGCTCGTCGCCGAGGAAACGACCATCTCCGACGATGCCCGGGTCGGGCCGCGGGCGGTCGTCTCGGCCGGCTGCCGCCTGGATGCCGGCGCCCAAGTCTTGGATTCGGTCCTGCTCGACGGTTGCGTGGTCGGCGCCGAGGCGCGGATCGAGGGGTCGATCTTGGCTCCGGGAGCCGAAGTCGAGCCGGGCGCCGAGCTGGTCGGCGCGGTGGTCGGCAGAGATGAAAGAGTCCCGGCCTAGTGAGCCCGATGATCGACGACGTGCTCGGGATGCCCGACCAGCTCCGGGACGCTCTCTGGCGGATCGAAACGGCGCGGCTGGAGTCAGCGGAGTCGGCTGGGTTGATGGTCTGCGGAATGGGAGGCTCGGCGATCGGCGGCGAACTCGCCGCCAGCGTCCTCGGCGACCGGCTGACGAAGCCGCTGATCACGATCCGTGGCTATGAGCTGCCGAGCTGGGCGACTCCCGAGTGGACCGTTCTCTGCTCCAGCTATTCGGGGCACACGGAGGAGACCCTCGCCTGCTTCGAGGCGGCCGAGGCGCTGGGAGCGCGGCGGATCGTCCTCAGCACCGGCGGTCCTTTGGTCGACCGCGCCCGCGCGACGGAGGTTCCAGTCGTCGCGCCGCCAGGGATCTACCAGCCGCGGGTCGCCGTCGCCTACATGTTCGCCGCGGCCGCCGAGGTGGCCGCTCTGGCGGGGGTGGGGCCGAGGATCCACATGGAGATCGACGTCGCCGCCGCCTTCCTGGAGCGGGAGGCGCTGGCGATCAAAGCGAAGGCCGCCGAGATCGCCGCCCAGCTCGACGGCGCGCCGACGGTCGTCTACGGCGGCGACCTCACCGTTCCCGTCGCCCACCGCTGGAAGACGCAGCTCAACGAGAACGCCAAGCTGCCGGCGTTTTACGCCGAGCTGCCGGAGGCCGACCACAACGAGATCTGCGGCTGGGAGGGTGAGGACGCCGACAGGATGGCGGCTGTGTTCATCGAGGACTGCGACCAGCACCCGCGCGAGCGCCGCCGCTTCGAGCTGACCGCCGAGGTGGTCGCCGAGAGCGGCGCCCCTGTCGTGCGGGTGGAGACCGCCGGTGAGACGCGGGTCGAGCGTCTCCTCTGGGCGACCCTGCTGGGAGACCTCGTCTCGCTCGAGACCGCTCGCCTGGTCGGCGCCGACCCGGACCGCGTCGACGTGCTGGACCGGATCAAGGAGAGCATGGCGGGATGAGGGCGATGGTGCTGGCCGCGGGACTTGGCACCCGCTTGCGGCCGATCACCTACGAGATGCCGAAGCCGATGGTGCCGGTGCTCAACAAGCCGGTGATGGAGCACATCCTGCGCCTGCTCGCCCGCCATGGCTTCACCGAGACGATCGCCAACCTGCACTGGTTTCCGGAGGTGATCGAGGGCTACTTCGGCGACGGCACCGCCTACGGCGTCTCCCTCGCCTACAGCCATGAGGAGCAGCTGCTCGGCACTTCGGGCGGCGTCCGCAACGCCTCCGACTTTCTCGGCGACTCCTTCCTCGTCATCTCCGGCGACGCCCTCACCGACATCGATCTGGCCGCGATGCGGGAGTTCCACGAATCGCACGACGGGATCGCGACGCTGGCGATGAAGCGGGTCGAGGACACCAGCCAGTTCGGAGTCGCGATCGTCGGCTCCGATGGGCGTGTCCAGGGGTTTCAGGAGAAGCCCGACCCCGCCGAAGCCCTCTCGGACCTCGCCAACTGCGGCATCTACATGTTCCGCAAGGAGATCTTCGACTTCTTCCCGGATCCCGGCACCAGCAAGGCGGCCGGCGATGGCGATCCCCCCGGCTTTGCCGACTGGGCGATGGACGTCTTCCCTCGCCTGCTCGAGGGCGACGTGCCCTTCTACTCGCACGAGATCGAGGCCTACTGGAACGACATCGGCAACCTCGAGGAGCTCCGCGCCGGGAACATCGACGCCCTCACCGGCGCCGTCGCGGTCGACCAGGAGGGCGAGCTGGTCGACGGCTTCCGCAGCGGCGAGCGGATGGAGGGCGAGCCCGAGCTGGAGGGGCCCGTCCTCCTCGGACCCGGCTGCGAGATCGGCAACGACGTCCGCATCGACGGGCCTTCGATCATCGGCGACGGGGTCCGCGTCGGCGACGGTTCCCGCCTCAAAGAAGTAATCGCCCTCCCCGGCGCCGAGATCCCGGCCCGCTCCGTCCTCGTCGGCGCTATCGCCGGCACGCGCGGGTAAGGACCAAGCGCTGCGGTAGAGGACCCTTCTTCAACACACAGCCCTGGGACGCCGTTCACCGAGACCGCAACAGAGTCCGTATACCGGACTCTCTTGCGGTCTCGCGATAGACGGCGTCTGACGGAGCGCTGTTGCAGAGGGTGCCGATTCCCCTCCGGCGGAATGTTCGGCGATATGCAATCTGAGGTTTGCGCGCCGGAGGCGCGCAGCAGGTTCTCCCCGGAGCGAAGCGGAGGGGAGGTCAATTCCAGAGGAGGGGTGTCGGCACCCTCCACATAAACGCTTCAGAGAATTTGCATTCTGCGCGCCACGCGTGCGCTTTTGCCGGGCAGGGTGGCGGCATGGAGATCCTGCGGACGGTTGGGGTGGCGCTGGTGCCGGCGTTGTGCGCCTCTTGTGGGCGCGCGTGCCGGCCGGAGGCCATCGTTTGCACGCGCTGCGGACGGCGGCTCGCGGACGCGAAGCCCCTGTTGGGGAGGGGGCCGGCGGGATTGGACCGCGTTTGGTCCTCGGCGCCCTACGAGGGGGTGGCGCGGGACCTGGTCGGGGCGCTGAAGTTCAGGCGGCTGCTGCCGGTGGCGGACCTGATGGCGGAGCGGGTCGAATGGCTCGCGCCCGCCCACATGCTGAGCGGCACGATCGTCCCGGTCCCGCCGGCGCCGGCGCGCCTCCGCCGCCGCGGCTTCGACCCCGCCGGCGAGCTGGCCGTGGCCCTGGCCGCACGGCTGGAAGCGCCGCTCGCCTGCTGCCTCGAGCGCCGGGGGAGCGGCCGTCAGGTCGGGCGACGGCGGGCCGAACGGGTCGGCCATCCACCTCGCATCCATGCCAAGGGCGCCGCTCCGCGCAGTGCCCTCCTCGTCGACGACGTCCTCACCACCGGGGCCACCCTCACGGCCTGCGCGCAAGCGCTGCGGACCGTGGGGGCGTCCCGTGTGGTTGCGGTGACCTTTGCTCGGCGCCTCTAGATGGCTCTCCGCGGCCCTACGGCCGTGCTTCGGCCGGGCGGCCCCGCATCTGGCCGACAAGCCGCCGCGTGCGGCGGCGCTTGCGACGCAGGTCTCGGTGTTTCTTCACCTGTCGGCTGATGTCCTCAGCAAGCTCGTGGACCGAGTGGGTCATCTCGGGCGAGCGCTCCCGCGCACGCAGGGTCACGCCCTTCAAGTAGAACGTCGCCTCCGCCACCTGGCTGTCGGCGATCGAAGGGTTGCGCTCCTCCGAGAGCACCACCTCCAGCGTCGCCAGCGGCGAGACCTGCCTGCCCAGCCGCTGGAAGCGCTTCCGCACCATCTCACGCAGGTCATCCGTCATTTCGACGTTTCGGCCCCGAATCTCAATCCGCATGAGTGCCTCCTTGTGGGTTCTGTCTCGATCCTAGAGGGCGGGGCGGAGGTCGGCAAGGGGAAATCAACCCGGCATCGCTACTCTTGACCAATGCCAGCGATGGACCTTGTAACCAAGGCGCTGCGGACGGGAGAGGGCAGGAAGTTCAAGACCTACCAGAAGCGTGCGGAGGCGATAAACCGCTTCGAGCCGGAGATGGAGACGCTCTCCGACGAGGAGATCCGCGAGGAGGCCGACGGGCTCCGCGAGCGCGCGCAAAACGGCGAGTCCCTCGACGATCTGCTGCCCGAGGCCTTCGCGCTCACCCGTGAGGCTGCGCGTCGCGCTATCGGCCAGCGCCACTACGACGTCCAGCTGATCGGCGGCATGGTCCTCCACGACGGTGGGATCGCCGAGATGAAGACCGGCGAGGGAAAGACCTTGACCGCCACCCTGGCCGTCTTCCTCAACTCGCTCGCCGGCAAGGGTGTCCACGTCGTTACGGTCAACGACTACCTGGCTCGTCGCGACGCTGAATGGATGAAGCCGATCTACGACATGCTCGGCGTCAGCGTCGCCGCCGTCCAGGACGCCGATGACCATGCCGCCCGCCAGCGCAAGTACGCGATGGACGTCACCTACGGCACCAACTCGGAGTTCGGCTTCGACTACCTGCGGGACAACATGGCCAGCTCGATCGAGGAATGCGTCCAGCCTGGCCACCACTTCACGATCGTCGACGAGGTCGACAACATCCTCATCGACGAGGCGAGGACGCCGCTGATCATCTCTGGGGCCCCCGAACAGGCCGCCCAGACCTACTACACCTTCGCCCGCCTCGCCAAACAGTTGATCGGCGTGCCGGCCAAACAGAGGCTGAAATCGCTTGGCGAATCGCGCGACACCTCCGAGGTCGACTACGACTACGAGTACGACGAAAAGCACAAGACGGTGGCACCGACCGAGCAGGGGGTGAAGAAAGCCGAGGAGTTCCTCGATGTCGACAACCTCTACCTCGGCGAGCACGGCAGCCTCGTCAACCACCTCGTCCAGGCGCTGAAGGCGGAGTCCCTCTACAAGAAAGACGACGACTACGCGGTGATCGACGGCGAAGTGATGATCATCGACGAGTTCACCGGCCGCATCCTCGAGGGCCGGCGGTGGTCGGAGGGCCTGCACCAGGCGGTCGAGGCGAAGGAGGGCGTCGCGATCAGAGAGGAGAACCAGACCCTGGCGACGATCACCCTCCAGAACTACTTCCGTCTCTACGACAAGCTCTCCGGGATGACCGGCACCGCCCTCACCGAGGCGACCGAGTTCATGAAGATCTACAAAATGCCGGTCGTCGAGATCCCGACCAACCAGCCGATGGTGCGGCTCGACCAGAACGACCAGATCTTCAAGACCAAGGACGGCAAGTGGAAGGCGGTGCTCGAGGAAATCGTCGAACGCCACGAGAAGGGTCAGCCGGTCCTCGTCGGAACCGTGTCGGTGGAGGTCTCGGAGATGATCTCCGAGGCGCTGAAGCGGCAGGGGATCAAACACTCGGTCCTCAACGCCAAGCCCGAGCACGCCGAACGAGAGGGTGAGCTGATCGCCCAGGCGGGCCGCAAGGGCGCGGTGATGATCGCCACCAACATGGCGGGCCGCGGCGTCGACATCAAGCTCGGCGGCGACCCCGAGCACCTCGCGATCGCGGAGCTGAAAAAGCAGGGGATCACGCCGGAGAGCGAGGATTACGAGCAGGCGCTGGCCGAGAAGGCGGCCGAGCTGGCGCCGCAGTGCAAGGCCGAGGCGGAGGAGGTGCGCGAGCTCGGCGGCCTCTTCATCTGCGGCACCGAGCGCCACGAGTCGCGGCGGATCGACAACCAGCTGCGCGGTCGCTCCGGGCGCCAGGGAGACCCCGGCGAGTCGCGTTTCTTCCTCTCCGCCGAAGACGACGTGATCCGCCTCTTCGCCGGCGACCGCATCTACAAAATCCTCGACAAACTGGGGCCCGTCGACGAGCAGGGCGGCGAAGTGCCACTGGAAGCGGGGATGCTGACGAAGACCGTCGAGAACGCCCAGAAGAAGGTCGAGGAGCAAAACTTCCTGATCCGCAAACGCGTCCTCGAGTACGACGACGTGATGAACGAGCAGCGGCGTGTGATCTACAAATACCGCCGCGAAATCCTCGAAGGGCGCGACATGTCGGAGATCGCGCGCGACGAAGTCGAGGGCGTGATCGAGCGGCTGGTCGACGAGTACACGGCCGGCGATTTGCTCGAGGAATGGGACCTCGAGGAGCTGGAGACGCAGCTGCGGCAGATCTGGCCACTCAGCATCGAGGTCGCCAGCCTGGCGCCGGAGACGGTCGACAGGGAAAAGCTGAAAGACGCCCTCGACGACGACGCGATGAGCGCCTACGACGAGCGCGAGGAGCGGCTCGGCGACGAGCTAATGCGTTTCCTCGAGCGCTCGATCCTGCTGCAGGTGATCGACAACCGCTGGCGCGAACACCTCTTCGACATGGACTACCTGCGCGAAGGAATCCACCTCCGCGGCTTCGCCCAGATCGACCCCCTCGTCGCCTACAAAAACGAAGGCTTCGCGATGTTCGAGGAGCTGATGAACTCGATCTGGGACGAGTTCTCCAAGCTCGTCTTCCGCGCCGAAATCGAAGTTCGCCCAGAGGAGGCGGGTGCGGTCGCGGCCCGCAACGGCGAGGGGGAAACGACGACGCTGGCCTACTCCGGCGGCACCGCGGACGGCCAGCCCTCGGCCCTGCGGGAAGTAGCCGCGGCGACCGGCGCGGCCCCCTCCGATGTCGCCGCTGCCCAGGCATCGTCTCCCGGCAACGGCGAGGTGGTCGAGACGGTGGTCAAGGGCGAGCACGACAACATCGGGCGCAACGACCCCTGCTGGTGTGGATCTGGGAAAAAGTTCAAGAAGTGCCACGGGGCCTAGTGCCCGCTCCCTGATCCCTTGAGCCGCGATCCCGTCCGCGAGTTCATTCGGGCGTTCAACGAGCGGGACCTGGACGCGTTCGTCGCGGTGCTCGATCCGGAGGTGGAGCTGCACGCGAGCCGCGGGCTGCGGAAGGGGATCGAGGCGGCGCGGGTGTGGGCGACGCGGGCCCCGGGCGGGGTGCAGCAGACGATCGAGCTGAAGGCGCTCTACGAGGATGGGACCGAGGGCGGCGGCGGTCGGGCGGTGGCGCTGATCCGTCGCGTCTGGCACTGGGACGAGGACGGCAGCGAGGCGGGGATCGACGAGATGGCGTGGGGCTTCGAGCTGCGCGACCACAAGATCCTCAGCTGGCGCCCGTATGAAGACCGCACCGAGGCGCTGCGCCAGGGCCATTTCATCCCCCTTGGCGGAGCCGGTGAGCCCGCCTAGTATGGATCCATGGGGTTGGTCGCGCCCGACAACGTCGAGGCCACGGAGGCTTGGAGCGGTCCGCTCTTCGATCTGTTCGTCAAGTACCGCGACCTGACCGCGGCTGGTCTTGGGGCCCACGGCGAGGCCGCGATGCAGGTCAGTCCGCCTAAGCCGGGCGATCGCGTCCTCGATATCGGCTGTGGCTTCGGCGAAACCACGCTGCGTTTGGCGGAGCTGGTCGGAGAGGAGGGCTCGGCCCTCGGGATCGACGTCTCCGAGCCGTTCATCGCTTCGGCGCGGCAGGAGGCCGGGGAGGCGAGGCTCGGCAACGTCGAGTTCGCCACCGCTGATGTGCAGACCCTGGAACTGCCGCGGGAATTCGACTACGCCTACTCACGCATGGGCCTGATGTTCTGCGCCAATCCGGTCGCCTCGCTGCGCAACATCGCCGGCACCCTCGTCCCCGGCGGTCGCCTCTGCGCGGTGGTCTGGCGCCGGAAGCTCGACAACGAGTGGGTGCACCGTGCTGAGCAGGTCGTCGCTGAGTATCTCGAGCCCCCGGAGGAGACCGACGAACCGACCTGCGGCCCGGGGCCGTTCTCGATGGCCAACGCCGACACGGTCTCAGAGCAGCTGAAGATCGCCGGCTTCGAGGAGATCGTCCTGCGGCGCAGCGACCTGCCGCTGAAGATCGGCGACGATCTCGAGCACGCGGTGGAGTTCAACATGGCCTTGGGCCCGGCCGGGGAGGTACTGCGGCTCTGGGAAGACCGGATCGACGAGATCCGACCGAAGATCGCCGCCCGGCTGCGTGAGGCGCTGGCCGATCTCCAGGGACCCGACGGCGTCGTAGCCCCGGCCTCGACCTGGATCGTCACGGCGCGGGTCCCGGGCTAACCGCCGCGCCCAATAACCTGTGCGCATGGCTGACGCCGCGCAGCAACCCGTAGCGCCTCGGCTGGCCTCCGTCCGGGAGCAGCTGTCCCTGCTCGCGGACTACCTTTGACCCAGCTGGGCTAGAGAGCGAAGCCGCCCGGCTCGAGGAGGAGATGGGCAAGCCGGGCTTCTGGGACGACCAGGAGGCCGCCGCTCGCACCTCGGCCGCCCACGCCCGCGCCCAGCGGCGCCTGGAGACGTTCCGCGGACTCGAGCAGGACGTCGCCGACCTCGAAGACCTGGCGGAGATGGCCGCTGAGGACGAGGAAATGGCGGCCGAGCTCGACGCGCAGCTGCACTCCGCTGAGGGCCGCCTCGCCGAGCTGGAGGAGGCTCGCCTGTTCAGCGGCGAGTACGACGCCGGCGATGCCGTGGTCACCGTCCACGCCGGTGCCGGTGGCACCGACTCCCAGGACTGGGCGGAGATCCTGCTGCGTATGTACCTGCGCTGGGCCGAGCGCCGTGGCTTCGGAGTCGAGATGGTCGAGGCCTCGCCGGGGGAGGAGGCGGGGCTGAAGTCGGCCACGTTCATCGCCCGCGGCGAGAACGCCTACGGCCTCTTCGCCGCCGAGCGCGGCGTCCACCGGCTGGTCCGGATCTCGCCTTTCGATTCCTCCTCCCGCCGCCACACCAGCTTCGCCCAGGTCGACGTGGGGCCGGTCGTCGAAGACCACGTCGAGGTCGAGATCGACGAGAACGAGCTGCGGATCGACACCTACCGGGCCTCCGGCGCCGGCGGCCAGCACGTAAACAAGACCGACTCGGCGGTGCGGATCACCCACCTCCCGACGGGCGTCGTCGTCCAGTGCCAGAACGAGCGCTCGCAGACCCAGAACAAGGCGGTGGCGATGCAGCTGCTGCGCTCGAAGCTGATCGAGCTGGAGGAGCGCAAACGCTCCGAAGAGCTGGCGAGGCAGCGCGGCGAGGTCAAAGACGTCGCCTGGGGCTCGCAGATCCGCAGCTACGTGATGCACCCGTACACGATGGTCAAGGACCACCGCACCGAGCACGAAGTCGGCGACGTCCAGAAGGTGCTCGACGGCGATATCGACGAGTTCATTCGCGACTACCTGAACAAGACCGCGGCGGCGTCCGCCAGCTAGATGGCGGAGCCGCTCTTCCAGTTGGAGCGGGCGGCGAGCGGTGAGTCCGAGGGTCTGCTTGTTCTCCACCACGGCCGGGGTACCGACGAGCGCGACCTGATCGGGCTTGCCGACCTGCTCGACCCGGGGCGGCGGCTGCGGGTCATCAGCCCGCGGGGTCCGTTGATCCTCCCCGGCTCACCCGGCTACCACTGGTACCGGGTCCGGCGCGTCGGCTATCCCGACCGCGAGACCTTCGAGGCGGCGCGCGCGGCGCTGGCCGAGCTGCACGACCGGCTCTGGGAGGAGTCCGGGATCGGGCCTGAGCGCACCGTGCTCGGCGGCTTCTCGATGGGGGCGGTGATGAGCTACGCGATGGCGCTCGGCGCCGAGCGGCCGGCGGTCGCCGGGATCCTCGCCTTCAGCGGCTTCGTGCCGACCGTCGAAGGCTGGGAGCCGGCGCTGGCCGACCGCACCGACACCCGCGTCTTCGTCAGCCATGGACGCCGCGACCCTGTGATCGGGATCGAGTTCGCCGAGCGGGCGCGTGAGCTGCTCGAGGACGGCGGGCTCGACGTCACCTACCGCGAGTCGGAACTGGGCCACCAGATCGACCCCACGCACCTGCGTGAAGCCAGCGGTTGGCTGGACGAGGTCCTTGCTGCCGAGGTGGGCTAGGACCAGCTGAGCTTGCGGGCGCCGTTGCGGTGGGCGCTCAGCTCGACCCGGCAGGAGGGCGGCGTGCCCACCACATGCAACTCGACCCTGAAGTCACGGGCCGCGAGTGCCTTCTTCATCTTCCTCTCGGGCAGGGCGAAGGTGTCGCGGTAGACGCCCGAGCGCCGGAAGCGTGCGTGGTCGCTGCCGAGGTGGAGAAATCCTTTGGAGCCGCGCAGGCTGGTCTCGACGACGACGGTGGCAGGCTCGAGGGTGCGGTAGTGGACCGAGAGGCGCAGCCTGCGCTTGCCGGGGTTGGCCGTGACGGTCGCGCTGGCCTTCTTCAACAAGCACTCGCCTTTGCCGAGACCGGGGCTTTCCTCCTCGCAGAACTCTTCAAGTTCGGGGTCGGGTTCGCAGATTTCCTCTTCTTCCGCTTCGCCTTCTTCGGTTTCTTCCGCTTCCTCGTCTTCTTCTTCGATTTCGCCGGCCAGCGGCAGAAGCGAGGTCACCTCGCCGGGGACGGGGAGCTGCGCGCCCCGCGCCGAGGCGGCGAGGCCAAGCGTGGCGAGGAGCAGCAGGGCGAGCAGAATGGAGATTGGGCGCACGGCCCCTTCATCGGAGCCAACGGCAGGGCCCTTTAGGGCCTGGACGTTCCGTCTAATACTCCCTCCAGCTCCAGCAGTGCCCGCTTCATCGGCAGGCCACCGCCGTAGCCGCCGAGCGCGCCCCCGGTGCGCAGCACGCGGTGGCAGGGGACGACGAGCGGGATCGGGTTGCTGCCGCAGGCGGTGCCGGCGGCGCGGACGGCACGCTCGTTGCCGGCCCTCCGCGCCATCTCGGTGTAGCTGCGCGTCTGGCCGTAGGGGATCCGGTCGATCGCCCGCAGCACGCGTTGCCGGAAGCCGGAGCTGAGGCGCCAGTCGAGCGGCAGGTCGAAGCGGGCGAGGTTGCCCTCGAAGTAGAGGTCGAGCTCGCGGCGGACCTCGTCCAGCTCTGGCGGCGACTCCAGGACTCGCGGCGAAACGCGCTCGGCGAGGTCGACGAGAAGCTCGTCCTGATCCTGGTTGGGGAGGCCGACGCGCACCAGCCCGCGGCGCGTCTTCGCCAGCAGCAGCGGTCCGAAGGGCGAGTCGGCGTTGGCGTAGGCGACGTCCAGCAGCCCCTCCTCGGCAGCGCGCGCCGAAAGTCGGTCGATTGCGAACTCGATGTTGGTTGAGGGGGTCATCCCAGCTCCTTTCGCAGTCGCTTCAGTCCCTCGTGCAAGCTGCGCCGCGCGGCCTCCGGCGAGCAGCCCAGCGCCGCGGCGATCTCGCCGTGGGGGAGATCGCTGCCGAAGCGCAGCGCCACGGCGGCACGCTGCTTCGGCGGCAGCGCGCCCACCGCCGCCCAGAGCCTGT
The DNA here is from genome assembly GCA_035705945.1 of Solirubrobacterales bacterium. GTDB lineage: Bacteria > Actinomycetota > Thermoleophilia > Solirubrobacterales > 70-9 > VAYN01. The sequence continues at coordinate 23,416 of DASSVR010000087.1, forward strand.
CGTCGGGCTCGGGGATCCCGTTCTGGTCGGCCATTTCGGCCACCTCGGCGACCGGGACGGGGCGGCGCCCATTGGCGCGGTGGTGGTCGATCGCCTTGCGGTGGGCGATCGTCAACAACCAACCGCGCAGGTTGCGGGCGTCCTCCAGCTTCGGGTAGGCGCGCAGCGCGGCCAAAAACGTCTCCTGGAAGCAGTCCTCGGCGCCGTCCCTGCCGACCGCACCCCGCAAGATCGCCATCACGGCTCCGGAATGCTCGTCCAGCACGGTTTGAAAGGGCGGCAGCACGGTCACTCTGCTCATTAAACGTGCCCCGTCCCGAAAACGTGAGATCCCCCTCCGCCGAGTTGCCGGTTTGTCTCGCTATGCGATGCAACTGGCAACTCGGCGGCTGGATTAGGCTGCCGCGATGATCGACCCCGCCGATGCCCTACGGCAGAAGGTCGCGCGAGCGCTCGAGGAGGATCTCGGCACCGGCGACGTTACCTCCGAGGCGACCGTTCCCGAGGACGCGCTGGCGCGAGCGCGGATCGTTCAGAAGGAGCCGGGTGTCGTGTACGGGCTCGAGGTGGTGGCCGAGACGATGCGGCAATGCGGGGTGGAGGACGTCGACAACCTGGTCGTCGAGGGGCAGTGGCGCGAGCACGTGCCGTCCGAGATTCTGCTGGCGAGCGGAAGCGCCCGCTCGCTGCTGGCGGCCGAGCGGACGGCGCTCAACTTCCTCGGCCACCTGTCAGGGGTGGCGACGCTGACTCACAACTACGTCGAGGCGGTTACCGGGACCGGCGCCACGATCCTCGACACCCGGAAGACGACCCCGAGCATGCGCTGGCTGGAGAAGGGAGCGGTCGCGGCGGCCGGCGGCATCAACCATCGCATGGGGCTCTTCGACGCGATCCTGATCAAGGAGAACCACATTGCCCTCGCCGGCGGCCTCGCAAAAGCGGTCCACGCCGCCCGAACCGCGCGTTCCGACCTCGCGGTCGAGGTCGAGGTCCGCGACCTCGACGAAGCCGCCTACGCGCTCGGCACCGGCGCCGACCGGCTGCTGCTCGACAACATGACGCTTGACGAGATGCGCGCCGCCGTCGCCCTGCGTGACGAAACCGCGGGCGAGCGGGAAATCGCTTTGGAGGCCTCCGGCGGGGTCACGCTCGAGAACGTTCGCGAAATTGCCGAGACCGGAGTCGAGTTCATCTCGGTCGGGGCGCTGACGCACTCTGCGCCCACGCTCGACTTCAGCATGTTGCTCGAGAGCGCTTAGGGGAGCCGGGGGAGGGGTCCGCCGGACGCTCCCCTCTGTTGTCCGC
>DASSVR010000088.1:0-20364 GCA_035705945.1 Solirubrobacterales bacterium
CTGGGCCGTCACCCCCACCACCCAGCAAGTAGGTGTGGGTGACGGCCCTGCGAGGTTGGTGGCCGCTGATGGCCCGGCGGATTAGCGCTTTACCCTTGGGACCATGGAGCGGGAGCTTTTCGAGCACTACCTGCGTGACGAGAGCCGATACGGATCGGCTTCAGACGGTGCTTTCACGGGCGCCGCGGGTGGGGCTGCGTGTGGGGATCTCTCGCGGATCTCCTTAGTGGTTGCCGCGGGCGGGCGGATCGAGGGAGTCACCATTGACTCTGAGGGCTGCGGAGCGACGAAGGCAGCGACTGCTGCTGTGGCCGAGATGGTCGATGGGGCCCCGGTGCTCGACGCGGCAGGCATCTCGATCGACCAAGTCGATGCGGCCATCGGCGGGCTCACGCCCGCCAAGCGCCACGCCGCTCAGCTGGCCACCGACGCACTCCACCGGGCCCTTCAGGGCGTCGCCTCATCCTCCTTGCAGCTCGTTCCGGACTCAGGGGGAATGGACACCTCACCCAGAAGGGGTGGCCATTCCCCCCATCCGAAGCGCCTCGCCGTAGCCATGTCCGGAGGCGTCGACAGCGCGGTTGCGGCCCTTCTCGCCCGCGAGGAAGGCGCGGAGGTGGTTGGCGTCACCGTCAAGCTCTGGTCCGACCCTGAGACCGACGGCGCCAAGGCCTGCTGCTCGCCCGAGGCGGTGCTCGGCGCCCGCGCCCTCGCGCACCAGCTCGGGATCCCGCACTTCACCCTCGATCTCGAGGAGGACTTCCGGCGGCGCGTCGTCGACCGCTTCATCGGCGGCTACGCCGAGGGCCACACGCCCAATCCCTGCATCCTCTGCAACGGCGAGGTGCGGCTGGCGGCGATGATCGACCTGGCCGAGCGGCTCGGCGCCGAGCGCCTGCTCACCGGCCACTACGCGCGGATCGTCGAGGACGAGGGGGGGCCGCTGCTCGCCGGCGCGGCCGACCAGACCAAGGACCAGAGCTACATGCTGGCCGCGCTTCCGCCTGAGCTGCTCGGCCGCCTCGGCTTCCCACTCACCGAGCTGACCAAGCCCGAGGTGCGGGAGATCGCCGCTCGCCATGGCCTCGCGGTCGCCCGCAAGGCCGAGAGCCAGGACCTCTGCTTCCTCGCCGGCCAGGGCAAGCGCGGCTTCCTGCGGCGCCACGGCGGCCTGCGGGAGCACGAGGGCGCGATTGTCGATTCCGCCGGCCGCACGCTCGGCCGCCATCGCGGCCATCACGACTTCACCGTCGGCCAACGCCGCGGGATCGGCGTCTCGGCCCCGGAGGCGCTCTACGTGCTCGCCACCGACGCCGCGGCCAACACGGTCACGGTTGGGACCCGCGCGGAGCTGGAGAGGCGGAGCGTCCGCGTCCGCGACGCCGTCCTCCACCGCGACGGCAGCGAGGTCGACGCGGTGAAGCTGCGCTACCGCTCACGCGCCCTCCCCGCCACCGTCTCGGCGGCGGGGAGGGGGAGGCACGCGACTATCGACGTGCGACTGGGTGAGGCCTTCGCCGGCGTTGCCCCGGGGCAGACGGCGGTGCTCATGGCTGGCGAGCGGATCGTCGGCCACGGCACCATCGCCGCCTAGGGCCGCCGAACCGGGGTCAGGCGACCGAGCTGGCGGTCACCGTCGCGTTCTGTTCCTGGCGCAGCTGGTTGACGCCTTTGACGCAGATGCTGAAGGGCGTCCCTTTCTGGCCTTTGACGTGTTTCTTGCTCAGCGCTTTGCACGCTTTCTTCGGGTGCAGTTCCGGGTTTTTGTCGGCCCGGGCCATCGCTTTCACGCAGCGGCTGAAGTCGGTGCCCTGCTGGCCTTTCACGTGTTTCTTGCTCTCGCCCCGGCAGTAGTAGCCATAGGCTTTGCCTTTCGGCGATTTCTTCGGACCCTGTGGGGTCTGCGGCGGTTTTTCGGGCTGGTATTCCGGTTCGTAGGTCACCGCGCCGGCCATCACGGGCACGAGCCCCATCGACAGCACCGCGATCCCCAGCGCCAGCTTCATGCGCAGCTTCATCGTTGCCTCCTTCGACATCGTCGAACGAACACTCCAGTCACCCCCTGAAACGGAGGAAACGGCGCTCTCATAAGGGCAAACCTCCTCAACTGGCCTTTCAGGCACGCGCAGGGCGGACAGGTGTCCGATCTGACGAATATTTAGGCTTCCTAACATGAAGGCGAAGGAGATCCGGGACACCTACCTTTCGTTCTTCGCCGAGCGCGGCCACAAGATCGTTCCCTCGGCCTCGCTGGTGCCGCCCGTGCACGACCCCTCGGTCCTGCTCACGACCGCCGGCATGCAGCCGTTCAAGCCCTACTTCCTGGGTCGGGAGGAACCGCCGGCGCCGCGCCTCGCCGACGTGCAGAAATGCTTCCGCACCACCGACATCGAGGAGGTCGGCAACACCGCCCGCCACATGACCTTCTTCGAGATGCTCGGCAACTGGAGCTTCGGCGACTACTTCAAGGCCGAGTCGATCCCCTGGGGCTGGGAGCTCTCCACCGAGGGCTTCGGGATGGACCCGGAGCGGATCTGGGTCACCGTCTTCGGCGGCGACGAAGAACTCGGGTTGGGGCCAGACGAGGAGGCGATCGAGATCTGGCGCGCCACCGGCGTGCCGGAGGAGCGGATCGTCCGTCTCGGCCGCAAGGACAACTTCTGGCAGGCCGGGCCGACCGGCCCCTGCGGCCCCTGCTCGGAGCTCTACCTCGACCGCGGTGTCGAGTTCGGTGACGAGGGCGAGCGCCCTGGTGACGACACCGACCGGTTCCTCGAGTTCTGGAACCACGTCTTCATGAGCTACGACCTCGCCGAGGACGGCACCCTGACCGAGCTGCCGATGAAGAACATCGACACCGGCATGGGCCTCGACCGCATGGCGGCGATCCTCCAGGACGTCCCCTCGGTCTTCGAGACCGACCACGTTCGGCCGCTGATCGAGCTGGCCGAAGGGCTCTCCGGCCGCCGCTACGACGAGGGCGGCGCGGTCACCCGGGCGATGCGGATCGTCGCCGACCACAGCCGCGGGGCCGCCTTCCTGATCGCCGACGGCGTCGTTCCCTCAAACGAGGATCGTGGCTACATCCTGCGCCGGATCATGCGCCGGGCGATCCAGCAAGGGCGGACCCTGGGCCTGGATGCGCCCTGGCTCGGCCGCTTCGCCGAGCGAACGATCGAGCTGATGGGCGACGACTATCCGGAGCTGGCCGCCGAGCGGGAGACGATCCGGCGCTGGGTCGGTGACGAGGAGGAGAGCTTCGGCCGCACGCTTGAGCGCGGCAGCGAGCTGTTGGAGACTCTGGTCGTCGAAGCGGAGGAGAGCGGCACCTCCTGGATCGACGCCGCCGAGGCCTTCAAGCTCCACGACACCTACGGATTCCCGTATGACCTGACCAAGGAGCTCTTGGCCGAACGCGGCCTCTCGGTCGACGACCAGGGCTTCGAGGAGTTGATGGAGGAGCAGCGCCAGCGCGCCCGGGTCGGCGGCGCCACCGCCCACGGCTCCGAGAACACCCACGAGCGCGTCGCCGCCTTCGCCGCGGAGGCGCCGCCGACTCGCTTCGTCGGCTACGAGACGCTCCGCGCCACCACCGGCCTCGCTGCCGTCGCCTCGGAGAACGGCAGGGCGCTGGTGAAGCTGGAGGAGAGCCCCTTCTACGCCGAGGGCGGCGGGCAGGTTGCCGACTCCGGCGTGCTGCGCTGGAACGGGAACGAGGCCCGGGTGGTCGACGTCTACCGCCTCGGCGAAGACCAGGCACTCGAGGTCGAGCCTGGCGGCGACATCGAAACGGGCGTTGCGGTCGAAGCCGAGGTCGACGCCGAGACCCGCCACGCGACGATGCGCAACCACACGGCCACCCACCTGCTGCACGCTGCTCTGCGCGAGTGCCTAGGAACCCATGTCCGCCAGGCCGGCTCGGCGGTCCGCCCCGACAAGCTCCGCTTCGACTTCACCCACGGCCAGGCGCTCAGCGCCGATGAGCTGCGCGACGTCGAGGAGCGGGTCAACGAGTGGATCAAGGCGAGCCGCCCGGTCCGCTGGATGAACATGAACCGCGAGGAGGCGGAGCGGCTGGGGGCGATGGCGCTGTTCGGCGAGAAATACGGCGAGTGGGTGCGGGTGGTCGAGGTCGACCGCGTCTCCCGCGAGCTCTGCGGCGGCACCCACGTCGCCAACACCGCCGAGATCGGCATCTTCAAGATCACCACCGAGGGCTCGAGCGCCGCCAACGTGCGCCGGGTCGAGGCGATCAGCGGCCCCGCCGCGATCGACTGGTTCCGCGACAGTGAGGCGCGGCTGCGGGAGGCGGGGGAGCTGCTCGGCAACCCGCAGGATCCCCTCGCGGCGGCGCGGCGCGCGGCCGAGCGGTTGGAGCAGGCGAGCGCCAGCGCCGAGAAGGCGCAGAGCGAGCAGGTGAAGAGCGAAGCGGACGAGCTCTCCGGGCGGGTGGAGAGCCTTCCGGGAGGCGAGGACGGCGGCGGGGTCGTCGTCGCCGTGGTGAAGGAGAGCCTGCAGGCGAACCCGAAGCAGCTGCTCGACCTCGCCAACCGTGTGCAGTCGAAGGTCGGGCAGCCGTCGGTCGTCGTCCTGGGCGGCGCCTTTGCCTCGAAGGCTGGGCTCGTCGCCCTGGTCTCCAAGGACCTCGTGGAGCGAGGACTCGCGGCCGGGTCGATCATCCGCGAGATCGCGCCGATCGTCGGCGGTGGCGGTGGCGGACGGGACGACATGGCCCAGGCGGGCGGCAAGGACCCGGCGAAGCTCGACGAGGCCCTGGCGGCCGCCCGCGCGGTGATCGAGCGGGAGCTCGGCTAGGTGCGGGTGCTCGCGCTCGACCATGGCACCGTCCGGATCGGCTGCGCCCTCTCGGACCCGAGCGGCACGTTGGCGACGCCGCTGCCGGTGATCGAGCCGCCCGAGGCGCGGGCGGTCGCGGAGCTGGTCGACGAGCACGGGGTGGAGAGGGTGGTGGTCGGGCTGCCGCTGCACCTGAGCGGCGAGGAGGGGAGCCAGGCAGGTTTGGCGCGCAGCTTCTGCCGGGAACTGGAGGCGATGCTCTCGATCCCAGTCGAGACCTACGACGAGCGCCTGACCTCGCGCATGGCCGACGCCAGCCGCCTCGGCGGCGCCACCGCCGCCCGCGACTCGATCGCCGCCGCGCACCTGCTCGAGTCCTACCTGGCGAGTGCTGGCCCCGACCGCGACCAAGACGCAGGTGAGGGGAGGGGCGAGGCGTGAGCGACGATTGGCTCCGCGGCGACCCATTCGCCAACCCTGACGATCCCGCCGCGCGCGAACGCGAGCAGCGTCGGCGCGAACGCGAAGAAAAGCGCCAGCAGAAAGCGGCGAAGCGGGACGATGCTGAAAAGAAGGCGCCACCACCTCCGCCGGTGCCGCCCGAGGAACCGACGCCACCCCGCACGCCCGAGCAGGAGTTCTGGGACGAGGAGCCAGGGGCGCCCGAGGAGCCGAACCTTGTCGTTCCGCCGCCCCCGCACCCGACCGTCGCCTCGGGCAACGGCAGCGGCCGCCGGCCTCGGCAGCGGCCTCCCGTGCTCGGCTCGATCGCCCGTCACCCCTTCCTCGTCTTCGCCATCGTGGCGGCACTGTTCGCCCTCTGGTTCCTGAATACGCTCTTCCAGCCGTTCCACGGCGACGGCTCGGGGCGGGTCCAGGTGACGGTCCCGAAAGGCGCCAGCGTCAGCGAAGTCGGCGACCTGCTCGCCGAGAAGGACGTGATCGACAACTCGACCCTGTTCCAGGTGCGGGTTACGCTCGCCGGCAAGCGCTCGGAAATCTATTCCGGCCACTTCACCCTCGCCCACGACATGAGCTACGGCGCCGCGATCGACGCCCTCTCGCAGCCGCCGATCAAGCGCACGATCACGGTGACGATTCCCGAGGGCTACACGCGCTCCCAGGCGGCGCAACTGGTCGAGGAAGTCGGCGTTCCCGGCGACTACACCAAGGTGACGATCAAGTCCGAATACCTGGATCCAGCCGATTACGGCGGCAAGGAGGCCAGGGACCTCGAAGGCTTCCTCTTCCCCGACACCTTCGAACTGAAGCCGAACGCGCCGGTGGCGGACCTTGTCGAGCTCCAGCTCAAAGACTTCAAGCGGCGGATCAGGACCGTGGACATGAAATACGCGAAGTCGAAGAACCTGACCGTGTTCGATGTGCTGACGATTGCTTCGATGGTCGAGGACGAGGCGGGGGTCGACAGCCAACGTGGCCTGGTCGCCTCGGTGATCTACAACCGCCTGCGCGAAGGGATGCCACTCGGGATCGACGCGACGATCCGCTTCGCCACCGGCAACTACACGCGGCCGCTGACCGAATCGGAACTGGCGATCGACTCCCCCTACAACAGCCGCACCAACGTTGGCTTGCCGCCGGGCCCGATCAGCAACCCCGGCCTCGAGTCGATCGAGGCGGCGGCGCACCCCCCGAAGACCGACTACCTCTTCTACGTCACCACCCCCGGCGCCTGCGGCAAGCTCACCTTCGCCGAGACCGAAGCCGAATTCGAAGCGGCGGTGGAGAGGTACAACTCAGCCCGCGAAGCGGCCGGCGGCAAATCGCCGGACAGCTGCGAGGAATAGCCGGGATGCCACGCCTCGCGGTGCTCGGCCACCCGGTCTCCCACTCGCGCTCGCCAGCAATGCAGAGCGCCGCGCTGGAGGCGCTGGGGCTGGAGGACTGGAGCTACCGGGCGATCGACGCCGCCCCCGATGCCTTCGAGATGACCGTGCGAGAGCTGGCGGCTGTGGGCTACGCCGGTGCAAACGTCACCGTTCCCCACAAGGAGGCGGCGCTGGCGCTGGCCAACGAGGCGAGCGAAGCCTCGCGGCAGATCGGCGCCGCCAACACGCTCGTCTTCGCCGGCAAGGAGATCGAGGCGCACAACACCGACGCCGACGGGCTCCTCGCCTCGCTGCCGCGGGCGCCCCGGGGCCGGCGGGCGCTGGTCCTGGGCGCGGGCGGCGCGGCGCGGGCGGCGCTATGGGCGCTGCTCTGGGAAGGGGCAGAGGTGGAGGTCTGGAACCGGACGCGGGAGCGGGCGGCGGCGATCTGCGAGGAGCTCGGGGGGGCGCCGGTGGACCACCCGGATCAGGCGAGCTACGAGCTGCTCGTCAACACCAGCGCCGCCGGCCTCGGCGGCGAGGACCCCTTCGAGCACCTGCCGCTGCGGCCCGAGGCCTTCGGTGAGGGGCAGGTCGTCGTCGACATGGTCTACGGCGAGCACCGGAGTCCGCTCCTCGTCGCCGCTGAGGGGGCGGGCGCCGCCACGGTCGACGGCCTCGAGATCCTCGTCCAGCAGGGCGCCCGGTCGCTGGAAATCTGGACCGGCCGCGAACCCGATCTCGAGGTCATGAGGGCAGCGGCACGCGATTGGTGAGTTAACCCGCCTATAGCGGGGCTAACTCACCAATCGTCCCCCGATAGCCTTGCCGCGATGACGACGTTCCGTTTCACCACCGCAGGCGAGTCGCACGGCCCCGGTCTCGTGGCGATCGTCGAGGGCATGCCGGCGGGCCTCGAGCTCGACCGCGAGACGCTCGACCGTGACATGGCGCGGCGCCAGCTCGGGCACGGGCGCGGCGGCCGGATGAAGATCGAGACCGACACCGTCGAGGTTCGCAGCGGCGTCCGCCACGGCCGCACGCTCGGCAGCCCGATCGCGTTGCTGGTCGCCAACCGCGACTACGCCAACTGGGAGGAGCGGATGAACCCCTGGCCGGTGGAGGGCTTCGAGCCCGACGAGGTCCACCTGCCACGACCCGGCCACGCCGACCTGGTCGGCGCCCAGAAATACGGCCACAGCGACATCCGCAACGTGCTCGAGCGGGCGAGCGCGCGCGAGACCGCCGCCCGCGTCGCCGCCGGCACCGTCGCCCGCGCCTTCCTCGCCAGGCTCGGCGTCGAGATCCACAGCCACGTCCTGCAGATCGCTTCGATCCGGGCGCCGGAACGGACTGACCTGAAGCCCGACGACTTCGAGGGCGTCGACGATGACCCCGTCCGCTGCCTCGACCCGGAGGCAAGCAAGGCGATGGTCGAGGAGATCAACCGCCTGCGCAAGGCGAACGAGAGCCTCGGCGGCAGCTTCGAGGTGCTCGTCTTCGGTCTCGTGCCGGGGATCGGCTCCCACATCTCCTGGGAGGACCGCCTCGATGGACGCCTCGCCGGCGCAGTTGCCTCGATCCAGTCGATCAAGGGGGTGGCGATCGGCGAAGCCTGGGACGTCGCCGGCCGCCCCGGCTCGGAGGCGCACGACGAGATCTTCTGGTCCGAGGAGCACGGCTATCACCGCGAGACCAACCACGCCGGCGGCCTCGAGGGCGGGATGACTACCGGGCTGCCGCTCTCGGTGCGGGCGGCGATCAAGCCGATCTCCACCCTGACCAAGCCGCTGCGCTCGGTCGACACCGAGACCAAGGAGCCGGCGCAGGCGCTGCGCGAGCGCACCGACTCGACCGTCGTGCCCGCGGCCGCCGTCGTCGCCGAGGCGATGGTCGCGCTGACCCTCGCCCGCGCCTACCGCGAGAAGTTCGGCGGCGACCACATTGACGACGTGCTCGCCGCGCTCGAGGCCTACGAGCAGCGGATCGAATTCCGGGGCTGAGTCGGTGAGCGAGTCGGCGATCGTCTTCATCGGCTTCATGGGGGCTGGCAAGAGCACGGCGCTCGCGGCCGCCCGCGAGGCCGGGCTGGAGACGACCGAGACCGACGAGCTGATGGAAGCGGAGCTCGGCAAGCCGATTCGCCAGGCCTTCGAGGAGGACGGGGAGGAGGCGTTCCGCGCCCGCGAGGCAGAGGTTGTCGGCTCCCTGCTGGAGCGGGCCGAGGCCGGCGCGATCGCGCTGGGCGGCGGCAGCGTCCTCTCCGAGCGGGTTCGGGAGGCGCTGGGGCGCCACGTCGTCGTCTGGCTCGAGATCGACGCCGCCGAGGCGTGGCGGCGGATCAAGGGCACGGAGCGGCCGCTGGCGACGAGCGAAGAGGACCTCGAGCGCCTGCTGGCCGAGCGCCAGCCGCTCTACGAGCAGCTGGCCGACGCGGTGGTGCCTATGGCTGACAAGAAAGTGGTCGAGCGGGCGCTGCCGGCGATTCGGGCGCTGGCCGAGATGCCTGAAGGGACGAGACTACTTTGGGCGTCGAGCGAATCGGACGACTACCCGATCATGGTCGGCCCCGGGCTGCTTGGCTGCGGGTGGTGGCCCCTGGCCGGCCGCCGGTTCTGCGTTACCCATCCGGCGCTGGGCGACTACGCAAGCCGGATCGAGCCGCTCGAGACGCGGATCGAGGTCGCGCCGGGTGAGGCGTCGAAGTCGATGCGCGACGCCGAGGAGATCCTGCGTGCCCTGGCGCGCGCCGGGATGACCCAGGAAGACCACGTCGTCGCGCTCGGCGGCGGGGTAGTCGGCGACCTGGCGGGCCTCTGCGCGCACCTCTACCAGCGCGGCGTTCCCATCGTCCACCTTCCGACCACGCTCGTCTCCCAGGTCGACTCCGCCTATGGTGGCAAGACCGGCGTCGACCTACCGGAGGGGAAGAACTACGCGGGGGCGTACCACCTACCGGCCGCCGTCCTGGCCGACACCTCCACCCTCCAGACCCTGCCGCCGGTGGAGCTGGCGGGGGGCTTCGTCGAGGCCCTGAAGACGGGACTGCTGGCCGGCGGCCCGCTGTGGGAGCGGGTGCGCCGGATCGAGGCGCTCGATCCCGATGACCTCGCCGACGTCGTCTTCGCTTGCGCCCGCTACAAGTGCGCCGTCGTCGCCGCCGACGAGCGCGACTCCGGCCTGCGCAAAATCCTCAACCTTGGCCACACGGTCGGCCATGCGATTGAGGCTGCGAGCGGCTACGGCCGCTACCGCCACGGCGAAGCGATCGCGATCGGACTGCTCGCGGCACTGCGCCTCTCAGACGCGCCGGAGCTGCGGGATGAGGTCGAGGAGATCCTGCGCCACCACGATCTGCCGATGACTCTGGACCCGCAGATCGCCCTCGACGACGTCCTAGACGCCCTTCAGCGCGACAAGAAGCGCACCGCCGCCGGCGTAGGTTTCGTCCTCCTCTCCGAGCCGGGCAAACCCCGCACCGATCAGCTGATCGACCCGGCTAAGGTCCGCGAGGCCGTGCAGGAGCTCTACCTATGACCACTGTCAGCAACCGGGTCGCCGTCCTGCACGGGGTCAACTTCGACGTGCTCGAGCGGCGCGACGCAGCGATCTACGGTGGAATCTCGCTCTCCGAGCTCGAGCGCCAGATCTCCGACTGGGCGCACGAGCAGCACCTCGAACCGATCTTCTTCCAGACCAACGCCGAGGGAGAGTTCTGCGAATACCTGCACCGTTCGGCCGACCTCGCCGACGCGGTGGTCGTCAACGCCGGCGCCTGGACCCACTACAGCCGCGCGATCGCCGACGCGCTGGAGCTGACCCGCCTGCCGGCGGTCGAGGTCCACCTCTCCGACGTCGAGACGCGCGACGACTGGCGGCGGCTCTCGGTCTTCGACGGCCTCGTGATCGCGAAGATCGCCGGCAAGGGGCCGGACGGCTACCGCGAGGCGCTCGAGGTCCTCGCCGGCGAGCTGGGCGCAGCCGCCTGATGCGCGGCCGCGGGGGCCGGCTCGAGGCGCTGCTGGCCGAGCGCGAGCTCGACCGGATGCTGGTCACCGACCTCACCAACATTCGCTACCTGACCGGCTTCACCGGCACGAATGGGGCTTGTATTTGCGGTAAGGGGCTCCGCCTGTTTCTCACCGATTTCCGTTATACGGAGCGCGCCGCCGCCGAGGTCGAGGGCTGGGAGACGGAGACGATCGAGGCCGACTGGCTGAAGGGGATCGCTGCTCGCCTGAGTGGACGGGTCGGGTTCGAGGATGACCACATGTCGGTGCGGATGCTGGGGAAGCAGAAGGAGAAACTCGCCGACGGAGTCGAGATGGTCGCGGCGGGGGGGAGCGTCGAGAAGCTGCGCCGGGTCAAGGATGAGGGGGAGCTGGCGGCGATCGCCGAGGCCGCGAAGCTCGCCGACGAGGTTTGGCAGTGGAGCGTCGAGCGGGGGCTCGCCGGACGCAGCGAGCGGGAGATCGCCCGCGCCGCCGAAGCGCGGATCCGCGAGCTCGGTGGCGACCCCTCTTTCCCGGCAATCGTCGCGGCGGGCCCGAACGGCGCCCTGCCGCACGCCGAGCCTGGCGAGCGAGAGATCGGCCGCGGCGAGCTCGTCGTCTTTGACATGGGCGCCCAGCTCGATGGCTACTGCTCCGACGGCACCCGTACCTTCGCGACCGGCGAGCCCGGCGAGGAGGGACGTGCTGTCTACCAGACCGTCCTGGAGGCCCAGCTGGCGGCGCTAGCCGCGATCAAGGCTGGGGAGAAGGGCGAAGACGTCGACGGTGTCGCCCGCGAGGTGATCAAAGCCGCCGGGCACGGTGAGCGGTTCGGCCATGGGCTGGGTCACGGCGTTGGCCTGGAGGTGCACGAGGCGCCGCGGCTCTCGCTCCGCTCGGACGACGTCCTCGCGGCGGGCGAAGTCGTCACCGTCGAGCCAGGGGTCTACCTCCCCGGGAGCCTCGGCGTGCGGATCGAGGACCTGGTCGTCGTCACCGAGGACGGCGTGCGCAACCTCAGCGGCCTGCCGAAGGACCTGCAGCTGGTCGACTGAGTACCAGGCTTCCGGCTACCAGTCAAATTCAAGCGAAGCGGGCCTTCGGGTCGATGTCCTCGCATGGGAAAGGACAGGGACACGCTCGTCTCTATCCACGCCGAAGCGCGGCGCGAGCGGTTGCTCGACATGGAGGAGCGGGTGCGGCGTTACCGCCTGGCCTGCTTCGGGATCCTCGCCCTGGCGCTGGCGGCCGGTTGCGGCACCTCGATCGGCTATCTCGGCATCGCGTTGCTGGCGCTTGGGCTGGGGGGATTCGCAATTGCTGACCGCTTCATGCGCACCAGCGCCCACCCGGAGCTTTGGGTCGCCGGCGCCTGGGCGGCCCTGCCGGCCCTGATCGCGGCCTCTGTGCCGGTAACCGGTGGGGCGACGAGCCCGCTCGTCGTCTGGTTTGCGCTGCCGGCGGTCACTCTCGGCTCCCGCTTCGAGCCGCGCGGGATGGTCGTCGGCACCGTCTACGTGATCGCGATGTTCCTCCTCTCCGCCGTGGTCCCCGATCCCGGCGCGGCCTGGGATCACCGCCAGCAGCTGATCGCGATTGCCGCCTTGATCATCTGCGCCGTGATCCTCTCCGGCGCGCTGGTCGAGTCCGACCGCGCCCACCGCCGCCGTTCGACCCTCGACCCGCTCACCGGCCTCTTCAATCGCAACGCCCTCGAGATGCGGCTGGCCGAGCTCGATGGTCAGCCGTGCAATCCGGCTCGGGGCGAGTCCCAAGCCTTCCTCCTCTGCGACCTCGACCACTTTAAGCAGGTCAACGACCGTTTCGGACATGTCGCCGGTGATGCGGTACTGCAGGACGTTGCCTACACGATGCGAGCGACGCTGCGGGCTGGTGACACGATCTACCGCGTCGGCGGTGAGGAGATCCTGGTGATTCTTCCCGGCGCGAACCACGAGGACGCACTCGAGATCGCCGAGCGCCTCCGCGTCGCGGTCCGCGAGCGACAGCCGGTGGGCGTCGACGTTTCCCTCAGCATCGGTGTCGCCATCGCCGAACCGGACTTCGTCGATACCGACGATCTTCTCGCCCGTGCGGATGCGGCTCTATACGCGGCGAAGGCGGGCGGCCGCGACATCGTCTACGTCGACGGCGACGTGGACCGGGGCAAGGCGCCTCTCGCCGAGGCTCCCGTCTAAAACCTCAGCGGCTGAGGTCCCAGTTGTTGCTGATTCGGGAGGCGAAGGCGGAGAGGAGTTCTACGGTTGCCTCTACGTCGCGCAGGTCGACCATCTCGACCGGGGAGTGCATGTAGCGGAGGGGGATCGAGACAAGGCCGGTGGGGATGCCGGAGCGGGAGATCTGGAGGACGTCGGCGTCGGTGCTGGTGCCACGGCCGCTGGCGCTGATCGTGTGCTCGATCCCCTCGGCCTCGGCGGTCTCGACCAGCAGCTCGAAGACCTTCGGCGAGAGGGTCGAGCCGCGACCGATCGCCGGGCCGGACCCGAGCGGGTGGCTGCCGATCTCCTTCTCGTCGATCCCCGGCGCGTCGGTGGCATGGGTGACGTCGACGGCGACGGCGATGTCGGGCCGGACCTCGAAGGCAGCGGTGCGGGCGCCGAAGAGCCCGATCTCCTCCTGGACGGCGGCCACCGCGGCAACGGAGCCGCTGGGCCCGTCGCCCTCGGCGCAGCGGCGCAGGCTCTCGAGTGCGACATAGGCGCCGAGGCGATTGTCCATCGCCCGCGATACGAGACGGTCGCCGGCAAGAGACATCGGCTCGGCCCGGATCACGACCGGATCGCCGACGCGCACCATTTCCTCAGCCTCCTCGCGATCGGTGGCGCCGACGTCGATATGCATGCTTTTCAGCTCGACGGCCTTTTTGCGCTGCTCGGCTTCGAGCAGGTGGATTGGCTTGCGGCCGGCGACGCCGGGGACGAGACCGTTCCTGCTCTGGATCTCGACTCGTTGCCCGACCAAGATCTGCGGGTCCCAGCCCCCGACCGGGGCAAACCAGAGGAAACCTTTCTCGTCGATATGGGTGACGATGAGGCCGATCTCGTCGATATGGCCGACCACCGCGAGCAGCGGCGAAGCCTCGCCGACCCGGGCGATCGTCGAGCCGATTCCGTCCACGCTGAGCTCGGCGAAGGAGGCCGCCTCGCGCCAAACCTCGGCTGCCGGTCCCTCATACCCAGATGGGGCGCCAGCGCGCAGCAGTTTGTCCAGGAGCTCGGGAGTACTCACAAAAGGTTCGGGCAGTATGCCTAAGAGTGCGCCGCGCTCGCTTCGCGGCGCAGCTCGGTCCGTTTCTCGCCGTACCCGCGATGCTCGTAGGCGATCAGCGCCCAGAGCAGGACCACGGCGACCGCCAGCGTGACCAGCGCCGGTACCGCGGTCGCGACGGGCACGAAGAAGAGGAGGACGATCGCGAGGCCGAGGCGGCGACGGTTGAGCGTGTGGACATGCCGGTAACGGAAGCAGACCAAGCCGAACAGGTACACGGAAACGCCGCCGAGAAGGGCGAAGGCCTGCACGTCGTCGAGGTGCTCACCGTGGTGGCCGATCGTGACCTTCATCCCCAGCGCGATCAGGACTATCCCGGCGACGATCAGGAGGTGGATGTAGGAGTAGGAATCGCGGGCGAGCTCGTTCTGGACGCGCCCGACCGCCGCCTCGCCCAGGCGCCGAGCCGAGACCAGCGCGACGACGTCGAAGTAGGTCCACCAGAGGGCGGCGGCGAGGAAGATGCCGAGGACCGCCGCGGCGCCGATCCCGAGGTCGAGCGCGCCGGAGGCGCCGACGCCGATCGCGACGATCGACTCGCCGAGGGCGATGATCACGATCAGCCCGTGGCGCTCGGCGAAGTGACCGGGGACGAGCTTCCAGCCTTCGGCGCCGAAGAAGTAGGGGCCGGCCATGTCGAGGAAGAGGGCGAGGGCCCAGAGCGCTCCCTGGGCGAGGCCGTCGAAGAAAGAAGCAATTGCCAGCAGACCTACGGCAACCGCAGTGCTGACCCCGAGGCCGATCACCGACCGCCGCAGGCCCTCATCGTCGGCGCCGGCCAGCATGAAGAGGGCGATGTGGGCACAGCGGACGACCCCGATGCCGAGCGCGAAGGTCAGGGCGAGGTTGTCGAAGGCCTCCTGCACTGCGATGGCAACGATCAGCAGCGCCGCCATCGCGGCGAAGATGACGAGCCGGACCACCCCCTCCTCGGGGTCGATCACACTGGTCAACCAGGCGTAGCCGGTCCAGGCCCACCAGAGCACGCCGAGTACCAGCAGCCCCTGGGCGAGCCCCGACCAGCTCTGGTCGTGCGACATCAGCGCCGTGCACTGGGTGAGGGCGAGGACGAAGACGAGATCAAAGAAGAGCTCCAGCGGCGTCACCCGCTCGCCCTCGCGTCGCACGGCGCTGAAACGAGACCGGTGATTTTCGGGTGAGGAGACCATCTCGCTCATCCTCTCACCGTCCAATACGGTTAGGCGGAATGGGAGTGGCGGTCGTAACGGGAGCATCGACGGGGATCGGAAGGGCGACCGCGGTCCGGCTCGCACGCGAGCCGGGGATCGAGCTGGTGCTCGTCGCGCGGCGAGAGGAGCTGCTGTGCGAGCTGGCGGAGTCGCTGCCCTGCCGGGCGACCTACGTGGCGGTGGACCTCACCGACGCGAATGCGCCGGAGCTCGTGCGCGCGCATCTCGAGGCCGAGCACGGCGGCTCCCTGCAGCTCCTCGTCAACAACGCCGGCGCCGCCTGGCGCGCCAGCTTCGACGAGGGCGGCTACGCGAACGTCCGCCGCCACATGGAGCTCAACTTCGACGCCGTCGTCCGCCTCACCGAGGCGCTGTTGCCGCTGCTACGGGCCGCGGCCCCGAGCTCGATCGTCAACGTCGCCAGCACCGCAGGGCGCGTCGCCCGCGCCCGTACCGGCGCTTATTCGGCCAGCAAGTTCGCGCTAGTCGGCTGGACCGATTCCCTCCACGCCGAGGAGAAGGCCCACCGTGTCCACGTTGGCATGGTGCTCCCCGGCTTCGTTCGCACCGAGGGCTTTCCTGCGACCGAGCTGCGCGAGAAAGCGCTGACCCGCTGGATCGTCTCCAAGCCGGAGAAGGTCGCGGACGCGATCTGCGAGGTTGGGCTCGAGGGCAAGGCCGAGCGCTACGTGCCGCGGCCGTACGCTCTGGCCGCGATCGTCCGCATCCTCTTCCCGTCGCTGGTCCGCCGGGTCCTCAGCGGTGGCGCGGCCTCCGGCCTCACCACGAGCACCGCCGGGGAATGACCGCGCTGGCGATCGTGGCTTTCGCTTTCATCGTCGCCGTGGTGGCGGCGATCGCCTTGCTCGCGGTGACGCGGGTGGGGCGCGCCAACCGTCGCTTCCAGATCCTCGACGAAATCGCCCGCGTCGCCGAGGAGGGCGGCTCGCTGGAGGAAACGCTCGACGCGATCGCCGATGTGCTGGTCCCGGAGTGGGGGGACTTCTGCACGATCGACCTGATCGAGGGCGGCCGGGTGAGGCGGGCGACCGCCCGCGTCCACGGACCTGGTGCCGAGGCAGCCGAGGCGAAGCTGATGGCCCGAACCCCGGCGCTGCAGACGCGGATGGCTTCGGTGGCGAATCACGAACGCCTGAAGCCGCGTTTCTTCGAATACGTCAGCGACGAGGACCTGCGCGAGGTCGCCGAGGACGAGGAGGATTTCGAGTTCCTGCGCAGCCTGGCGATCCGCTCCGGCGTCACCGTCGAGCTGCGAGCGCGCGGCCAGCCGACCGGGATGCTGAGCGTCGGCGTCGGTACCTCCGGGCGGCGCTTCCGACCCAGCGACGTCCAATTCGCCGGCGTCGTCGCCGGCCGCGTCGCCCTCGCCCTTGACAACGCCGGTCTCTTTTCCGAGCTCGAGCGCAGCGATCGCGAACGGGCGGAGATCGCGGCGACGCTCCAGCGCGGCCTGCTGCCGCCGCCGCTGCCGCACATCCCGGGCTGGTCGGTGGCGGCGATGTACCGGCCCGCCGGCGCCGAGAACGAGATCGGCGGCGACTTCTACGACGCCTTCCGAATCGCCGGCGGCTGGATGGTCGTGATCGGCGACGTCACCGGTCGCGGCGCCAAGGCCGCCGCCGTCACCGCTCACGTCCGTTACACGCTGCGGACCGCTGCGGCGCTGACCGGCGACCCCGTCGTCGCCCTGAGGACGCTCAACCGCGAGCTGCTGGCTCGTCGCGGAGCCGCCCTCTGCAGTGTCGCCGCGATGGCTGTCGCCGAAGACCCGGCTAAGGGGGTCCGCCTTGCCATCGCCGGTCATCCACCGCCGCTGCTGGTCGACGCCGGTTCGGTCACTGAGGCCTGTTCCCCGGCACCCGTCCTCGGCGCCTTCTCCGAGGAGGCATGGAGGATCGAGGCGACCGCGGTCTCACCCGGGCAACTGCTCGTCGTCGTCACCGACGGAGTCACCGAGGCCGCGGGCGAGACCGACCGCTTCGGGGAGGAGCGCCTGCGGGCGGAGCTGGTCGGAGCGCCGAGCCCCGCGCTGGCCGCCCAGCGGATCGAGGGGGCGCTGCACGAGTTCACGGCCGGCGCGCTCGAGGATGACGCCGCGGTCATCGCGATCGGCCCCGCGTCGGCCGATGTCGAGCCGGCCCCGGAGGCCGAACGTGAGCTGGTCGACCGCCTGTATTCGGCCTTCAACCGCCGCGACGCGGAGGAGATCGCCGAGCTCTGCGACCCCGGGATGGAGTTCTTCCCGGTCGGTACCGCCGAGGAGATCGGCCGCAACGCTCCCTACATCGGCCCCGAGGGCCTGAGCGAATACCTCCGCGACGTCGAGCGGGCCTGGGATGAGCTGCAGATCACACCCAAGGTCGTCGAGCGCCACGGCGACTCCCTTCTGGTCCGTGGCAGGGCCTACGCGCGAAGCCGCGAGCTCGGCATCCGCGACATGCCTGTCGCCTGGATCTGGGACCTGGTCGACGGAGAATTCGCCCGCGGTGAAGTCTTCCGCGACCCCGAGGAAGCGGTGCGCCGCCTCGCGGCGGACGCTGGGAAGGCCGGCGAAACCCCGCTCGAGGGCACCATCTAGGATTCGCCGCCGTGACCATCTCGACCAACCAGTTCAAGAACGGCACCCACATCGAGATCGAGGGGAGGATCTGGAAGATCCTCGAGTTCCAACACGTCAAGCCGGGCAAGGGCGGCGCCTTCGTGCGGACCAAGCTGCGCCGGATCGAGGACGGCTCGGTGATCGACAAAACCTTCAGGGCTGGGGAGAAGTTCCGCCCGGTCCGCACCGAATCGAAGAAGATGCAGTACCTCTACGACTCGGGCGACTCCGCCGTCTTCATGGACAGCCAGGACTACGACCAGATCGAGATCCCGCGGGAGGCGCTGGGCGAGGCGATGCAGTGGGTGCTCCCCAACGCCGAGGTCGACGTGCTGTTCGTCGACGAGCGGCCGAGTGACGTGCAGGTGCCGAGCGCGATCGACATGAAGGTCACCCAGACCGACCCCGGCGTCAAAGGCGACACCGCCTCCGGGGGCGGCTCGAAGCCGGCGACGCTGGAGTCCGGGGTTGTGGTCCAGGTCCCGCTCTTCATCGAGGAGGGCGAGACCGTCCGGGTCGACACCCGCAGCGGCGAATACGTCTCCCGCGCTTGAGCCTGAACCCTCGCGATCCCGCGCTGAAAGAATGTCCGTATGCGCAGGTCTGACCAGCGGCGCGACGCCGTCTTCGCCAACTACCAGCGCGACGTGACCGGGCGGTCGCTGGAGGAACTGCTGGGCGAGGCGAGACCGCTGACGCGGGAGCTGGCCGAGGGCGTGGACACCCATCGGGAAGAGCTCGACGACGTCATCGCCGCGCACGCCAAGGGATGGACGGTGGACCGGATCGCGCCACTGGACATGAACGTGATGCGCGTGGCCCTATACGAGATCGAATTCACCGAGACGCCGGCCGAGGTGGCGATCGACGAGGCGGTCGAGATCGCCAAGGAGTACTCGGGCGCCGATGCGCCCAAGTTCGTCAACGGCATCCTCGGCGCGGTCCTACGCGAGCGGGAGCCCGCCTCGTGAGCGTCCGGCTGCGCGAGATCAGCGAGCGGCTGCGGGAGATCACCGCTCAGCTGGAGAGCGAGGACGTCAGCGACGAGGCCGCCGCGCAGCTCGCGGCCGAGGCTGCCGACCTGTCTGCCGAGGCGGTCGAGGAGGCCAACCGCGAGGCGCGCCAGCAGGCGAGCTCGGAGTGAGCTATCCGGAAGACCTGCGAGGGCTCGTCGACGATGCCCTCGGCGACCTGACGTTCTCCGCGGATCCTTCGACCACCGGCCTCGAGGAGGCGATGCGGTACTCGCTGTTGGCGGGCGGCAAGCGGGTGCGGCCGGTGCTCGCCCTCGCCACCGCTCGCGCCCTCGGGGCGGAGACGGAGCGCTTTCTCCCGGTCGCCTGCGCGATCGAGCTGATCCACACCTACTCCCTGATCCACGACGACCTGCCGGCGATGGACGACGACGAGCTGCGGCGCGGCCTGCCGACCTCCCACGTCAAGTTCGGCGAGGACGTCGCGATCCTCGCCGGTGACGGGCTCTTCGCCGAGGCCATCCGCCTCTTCTGCGAGCAGCCGGGCGATCCGGCGCGGGTGCTGGCGGCGCTGCGAGAGCTGGCCGCCGCGACCGGGGTCGACGGCATGGTCGGCGGCCAGTACGTCGACGTGATCGGTGGCGTTGTCGACGCCGAGGGCCTGCGAGCCCTGCATGCGCTGAAGACGGGCCGGCTGATCGCCGCCAGCGTCAGCGTGATCCTTTTACTCGAGGGTCTGCCCGAACCTGAGAGAATGCCTTATCGCCGTTTCGCCGAGGAGCTGGGCGTGCTGTTCCAGATCGTCGACGACATCCTCGACGTGACCGAGTCAGACGAGCGGTTAGGTAAGCCACACGGAAGCGACGAGAGACATGGCAAACTCACCTACGTCAGCCTCTTCGGGCTCGATCGGGCCCGCGAACTGGCCGCCGAGTCCCACGCCAGGGCGACGGGGGCGCTGGCGGAAGCCAGCGGTGAGACGGACGACCTGAGGCGCGTGGCCGACTACATCTTCACGAGGAACGAATGAGCGACAAGCCCCCCACCCAGGGCGACCAGGAAGAGATCAAAGAGCCGCTGCTACCCGGGATCGAGGGGCCCGAGGACCTGCACGGCCTCGACGACGAGCAGCTGCAACAGGTCGCGCAAGAGATGCGCACCTACATCATCGACACGATCGGCGAGATCGGCGGCCACTTCGGCGCCAACCTCGGCACCTGTGAGCTCGCGGTGGCCCTCCACAGCCTGCTCGACTCCCCCCGCGACAAGGTGCTCTGGGACGTTGGCCACCAGGCCTACCCGCACAAGATCCTCACCGGCCGCCGCGAGGGGCTGCCAACGATCCGCCAGTACGAGGGCCTGGCGCCGTTCTGCTCGGTGTTCGAGTCCGAGCACGACATCATGGGCGCCGGCCACGCCTCGACCTCGATCGGGTACGCCGTCGGGCTGAAGGAGGCGATGCGGAAGGGGATCGGCGAGGACGGCAAGGTCGTGGCGGTGATCGGCGACGGGGCGCTGACGGGCGGCGTCGCGTACGAGGCGCTGCAGAACGCCGGCGGCCTGCAGACCCCGATCGTGATCGTCCTCAACGACAACGGGATGTCGATCTCGCCCAACGTCGGCGCGATCTCCCGCTACTTCCAGCGCGTTCGCCTGAACCCGAAGTGGTACGAG
>DASSVR010000089.1:0-37188 GCA_035705945.1 Solirubrobacterales bacterium
CTGTTGTCCGTGGGACCCCCTCCCCCGGCCCTCCTAACCGCAGCCAAAATCCTCAGCGGTCATCTGTCCCGCTGGCTCCAAGCTGACCCTGCGGAGATCCTCGCTACCTGGCGCGCCCGCGACGCGCTTCTAGGAAGAGAGGTCGCCTGGGCCGACGGCTCAGGAATCGCCGACGGCGTCGACGACCGGGGCTACCTCGTCGTCGTCACCCCCGGCGGCGACCGCATCGCCGTCGGCGCCGGCGAGGTCCACCTCACCCGGTTCTGAGCGCCCCGGCTTAGGCCGCGCACCGTTCTCTCTCTGCGCTTGCCCCTCTTTGCGTTTGCGTTTGCGCCGGCGCTTGCCGCCTTTCGGGAAGTTTTTCAGCAGCTCGCGGGCGACCGCCGAGGGTTTCCGCGCCATCCGCATCCGCGCCCCGCGCAGCACCTCCTCCCCCTCCGGGGTGTGCGACACCGCCGCCGCCAGCAGCGCCGCCGCCAGCCGCCGGTCCTGTTTGCGGGCTGCGTGGACGAGCCGGCGGGCGTTGCGCCCGTGCGCCCGGCCGGAGGAGTTGACAAGCAGCCCGAGCAGCCGCTTCGTCTCCGGCCAGCGCTGCACCGCGTACTCCTCGTGCAGCTCACGGGTGTAGGAGGCAAGCCGCCAGACCCACGCCTGCGCCTGGTCGCGGCGGCCGATCCGTTTGTCGACCAGCGCCTGCAGCAGCGTCTTCGTCCCCGCCCGCTTGTCCTCGCGGCTCCAGGTACCGACGATGTCGATCGCATCGTCGAAGGCATCTGGATCGCCGAGGTCGGAGATCTCGCTCAGCGCTTTCAGCCGCAACTGCGCGTTGCGGTTGCGCTGCACACAGGTGAGGAGGAAGCGGCGGCGCAGCTCCTTGGTGCGGTCGTTCTGCAGCATCGCCCGAGCACGCCGCCACCCCTGCGTGTTCACTCGCGCCCCGGCCAGCGCCGCCCAAGCATGCTGCTCGGGGTAGTCGAGGTTCTCGACCGCGGTCCGCCAGATCTCCCGTTCCAGAACTTCCATCCGCCGCGGCTCGTCGGCGGAGACGGGGACGATCCGCCGCTCGACCCGGACTTTGCGCCCGCGCCCGCGCCGCACCGGGCCGACGACGATGGCGCCGCCGCGGTAGACGTCGCGGTCGAGCAGGCTGTGGAGGGTGACGATCGTCTCGTCGTGGGTGGTCGCCGGGTGGACGAAGTCGATCACGATCCCCGCCTCCTTGCCCGGCGCCCGCCGGGTCACGCGACCGACCCGCTGCTGGTAGACCCGCCGCGAGGCGGTCGGCGCCAGGTGCATGCAGATCGTCGCCCGCGGGCTGTTCCAGCCCTCGGCCAGCAGCATCGCATTGCAGAGCACGTCGACCGTGCCGCGCTCGAAGCCGGCAAGGATCTCCGCCAGCTCGCGCTTCGGCGTCTCCCCGGAGACCGCCTGCGCGTTGATGCCGGCGTCGCGGAAGGCTTTGGCGACGTTCTTCGCGTGCTGAACCCCGGCCGTGTAGACGACGCCGGGGATCTTGCGGAAGCGCGAGCGGTAGAGGTCGGCGATCGCGACGTTGAAGGGCTCCTGGTCCAGCAACGCAGCCAGCTCCTCCTGGTCGAAGTCCTGGTCGACCTCGCCTTTTCGCAGCGGCACTTTGGCGATCGTCCGCACCCCGGGCCCGGGCGGGATCCGCAGGCAGCGCAGCGGGGCGATCACGCCGCGGCGCGCCGCCTGGGCGAGGTCGAAACGGGAGGTCTGGGTGGGGAAGAGGTCGGTGACGTGACGGGCGATCAGGGCGCCGGTCGCGGTCATGCCGATGTAGACGGGGCCGGTCCACTCCCGGATGCAGGCGCTGGTTTTCTCCCCCAGCGCGGTGTGCGCCTCGTCGCAGATCACGACCGAGTAGGCGTCGGAGACCTTCTTGTGGTTGCGGACGAACCACTGATAGGTCTCGACCGTGACCGGGCCGTCGGGGTCGTCGCGGCCGTCGAGCAGCGGCGGACGCAGGCGCTCCTTGTAGCCGCGGTCGGAGATCTCGCCGATGAACTGGTCGACGAGGTTGCGGCGGTGGGTGAGGATCAGGACCCCGCCGGTCCTGGTCGCCTCGACGAAGCCGACGGCGGCGACGGTCTTGCCGGCACCGGTCGCGTGCTCGAACCAGAAGCGACGGTCGGCACCAGGGTCTTCGGGGGCCTCCTCGACGACCTCCTCGTCCTCGTCGCCGGGCCTTTCCTCCCAATCCTGCGGCTCCTCGTCGGGCGCCAGCTCCTCGTCCTCGTCGACCTCGCCGGCGCCGTTGCTCTCGGCGCGCGTCTCAACCTCGGCCGCGCCGCGGGCCTCCCCGCCGCCGTTCTCGGCCGAGGCGTCGAAACCGCCGGCCTGCTGCTGCCCCATCAGCTCGGCGAGGGTGCCGGAGAGGGCGTCTACCTGGTGCGGGTTCAGCTCGGCGCCGTCGCGGAGCTTCGGCGGCTCCTCGGCCAGGAAGCGCTCTAGCCCCAACAGCAGGGAGAAGTTCCCTCGCCACTCGATCGAGGGATGCTCGGCGCCGGCGTCGAGCTCCTCGAGCGCGGCGTCGAGCGCTCGCCGCCGCGCCGTGCCCGGCGAAAGCGCCTCGGGGCCCTCGCCGTCAAGCAGGAACGGCTCGCGCACGAACGCCGCCGCACGCTCGATGTCGGCGCCTGAGGGAACTGCCGCGTCAGCGGCAACGTCAGTGGTCTTGGCCATAGGAGGCTTCCGGAAATCGCGTCCCCGCCGGATGCCACTCGGTTGGGACAGGTAACGAGGCTGCAGGGGCTCGACTGGTGGTCTCCCCCGAGAACTCAGCGGCCCGCGAACCGCGAACCGAACGTACGTATTGTACCCACTGAGCGGATGAGTAGACGGTCGAGAGGATTCCTGGCGCTGGGCGGGCTGGTGTTGGCGACCCTCCTCGGCGGCGGGTGCGGCGGCAACGGGGACGGCTCCGGCAACTCGCACCCCAACTATGCGAAGGCGCTGGCCGGCGCGCCGCCGCCACTCGCCGCGCTCTACGAGCAGGCGAACGTGCTCCTCCCTGGCGGCGTCGACGCCTACGAGGAGCGGATCGACCAGCTGCGCGGCTACCCGGTCGTCGTCAATGTCTGGGCCTCCTGGTGCGGGCCCTGTCGGCAGGAGTTTCCGGTGCTGCAGAGGCTCTCCGCCCGCTATGGCAAGAGGGTCGCCTTCCTGGCTGTCGATTCGGAAGACTCGAACGACGCGGCTGCCACCTTCCTGCGCGAGGAACCGGTGCCCTACCCGAGCTACAGCGATCCCGACAAAGACATCTTCGAGTCGATCGAGGGTGTCGGCTTCCCCAACACTGCCTTCTACGACCGCTCTGGAGAGCTCGTCTTCCTCAAGCACGGGCCGTACCGCGACGACTCCGAACTGGAAGCCGACGTGCGCCGCTACGCGCTGAAGGGCGGATAATCACAGCCGTGGAAGCCTTCATCCTCATCGCGCTGATCGGCTTCGGGCTGCTGGCGGCGGAGCTGCTGTTGCCGACGGGCGGGGTACTGGCGGTGCTGGGAGTCCTGGGGCTGACCGCGGCCGGGATCGTCGCCTTCGGCTCCGACAGCGACGTCGCCGACTACGCCGGCGGGGCGCTGATCGCCCTCGGAGTCCTCTCCGGGATCACCTTTTACTTCGTCACCCGCAAGGTCTGGGAGGCGCACCGCAACGACCGCGTTCGCACCGGCGCGGAGGAGTTGGTCGGCGCCGAGGCCGAGGCCCGCAGCGCGATCGACCCGGAGGGCCGGGTCTGGCTGGAGGGAACGATCTGGAGCGCCCGCCTGGCCGATGGTGCGAGCCCGGTCCGGCTTGGGGATAGAGTCAGGGTCGAGGCGGTCGACGGGCTGACCCTGGTGGTCCGCCCCCAGCCGCAGCCCGTGGTCCACTCGAGTGAAGGAGCCGGTTGATGGAGGCTGTTGCAGGGATTCTCATCGTCCTCGCGTTCTTCGCGCTAATCGGGCTGGGGGCATCGGTCCGGGTCCTCCGCGAGTACGAGCGCGGGGTGATCTTCCGGCTCGGCCGCCTGATCGCCCAGAAGGGGCCGGGGCTGATCCTGCTGATCCCTGTCATCGACCGCATGGTCAAGGTCGACCTGCGGACGGTGACCCTGAACGTCCCGCCGCAGGAGGTGATCACCCGCGACAACGTCCCCTGCCGGGTCAACGCGGTCGCCTACTTCCGCGTCGTCGACTCCAACCGGGCGGTGGTCGAGATCGAGAACTACCTGCTCGCCACCTCGCAGATCGCGCAGACGGCGCTGCGCTCGGTCCTCGGCAAGGCCGAACTCGACCAGCTGCTCGCCGACCGCGAGCGGCTCAACGAAGAGCTGCAGAAGATCATCGACGAGTCGACCGAGCCCTGGGGCGTCAAGGTCACCGCGGTCGAGATCAAGGACGTCGAGATCCCCGAGCAGATGCAGCGGGCGATGGCGCGCCAGGCGGAGGCCGAGCGCGAGCGGCGGGCGAAGATCATCAACTCCGAGGGTGAGTTCCAGGCGGCCCAGAAGCTCACCGACGCCGCCGACATCATCAGCACCAACCCGGCCTCGCTGCAGCTGCGCTACCTGCAGACGCTGCTCGAAATCGGCACCAACCAGAACACCACCGTCGTCTTCCCGCTGCCGATGGACGTGCTCGAGCCGTTCGTCGGGAAAGGCGCGGCGGCGCGCGCCGAAGGGACCGAGCGGCCGCCCCGTCCCCCCGCCCCACCGGAGACGCCGGCGGTGGAAAAACCCGACGCAGACGACCTCCCCCCCTCCCGCGCCTGAGTGCCCACCGCGCCGGAGGTACGCATCGACCAGCTGAGCGGGCTGAGGACGATCCTCGCCCCCGGCCGAGCAAGCCGCCCGGACAGCTTCATCGCACGGTCGAGCGAGCCGAAAGGTCCCGAGAACTGCCCCTTCTGCGAGGGGCGCGAGGAGCAGACGCCGCCGGAGCTCCACGCGACGCGGCCAGAGGGCGGCGAGCCGAACACCCCCGGCTGGACGACGCGCGTCGTGCCGAACCTCTATCCAGCGCTGGGCGCGACCGGGGGAGGCGCTGACGCCGCTCCAGCGGCCGACGCGGGCTCCTTCGCCAGCTCCGGCGACCCCCTGCTGGCGACCAAACGAGCGGGCGAACCCGACCTCTTCTCCTCCCGGCCGGCCGAGGGAGCGCACGAGGTGGTGGTCCACTCTCCCGAGCACGTGACGGCGATGGCCGAGCTGAACGACGAACGGTTCGCCGCCGTCGTCGCCACCTGGCGCGAGCGGATGCGCGCCCATCCTGAAGCGTCGTACCTGCAGCTGATCGTCAACGAGGGCGGCGGCGCCGGGGCCTCGCTCGAGCACAGCCACGCCCAGCTCTACGCGCTGCCCTTCGTTCCCGCCGCGGTGGCCCGCGAGCGCGAGCGGGTCGGCGCCTACGGCGAACGCACCGCCGGGGGTGGGCTGCTCAGCGACATTCTCGTCGAGGAGGTGCGACGACGGGACCGCCTTGTCGCGATCGACGACGAGGCGGCGCTGATCTGCCCCTGGGCCTCGCGCTCGCCCTTCGAGCTGCGGGTGATCCCGCGGCGCGAAGTGGCCCGCTTCGAGGAAGACGAGGGCGGCACGGCGATGATCCGCACCGCCCTGAGCGCCCTGGCGAAGCTCTTCGACGGTCCCCCCGAGCTGAACTTATGGGTCCGCACCGCCCCCCGGGGGACCGACAGGTTCCACTGGCACGTCGACTTTGCCCCCCGCCTGACGATCAAGGCCGGCTTCGAGCTCGGCACCGGCGTCGACATCAACGTGTACCCACCCGAGCAGGCGGCGGCGGATCTGCGCGACTGCCTCGATTAGGGTGCGCCTGTGACGCCCAACCCCCGGCCGATTCCACGCTTCATCGCCGACACGACCCAGGAGGGGATACCGCACGGGCGCTTCGCCGAGCGACTGCGGGAGGAGTTCGCAAAGGCGGTCGCCGAGATCGAGGACCTGCCCTCGGGCGCGGAAGTGCCCGCCGATGTGGACTGGTTCCCCGAGCGCGCCTGGGGGGGCCGGGTCTGGATCCCCTGCTCCGCCCACAGCGACAGCGACGAGGGGCGGCTGGAGCTGTTCGGCCACGTCTCCTACGTGCAGCCGCCGGAGGGCGAGCCGTCGAACTTCGCCGCCAGGGCCGACTTCACCGACGTCCTCGCCGAAGACAACCCCGACTGGCGGATCGACCTCAACGACGACGTGATCGGCCGCTGGCGCGGGGAGAACGGCAGGGCCGGCGCCGTGACCCTCGTCTGGGGGCGACCGCTGGTCCGCGGCGCCGTCGCCGCCACCGCCGTGCTCGACGCCGAGACCGTCGACCAGGAGGAGATCTCCCAGGACCGCTTCACCCTGATCGCCCTCGACGCCCTCGAGGGCTACGGCGACCAGGTCTTCATGGAAGTGAAGCTCTGGAGCCGCCGCGCGATGGAGCTCGCCTCCGAGACGCTCTACGCCTGACCGAGCACTTCGATCGGAATGTCCACGCCCGATCGCGCCAGCCGCGCGTCGAAGGTGAGCAGCGGTTCGTCGAGCATCAGCGCCAGGGCGACATAGAGGCCGTCGTAGAAGCTGAAGTTGTCGCGCAGACCCCAGGCGACGTGGACAAGTAGTTCGTGCTCCACCCGTTCGACCGGAAGATCGCCGACTTCCCAGAGAGCCCTGCCGGCGGCATCCGCGGTGAGTTTGCCCAGGCGGACCCACCGCCGCAGCGCGTGACCAACCTCCGCATCGATCAGATGCGGCGCCCACAGCGTGTATTCCTCGGCGTCAAGTCGCTCTTTGGCCACCTCCGCGTGTTCCCCGCGACGGAGCAGCTCAACGAGGACCGACGCGTCGACGACCGGCATCAGTCGCCGCGCATTTCGCGGATGGTGTCCACGACCTCTTGCGTGGTCAGGGTGGAGCCGGCGCTGCGCCCTTGGCTCCTCTCGTAGATCTCCTTGATCGTCGATTTACGGCTTTTCCGGCTGAGCTCCCGCTTGATGTAATCGGACATGCTCATCCCAGCCGCCGCCGCCCGCATCTTCAGTTCCCTGTGCAGGTCGTCGGGCACGTTCCTGATCTGAATCATCTTGGACATGTTGAGCACATTAACCCGTGCTCCGGACATGTCCAGTATCTCTGCCGTCTCCATGCAAGAGATCCTGCCGAGCGATTCCGCACCCGTGGCGCGCACATCGCGCCAACTTCGACAAATCTTCCTCAACTAAGCGAGAATTGAGGGCCGAGCCCCGATAGCTCAGATGGATAGAGCGATCCCCTCCTAAGGGATAGGCCGCTGGTTCGAATCCAGCTCGGGGCATCTAGCGGCCTTGGCTCAATTGCTCCTCGATGTGATCGCGCACCTGCTCCTCTGGACGCGGAAGGGTCCATACGCCGACAGAATGCAATCCCTCTCGGAGCGGAGAATTGCGGACACAGGTTCCCGATGGATCGGCATTGCCGAGCATAAGTGGTGGCCAAACAATGTAGGTCCAACTGGAATTGACCTGAACAGAGTTCGTCGCTCGGGAGGCTTCCTCATCTAGGCAATACTCACGGACGACGCCGAGGCTGGTACCTCCCCAGAAAATGACCTGAGACAGTAGGAAAAGGAGCCCGACGATCGTTCCCAGCGCGACGGCAGCTCCGCTGTCTTCCCTCATTTCAGGCCGCAATCGCGAAAAATAGATTTGCCGACCGCCTCCGCTACATCCCGCTGGGCTCCCGTGAGTGCCTTCAGTTCCGCCGGTGGAAGGTCGTCGATTCTTCCTTCAACGCATTCAATCTGCGTAGGGGACGCGCCTTCGCTTTCGAGTACGGGGTTGAGGGCCTCTTTCAATAGCTCTCGAGTTCTTTCGAGTTGAGATCCAGACACCGACGAATCCACAGCTGAGGTTCCCGCCGGCACGCAGTTGTCGTAGAACTGCGAGTTGTATCGAGCCAAAGTCTCGCCTGATGCTTTCCCGGTTACAAACCTACGTAGAGCCGCAGGAGGGAGGCTTCGCACTTCCCTTTCGTAACAGCGAGCAATAAATGGCTTGGTCCCGATCTCCAGTAGTTCGCGGTAGTAGCCGTGGAAAAGCCTTTCCACGGCCTGCTTTTCTCCTGGTGATTCCGGCAGGGCAACCCCGGAATCAGTGGTCGCATCCGAGGAGGTGTCGAGGCCGCAGCCTGCCGATACGGCTACGACAAGAGCTGCCATAAGAGCTGACGCCATCGCCCGCCGCATAATCGTCCCCCGAGTTCCGACTATAGACGCGGAAGGTATCGCATCCAACTGAGCGAAAACCTCATCTGTCGGCCGGGCCTGCCCTGTCGCGAGAGACACGATTGTAAGGATCGTCTGCAGGGTTTCGCCCGCGGCGCTGCAACTTTTGACCGGGGTGGCCGGTTGTACCCAGAGTGCAGATCGTGATTCGGCCGGCCCGATTTTCCCGCTTGCTCTTACTGCTGTCGCTGCTTCCGGCGCTGCTCCTGCTCGTGGCCCTTCCGCGCGCCGCGGGGGCGGCGACGAAGACGGTCCACTTTGACGGCCGGGCCGTGGAGGTACCACGGGACTGGCCGGTGTACCGACTCGAGCGGCATCCCCGGATGTGCGTGCGACTCGACCGCAATGCGGTCTACCTGGGGACGCCGTCACCGCACCAGCGTTGCCCGGCCGAAGCGATCGGGAGGCGGCACGCGATCCTGATCGAACCACGCCGTTCCGAGGGAGCGGGTGCATCCGCATTGCCGGCTGCGCCGCGTCCGCTTGCGCGTAGCTCCGCTGCCACCGCGTCCTCCGGGGCGATCTTCACCGGCCTCGGCTTCGACGCCTGTGCCGCCCCCTCCTCGCGGGCGATGTCGGCTTGGAAGAGCTCCCCCTACCGCGCCGTCGGCGTCTACATCGGCGGCCTCAACCGGGCCTGCTCGCAGCCCAACCTGACCGCGAGCTGGGTCGCTGCGCAGACCAGCGCGGGCTGGTACCTGATCCCGACCTACGTCGGCCTGCAGGCGCCGACCAGCAGCTGCACCAGCTGCGCCAAGCTCAACGCCAGTCAGGCGACCGCGCAGGGAGCGGCCGCGGCGGTCGACGCGGTCGAAGACGCGAGCGCCGTGGCGATGGGACCTGGGAGCCCGATCTACGTCGACATGGAGTCCTACACCCAGACCTCGAGTGCGACCGCGGCTACCCTCGCCTTCCTCGAGGCCTGGACGAAGAAGCTCCACGCGCTCGGCTACATCTCCGGCGTCTACAGCAGCAGTGCCTCCGGGATCGAGGACCTCGCCAGTCAGATCGGTACCGGCTACGACCTCCCCGACGCGATCTGGATCGCCAACTGGAATGGCCAGCAGAGCACCGCAGACCCCGCCGTTCCCGCCAGCGCCTGGACCCCACACCAGCGCATCCACCAGTACCGCGGCGGTCATAACGAGACCTACGGCGGGGTGACGATCAACATCGACAACAACTACGTCGACGGGCCGACCGTCGGCACCGCGACGTTCGCCGGCAACGACCCGATCGGCTACCTCGACCTGGCCAAATCCCCCAGGCCGGGACATGTGCGGGTGCGCGGCTGGGCATTTGACCCCAACGCCCCGACCGCAACCCTGCCGATCCGCCTCTCGGTCGGCGGCAAGGCCGGCGAGCCGGGCGCCGCGACCTACGAGCTCGGCCCCGTCGCCTCCCGCCCCCGCCGCGACGTCGCGGCCCAATTCCCTGAAGCGGGTCCCGGCCATGGATTCGACCTCCGCCTCGCGACCGTGAAGTCGGGGCGGCAGCGGGTCTGCGCCTACGCTCTCGACGTCGATCCGGGCAGGGACCGCCTGCTCGGCTGCAAGGGCGCGACGATCCCGGTCGCGGTCACGCTCTCCAACCTCCGGGCAAGCGGCAAGGGGGTGCGGGTCCGGGTCACCTGCCACTGGCCCGCCGGCACCGACTGCCCGGGCCAGCTGATCCTCCGGGGCCGTTATCGCGTCCCGGTGCGCCCCTACGGCGGCTCCGGTCCCCGCACCCGAGCGGTCAGCCAAGCCGTCGGCCGTCGCGCCTTCCAACTTGGCGGCGGCGGCTCGCACGCCTTCCGAGTGCCGCTCAGCGCCGGCGGGCGCAAGCTCCTGCGCCTGCGGGGGGAGCTGAAGACCCACGTCGTGGCCGCGATTCCCGGCGGCCGGCGGATCGCCGCGCTGACGATCGGCGACTAGCGGTCGGGGCGCTCGGGGTAGATCTCGTCGATCGTGACTAGCGCCCGGTAGGGTGCGGCCGCGGCGGCTTCGATCCTCTCGGCGCCGCCCGCGAGGCGGTCGACCACGGCGACCACTCCGACCACCTCTAGGCCCTCCTCGCGAACCCGCCCGATCGCCTCGGCCGTCGAGCCGCCGGTGGTGACGGTGTCCTCGACGACGAGGCAGCGGGTGCCGGGCTCGACTGGGCCCTCGACCCACCTCTGCAGCCCGTGCTCCTTGCGCTGGCCGCGGACGAAGAAGGCGACGAGATCCGCCCCGACAGGTACTCCGATCGCCGCGCAGGCGGGGGGGATCGCGGCGGTGGCGGGCCCGCCGACCGCCTCGGCTCCGTGCTCCTTCGCCGCCGCCGCGATCAGCTCACCGGCTGCGTGGAATCCCGCCGGCCGCATCAGCGTGCGCCGGGCGTCGACGTAGTACTGGGCCACCGCGCCGCTGGCCAAAGTCACTTCGCCGAGGATCAGCGAGTGCTCGCGGAGCTCGGCGAGCAGCGTCTCCTTGGCCGCGGCGAGGTCGGTCACCGGCGGCATCCTAAGAGGCGAGCGAGTCGACGAACCCCTGCCGCCAGGTCGGGTGGGCGGGCTCCCACGCCAGCTCCCGCTTCGCCTTCGCGTTCGAGGCGCCCCGCATCTCGACGGCAGCCGAGGCGAGGTCCTTCCCGGCGACGAGTCGCGCTAGCCAGACCGGGACGCGGCGTGGCGGCTTGGCTCCGAGCGCCTCCGCGTAGACCGGCAGCCACTCGCGCAGCGGCGCGGGCTCGTCGTCGACGACGTTGTAGATGCCGGGCGAGCCGCGGTCGAGCGCCGCGACGAAGGCGGCGGCGGCGTCTTCGACGTGGACGAAGGAGAAGATCCCAGACCCCTCGCCGACGATCGGGTTGCGCCGCCTCCGCGTTTCCTCCGCCATCGAGCCGCCGCGGTCGTAGTAGGTGCCCGGACCGTAGAACCAGCCGCAGCGCAGCACCACGCCCTCCGGCTCCCCGGCTTCGAGCACCTGCCGCTCTAGGGAAAGGAGAGCGTCACAACCGGCGGCGAAGCGGGCAGGAGGCTCGCGGAACAGCGGCGCCTCCTCGTCCTTGATCAAGCCGCCCTCGGACTCGTAGAAGAAGGCGACGCTCTCGGCGACGACACGCCTCGCCCCGGCCGCCTTCGCCGCGGCGACGAGGTTCCGCGTGCCCTCCTCCCGGACCCGGTTGGTAGCCGCCAGGTAGTCGCCCCTCGGTTTGAACCGCGACGGCAGCGCCGTCAGCGCGTGCAGCACCACCTCCGGCTTCGCCGCCACCACCGCATTCGACAGTGCCTTCGCATCGAAGACATCACAGACCACCGCCTCGGCCCCGGCCTCCCTGATCTCCCGCGCGCGCTCCTCGCGCCGCGTCATCCCCGTGACCCCGTGCCCGGCTGCGACCAGCCGCTTCACCAGAGGACGGCCAATTGCCCCAGTCGCTCCCGCAACGAAGACCTTCATACCCAGCAACTTACCTTTGAGGCGCCGGGTCAGCTACCAGATGAAGATGTCCTCGCCGAGGAAGATGCGGTTGTAGATCTCGGGCTGGTCCGAGATGAAGGTTCTTAAACAGCCGTGGCTGGCGGGGTAGTCGGGTACCGAGGCGTAGCCGTGGACGGCGTAGCCGCCGAAGAAGTACCAGGAGTAGTACATCCCGTGAGAGTTGTAGCCGGGTTCGGTGCGGATGAACTCGAAGTGGCCGGTGACGGTGGGCGTCGAGGACGCGCCGGAGGAGATCGGGTAGATCGCGAACGGCTTGTCGCTCTTGGCGAAGACCAGCACCTGCTTCGAAAGCGGCGCCTCGACGTGCTCGCCGGCGCCGGGGTGGCGGACGGTGTAGCCGCCCTTGCCGGAGAAGACCTTCTTGACGAGCCCCGCGCCGGCGCGCATTGAGCGCTCCATGTCGTTGACTTTGCGGTAAGCGAGGACGCCGCGGGCGGTCTTGCTCCCGAAGCAGCGGCCGTCGTTGGCGATGTAGCCCATCTCTCGCATCGCCTTCTTAAAGCCGACGACGACGTCGCCGCACTGGCCGCGATGCAACGCGGGGAAGCTCACCTTCCAGCTCTTGCGGACGGTGCTGTCGGCGCCGAGCTGCTGCGTCGCCACGTGCTTGGCCGAGACCGCGTACTTGCCGTTCTCGCGAACTCGGATCTTCGTGTTGAAAGACCCTTTGGCCCCGGCCTTGCGGACCGAGAGGTTGCGGCTGAAGAGCCGACGGCCGTCGAGGTAGAAGCTGACCCTGACCTTCTCCCCGGCGACGAACGGGGTCACCGTCCCGAACACGGGGACCGTCTGCATGATCTCCACTCGGCCGTTGTTCAGCTTCCCGACCTTGATCTTCACCGTTGCCTCGGGGACCGAGCTCAGCGTCGGCTTCGCCGCCGCGGCGGCGCTCGCGGGCAGCCCGAGGGCGGCGACGATGAAGAGCAGCGAGAGGCGGCGACTCACCGGCGGCATCCTACTGAGCGGAGAGGGCGACAGAATTGTTCAGCATGTGCAGGAGGATTCCGGGGACCACCGAGCCGGTCTTCTCGTAAAGGAGGCAGAGCAGGAAGCCGAAGGCGACCAGCGGCGGCACCGCGGTGATGCCGGTGAAGGCGTGCAGGACGCCGAAGATCAGACCCGCCACCAACGCCGCGCCGACCCGCGGCAGCTTCTCCCGCAGGCCGCCGTAGAGCATCCCCCGGAAGCACAGCTCCTCGCTGATTGGCGCCAGCAAGACGATCAGCAGAACCTGCACCGGCACCGCGCCGAAGCCCTCGGCGATGTCCTCCTGTTCGGGTTCGACGATCAGGAGCCCGTAGAGGATCGCGAAGACGAGGTAGGCCCCAACCGTCGCCGCCATCCACCCGAAGGCCGAGGGACGAAACCCGCGCATCCCCAGGCGGCGGAGGATTTCCGCGGGGCCTTCGGCTCCCCACCGAGCCGCCAGCGCCATCGGCACCATCAGGAAGCCGAGCGCGGTCGCCAGCTGGATGCCGACGTTGCCGAAGGTCGTCAGGTCGCCGTCGGGCTCCTGGCCGGCGATCACCGCGGGGATCCCGAGCACGATCCCGGTCCCGATCGCGAGGACGACGCCGAGCACCGCCGCCCCCGGCCCCCAATTGGAGGGGGGGAAATCGAACGGGCGCGCCTCGCCGACTGGATCGGCGGCTAGGTTGCTCTCCATGTCGCCCGCAGTCTCACAGGTCTCCCGCACTATGCGGACGCGGCTGCGAATCCTCCGCCGCCTCGCTTACCTGGCCGTCTTCCTGGTGGTGGCGATGCTGGTCATCGGCCAGTTCACCGAGCTGAAGGAGCTGGCGACCGGCGTCCTCGCTTCGACCGCGGTCCTCGTCGCGATCGTCGGCATCGCCGCCCAGCGCACGCTCGGCAACATCCTCGCCGGGGTGCAGATAGCCGTCTCGCAGCCGATCCGGATCGGCGACCGCATCAGCTTCGACGAGCGCGAGGGCAGGGTCACCGACATCACCCTCTCCTACACCTATGTCGACCCTGGCGACGGCAGCTCTGTGGTGATCCCGAACCAGCTCCTGGTCGAAGGAATCGTCCACAACCACTCCACCGAAGACACCGTCGCCTGACGCCATTCGGCGCGAAGTACCCTCTGCTCGATGACGCAGCGCAACCGGCGACGCCAGCGCCGTCACGGGGGGGTCGGCGCCAAGCTCCTGCTCGTCTTCGGCGGCGTCCTCGCCGTGCTCGCGATCGGCGTGATCGCGGTTGCCTCCTGGGTCCTGGACGTCGCCGCCGACGCTCCCTCGCTCGCTTCCTGCAAACCGGTCCAGCGCGGGGGCAACACCGTCCTCTACGCGGCCGACGGGTCGAGGCTGGGGATCGTCGCCTCGCCGGAGGTGCGCTCGCCGGTGTCCATGAACCGGATCCCGAAGAGCGTCCAGCTGGCGACGGTGGCGATCGAGGACCAGCGCTTCTACGAGCACGACGGGGTCGACCTGGAGGGGATCCTCCGCGCCGCGATCAAGGACCTGAAAGCGGGCGAGCCGGTCGAGGGCGCCTCGACGATCACCCAGCAGCTGGTCCGCAACCTTTGCATCCGCAACCCGGAGCGCACCCTCGAGCGCAAGATCATCGAGGCCGAGCTGGCGATCGAGTACGCCAAGCGCCACAGCCGGCGGGAAATCCTCGGCTCCTACCTTAACGTCGCCTCCTACGGGACGATCGACGGGAGCACCGCGGTCGGGGTCGGCGCGGCATCGAGGATCTTCTTCTCGAAGCCGGTCTGGAAGCTGAAGCTGCCCGAAGCGGCGCTGCTGGCGGGGCTGCCGCAGGCCCCCTCCGAATACAACCCCGTCCTCGAGCCCGAAGCCGCCGTGGAGCGCCGCAACCAGGTGCTTCGACAGATGGCGAAGCTCGGGTGGATCAGCGAGGAGCGGGCGCGGTCGGTAACGGCGAGCGGTCTGCGGATCGACCTAAACGAGGGCTACTTCGATCACCGCGAGCCTTATTTCTTCGACTACGTAGAAGACCGGCTGATCGCGAAATATGGGGCTAACACTGTCCGCCGCGGTGGGCTCGAGGTCCACACGACGATCGAGCCGGAGCTTCAGCGAGTGGGGCTGGAGGCGATGCGCTCGGCGCTGCCGTATTCGACCGATCCCGCCGCCGCACTCGTCTCGGTCGATCCCCGCAACGGCCACATTCGCGTGATGGCCTCCAGCTCGGACTACGAGGACAGCCAGTTCAACCTCGCCGCGCAGGGACATCGGCAGCCGGGCTCGACCTTCAAGACCTTCGTCCTGACCACCGCGGTGAAGCAGGGCATCGACCCCTACAACACCTACTACGCGTCGAAACCGCTCGACCTCCATTTGCCACAGTGGGGGCACTGGACGGTTCACACCGCGGATGAGGGATATCTCGGCACCGTCAACCTCCAGCAGGCGACGGTCGCCTCAGACAACACGGTGTTCGCCCAGCTCGACCTGGACGTCGGTCCGGGGGCGGTGGCGGGGACGGCGAAGTCGATGGGGATCGTCTCGCCGCTGGACGGAATCCCGGCCGAGGGGATCGGCGGCCTGCGGATCGGCGTCTCCCCTTTGGAGATGGCCTCCGCCTACGCGACCCTCGCCGCTGGCGGAATTCATCGCAGGCCGGTGGCGGTGACGAAGGTGATCTACCCGAACGGCCACGTCGACCATCCCGAAGGGCGGCGCCCGCGTCGAGTCCTCTCGGAGCCGGTCGCCTGGGAGGTGACGCGATTGCTCCACGACAACATCACCGAAGGGACCGGCACCGCGGCCTACACCGGTTGCCCTGGGCAAGCCGGCAAGACGGGCACCACCGACGAATACACCGACGCCTGGTTCTCCGGCTACCAGCCGAACCTCTCGACGACCGTGTGGGTTGGCTATCCCGAATCCAACGACGTCTCGATGACCAGCGTCCACGGGATCACCGTCTTCGGCGGCACCTTCCCGGCGGAGATCTGGCACGCCCTCTACGCGGGGGGCGGGGTCCCGTGCGAGGAGCTCGATGAACCGGAGGGGAAGATCAGCTGGGCGCCGTATTACGGGCGCTTCGCGCGGTCGGGTCGCGACGACGATTCCAGCCTCGGGGGCGGGGGCGACGAGGACGGATCGGCGCCGCCGGGCTCAGCCGCGGTCGGCGGCTATGACCCCGACGCCTACGCGCCGGGCGCGGGACAGGAGCCGCTGCCGGCACCCCCTCCCCCGCCGTCGCCTCCGCAAGGCGGCGTCGGCAGCGGAAACTCGGCGGGGTAGGGCATCGACCCCGGGCTCGCCTACGGCCTGATGTGGGCCGGCTTCCTCGCCTACCTGGGGATACTGGCGGCAGCACCGAAGCTGGGGAAGCGTGTCGTCTGGGGAGCGATCTTCGTCCTCGTCGCCGCCTTCGCGGTCGCACCCGTCCTCCTCTCCCACGACGTCTACAGCTACGTCGACTACGCACGGCTAGGTGTCCGCCACGGCCTCGACCCCTACGTCCACCCACCGCTCGCCGCGCCGTCCGACCCGGCCTTCGCCGACGTCACCTGGACCGAAGCGACCAGCGCCTACGGCCCCCTCTTCACGCTGCTGACTTACCCACTTGCCTGGCTACCGGTCCCCGCGGCTGTCGCCGCCCTCAAGGCCGTCGCGGCCCTCTCGGTCCTCGGCATCGCCGCGATCGTCTCCCGCCTCGCGGCCTGGCGCGGCGTCGACCCGCTCCGCGCCGCCGCCTTCGTTGCCCTCAACCCCCTCGTCCTCGTCCACGTCGTCGGCGGCGCCCACAACGACGGCCTGACGATGCTGCTCGCGATGCTCGCCGTCGCCGCCCTCCTCAGCGCCCGCGAGCTCTCAGCGGGCGCCGCCCTCGCCGCCTCCGTCGCAACCAAGCTCTCGGCGGCCTTCCTAGTCCCGTTCGCACTCGTCGGAGCAGCGCGACACGCCGAGCCGGCAGTTTCCCCTCATATAGGAGGGAAACTGCCAGCTCGAGCTCCAGACCGCTTCGTCGTGGGAGGCATTGGGGCGGCATTGGCAGTCGCCGCGGCGGCCTATTTCGCCTTCGGCTGGGACTGGCTGCACGGCTTCGGCCTCGCCGGGGAGAACCAGAGCCGCACGAGCTACATGAGCATCCCGATCACGTTCGCGCGGCTGACCGGGCTCGATCCAGACGCCGTCCGCCTCGCCGCCGCCGTCCTCTTCTCCGCCTTCGTCACCCTCCTCCTCGCCTGGACCTGGCGCGGCGGCGACTGGGTCCGCGCCGCCGCCTGGACCGCCCTCGCCCTGCTCCTAGCCACCTCCTGGCTCCTCCCCTGGTACCTGATCTGGCCCCTCCCCCTCGCAGCCATCTCAAGGGACCGGCCACTCCAACTCCTAACCCTGGGGATGACTGCATACCAGCTTGGAGCTCGCATACCTCTGTAGGAGGGGCCGGACACCCTCGGAACGTCTTGTACTTCTCGGTCGCGCGGCCCAAGGACTGCTTGAGGCGATGACCCGAGCAAGTTAAGTGGAGAGGGTGTCCGGCCCCTCCCTCACCAGCGTTAAGTGGAGGGGGTGCCCACCCCTCCCTGCACCGCCGCCTCTTCCTCCTCGGGCGAGGGATGCAGGATGCCGGTGTGGATGCTCCAGCCCTCTCTGCGGCCGAGAGCCGTCACCGCGCCCACGTAGATCAGTTCCGCCGCCGTAAGGACCCCCCGGGCGGCGATCGCGATCAGCGAGCCAAGGGCGAAGCTCTTGCTCGGCAGCGCCGCCTTCACCGCCCAGGCGAAAGCGGCGTCCTTGATCCCGAGCCCGGCGGGGGCGACCAGCGTGACCAGGGCGGCGACGTAGCCGATCGCCTGCGCCGCTCCGACCAGGAGGACGTCCTCGAAGGGGATGTGGGTGACCGAGCGGGCGACGCAGTAGAGCCCAAGCGCCACCACCACCCAGTTCAGCATGTAGAAGGCGATCAAGGAGATGACTCCGCGGAGGGGGATTACCGCCGGCAGCGATTCGCGGCCGAAGGCGCGGAGCGCCTTGTTGGCCAGCGGGCCGAAGATCCTCGGGTGCAGCAGCGCGACGAGCGCCGGGATCAGCAGCAGAACGGCCCAGCGGAAGGACTCCCCCTGCAGGTCCGGATGCTGGATCAGGAAGTACGAGGCGACGACCACGGCCGAGGTGGCGGAGACCGCCTGTTCGTAGACGATGCTCGCGATCGTGATCCGGCGTGGGATCCCGGCTTTTTCGGAGAGCAGCACCCGTCCCAGCACGTAGAGGACGCTGCCGGGGACGTAGCGCGCCAGCAGCGGCTGTCCCCAGGCGACCTGGGCGCGGCCGAAGCCGATCGAATAGCCGAGGAAGCGCAGGATGAGATCCCAGCCGAAGGCGCTGAGGACGAAGAAGCCGGGCAGGATGATGATCGCCGGGATCAGCCAGCCGACGTGGAAGTGGACGCCTTCGCTCTGGATCTCCGACCACTGGTCGATGACCGTCAGCACCAGGAAGCCGAAGATGAGCACAGCGAGGCCGATCTGGAGGGCAAGGCGGACTTTGCGGCTGCGGGGCGGCTGCTTGCCGAACCGCGACCCGACCTCGCCTACGCGGTGTAGGAATGGCTGGCGGCGCTCCACGTCCGTCCGCACCTTAGTGGGAGAGCCACCCAGCGTCTGGGATAGTCGGACGATGGGCGAGTTCGAGTTGCTGGCGAAGCTGCGCGAGCGCCTGCCGGTCGACGGGCCGCGGGTCCGGCTCGGCAGCGGCGACGACGCCGCGATCACCGTTCCCGGCGGGGCCACCGCGACCTCTGTCGACGCGATCGTCGAGGGGGTCCACTTTCACCGGGGCGAGGTTGGCCTGGAGACGATCGGCCGCAAGGCGCTCGCGACCGCGCTTTCCGACCTGGCGGCGATGGGCGCGAAGGCGGGCGAGGCTTATGTCGCGGTAGGAGCGCCGGCGAATCTGACCGAGGAGGACTTCCTCGCCCTCCTCGACGGCCTGCTCGACCTGGCCGCGCAGACCGGTACGACCCTCGCGGGGGGAGACGTCACCCGGGCGCCTGCCCTGACCCTCGCGGTGACCGTCGTCGGCCACGCCGATGAGGCGGCCCAGTTCGTCTCCCGCGGCCGAGCCCGGTCCGGCGACCTGCTGGTCCTGACCGGCGAGCTCGGGGCGGCCGCGGCTGGCCGGCTCCTGCTCGACAACCCAACCCTCGCCGAGACGGTCCCGGAGAGCACCGCCGAACGGCTGCGGGCGCGCCAGCTCGATCCCACCCCCCGCCTGCGCTCCGGCCGCGCCCTGGCGGCATCGGGCGCGCACGCGATGATTGACCTCAGCGACGGCCTCGCCGGCGACGCCGCCCACGTCTGCCGCGCCAGCGCCGCGGCCCTGCGGATCGAAGCCGGTGCCCTCCCGCTCGCGAAAGGGGTCGCCGAGATCGCCGCCGCCGCGGGACGCGACCCGCTCATGCTCGCCGTCGCCGGGGGCGAGGACTACGAGCTCCTCGCGGCCCTCCCGCCGGAGCGGCTGGCAGAGGCTTCGACCGCGCTCGGCGAGGCGGCCGAAACCACCCTGACCCCGATCGGCGAAGTCGCCGAGGGAGCGGGGGTGGAGATCAGGCTGCCCGGGGGCGGACTGCTGGAGGCTCAGGCGTTTGACCACCTTGCGGAGCCGTAGCGTGGATCCCGGTCAGGAGCTCGCGCACGCCGCGACGGCTCAGCATCGCCATCGCGACCTCAGCGGGGTCCGGCTTGTAAGCGCCGGATTCGACGAGGGATTTCAGTTCCTGGGGCTCCATGGCCTTCGCGGTCATTATCGGTCGGGCTATTAAGATCCTTAGTTCTTAGTACTCGCACATGCGTCCAAACGGCGCCTCTTACTACCCTTTGGTGGTGCCGAACGGGTCCGCGCGCATCCTCTTGGTCGACGACGAGCAGTCGATTCAGACGCTGTTGAGCTACCCGCTGCGCAAGGACGGCTACCACGTCACCTCGGCCCTCGACGGCAGCGAGGCGTTGCGCCGCTTCGATGAAGGTCGCTTCGACCTGGTCATCCTCGACGTGATGATGCCCCGCATGGGGGGCGTCGAGGTCTGCCGCCAGCTGCGCTCGCAGAGCCAGGTGCCGATCATCATGCTGACCGCCAAGGGCAGCGAGACCGACAAGGTCGCCGGGCTCGAGATCGGCGCCGACGACTACATCACCAAGCCCTTCTCGATGCGCGAGTTCCGCAGCCGCGTCAAAGCCGCGTTGCGCCGCTCGCGGATGGGCGGCGAGCCGGTCGACGGTGGGGCGATCGAGTGCGGCGAGCTGACGATCGACTTCGACCGCCGCATGGTCACCCTTGCCGGCGAGGAGGTCCGCGTCACCTACGTCGAGTTCGAGATCCTCGGCGCCCTCGCCCGCTCCCCCGGCCGCGTCCTCACCCGCGAGACCCTGCTCGAGCACGTCTGGGGCGACTCCGACTACCGCGACCCGCGGACGGTCGACGTCCACATCCGCCACCTGCGCGAAAAGCTGGAGAAGGACCCGAAGGAGCCCGAGTACCTGTTCACCGTGCGCGGGGTCGGCTACAGGTTCCGGGAGTAGCCTCGATGCGACGTCTCAGGCGCCCCTTCGGCGGCGTTCGCATCGCGATCACCTGGCACGTGATCGCTGCTTTCACCGCCCTTGTCATCTACCTCTACACGGTCGCGATCGGGATGGCGGCAATCCACGACGCCTCGGTCAAGGTCCAGATCCTGGTCGGCGGCGCGATCGTCGGCCTGCTCGAGATTCTGATCGCCCGAAGCTATATCCGGACGTACGCCAGCAACCTCAGGCGACTCGAGGAGGCCGCGCGCAAAGTCGCCGACGGCAACTTCGAAACGACGATCCCGGTCGCCTCGGTCGGCCCTCTCAGGCCAGTCGCCCGCACCTTCAACGAAATGCAGCGCCGGCTGGCCGAGCTCGACAGCGCCCGCAAGCAGTTCATCGCCAACGCCTCACACGAGCTGCGGACGCCGATCTTCAGCCTCGGCGGCTTCGTCGAGCTGCTCGAAGATGAGGACCCGAGCCCGGAGGAGCGGGCGGAGTTCGTGCGGACGATGCGCCAGCAGATCGACCGCCTGACGAAGCTGGCGACCGATCTGCTCGACCTCTCCCAGCTCGATGCCGGCGCGGTCGTGATGCGGGCGGGCCCGGTCGACCTGACCGACATGGCGCGCGAGGTGACGAAGGAGTTCGGCGCCCGGGCCGAGCTGCGCGGCTCGCGCCTGCAGCTGCGCACCCCGAGCGAGGCGGCGATCGCCCTCGGCGACCCCGATCGGGTGCGACAGATCATCCGTATCCTGCTCGATAATGCCCTCACCCACACTCCCGAGGGCACCGATGTCACTGTGAGCACCTACTCCGCCAACGGCCGTGCCGAGCTGACCGTGTCCGACGACGGGCCGGGCATCCCCCAACGCGTCCAGAAGCGGATCTTCGAGCGCTTCTACACCGCCGAGAAGGCCGGCGGCTCCGGGCTCGGCCTGGCGATCGCTACAGAGCTGGCGCAGCGGATGCACGGGTCGATCGGGATCAGCTCCAGCCGCCGCTTTACCGCCTTCACCCTCGACCTGCCACCAGCAGGCCGGCAAAACGGCACCTCCCGCGCTTCCCGCGCCACCGCGCAGGCCGCCGCATGAGGCGCCTAGTCCTCCTCGCCTCTCTGCTGCTCTGCCTGACGGCTCTGGCCGGGTGCGGCTCGGAGGGAGGCGACGACTCGACCTCTCAACCTGGCGCTCCGAGCGCGGTGGGTCCCCAGCCGGAAGTCGTCATCGAGACTTCAAGCCCCGGTTTCAACGCGGCCCGCATCTACCGGGAGGCGGCGCCGGGGGTGGTCACGATCCGCTCCGTCTTCGAATCGGCCGGGGCCGCCGAAGGCTCCGGCTTCGTGCTCAACGACAGCGGTGAGATCGTCACCAACGCCCATGTCGTCACCGACGAATCGAGCGGTAACCGCACGGAGGCGGACCAGGTCTACGTCGAGTTCCCGAACCGCAACGTCGTCCCGGCTGAGGTCATCGGATTCGACCCCTTCGTCGACGTCGCGCTGCTGCGGATAGAGCCGGGCGGAATGGATCTGCACGCGCTCGAGCTCGGCGACGATCGCGCCCTGCGGGTGGGACAACCGGTCGCGGCGATCGGCAACCCATTCGGCGAGCAGCAGTCGCTGTCGGTCGGCGTCGTCTCCGCCACCGAACGCACCGTTGAATCGCTGACCGACTTCGAAATCTCCGGGGCGATCCAGACCGACGCCTCGATCAACCCCGGCAACTCCGGTGGTCCCCTCCTCGACGCCGGTGCCCGGGTGATCGGGATCAACCAGCAGATCGAGACCAACTCGGGAGCCAACGACGGCGTTGGCTTCGCGGTCCCGATCTCATCGGTCGTTCGCTCGATCGAACAGCTGCGCGAAGACGGCCAGGCCGAGTACGCCTACATCGGCGTCACCAGCCAGCCGCTCTACCCGCAGTTGGCGCGCCGGCTCGGCCTCGAGACGACCTTCGGC
Organism: Solirubrobacterales bacterium; assembly: GCA_035705945.1. Taxonomy (GTDB): domain Bacteria; phylum Actinomycetota; class Thermoleophilia; order Solirubrobacterales; family 70-9; genus VAYN01. The sequence continues at coordinate 22,186 of DASSVR010000089.1, forward strand.
GGCCTCGTCGCGGACGTCGTGCAGAGCGGCCCAGCCGAGGAGGCGGGCCTCCAGGGCGGCGACGACAAAGTGCGGTTCCAGGCGGTGCAGTACCGCACCGGGGGGGACGTGATCCTGCAGATCGACGGCGAAGACATCGTCGGCCCCGACGACCTCGCCCGCGTCATCACCGAGCACCAGCCAGGTGACCGGGTGACGCTGACGATCCTCCGCGACAACGAACGCCAGCAGCTCGAGCTGGTTCTGGGCGAGCGGCCCGACCGGGTCTCCTCCGGCTAGCCGAGCGGTCGGCTGAGCCGCCGACCCCTGAGCAACGCCGCCGCGCCGCCTCGTCGCCGCCTATCGGTGTAGAACTCTGGCCTTGCTCCAGGAAGTCGCCCTCGGCCACAAGACCCTCTCCGACTACACCCACATCGTCGGCAAAGAGCTGACGGAGCAGATCCGCGCGCTCGCGGAGCCGCTGAAGGGGAAGCGGGTCCTCCACGTCAGCGCCACCGCCTTCGGCGGCGGCGTCTCCGAGATCCTCTACACCCTCGTGCCACTGATGCGCGACGTCGGCCTCGACGCCCACTGGCACGTGATCTTCGGCAAAGAAGAGTTCTTCAACGCGACCAAGCTCCTCCACAACTCGCTGCAGGGCGCCGAGGAAACCCTCAGTGACGAGCAGTGGGGGGTCTTCGACGAGATCAACCGGATGAATGCCGAGGGGCTGCAGGGCGAGTGGGACGTGGTGGTGGTTCACGACCCGCAGCCGATCGGCCTGCGCCGCGGCGCCGCAGAGAAGGGCGGGCGCTGGATCTGGCGCTGCCACATCGACCTCTCGACGCCGAACCCGGCGCCGATCTCGCGCCTGCTGCCGATGATCGAAGAGTACGACGCAAGCGTCTGGCACCTCGAGGACTACGTCCCGAACGGAATGGGCAAGCACCGCGAGGTCGTCCGCATCATGCCGCCGGCGATCGATCCGCTCTCGCCGAAGAACATGGCCTTCTCGCCCGAGGACGCCGCCTTCGTCTGCCGCCAGTTCGGGATCGACGTCGACCGGCCGCTGATCACGCAGGTCTCCCGCTTCGATCCCTGGAAGGACCCGATCGGGGTCATCGACGCCTATCGCGAGGTCACCGAGCGGGTACCGGAGGCGCAGCTGGCGATGGTCGGCTCGATGGCGACCGACGACCCCGAGGGCCTCGAGTACTTCCAGAAGACCTTCGAATACGCCGACGGAGACGAGGACATCAAAATCCTCAGCAACCTCAACAACGTCGGCGCGATCGAGGTCAACGCCTTCCAGTCGCAGTCGGACATCTGCCTGCAGAAGTCGATCCGCGAGGGCTTCGGACTTACCGTCACTGAGGCGCTCTGGAAGGGTCGGCCGACGGTCGCCGGCAATGTCGGTGGCATCCCGCTGCAGATCGAAGACGGGATCAGCGGCTTCCTCGTCAACTCGGCTTCGGAGTGCGCTGAGCGCTGCGTCGAGATCCTCCGCGACCCGGGCCTGGGCAAGAACCTCGGCCGCCACGGCAAGGAGCACGCCCGGCGACGCTTCCTGACTCCGCGCCTGCTGCGCGACTGGCTCGACCTCCTCACCGACCTCGAGGGTTGACCCACTTCGGAACCCCTTAGGCTCTGGGGGTGGACTCCTCGCCGCTGATCATCGTCTCCAATCGCGGCCCGCTCCAGTTCGAGCGCGACGAGGGGGGCGAGCGGACGGTCCGGCGCGGCGGCGGCGGGTTGGTGACCGCACTCTCGGGGCTCGTCTCTCACCGCGACGCGCTCTGGATCGCCTCAGCGATGAGCGACGAGGACGTCGCCGTCTGCGAGGAGGCGGGCGGGCGGATCGAGCAGGAGCTGGACGGGATCAGGTACCGCGTTCGCCTGGTCGGCAGCGACGCCGAAGCCTACGACCGCTTCTACAACGTGATCGCCAACCCGATCCTCTGGTTCATCCAGCACTACCTCTGGGACCTCTCCAACGCGCCGGACATCCGCCAGGAGGAGCTCGACGCCTGGGACTACGGCTACCAGGCGGTGAACCAGGACATCGCCCGCGCGGTGCTCGCCGAGATTGAGGGTCAGGAACGACCGCTGGTGATGCTCCACGACTATCACCTCTACACGGCGCCGGGGATGATCCGCGCCGAGCGGCCCGACGCCTTCCTCCACCACTTCGTCCACATCCCTTGGTCGCAGCCGGACAGCTGGCGGATCCTGCCGACGCGGATGCGCAACGCGATCTTCGAAGGGATGCTCGCCAACGACATCATCGGCTTTCACACCCACGCCTACGGCATCAACTTCCTTCGCTGCTGCGACGAACTGCTGGAGGACGTCGACGTCGACTACCAGGCTTGCGAGGTGCGACACGCGCGAGGCAGGACGCTCGCCCGCGCCTACCCGCTGGGGATCGACGCCCAGCGCCTCGAGCGCGCGGCGGCCTCACCCGAAGTGGCGGAGGCCGAGCGGGAGGTGCTGGAGCGGCGGCGCCAGCACCTGATCATCCGGGTTGACCGCGCCGACCTCTCGAAGAACGTCCTGCGCGGCTTCACCGCCTTCGACACCTTCCTCACCCAGCACCCGGAGTTCCGCGAGAAGGTCACCTTCATTGCCCACCTGCAGCCCTCGCGCCAGGACGTGCCGGAGTACGCCGAGTACCTGGAGCGGATCGAGGCGCTGGTCGCCGTCGTCAACCACCGCCACGGCACCACCGACTGGATGCCGATCGACCTGCGGATCTACGAGAACTTCCACGACGCCGTCGCGCGCTACAAGCACTTCGATCTGCTGATGGTCAACTCGCTCTTCGACGGCATGAACCTGGTCGCCAAGGAGGCGCCAGCGGTGAACACCCGCGACGGCGTCCTGATGCTCTCCGAGAACACCGGCTCCCACGAGGAGTTGACCGACTACGTGATCTCCGTCAACCCCTTCGACATCCAGGAGCAGGCGGACGCGATTTACCAGGCGCTGACGATGGAGCCCGATCAGAGGCGCAGGCGCGCCCAAGGCCTGAGGGAGATCATCTTCTCCCGCAGCCCCGGCGATTGGGTCGATGACCAGCTGCGGGACATCGAGGCGATGAGGCAGGGGGAAGAGTCCGCGGCGCCCTCCCCTTAAGGGGATGTGCGCGGTGTTCGGATCCACTGGGCGGGAGCGGCGAAGGCGGCGGCGATCGCCGTCGGCGTGCTGATCGCGCTGCAGGCCCTGCCGGAACTCCTGAAGCCGCCCGAGCCACCGCCGCTGGCACCTGACGTCGGCCTGCCCCGGATGGCTCCAGAGGTTGTGCCTGGTGAATTGCGGTTAGACCAGCGCCCCCGGGCGGCGGGTCCTGTCTCCGATCGGGGGCTCTCCCTATCGGGAGAGTCCTCCCGATCGTCGCCACCCGCCGCAGGAGAGCAGGTGATTAGCGGCAAGCCGCCAGACGTCCAGCGACAAACACCGGCTCCCGTGCCGGCTTCACCAATCCCGCCTGTCTATACGCCTGCGCCTCCTCCCGTCGTGCCGACTCCGGTCAGCGACGGGTCGGAGGAGTTCGCGCCGCATTAGAGAGCTGAGCAGCCCGCCTCCCGCGGCATCTCGCCGCTATAGTCCTTCGCCGTTTTGGCCGCACCACGCGAATACGAGCTGGTCCTGATGCTGGACCCCCAACTCGACGCTCCGGCGCGCGACGCGCTGGCGCAGGAGGCCCGTGGGCAGATCGAAGCCAAAGGGAGCCTCAAGCACGAGAACAGCTGGGGCCTGCGCAAGATGGCCTACGAAATCAACCACCGCACCGAGGCCGACTACCGCTGGATGCGGTTCGAGGCCCCCAGCGAACTGCTCGATTCGCTCGACCACAACCTGAAGATCGCGGACGGCGTGCTCCGCTTCCGGATCTTCAAGGTCGATCCCGGCGCGCCGGTGATCGTCCCGCCCGCGACGACGGCCACCTCCGGCCCCCGCGAGCGCAGCGCCCAGGGAGCCGCCCGCGAGGATCAGGGCGGCTCGGCTGAGGACACCGAGACCGAAGCCGACGAGTAGGGTCCCCCGGCTTCCCGGGGCGATCCCGACCTCATCGCCGCCGCCGCTGTTTGCGGGAACCCGCTGCCGCGGGGGGGCGAGTCGCGCCGTCCGCCTCCTTAGACTGGAACCAGATAAGCGAATCCAGAGGAGTGAGAGCATTGGCAGCTTCGAACGTGAACGTGGTGGTGATCACGGGGAACCTGACCCGGGATCCGGAGCTGCGTCATACCGGTGGCGGAACCGCGGTCTGCGAGCTTCGGGTAGCGGTAAACGGTCGGCGCAAGGATCAAAGCGGCAACTGGGTCGAGAAGGCGAATTACTTCGACGTCGTGGTCTTCGGCGGCCAAGGTGAGAATTGCGCCACCTACCTCTCCAAGGGCCGCCCGGTGGCGATAGAGGGCAGGCTCGACTGGAGCGAGTGGGAGGCCAAAGACGGCAGCGGAAAACGGCAGGCGGTGCGGATAGTCGCCAACACCGTCCAGTTCCTCGGCTCCCGCGACGGCTCCAGCGGCGGCAACGCCAACGGCGGCGGCGGATTCAGCCCGCAGAGCGACGTCCCGGCCGACACGGCCGACTTCGAGCCCGCGCCTACCGGCGGGGGCGGCGGATCAGAAGACGACATCCCCTTCTGATCAAGCCCTACAGAGCGCCGCGATGCGGCGCTCTGTAGCATCTCGCGCCGATGGCACGAGCAGCTGAGAGTCCCTCACGTCCGAACGCGCGGCGCGGCAGGCGCGGCGCCGAGCGATCGCGCCCGCGCAAGTACACGCGGGTCAACTCCGAGGTCGTCGACTACAAGGACCTGAACCTGCTGCGGCGCTTCCTCTCCGACAAGGGGAAGACGCGCGGCCGCCGGGTCACCGGACTTTCCCGCCGCCACCAGCGTCAGCTCTCGGTGGCGGTGAAGCGGGCGCGCGAAATCGCCCTGCTTCCCTACGTCGGAGAGCGCTGATGGCGCAGGCGATCCTGCTCCAGGACGTCGAGTCCCTCGGCGAGCGCGGCCACGTCGTCGACGTCGCCCCCGGCTACCTGCGCAACTACCTGGTCCCACGCAAGCTCGCGCAGCCGGCGACCGCGGGGGCGCTGGTAGAGGCCAAACGGCGGATGGAGGCGGCGGAGCGCGCCGCGGCAGCCCGCGCCGAGCGCGAAGCCGAGGCCGCCGGCCTGCTCTCGAAGACCGTGCTGACGATCCACCAACGCGCAGGCGAGGACGGCAAGCTGTTCGGCTCGGTCGGGCCGAAGGAGATCGCCGACGCCCTGCGCGAGGCGCGCGACCTGCGGATCGACAAAAAACAGGTCCAGTTGGAGCAGCCGCTGCGGGAAATCGGCACCTTCATGGTCGAGATCCAGCTCGCCGACGGCAGCACCGCCGCAGTGAAGACGATCATCAGCGAGGAGAAGTAGTCCGCACCCTCTAGTCTCGGCACCGTGCAACCACGCCTGCCGACTCGACTGAAGCGCCGTGCCAAGGCCCGGACGCGGTTTGGCTGGGCGCGTTCGGAGCGGGCGACGGTCGGGCTTGCCGGAGTCTCGTTGGCAGCTGCCGGCACCGTGATCGCCGGCCAGTTCAGCCGCATGCTCGCCCGCCGCGCGAGCGAGGCCAGCGATCCCGAAGCGCTGCTGGAATCGGCTCCGGCCGCCGCGGTCGACACTGTCGGCGTCGCCGTGCGCGGCTACATGGAGGCGCCTCGGCAGGAAACGGTTCTCTTCAACCTCCTCGCCGGCTTCCTCGGCTCCTTCTCCCTGGTGCGGCTCTCGACCCTGGGGATCCGCGACGGCTGGTGGCCCTTTCGCAACGTCCGCATCGGCGGTCGCCACATCCACCACTTCGTGCCGGGGATCCTGCTCGCCTTCGGCTCCGGCACCGCCGCCCTGCTTACGGACGACGACGAGCTCGAGCAGCGCCTGGCGCTGCCGATGGGCGTCGGGCTCGGCCTCACCTTCGACGAGGCCGCCCTCCTGCTCGACCTGCGCGACGTCTACTGGACGCGAGAAGGGCTACTCAGCATCCAGCTCAGCCTCGGCGCCACCGCGATCCTCAGCATCGCCATCCTCACCCTCCGCATGCTTCGCCGCGGCGAGCGCCGCCAGGAGCAGGAGGGCCTGATCCCGCCCGGCCAGCACCACCAGCTCTCCTTCGGAACTGCCGGATAAACGTCGCCGAAGTGTGAATTCTTTTTGACGGCTTTTGCACGGAAGGCGTGCGTGCCTGAGTCCTGCCTCTGGTTTGCTTGGAGAGCGCCCCGCGCCACCTCCGTTCCGCCGCCAGGCCGCCTTTACTGAGACGAATGCCCCAGCCACCTTCGACCCACGTCCCGCCCCAGAACATCGAGGCCGAGGAGTCGGTGCTTGGCGCGATGCTCGTCGCCGAGCCGACGCTGACTCGGGTGATCGACGAGGTGAAGCTGAACGCGGCCGACTTCTACCTCGACAAGCACCGGACGATCTTCGAGGTCATGCACGACCTCTACGCGGCCTCTCAGCCCGTCGACGAGCTCAGCGTCAGCGAGGCGCTGACGCAGCGCAACAAGATCGAGGAGACCGGGGGGCGCCACTACGTCTCCGAGCTAGCGGCGAAAGTGCCGGCGGCGGCCAACGCCAAGCACTACGCCGAGATCGTCCAGCAGAACTCGCTGCTGCGGCGGCTGCTCGGTGCCGGCCAGGAGATCCAGGGCTGGGTCAACGAGCGGGCGGGCGAGCCGCGGGAGCTCTCCGAGCGGGCCGAGAAGCTCCTCTTCGAGGTTGCCCACAAAGAGCAGGCAAGCGACTTCAAACTCCTTTCGGAGATCCTCCACGACGAGGTCGCCCGGCTGGAGAAGCTCTCCACCGGCGAGACCGAGCTGACCGGCACCCCCTCCGGCTTCCGCGACATCGACGCGATCACCGGCGGCTTCCAGCCCGGCAACCTGATCATCGTCGCGGCACGGCCGGCGATGGGGAAGAGCGCCCTGGTCGCCAACATCGCCGAAAACGTCGCCGTCAAGCGCCAGCTCCCGGTCGCCTTCTTCTCGCTCGAGATGTCAGAGGTGGAGTTGGCGCAGAGGTTCATCGCCTGCCGGGCGCGGATCTCCGGCGACAAGCTGCGCAAGGGGCAGGTCTCCGAGCGCGACTGGCCGAAGGTGGTGCGGGCCGGCAACGAGCTGGGGGAAGCGCCGCTCTGGTTCGACGACTCCTCCGACCTCGGAATACTCGACTTGCGGGCGAAGGCGCGGCGGCTGCATGCCCAGGAACAGGACCGCGGCGGCCTCGGGCTGATCATCCTCGACTACATCCAGCTGATGCGCTCCGACGACCATCGCGCCAACCGGGTCGAGCAGGTGGGCCAGATCAGCCGCGGGCTGAAGATCCTGGCGCGCGAGCTGGAGGTGCCGGTGGTGGCGATCTCGCAGCTCTCGCGGGCGCCCGAGCAGCGGACGCCGCCGAAGCCCCAGCTCTCCGACCTGCGCGAGTCGGGGCAGATCGAGCAGGACGCCGACGTCGTCGCCTTCCTCTACCGCGAGGACTATTACCGCGACCCCGACGAGGAGCCGGACGGCCTTGCCGACCTGATCGTCGCCAAGCATAGGAACGGCCCGATCGGGACCAGGAAGCTGGTCTTCCTCGACCGCTTCCCGAAATTCGCCGACCACGCCCATCAGGAGCCGCCGATCGCCCAGCCGGCCGGCGAGGTCCCTCCTTTCGAGGACGCGGCGGCGGCGGGGCCTGACTTCTGATGCCGGCGATCGCGCGCTCGGAGCCCTTCCGCGAGCAGGCCTGTCCGCTCGGCGTCTGCGACGGCTCGGGCTGGATCCTCGGGCCCGAAGATGTGGCCCGGCCCTGCGAGTGCCGGGCCGAGCGGCTCAACCGTGGCCGCAGCCGCGGCGTCGCCTCGGCGATCCCGGCCCGCTACCGCGGCGTCTCCTTCGACCGGCCGCCAGTGTCGGACATGGCGCGGGATATGGCCTCGCGGCACGTCGTCCAGGCCGCGCGCGACTACGTCGAGAACCTCGACGAGAACCTCGCGGCCGGCCGTGGGGTGTGGTTCATGGGCGACACCGGCACCGGCAAGACCACGCTGGGGATGCTGATCGCGAGCGAGGCGCTCAAAGCCGGCAAGACGGTCGGCGTCTACTTCACGCCAAAGCTGTTGACTCGGATCCGGCAGACCTACCAGGAAGCCGAGAACGAGAACGCCTACGCCCAGTTCTTCGAGCGCGTCACCTCCGTCGACCTCCTCTACATCGACGACCTCGGCTCCGAGCGCCATACCGACTGGGTCGTCGAGCAGCTCTACGCGGTCGTCAACGAGCGCTACGAGAACCAGCGTTCGATGCTGGTCACCAGCAACGCGGGCGGCGATGTCGACCGGGGGCAGAAGCAATTGGAGGACCAGATCGGCCGCCGGACGGTGTCGCGCCTGATCGAGATCTGCGGCGACCCGCTGCCGCTGTTCGGCGCCGACCACCGCTATCGGGCCCGCGCCGCCAGCTGAACCCGTCACAATCCCCCGCGGCATGCCAGGCGTGGTCATAGTCGGGGCCCAGTGGGGCGACGAGGGGAAGGGCAAGATCGTCGACCTGCTCGCCGAGGAGGCGAGCACGATCGTGCGCTTCCAGGGCGGCAACAACGCCGGCCACACGATCGTTCGCGGCGGCGAAGAGTTCAAGTTCCACCTGATCCCCTCCGGGATCCTCCACCCGGACAAGGCCTGCGTTATCGGCAACGGCGTCGTCGTTGACCCGCGGGTGCTGCTGGGGGAGATCGACAGCCTGAAACGGAGCGGCGTCAGCGTCAGCAACCTGCGGCTCTCCGCCAACGCGCACCTGATCATGCCCTACCACGTGCTGCTCGACACCGCGGGCGAGACGAAGCTGGGGAAGCTCTCGATCGGCACCACGCGCCGCGGGATCGGTCCCTGCTACGCCGACAAGGCGCTGCGGCTCGGAATCAGGGTCCAGGACTTGCTCGACGAGAAGATCCTGCGGACGAAGATCCGCGCCGCCCTCGACCCCAAGCAGCAGGCGCTGCGCGAGCTCTCGGTGCAACGGCGAAAGCAGCTGAAGGAGGCCGGCGAGGAGGCAAAGCCGATCGACCCCGCCGCCGGCGTCCCGGACCCCCGCCTCGACCTCCACACGATGGTCGAGGAACACGTCAACTTTGGGCACCGACTCGAGCCCCACATCGCCGATACCGCCCGCCTCTGCTGGGATGCCCTGGATCGCGGCGAGAAGGTGATCTTCGAGGGTGCGCAGGCGACGCTGCTGGACCTCGACCACGGGACCTACCCCTTCGTCACCTCCTCGAACCCGATCGCCGGCGCGGCCTGCGTCGGGGCCGGCATCGGGGCGAAGGACATCGACGAGGTCTGGGGGATCGCCAAGGCATACGCGACCCGGGTCGGCGCCGGCCCGTTCCCGACCGAGCTCTTCGACGAGGCCGGCGAGCATTTGCTGCAGCGGGGCCACGAGTTCGGGACGACGACGGGCCGCCGGCGCCGCTGCGGCTGGATGGACCTGGTGGCCTTGCGCTACGCCGTGCGCCTCAACCGCCTCGACGCGCTGGCGATCACCAAGCTCGACGTCCTCAGCGGCATCGGCCCGCTGCGCGTCGCCGTCCGCTACCGCTCGAAGGAGGGCGCCGTCCTCGACACGTTCCCCTACCACCAATCGATCCTCCACTCGGCGACGCCGGAGTACGAGGAGCTGCCGGGCTTCGACCTCGACCTCGGCTCATGCCGCGGCGCCGAGGACCTGCCGCGGGAGGCCCGCGACTACATTGGGTTCATCGCGGAGTTCGTCGGTGTTCCGGTGCGCCTGGTCGGCGTCGGCCCGGACCGCGAGCAGGTCATCTGGCTGGAGAACTGAGTTACGGCTTATCGGTTTCGGTCGAGAGGGTTGCCGCTATTGACCTTCCAAGCTCCGCCTTCCAGCCTCATGGGCACGACCCAGTCCTTTTCAGGCCCGTGCCACTGGGCGTAGGCTTCTTTCTCAACATCCCCCTCAACGACGACGGCGTCCCTGACGCGCAGGCTGTCGATCGGGCCGGTGAGGGTGTTACCCGGGGGTTCCTTCCCGAAGTACTCGAGGGACTGCGCGCAAGTCTTGTCCATATCTTTCGAGAGCGTGCGCGCTTCCAGAACCCTTTCCTCGAAGTAGTCGCGGGCCAGGTGCTTGCACTCAGTCGCCCAATCCCCCGCCACGCGAGCCTTCATCCAGGCGTGGATCACCCGTGAAGCGTTTTCCCGTTCGGTGGCCGACGCCTCTTCACCGAACGTCTGCACAGCGTTATCTCCACCGGCAACCAAGAACTCGCGGGTCGGCCCCTTGATCCGTGGATACAGGCGCTCCTCGCCGCTCGTTTCCTCCGGCCCCGCGCCGGTGCTCGTCTCATCGCCGCAGCCGATCGCCACAAGAGCGAAGATCAGCAGCGCCAATACCCCTAAAAGCCTCCCTCTCTCCGTCATCCTGGAGAGCTGAACCATGGGCTTTATAGATTTCGGTCTAGGGGACTGGCGCTGGAGACCTTCCAAACCCCGTCCTCCCGCGTCAGCGGCAGGACCCAGTCCCGTTCAGGGCCGTGCCACTGAGCATAGGCTTCTTTTTCCACGGTCCCTTCAACGACGACGGCATCCCTGACGCGGAGGCTGTCGATCGGGCCGGTGAGGGTGTTGCCCGACGTTCCCGATGCGTCATCGCCGAAAAAGGCAAGCGCCTGCGGGCAATTCGTGGCTTTGCCCTGCGAAACCCCGGTGGCGTCCGCTACTAACCCTTCGAGGTATCCCTGCGAAAGGTACTTGCAGTCGGTCGCCCAATCTTCCGCCACGCGAGCCTTCATCCAGGCATGGATCACGCGTGAGGCCTTTTCCCGTTCGGCGGCGGACGCCTCTTCTCCGAAGAGCTGGACGATGTTGTCCCCATCCGGGACCAGGAACTCGCGGGTAGGCCCATTGACTCTCGGAAACGGTCGCTCCTCGCCGGTGGTTTCCCCCGGCCCCGCTCCCGTGCTCGCGTCGTCGCCACAGCCGATCGCCCCCAAGGCCAAGACGAGCACCACCAAACCCCCTACGAGCCTCCCTCTCTCTCCCATCCGCGGCATTTTAGGATAAATCTCCCCGAGCGGTAGTTCGACTGCACTACAGTCTGTTTGTGGCTTCCAGTAGACGCTCGACCAGGGTGACCGAGCGGCTGCCCCGGGGGAGGCACGGTTTGCCGAGGGAGGCGGTAACCGAGTCCCAGCGCAACCGCATCAACACGGCGATGATCCAGGTCGTAGCGGATCGCGGCTATCCGGAAACGCGGGTCGTCGACGTAATTGGAGTCGCGGGAGTTTCCCGGAAGACCTTCTACGAGCTCTTCGACAGCAAGGAGGACTGCTTCCTCGCCGCCTACGACGTGCTCCTCGGCAACTTGCTGGGAGAGGCGACCGACGCCTTCGAATCGGGAGCAGGCGCCACCTGGGCGGAACGTGTCGGCAGAGCTCTACAGGCTCTGCTCCAGCATCTGTCCGAGCATCCGGCCGAGGCCCGTTTCGCGATCGTCGAGGTCCTCGCCGCCGGGCCGAAGGCGCTCGCCCGGCGCGATGCGGCGCTGCGGCAGTTCACGGGCTTCCTCGAGGCGGGGCGTTCGGAAACCTCAGTCGAACTGCCGGGCATCACCTCGTTGGCGATCGCCGGCGGGATCAACGAGCTCCTCTACAGCGAAATCCTCCACGGCGCGGTCGCGCGCCTCCCCAGTCGCCTCCCCGACCTCATCTTCTGGGCAACGCTGCCCTTCCTCGGACCCGAGGGGGCGGCGTCCGAACGGGATCGGGTGCGGCTCGCTATGCACGCCTGAGCCACGACCGGAAGCGCTCCTTTTCGCAAACACGAGGGTTTAGGAGAAAGGCTTGGGTGGTAGTTTGAGCCGCTGGAGAGATTGTTCAAGCACGCTTCCGACGGCAACGGCCCGAGGACGGGCAGGCCGCAAAAGGAGAGACATAAGGGATATGCGCAAGTACTCGATGTTGACGATGGCCCTCGGGGCCCTAATTGCCGTCAGCGTGGCAGGGATCGCCACCGGCGCCAACAAACCGGTCACGGTTGAAGCCGGAAACCTCGTCTTTACCTTCAACGGCGGCTTCAGCCCCTCGAAACTGCCGAAGAAAAAACTCGCACCGATCAGCCTCAGCGCGTCCGGCAAAATCGCCACCAAAGACGGCACCCATCCGCCGGCCCTGAAACAGGTCGTAGTCAAAACCGACAAGAACGGGGCCGTCAACGTCAAGGGCGTGCCGGTCTGCAGGTCCGGTCAGCTGCAGTCCCGCGACACCAAAGGCGCCGAAAAAGCCTGCAAGAAAGCGATCATCGGCAAAGGAACGACCAACGTCCAGATCCAGTTCCCGGAACAGAAACCGATCCCGGTCTCCTCGAAGCTGCTCGTCTTCAACGGCGGCAAGAGCGGCGGCACGACGACCTTCTTCGTCCACGCCTACATCACGGTACCGACCCCGGCCGCGATCGTCACCACGGTGAAGATCAAGAAAGTCAAAGAAGGCCGGTACGGGCTGAAATCGGTCGCCACGGTCCCGAAGATCGCCGGCGGCAGCGGTTCGGTCCTTTCGTTCAGCCTGGCCATCACCAAGAGGGGCGTGCTGCTGGCGAAATGCCCGGACGGCAAGCTCCAGGCCCACGCCACCGCTGGCTTCTCCGACGGCACCAAAGCCTCGGCGACGATCATCAGGACCTGCACTGGCACCTGAGGCCAGTCTGAAGGATCTCCTCGAGAGGTCCGAAGGGTTCAGAAGGGCGGCCATCGGCCGCCCTTCTCTTGGCCTATCGGGCCCCCCGAGACCGCAGTTTCCGTCGCCCCTGAGCGGTTGCGCTCTGGCAACTTCCGTAGTACATATAGTCGCACCCGATTAAACGCAGTTGTCTAGATTGGCGGCAGATGTTCTCGGACAACGACAGCTTGCCGACGGCAGTTCAAACGGCAAAGGAACGGGATCTGAAGCCTCTGGCGGAGGAGAGCGCCGAGGCTCTCGAGCTGGACAGCCGTCAGCTGGCCGAGATGGAGGCCTACCTCCAAGACGCCTGGTTCTTCGGCATCCGCACGGGCCACAGGGTGATGGTCGAGACGAAAATGGGCGAGACCGACCCCACGCCCGTTATCGCCGGCATGCAGGACGAATTCCAGGAGCTGATGGAACGCCTCGGCGACGCCCTCAACACGACCGTCGGCGCGACGATCCAGGCCTGGAACTATCTCGGCCGAGCCTGGATCGCCGGCGCCAAGTTCTGGGAAGTCGAGATCGCTGCGCGGCTGATCGAATCCCGAAGCGGCGGGTTCGACGCGGTTTTACGGCGCCTCGACGAAACCGACTGACGGCGGAGCGCACTTACGACCCGCAGCCCTCCGCCCCTAACGATTCCGCCAGTTTGCCGGGCTTCTCGAAAATCGTGCTGAGAGAATCGCGCGTGCCCAGCGGGCTCGCCTGGACCTTCGCGGCTGCCTCTTCCCGCTCCCTCACGAGTTCTTCCGCCTTCTCTTCGTTCCCCTCAGGAAGGCCGATCTCGTCGATTTCCTCCGTCGTTTCTTCATATTGGGCATACAGCTTGCGAAGGTTTTCTTCCTCGTATTTGGCCGTCACGTTCTCTTCGCCAATTTCTTCGTATTCCTGGGTGAGCTGGCCAAACAGCTCTTCGCGACTCTGCAGGCTCTTGTTGCAGACGAGCTCGATCTGTCGCTCGTATTCCTCCTGGCTGATCGTCGAGCTATCGTCGCCGCATCCAGCCAAGACCAGAAGCGAGACGACGACAGCTGCAAATCCGAGTATTGCTTTCCGCACGATTCCCCCTATAGATCCTGAGTGAAAAGGCGATATTAACCGAGTTTTGCCTCTGGGGAAGCCGAGACAGAAAAGAGGGCCCCCCTCTCTTTCGAGAAAGGAGCCCTCGTGCTGGGGAACCGCTCGAACTTATTCTTCCGCGGTTACAGCCCAGGTACCGAATCCATGACCGCCGACTTCTTCGTCAAGCCTGAAGACGAAGGTGGCACCAGTCTTAAAGGTTTTGTGGAATATCGCTGGGGCTAGCTCGCCGAATCCCGTTCCGGGTTCTTCTTCGGTATTTTCATTAGCCGCGTAAACGCAGACGTGGCCTGGCTCCGCCGTCGGTTCTTCAGCCGATCCGAGGCAGTTGACCGGGGTGCCGAACGCTCCTTCGCCAGTTTTTTCTTCTTCTTCTTCATTGACGTAATGGATGGCCGAAGGCGCTTCCTCGAGCGGAATGTTGAACGACAAGGAGACGGCTTCCGTCCGGCCGAAGACAATCCAGGCTCCCGTCTCGGTCTCACCTGCTGGAAGCGTGTCTACCCAGCCCGTGGTACCGGTGGGACCGGTGGCGCCGGTAGGACCGGTGGCGCCAGCAGCGCCAGCAGCGCCTGCAGCGCCGGTAGGACCGGTGGCGCCAGCAGAGCCTGCTTTACCTTCTGGTCCTACGGAACCTGCAGGTCCTTGTGGGCCGGCGGGACCGGCGGGACCGGCGGGACCGGCGGGACCTGGAAATTTTTTCGCGTATTTGATCGCCGTTTTTTTGATGTATTTCTTGTCAGCTGGAGTCAAAGACAGAGCGGCGAAAGCGCTGCCGGTCAATGCGGCGACGAGCGCCACGACCGCCACGACCAGACCGGCCGTACCGAGCTTGTTATGGATTCGAGAGATCATGCATTCCTCCCTGGTTCATTTACGGATAAACGTCGGCTGGCGACGTCCTGGTCGCGGAACGCTGGTGCGCAGGGCACGCCGGCGGAAGGCAAGCACCGATGTCCTCGGGTTGCTTCACCCCCACGTTTTCCCTCCGATTCCCTCATTCTCATACCGGGCGCGTCCCTGTCACGCCAGGATCACGAAATTAATGTACGTGGCCAACCATGTCAAGGAACCCTGGCGGTGGCAGGAAGTTGCCCTGTTTGACTGATCGGCGTATCTTTAGTGGATGCCGCAATCGACGGGGGAAGCGATCAGGCTCGTGACCCTGGGCCCTCAGGGGAC
>DASSVR010000090.1:0-2982 GCA_035705945.1 Solirubrobacterales bacterium
CGGTTGAGGGCGATGATCGGCGAGGGGTCGAGGCGGACGAGCTGGTCGTAGAGGGCGACGACCTGCGACCAATCGGTGGCGCGCACGTCGCGGGCGGAGGTGTGCACCGCACTGATCGCTGCGAGGACCTGGTAGCGGCCCGGAGCCACGCCGGCGGCCAGGCGTTCGCGCACCAGCCGGTGGCCCTCGGCGATCAGCGCCGCGTCCCAGGCCCCACGGTCCTGCTCGTCGAGGGTGACCAGTTCGCCGGTTGCCGAAACCCGGGCGGTGCGGCGGGCCTCGGTGAGCAGCATCAGCGCCAGCAGCCCGGCCACCTCACCGTCGGCGGGCATGAGGGCACGGACCAGGCGAGTGAGCCGGATCGCCTCGGCGGTCAGGTCGTGGCGTACGGGATCGGTGCCGGGGCCGGTCGCCAGGTAGCCCTCGTTGAAGACGAGGAAGAGTACGGCGAGTACGCCGGAGACGCGTCCTGGAAGATCCTCCGCGGACGGCACCCGATAGGGGATGCGAGCCGCCTTGATCTTTGCCTTCGCGCGGGTGATCCGCCGCCCCATGGTGGTCTCCTGCACCAGGAAGGCACGGGCGATCTCGGCCACGGTCAGGCCGGCGACCATGCGCAGCGTCAGCGCCACGCGGGTCTCCATCGCGAGCGCCGGGTGACAGCAGGTGAAGATCAGCCGGAGCCGCTCGTCGTCGATGGCGCCGGACGGCTCGGGCGGGCTGTCGTCGTACAACATTCGAGCCTCCGTGTGCTTGCCATCGCGCTTGTTCTCGCGCCGGATTCGGTCGATGGCCTTGCGGTTGGCGGTGGTGGTCAGCCAGGCGCCGGGGTTGGGGGGCACGCCGTCGGCCAGCCACCGCTCGACGGCGATCGCGAACGCCTCGGCCGCCGCCTCCTCGGCGATGTCGAGGTCACCGAAACGCCTGGTCAGGGAGGCGACCACCCGGGCCCACTCTTCGTGGTGGGCCCGGGTGATCGCCTCCTGGACGTCGGCCACGCTCACAGGAACGGCCGCACCTCGACCTTCCGGTTGCAGGCCTTCGACCCCTCGGCGGCGAGCCTGAGCGCCACGTCGAGGTCGGGGGCATCCATGATCCAGAAGCCGGCGAGAAACTCCTTCGACTCCAGGAAGGGCCCGTCGGTGAACATCGCCTCCTCGCCCCGGTTGTCGATCACGGTCGCCGAACTGGGTGCCGCGAGGCCACCGGCGAAGACCCAGTGGCCCTCCGCCACGAGCCGGTCGTTGAACACGTCGATCGCAGCTTCCTCCTCCGGGGTGGCGAGGTCGGCCGCGTCGTAGATCACGGAAACCAAGTACTGCATCTCGGATCATCTCCTGTGGTTCGGGGTGCCCGTCGTGGGCGGCCTCTCACCCCTGCTACGAACACACCTGCCCCGATCCGACACCGCTTCCGGATGTCTTTCAGGACTTTCCGGCACACCGGTTGCGAACGGTCCGGCGTCGAAGCCATCGCCGGACACCTGCGTCGGCAGGTAGGCCTGAATCGTTATGCCCCGGAAGGCAGTCAGCGATTCGGCCAGGTCAAGCGTTATGTCCGGGTCGCCGACCGGACAGGTCTTCGACTGCCTGCTCGATACCGGCGGCATCCCGCTCTACGTCCTCGAGGTACAACCGCCCAGCGGCAATCTGACCGCCAATGACCTTGAACAACGTCACCCCGCGCACCTCGAAGGGCTGCCCGTCGCTGCGGGTTCCCGACCAGCGCCATTCGGTCCAGGTTGTGTCACCATCGTGGACCGACCGGCAGGCCTCGGCGCAGAAGTCCGGGATTCCCGCGAGCATGGCCTCCCAGTTGGCGAGCATTTGGGCTCGCCCGCTAAACGCCCTGCCCGGATGCGCCGGCTGCTCGCTCCGGTAATCCGGGTGGATGAGCCGGGCCACGGTATCGAGATCATGCGCGTTCACGGCTGCGGCCAGCCGGTCAACCACTTCGGTCATCAGGCCCCTCCCAAGGCTCGCAGGCTATAGGCCATCAGAGCAGTGCGAAGCACCGGGGGCCAGGATGACAGAGCGAGAGCGGATCAGGTCCTGGCGGAATCGCGGAGCACTCAGCGCAGGATCTTGCCTGCCGCCGGCTTTGGGGACCGCGCCGAGTGCCTCGAGCCGCCGGATCTGCTAGCTGATCCGCCGGTAGCGCCATACGGACAGGGGGACGAATACGGCCAGCAGGCCGGCGATCCACGCCGCGGCCGCGCCCAGCGATGCCGTAGTGCCGTAGAGCGCGAGCGAGCGGGCGGCGTCGGCGGTGACGGTGACGGGGTTGATTCTCGCGAACGCCTGCAGCCATTCCGGGAAGGTGGCGACGGGCACGAACACCGAGCTGGCGAAGACGAGCGGGAAGATCACGACGAATCCGGCCGTCTGCGCGGTCTCGGCGCCCCGGACCGTGAGCGCCACGAAGGCGAAGATCCAGCTGAGGGTGAAGCCGAAGGCGGCGACGACGGCGACGCACGCGACGGCCCCTGCGACCCCGCCGAGGAAGCGGAACCCGACCAGGTACCCGACGGCGATCATCAGCCCGATGATGAGGATGTTGCGGACCAGATCGGCCACGGTGCGCCCGGCCAGCACCGCGGAGCGGGCCATCGGCATGGACCGGAACCGGTCGACCACCCCGCGCGTGAGGTCTTCCTTCAGGCCGACGGCCGTCTGGGAGGCGCCGAATGTCACCGACTGGACGAAGACGCCGGGCAGCAGGAAGTCGACGTAGGCGACCCCGTTCGGCAGCGAGCGGCTGATCGCGCCGCCGAACACGTAGACGAAGAGCAGCACGAACAGGACCGGCTGGATGGTCGAGAAGACCAGCAGGTCCGGCTGGCGGATGAAGTGACGCAGGTTGCGCCCGGTGACCACGGCGGTGTCGGTGACCGCCGAGCGCACGGCGCGCGGCGACGGGGGCCGCAGCAGCAGGACCGCCGGGCGGCGCACGGGCACGTCCGGCTCCGGCGGCTGGGGCCGG
>DASSVR010000091.1:0-8698 GCA_035705945.1 Solirubrobacterales bacterium
CCGGGGGCGGGGGGCCGCCGGACACGCCCCTCTTTGGGCCGCCGGACCCCCGCCCCCGGCTCCCCTGCGGATTGCTTGGGCGGTGCTGGCGGTGGCGTTTGTCGGCGGCGCCACCTACTCCAGCTTCCTTGCCCTGCGCGATGCCCCGGTCGGCCCGCCCGGGCACGGCGCCGAGCTGAAGGCCTTCCTGCCGTTCGTCCACGGCAAGCCGGTCCTCTACGCCGGTCAGGACCGCTACGCGGCCTACGAGCTGCTCGGCGCCGACACCCACGTGCCGATCGTCGAGTTCCCGGACGAGGCGGTCTCCCCCAACCAGGAGAAGCCGTTCGACACCGGCGACGCCTACAGCCCGATCGACTTCGACTCTTTCTCCCGGGGCACGCTCGACGGCGTCCCCTATGTGATCACCGGCCGCGCCGCCTGGAACAGCGAGGCGCCGCCGAACTTCGAGCGCCTCGCGAGCACCGACTCGTACGTGCTCTGGAAGCGAACTGGGCCCACTCCTGAGAACCGCAACGTCCTGCTCGAGGGAACCGAGGCTGCGGCCTACGCCGGCTGCGCCGCGCCGGAGATCCGCATCCTCCTCTCGGATCCGGGACGCGCAGGTCTCTTTCCTGAAGCCGTGATCGGCCACAAAGACGACTGGGACAACGGCAGCATCCTCGAGACGGACGCCGAGTCCTCCCAGTCGCTGCTACTTCCGCCCGGCAACTGGAACCTGTCCCTCCAGTACTTCTCCCCCTTCGACCTCACCCTCACCGCCCCCGGCTTCAGGGAACCCCTGAAGCCAGCCCTAGACGGCCAGCGCCCAAACACGATCAGCCTCGGCAACAACGGCCAGTTCTGGCCGGCTGGACGTTACGAGAGCGATGGCGGCGTCACCCGCTTCACCATCACCACCGAGGAGCCGACCTGGCTTCAAGACCTCACCGGCTACGACGGCAAGGCATACCTTGGAGAGCTAGTCGCGGTTCCGGCCAAACCGCACCGCACCGTCCCGCTGGGTCAAGCCTGCGACTCCTGGATCGACTGGTACGAAGCCGAAGAAGCGCCTTAGCTCGCGATCTTCGCCGCCATCCGCTCGGGACTGACCCGCACCACGTCCCAGACAAGCCCGACCTTCTCGAGAGCGTTGATCACGAACGCCGAGATGTCGATCTGCCACCAGCGGAGGCCGTGGGTGGCGGAGGTCGGGAAGGCGTGGTGGCTGTTGTGGTAGGCCTCGCCGAGGGTCGGGATCGCGATCAGGGCGAGGTTGCGCGAGTGGTCGCTGGTCTCGAATTCGCGCCGGCCGAAGGTATGGCAGAGCGAGTTGATGCTGTAGGTGAAGTGGTGCAGGACGAAGACCCGCACCAGCCCGCCCCAGAGCAAGCCGGTGAGGCCAGCGAAAAGGGTGCCGCCGATGATCCAGCCGAGGGCGAATGGGAGCAGCAACCCGGCGATCGCCCAGAGGAGGAAGGTGCGGTCGACCCAGCTGATCACCGGGTCCTCGATCAGGTCTGGCGCGAAGCGTTCCTTGCTGCCGCGCTGGGTGTGGATGAAGAGCCAGCCCATGTGGGCGTGGAAGAGGCCCTGCATCGCACCGCTCCAGCCGCTGCCGTGGTCGACGTGGGGGCTGTGGGGATCGCCCTCTTCGTCGGAGAAGGCGTGGTGCTTGCGGTGGTCGGCGACCCAGGAGATCACCGGTCCCTCGATCGCCGCCGAGCCGAGGATGCCGAGCAAGCCGCGCAGCCATTTACTGGTCTTGAAGGCGCGATGGGTGAGGTGACGGTGGAAGCCAACGGTGATGCCGAGCCCGGTGAAGGCATACATCCCGAAGAAGAGGAAGACGTCGCTCCAGTGCAGGGCGCTGCCCCACACCTGCCAGGCGGCGAAACCGAGGGCGACGAAGGGGATCAGCGTCACCAGGCCGGTGATGATCCGGTCCCTGGTCTCGTTCTCAACCGGCTGGATATCTGACGGAAGCGGGCCTACGGTCGTCATCGCGAGGCGATCATAAGGGGCGAAGCCGAAGGCTTCCCCCGTTGAGCTGTAGGGTGCCCCGGCGATGCCGTTCGCAAACACCGCGCCGCTGCGACGGGAGATCGAATCCCGCCTTCCGGAGCGGCCGTTCACGATCGAGTTCTGGGATGGCTCCGAGGTCGCCTCCACCTCCGGCGAAGGCCCCGTCTTCAGCGTCCGCTCGCCCCGGGCGGTTGCCCATGCGCTGCGGGCGCCGGGACAGCTCGGCCTCGGCCGCGCCTACGTCAGCGGCGAGCTCGAAGTCGACGACATCGACGCCGTGATCCGGATCCTCGACGGCTGGCAGCCGCCGGCGCTCGACAGCACCGACAAGCGGGCGCTGATGCTGGCCGCGGTCCGCGCGATGGGGGTCGTCAAGCCGCCGCCGCGACCCGCCGCCGAGCTGCGGCCGAGCGGCCGGCGCCACAGCAAGGAGCGCGATGCCCGCGCCGTCCGTCACCACTACGACGTCTCCAACGAGTTCTTCGAGCTCTTCCTCGGGCCGACGATGGTCTACAGCTGCGCGATCTGGCGCGACGGCGAGAAGAAGACGCTGGAGGAAGCGCAGGAGGAGAAGCTCGACACCGTGGCGCGGAAGCTCCAGATCAAGGAGGGCGAGCGCGTCCTCGACGTCGGCTGCGGCTGGGGCGGCTTCCCACTCTGGGCGGCGACCAAGTACGGCGCCCATGTCGTCGGCATCACCCTCTCTCCGCCCCAGGCCGAGAAGGCGCGGCAGCGCGCCGAGGAGGCCGGCGTTGCCGACCGCGTCGAGATCCGGGTGATGGACTACCGCGACCTCGCCGCCACCGGCGAGAAGTTCGACGCGATCGCCAGCATCGGCATGGTCGAGCACGTCGGCTCCGCCAACATCGACCTCTACGCCGAGACCCTCGCCGGCCTCCTGGAGCCGGGCGGCCGCCTGCTCAACCACGGCATCACCCGCCTCCGCCACACCGATCCCGAGGCCGGCGACTTCTCCGAGCGCTACGTCTTCCCCGACGCGGCGCCGCTGCACCTCTCCCGCAACCTGCTGGCGCTGGAACGGGCCGGCTTCGTCGTCCACCACGTCGAGGACTTCGGCCCCGACTACGCGAACACCCTGCGCCACTGGGCCGAGAACCTCGACGCCAACCGCGACGAGGGGACCCGCCTAGCCGGCGAGGAAAGGATGCGCGTCTGGCGCCTCTACCTGCGGATGGCGAGGAACGGCTTCGAAAGCGGCTTCCTCAACATCTACCAGGCGCGCTGCAGCAAGTCCTAGGTCGGCGCGGGCAGGAAGAGCAGGGCAGCGCCCAGCTTGGTGTGCCAGCCGTCCTTCGCCTCGCCGAGGCTGACGGTGACGAGAGTCGGTCCAGAAGCATCAAACCCGAGGTCGCGAGGGCTGTACTCGCCCACGCCGGCGGCTCGCACCGCCCTTTCGATCGGGATGTCGGTCAAGCGCAGGTCGTACTGCCTTGAGGCGAATTCGAACACGACCCGGGGCTTGTACTTCCCTTGCTCCTCCTCCGGAGGGCGCATGAGCAGGGAGACCCCGGCGGCCGGCTCAATCAGCGCCAGCGACGCATCCACACCCTTCGCGGCCTCTTCCTCCGGCATCGCCTTGCCGCGGTTCCCGAGCAGCGCCGGCCCCGCCGCGAGGTAATTGCGGAGTCGCCCATAGGCCTCCTCCCGCGGCACCCTCTTCCGCAGCTCCCAGGGGGAGCCGTCGATCAACACGTTCTCCGGCTGAGCGGGGTCCTCCAGCGGCTTTACGTAGCCGAACCGCACAACGTCCAAGACCTCTGGCCATCGCCCGTCCACTCCACATTCGGTCTGGAAGAGGCCATACGGACCGCCGGATACAGGACGTACCCACTCTCCCTTACGGGTGATTCCCGCCACACACCTGCCGCCATGTTTCTTGGAACTGGCGAGAACGAGGATTTCCTCAGTAGGCACCGAGCGGAGGCTACAGGTGAACTATCTCCACCTCTCCCCAGTGTTGGCGAAGGTACTCGGCCACAAGGCGACGGTGACAGTGCTCCGGAGTGTTCTCGCTGCAGAGCAGGACGGTTCGTCGTGAGAAATCCTCTGGGCTGAGCCGCTTCTCCACTTCGCGCTCTCGCAGCAGCCGCAGGAAGCGCTCTTCATATTCCTCCCAGGGCATCTCCCGCTTCTTCTTGAAGTCGTCGAGGATGTCCTGGGTCGGAGCGAGCAGGGGAGCGTGCTCGTACTCCGCCCCCACCAACTCCCGCAGGAAGTAGGCGAGATCGTCCCGTTTCGCGAAGCCGGCGAGCTGCGATTTGTTGTTGAGGCGGACATCGAGCAGGCGCTCGATGCGATTCGACTTCAGGCGGTCGAAGAAGTGCTCTGCCGTCGTCCGCGTGAAACCGATAGTGAAGATCTCCACAGGCTTTCCTCGTCTTCGAACAGGGTTCCCTCGGCAAGCCTCAGCGGGCCCTCCTCGGTCTCCAGCCGGCCGTCCTTCCGAATATGGGCGACGGTCGCCCCGCGATCGAGCAGGACCTTCGCCACCAGCAGCCGGCGGTGACAGCTGGTCGGGTCCTCCTCGCTGCACATGATCGCCACCCGATACTCCTCGGCACCACCTTCGAGGCGCCGGATCGCCTGCTTAAACGAATCCTGTTCAGCGACCTTGCCGTAGAGGACGTGCCCCTCGTGGTCATAGAACTCGTCCCCCTCGGGGCGACCCCCCAGCTCCTTGCCGAGGAAGAGGTACTTGAGCCCCGCTTGTCCGACCACCTCCGGCAAGGCCGCGGCATCGGCCCACTGGACATATCGCGAGTGCGGCCAGGAGCGAACGTCCACCAAGACCTCGATCTCATGCTGGGTCAGGAGCTGCCGAAAGTGGTCGGGGTCGAGGTTCGAGTGGCCGATCGTGTAGATCCGCAAGGCAGGCATCGGGCTCACCCCGCCTGGCGGATGGTCTCGGCGAATGCAGGGTCGGAAAGAGCCTCCCGGAGAGAGATGGCGCACTGCTCGGGCGTGTCACAGGCGACGATCGTTGCCCGCTCATACCCGGAGAGCAACATCCGCGCCTCTGAGTCAAGCGGCGCTCCTCCAACCTGAACGCCCACGACGGGGCGACGGTGGCTGTAAGCGAGGGTCAGCTCGGCATCTGCCATCTCACTGCGTGGGCCGATTACGGCAACCACCACGTCGGCGTGCTCGACGGCTTGGCTGACGCTAGCCAAGAACCGGCCCGGATCGACTGCCGTGCCGGTGCTCTTCGGAGAAGGATGAGTGACAGCAGTCCACCCGCTCTTCGCACATGCTTCAGCCAGTTCCTCGCGCAGGGACCGATCACCAGGATCCTCAGCCGATCCCGCGCTGAGGTAGATCCAGGAGCCCTCGTCTACCTCGGGAGCGTCGTGCTGATCTTCGACCGCCATCTCCACTCAGTCTAGGGAGCGGATTCCATGTATTTCTGGGGCAAAAGACCCCATCGAGCGGAAATCAGACGGGAAAGCCTGAGGTCACATCGGCGATCGCCCAGTTGGCGCCGGCCTGGCGGAGGTCGTCGACGCTGAAGTTGCCGGTGGCGACGCCCACTACTTCGATCCCGGCGCCGTGGCCGGCGGCGACGTCGCGGGGGGTGTCGCCGACGGAGATCGCGTTGCCGGTGTCGAGGTCGCCGCCGGAGACGAGCTTTCCGCGGTCGAGAGCGCAGCGGGTCAGCTCGGTGCGCTGGTTGGAGTCGGAACCGTAACCGCCGAAGGAGAAGAAGCGGTTGAGGCCGGAGCGGGCGAGCTTGATGTGGGCGGCGGCCTCAACGTTGCCGGTGGTAAGGCCAAGCAGGTGGCCGGCGTCTACGAGGCGCTCCAGCAGCTCCTCGACCCCTCGCATCACCCGGTAGCCGTCGGACTCGTCGACCGCTGCGGAGAGGTGGCGTAGGTAGTGGCCCATCGCCACCGCCAGCTCGCGCGCGTCAGGGTCGCGACCGAGGATGTTCTGCAGGGCGACCCGCCCGACTTCGGGGTCGGTCATCCCCGACTCGGTCACCTCGCGGATGTCGAGCGGATTGCCGTAGAGCTCAACGAAGGCCCGCTTCCAGGCCTCGCCGCCGGCACCGCCCGTCGTCACCAGCGTGCCGTCGATGTCAAATAGAACGGCCTCGATCAATGCTCGGATTCCAGCAGGTCGCGCTGGCTGAGGGTGTAGAGCAGGGCTAGAGAAGGCAGCACGAGGACGGCCGCTACGGCGAAGACGATGAGGACGATGGTCAGAGTCGGGTCGGGGGCGGCGGCTTGGTCGATGCCGAGGCTGGTCGGGAGAAGGTAGGGGAATTGGGCCACGCCCCAGCCCCAGATCACGGCGACGAAGGCGCCAGCGGCGAGTGGACGCAACGGGCGGCGGCCGCCGCGGAGCAAGACGGCAAAGGCGACTGCGCCGCAGAGGAGGGAGAGGATCACCAGCGGCAGGCCCTCGGATAGGAGACGGTCGTGGACGTAGCCGGCCTCGGAATCGAGGACGAAGAGCCCGATGACCGCCAGCGCGCCCGCGACGAGCGCCGCGGCCAGGGAACGGCGCGAAAAGTAGCGCTCCATATCCGCCTCCCCCGCCCGGCGCGCGTCGCCGACCAGGAAGACGGCGGCGAGGTAGGCGCCGCCGGCGACGAAGATCGCCCCGGTCAGCAGCGGCAGCGGCTGCAGCCAGGACGAGAAGGCGTCGCCGTTTCCCTCGGCGGGGACGTTGCCGGCGGCGATCGCGCCGACCACGGTCCCCATGAAGAAGGGCGTTAGGACAGAGGAGATCGCGAAGGTGGCGCCGGCAGCACGGCGACCGGAGAGTCCTTCGATCGACTTGCGGAAAGCGAAGCCCGAGCCGCGGAGGATGATCCCGAAGGCCGCCACCGTAAGCGGAAAGTAAAGCGTCGTCATCACCGCAGAGAAGGCGGACGGGAAGGCGGTCCAGAGCACCACCAGGCAGAAGATCAGCCAGACGTGGTTCGCCTCCCAGACGGGAGTCAGCGAGCGCTGGATCGTCGCCCGCGGCCGCTCTCCCCGCTCCGCGTTGCCGGCGACGAGATCCCAGAAGCCGCCGCCGAAGTCGGCACCGCCGAAGACCGCGTAGAAGGTCACCCCGACCCAGAGGACCACCGCCGCCGCGTCGGGGAGGCTCATGGTGCGGGCTCCGATCGCGGCGCATAGGGAAGACCGGTCTCCTCTTCGGCGCCGGCCTCCCGCCAGCGGCGCGACATCGCCCGCAGGACGCCGATCGTGATCGCGGTCAGCGCCGCGTAGATCGACATCACCAGGGCAAAGGTGAACCAGACCCCGTCGGCCTGGGTCACCGCTTCGGAGGTCCGCATGTAGCCGTTGACGATCCACGGTTGGCGGCCGACCTCAGTGACGATCCAACCGCACCACAGCGCCACGATCGCCGCCGCGCCGGAGACCGAGACCAGGCGCAGGAACCAAGGCGTCGCCGGGATGTCGCGGCGTTTCCACCAGGCCCACGCGAACCAGAGCGCGAGCAGGAAGAGGCCGCTGCCGATCCCGACCATCGTGTCGAAGGAGAGGTGGAGCAGCGTCTTCGCCGGCGGGTGTTCGTCAGCAGGAATGTCGTTCAGGCCCGTCACCTCGGTGTCAACGCTCCAGCCGACGAGGAACGAGTCGAGGTCGGGGATCGAGATCCCCCACTTCGGCCCGTCCTCGGTGCAGATGCCGCCAACGACCTCGTCCTGGTGGGTGCCGGTCTCCTGGATGCACTCCATGGCCGCGAACTTGGCCGGCTGGTCGTTGGCGATCTCACGGGCGGCGATGTCGCCGACGAAGAGCTGCACCGGGGTGAGGAGGCAGGCGATCGTCAGCGGGATCAGCAGGCCCAGCCGATGGACGCGGTCGCGGCGCCCCTTCAGCATCCCGACCGCGTAGATCGAGGCGACGAGGAAGCCGGCGACCATGTAGGCGGCGAGGATCATGTGGGCGACCTCGTAGCCGGTCGCCGGGTTGAAGAGCACCTTCAGCGGCTCGACATCGACCACCTTGCCGGCGGCGTCGAGGGTGAAGCCCTGCGGCTGGTTCATCCAGGCGTTCGCGGCGACAACCGAAAAGGCGCCGCCGATCCCCGTCACCACCATCGGCACCCCGGACCAGAAGTGCGCCCAGCCGCCGAGCCGCTTCCAGCCGTAGATGTAAACGGCGAGGAAGATTGCCTCGAGGAAGAAAAAGATCCCCTCGATCGCGAACGCGACCCCGAAGGCGGCGCCGAAGCGGTCCATGAACTCGGGCCAGAGCAGGCCGAACTCGAAGCTGAGCAGGGTGCCGCTGACAGCACCGACGGCGAAGGTGACCGCCATCGCCTTCGACCAGCGCCGGGCCAGCTCCATCGCCGCCCCGTCTCCCCGCTTCAGCCCGAGGTAGTTGGCGGTCAGGATCGTCGCTGGAAGCGCCACCCCGAGGCAAGCGAAGACGATGTGGAAGCCGAGCGTCCAAGCCATCTGGTTCCGCGCGGCGAGGAGATTCGACGACTCCGCCAACGGGAGCACATCGAGGGGTGGCATGCGCCTGAGGCTATCGGCCGAGGCGGGCGCCGAGGGTGAAGTTGCTCACGCCTGGAGGGGCGATCAAGTCCGGCGGCGCAGTGCGCGGTAGCGCCGGATCAGCGCGTTGGTGGAGCTGTCGTGCTCCAGCTCCGGCTCCTCGGCGGCCTCGAGCTCGGGGATGATCGCCTTCGCCAGCACCTTGCCCAGCTC
>DASSVR010000092.1:0-34872 GCA_035705945.1 Solirubrobacterales bacterium
CGGGGGTGGGGTCTTCGCCCGCAGCTTGCGAGGACGAAGGCCCCACCCCCGGGACAGGACCCGCGGCCCGATCACCCCCATCCACCTGACTCTCCAACCGCTCCAGCCTGCGAAGCAGCCCAGCGGTATCCGGATCGAGGTCCGGACGCGCCGCCTTCAAGAGTGCGATCTCGACGGCGAGGCGGGCGTCGTCGCCCTCCCGGACGGCGGTCAGAGCGCTCGCCAGCTCGTCAATCGTCCGCACCAGGGTCGCGGCGCCGATCGAGGCGGCCTGGGCCTGCATGCGCGCGGAATCGGTGGCGGTGACGACGAAGGTCGCGGGGACTTCGCCGGTCGTCTGGGCGATCAGCAGGTGGCGGAGGTGGGCGAGCAGGTCGCGTGCGAACTGGGAAGGGTCGCGGCCGGAGCGGGCCATCCTCTCGACCCCGACCAGCACCCCCTTCGGGTCTTCGGCGATCACCGCGTCGATCGCCTCGAAGAGGAGGTCCGCGTCGGCGGCGCCGAGCATCTCGAGCACCGCCTGCAGCTCGACGTGGGTCCCGCCGAAGGCAACCAGCTGGTCGAGCGTCCCCAGCGCGTCCCGGAAGCTGCCCGAGGCCGAGCGGGCGATCATCGCCACCGCCCCCTCGTCGACCTCGATCGACTCGGCCGCAGCCACCCGCGTCAGTACCTCGGAGATTTGCTCCAGCGAGGGACGTTGGAAGTCGAAGCGCTGGCAGCGGTCGGCGATCGTCGCCATCACCTTGTGGGACTCGGTGGTGGCGAGAACGAAGACGGTGTTCGGCGGCGGCTCCTCGAGCGTCTTCAGGAAGGCGTTCCAGGCCTCTTTGGTCAGCATGTGGGCCTCGTCGAGGATGTAGACCTTCCAGTGGCCGCCGGTGGGGGCGTAGGCGACCCGCTCGCGGAGGTCGCGGACGTCGTCGACGGAGCGGTTCGAGGCGGCGTCCATCTCGATCACGTCGACCGAGGTGCCGGCGGCGATCGTCACGCAGGACTCGCACTCACCGCAGGGCTGAACGGTCGGCCCGCCGCGCTCGCAGTTGAGCGAGCGGGCGAGGATCTTCGCCATCGAGGTCTTGCCGGTGCCGCGCGAGCCGACGAAGAGGTAGGCGTGGTGGACCTTCCCCTGCTCGACCGCGTTGCGCAGGGTGCGGACCACGTGCGTCTGCCCAACGACCTCATCGAAGGACCCCGGGCGGTGGCGGCGGTAGAGAGAAGTCGACTCGCTCATCGGCTCTGGGTGAGTGTATCCACGCCCCTCTGCCGTCCCCGATACGGTGCCGGCCGTGCCGAAGGCGGTCCGTAACTGGCTGACGCCCGCTGCCTGGGTCGCCGCGGTGACGGCGGTGCTGCTGCTCGTCTTCCCGCTCGGCTTTCCCAACTACGACACGATCTACGCCCTGGTCTGGGGCCGGGAACTGGCCCACGGCCAGAGCCCCGACTACGGTGCGGCGCTGCCGCCTACGCCGCACCCCCTGGCCGACCTGCTCGGCCTGGTGACGACGCCCCTGGGCGACGGTGCGATCACGGTGACGATGATCGTCGCCTACCTCTCGCTCGGGCTGATCGGCTACCTCGTCTACCGCCTCGGCGCCCTCTGGTTCGACCGCTGGATCGGCGCCGTCGCCGCGGTAATCGTCCTCACCCGGGCCCCCTTCCTCTCCAACGGCCTGCGCGCCTACGTCGACCTCCCCTACATCGCCCTCTGCCTCGGCGCCCTGCTGATCGAGGCCAAGCGCCCCCGAGCGGGCTGGCCCGTCCTCGCCCTCTTAGCTCTAGCTGGTCTCCTGAGGCCAGAGGCGTGGCTCTTCGCCGTTGTCTACTGGCTCTACCTGGCGTATACGGCCGACCGCAGCGACCTCTCGCGTGTGAAGCGAGACCTCACTCCGCTCGCAGTCCTCGCCCTCGCGGGTCCGATCCTCTGGGCGGCGTTCGACTGGATTACCGCCGGCAGCCCGACCTATTCGTGGACCGGAACGAAAGAGACCGTCGAGACGCTCGAGCGTCAAACGGGGCCGGTTGACCTCGTCCTCTACGGGCCGCGCCGGCTCGGCGAGGTGCTGCAGTGGCCGGGGATGGTCGGCGCGCTCGGCGGCGTCGCCCTCGCCCTCGCCTTCCTCCGCCGCCGCTCCCTCCTCGGCGTCGCCGCCGCCGTCCTCGCCCTCGGCGCCTTCGCACTCCTCGCCTGTGGCGGCCTCGCGATCCTCCCCCGCTACACGATGCTCGCCGCCTCGGTGCTGGCGATCTTCGCCGCGGTGGGTCTGCTCGGCTGGCGGCTGCTGGAGCCCGACCACCCCTGGCGGCGCATCTGGCAAATCTTCGCGGCCGTCGTCTTGGCGATGTTCTTGATCTGGGCGCCGAATCAGTGGGACCTCGACTCCCGCGTCGACACCGACCTCACCAACCAGGCCCGGATCGAGCGCGACCTCAGCGACCTCGTCGACGCCGGCGCCTTCGAGCCGCTCTGCGGCGAGATCGCGGTACCTAACCACCGCGCGGTCCCCCGGTTGGCGTTCGGCCTCGACATCGAGCCGACGGAAATCATCAGCGCCAGCGAGGAAGGGGCTCCCGAGCGCGGCTACTTCGTCGCCCCGGCCAGCTCTTTCGTGATCCACAACTTCATCCTCGACCCGAACGACCCGACCGATCCGTCTTTCCCGGTGCCGGACGGGTTCGAGCGCGTGACGGCCAACAATTCCTGGATCGTCTACCGGCGCTGCTGACCCAGCTGTCTCCAGCGGCTCCCCGGCTGAACGGCCAGGACCAAAAGGTTCGGTCGTGACACCATCAGGGCGATGGCGGCGATCGAACTGCGCGACCTCGTCAAGACGTTCGGGCCGATCACGGCGGTGAACGGGCTCGACCTCGAGGTGCCGGAGGGCATCTGCCTCGGCCTGCTCGGTCCCAACGGCGCCGGCAAGTCGACGACTATGCGGCTGCTGACCGGGCAGGCGATCGCCGACTCCGGGGAGGTGCGGGTGCTCGGCCACGAGCTGCCCGCCGAAGCGAAGACGGCGCGAGGGCTGATGGGCGTCGTCCCCCAGCTCGACAACCTCGACGTCGACGTCACCGTCGAAGACAACCTGGCGATCTTCGCTCGGCTGTACCGGGTGCCTGACGTTGGCGCCGCGGTCGACAAAGCGCTCGATATATCTCGCCTCCAGGACCGTCGTCGCGACGCGGTCGATGAGCTTTCGGGCGGCATGCGGCGGCGGCTGCTGCTCGCCCGCGGCCTCGTCCACGAGCCGCGGCTGATCCTGCTCGACGAGCCGACGGTCGGGCTCGACCCGCAGATCCGCACCGAGCTCTGGACCCTGATCGGCGACCTGAAAGCGCGCGGGACGACGATCCTGATGTCGACCCACTACATCGAGGAGGCCGAGCGGCTGGCCGACGAGGTGGCGGTGATGCACCAGGGCAAGATCATCAGCCGCGGCCGCCCGGTCGAGTTGATCAGCGAGCACGCCGGCCGCCTGACGGCGGAGGTGTACGGGCCGCCGGACCGCCTCGCGGAGACCCGCACGGAAGCGGAATCCCGCGGCCTCTCGGTACGCCCGGCGGGCCCGGCGATCGCGATCGTCGGCTCCGAGCAGGCCGACGGTGAAATCCCGGAGGACGCGGTCGTCCGCGCCGCCTCGCTCGAGGACGTCTTTGTGCTCCTGACCGGCGAGGAGGCGGAGTGATGGAGGCGTCGACCCAGACCGCCCCGGCTCCGCGACGGATGCGGCGGTTGGAACCGGCGGCGATCGCCGGCGTAATGAGCCGCGAGGTCGCCAACTTCCGCACCTACTGGAAGGGGACGACTTTCTCCAGCGTGCTCGAACCGATCGTCTACCTGCTCGCCTTCGGCCTCGGTCTCAGCGCCACGCTGGTCGATGAAGTCAACGGCATCCCCTACATCGAGTTCGTCGGCACCGGGATGGTGGCGACCGCGGTGATCTTTTCCAGTGCCCTGCCGGCGATGTTCGGCACCTTCGTCAAGCACCGCTTCCAGAACACCTACGACGCGATCCTCGCCGCCCCGGTCGACATCGAGGAGCTGGTCAGCGCCGAGATGCTCTGGATCGGAATCCGCTCCGGCACCTACGGCTGCGTCCCGCTCCTGGTCACGATCGGCTTCGGCCTCGATCCCGCGGCGGGGATGCTGCTGGTGCCGCTCTTCTGCTTCGTCACCGCCCTCGGCTTCGCCGGCTTCGGGGTGGCGATGGCGGCCACCGTCGCCAAGATCGACCAGTTCAACTACGTGACGGCGCTCTTCGTGACGCCGCTCTTCCTCGTCGCCGGCACCTTCTTCCCGATCGACGGCCTGCCCGAGGGCGTGCAGGTGGTGGCGCAGCTGAACCCGCTCCACCAGCTGGTCGAACTGGTCCGCGGCGGCGCCTTCGGCTTCGCCTGGGAGGACCTGCTGCGCTTCGCCTTCCTCGCCGGCTTCGCCCTGGTCAACTGGCGCGTAGCCATCCACCAGATGCGCAAGCGGCTGATCGACTGAAGCTGAACAAAGGTGGACGCCGCGGCGGCCACCTTTGTTCAGCTCGAAGTTATGGACCGTGCGCCCGTCCTTCGAAGCGAGGTCACCGGGCGTGTCCGTCGCTTGTGGCTCGGGCCGGGCTCTCCTGCGGCACCCGCGGCATCCGCTTAAGGCTGCTTCCTTCCGGACCTGACCTGATTCGCGTGCCCACGTCGCGCAGGACCCGGCCGTCAACGCCGCCGCGACGCACTGACCCCGACGGCCAGCTCCTCGGAACGGTAGTCGGCCCCGCTAAGCGGATTTCGGGTTACAGGGCACCGCTGATTCCCCGCCTAGCACGGTCCATCACCGATCTTACCCACCGACCATAGGATCCGGGCGTGATCACCGTCGACAGCGACTCGTTCTTCGCGATCGTCGTCGTCGCCGCCCTCGCCGCGATCACGGTCGCGGCGCTTCCGAAGCGGTTTGCGCCGCCGGTGGTCGTGCTCGAGCTCGCCCTCGGGATCGTGATCGGCCCCGAGGTGCTGGGCCTCGCCGAAAAGGACGACTTCGTCGACTTCTTCGCCAACCTCGGCTTGGGGATGCTCTTCTTCTTCGCCGGCTATGAGATCGACTTCGAGCGGATCAAGGGTGCGCCGATCAGGCTCGGCGCCATCGGCTGGCTGCTATCGGTCGCGCTCGCCTACGGGATCGGCGGCCTGCTCGCAGTCGCCGGCGTCGTCCTCTCCTTCCTCTACACGGGCTCGGCGATGGCGACGACCGCAATCGGGACGCTGATCCCGATCCTCCGCGACAGCGGCGAGCTGCGGACCCGCTTCGGCACCTACCTGCTGGCGGCGGGCGGGGCAGCCGAGTTCGGACCGATCCTGTTGATCACGCTGGTGCTCTCGACCACCAATCCACTGCACGAGGCGGTGATCCTGCTCAGCTTCGTCGCCCTTGCCCTGGGCCTCGCCCTCCTTTCGGTCCGCTACGCCTGGCGAGGCTGGCCTGCGCTGGAGCGGACGCTGGAGGCGAGCAGCCAGCTGGCGGTGCGGTTGACCGTGGTGCTGATCTTCGGCCTCGTACTGCTGGCGGGGGAGCTCGGCCTCGACATCCTGCTGGGCGGCTTCGTCGCCGGGATGATCACCCGCCTCGCCCTCAAGGGCCAGGAGCTGACGGTCTTCGAGTCGAAGTTGACCGCGGTCGGGTTCGGCTTCTTCATCCCCTTCTTCTTCGTCACCAGCGGCGTCGCCTTCGACCTCGCGGCGCTGGGATCGCTGGGCGCACTGGCCAAGCTTGCCCTCTTCTTCGTCCTCTTCCTGGTCGTCCGCGGCGTCCCGGCGCTCCTCCTCTACCGCACCGTCCTCCCCGTCCGCGACCGCGCCGCCCTCGCCTTCTACTGCGCCACCGAGCTCCCCCTCGTCGTCGCCATCACCACGATCGCCACCGAGCAGGGGCACATGAAGAGCAGTACCGCGGCCGGCCTGGTCGGCGCCGCCATGCTCTCCACCCTCATCTACCCCTTCATCGCCCTCGCCCTGCGCAAGAGCGCCCGGGAGGAGTCTCCCACCGCCGCCGAAACAGCCGCCCCGGCCCCCATATGATTGATCCCTCGGGCGCGTAGCTCAGTGGGAGAGCGCTCGCTTCACACGCGAGAGGTCGCTGGTTCGAAACCAGCCGCGCCCATCCGGAGTAGAAGGCGCCGCGACACCGCCCCGATCCACCCAGATCTCGATATGTTCGGCATCGATGGGAGAGAGTCACAGCGCTCGGTCGCGGCCCTGGGCGCCGCCGCCGCTTAACGGGTACCGGCCGATGGTCGTCAACGTCGCCCTCACCGGCGCTGTGCCGGGCAAGGGGGACAACCCGCTGGTCCCGCTCACCCCCGAGGAGATCGCCGCGGACGCCGTTGCCTGCGCCGAGGCGGGAGCTTCGGTGGTCCACATCCACGTCCGCGACGAGGAGGGTGCGCCGGTGCACCGGCGCGATCTCTACGAGGAGGCGATCGCGCCGATCCGCGAGCGAGCCCCCGAGCTGGCGATCTGCGTGACGACCAGCAGCCGGGTCGATCCAGACCCCGCGGCCCGCACGATCGGCCTCGAACTGGAGGACGGTCTGCGGCCGGAGATGGCCAGCCTCACGCTCGGCTCCTTCAACTTCCCCACCTCGGTCAGCGCCAACCCGCCGGCGACGATCGTCGCCCTGCTGGAGCGAATGGGGGAGCTCGGCGTCCGCCCCGAGTTCGAGATCTTCGAGCCGGGGATGGTCAACACGCTCCACGTCCTCGCCGAAAAAGGACTGGTTCCAGACCCACCGGTGGTCAACATCCTGCTCGGCTCGATGGGCTCGAGCCCAGCCTTCGTCGGCGACCTCGCCCGCATCGTCGAACGGCTGCCGCCGGGCACGGAGTGGGCAGCAGCCGGGATCGGCATCTTCCAGCGCTCGATGACGATCGCCGCCGCGATTATGGACGGCAACGTCCGCACCGGCCTCGAGGACAACCCGCGCGGGGACGGGATCGGGCCTTGGGGGAATGCCGACGCCGTCGGGGTAACCGCCGAGGCGGCGAAGCTGGCGGGACGGCCACTTGCCTCGCCGGCCGAAGCCCGCCGCCGCTTCGGGCTGTCGCCGTCCAAGCCGACTGGGAGCGCCGCGCGGGCGCCCCACCTGCGCACGAGCTGATTCCCGGCACCGTGGCGCGCTGGCTCATCTTCGCCTGCCGGACGCCCTATGCGCTGGAGGTCGCGGAGACCATCTGGCGACGGGGGGACGAAGTGGCGGCGCTGGTCGACAACCTGCCACCGGACGAGAGCGACTCGGGGAGTGGTGACGAGGAGGCGATCGGCGCTCCCCTCGTCTCGCCCGGGGGGCTATCGCCTGACCACCTCAGCCTGCCAGTAGCTATCCCCCTGATCACCCCCGGCCACCGCTTCGCGGTCGAGGCCGAGGTCCGCGCCCTCGGCCTGGATTCGCTCCCCGCTCTGCTGGACCCGAGCGCGGCGGTCGCGCGCACCGCGCGGATCGGAGAGGGGTCGATCGTCAACGCCGCCGCAGTGATCGCGGGGGGAACCACGCTGGGGCGCTCGGTGCACGTCAATCGCAGTGCCTCGATCGGCCACCACAACCGGGTCGAGGACTACGCGACCCTCGGCCCCGGCTGCGTCCTTGCTGGCCAGGTGACGATCGGGCGCGGCTCCTTCGTCGGCGCCGGGGCCGTCTGCGCCCCCCGGGTCACGATCGGGCCCAACGCGGTGGTCGGCGCTGGGGCGGTGGTCGTTCGCGACGTACCCGCCGGCCAGGTGGTGGTGGGCAACCCAGCCAAAGAGATTCCCGGCAAGGAAGGCGGCTATGGCGGCGTCACGGTGCCCGAGGTGGGGCGGTGAGCCGCACTCGCCCGTTCGCGGCGATCCTGGTGCCGACCCACGACCACCCCGCCACCCTCGACCTCGCCGTCCGCTCGGCGCTGGAGCAGACGGTTGCCGAGATCGAGGTGCTGATCGTCGGCGACGGCGTCGGCGAGGAGACCCGAGCGGTCGTCTCTCGACTCCGCGAAGAGGACGAGCGGGTGCGGTTCCTCGACTTCCCCAAGGGGCCGAACAACGGAGAGGTCCACCGTGGCACCGCGATCGAAGACACCGAGGCGGAGATCATCTGCTACCTCAGCGACGACGACCTGCTCCTGCCCGAGCACGTCGAGTCGATGCGGGAGCAGCTGGCGGAGGCCGACCTCGCCCACAGCCAGAACGGGCACTTCGAAGTCGATGGCTCCTGGTTCCCCATCTTTGCCAATCTCGCCTCCCCCGCCTGCCGCGCCTGGGTTCTCCACCCCGACAGGAACGTCGTCTCCCTGACCGGGACCGCCCACACCGTTGCCGCCTACCGGCGCCTCCCCCACGGGTGGCGCACGACGCCCGCCGGGCGCTGGCCCGACCACTACATGTGGCAGCAGTTCCTCGCCGAGCCATGGGTCCGGGCCGCGACCGCCCCGCGCGTCACGGCGCTCCAGTTCCCCTCCCACCTCGGCAGGGGAGACTGGCCGCCCGAGCAGCGGCGCGCCGAGCTGGAGAGCTGGAGCGCGAAGCTCGCTGCTCCGGAGGGCCGGGCCGCGCTGGAGGCGACGATCGGCCGCGCGGTGAGAGACCGGGCGATGGCCGAGTGGTTGCGCCGCGAGGAGCTGGAGGTGGAGCTGCGGGAGCTGGCGGAGCGGCGGGCAGAAGCAGCCGCCGAGGCGGGGGAGCTGGCCGCGCGCCTGCGGGAAATCGAGTCAACCCGGACGTGGCGGCTAAGGCGCCGCGTGCGGCGTGCCCTACGGCTGCCGTAGCACCGAGAGGACGTTCCCCGACGGATCCTTGAACCAGGCGATCTGAAAGCCCCCCTCCTCGCGGACGATCCCCTTCTCATCCTGCGGGAACTCCTCGTAGCGCTCGAAGCTGACGCCGCGCTCGCTCAGTCCGTCGACCGCCGCGTCGATGTCGTCGACATCGAAGTTGAGGATCGTGTAGCTGGGAGGCCGCATGTTGGGGCTGTGGTACATCAGCACCTCGTGGTCGCCGGCAAGCTTCAGTTTCGTTACGCCGTTCTCCGCATCGAGTATCTCGACGCTCAGCCCCAGGCTTCCCTCGTAGAAATCCCTCGCCCTGTCCAAGTCGTCTACGGCGAATCCGCTGGTTGCCTTGCTCGCGCTCAGCATTGCCTTCAGCCTACTCCTCGAGCGGCGGCGGGCGACGGGTCTGCTTGCGTTTTCCCGTGCGGCGCTTCTGCTCCAGCCGCTGCTCGCGCGAGGCGCGAGTGGGACGGGTCGGCCGGCGCCGGCGCGGCACCCGCAGCGCCGCGGCGAGCTTCTCGCCCAGCCGCTCCAGCGCCAGCTCCCGGTTGCGCGCCTGGCCGCGGGCGTCCTGGGCGACCGCGGTGACGAGCGGGCCGAGTCGCTCCAGCAGCCGCGCCCGCTGCGCCTCGTCCAGCGCGGCTGAGGCCGCGACGTCGAAGACCGCTTCGACGCGGGAGGCGGTGACGTTCGCGTGTTGGCCGCCTGGACCGGAGGAGCGGCTGGCACGCAGCTCGATCTCGCTCAGCGGGAGGGAGAGCCGCTCGTCGATCCGCAGCCCCTCCGCCACGGCTCAACCCGCCAGCTCAGGGATGTAGCGCTCGAGGTGGCGGTCGATCGTCTGCCGCACCCAGCGCTGGGTCTCAGCATCGGCCATCCGGTAGCGGCCGAGCAGCATCTTCTGGTCGCTGAGCGGCAGGCCGGCGATCTCCCAGCGCACCGCGAGGCGCTCGAAGAGGGCCTCGGAGCGCCGCCTCCAGGCGTCCTCCAGCGAGGCCGCCTCCCCCGCCGGCGGCTCGCCGACCTTGGCGATCGTCCCCGCGCTGAGGGTCTCCCGCAGGGTGAGGACATTGCCCTCGGCGTCGGTGTAGTCGACCGTCGGCGCCTTCTCGCGCGGGCGCCGCTGCTTCCGCTTCGCCACGGGTCAGGCGAGCGCGTCGATCTTCTCGGCGAGCTCGAAGTCGTTGGCGGTCAGCCCGCCCTCTGAATGGGTCGAGATCGTCACCGTCACCGTGTCCCAGGAGATCGACAGGTCGGGATGGTGGTTCATCGCCTCCGCCGGCTCCACCAGGCTGGAGACGAACTGCACCGAGCCGACGAAGTCGGCGCGCTTGAAGGTCTTCTCGATTGCCTCGCCGGAGCGCTCCCAGCCGGAGAGCCCGGCCAGCCTCTGCTCGATCTCCGCCGCGTTCAGCAATGCCACGGCCTTATGCTGGCAGGACGACGATGGCGACGCAAACGGCCCACAAGTCGACCCTCTGGCAGATCGACATCTCGCACTACAGCGAGAAGGTCCGCTGGGCCCTCGATTACAAGGGGATCGACCACGTGCGGCGCTCGCCCCTGCCGGGAACGCACATCCCGATCGCGCTGGTTCTGACGCGGGGGGCGCAGCCGACCCTGCCGGTGATGCAGATCGACGGACGGACGGTCGGCGACTCGACCGCGATCATCGCCGCCCTGGAGGCGCGATGGCCGGAGCCCCCGCTCTACCCCGCGGACGCCGAGGAGCGAGCGCGCGCGCTCGAACTCGAGGAGTGGTTCGACGAGAACCTCGGGCCCTACGCGCGGCTGCTGCCCTTCTACGAGCTGATCCAGGAGCCAGACCTCTTCGCCGAGGTCGCCTCGAAGTCGGTGCCCGGGCCGCTGGGGAAAGTAAAGCCGGTGGTCGGCGCCTACGCGCGCACCTACACGAGCCTCCGCTGGGGCGCCAACAGCAGCGAGGACGCCGAGCGCGCCCGCGAGGCGATCGTCGCGGCGATGGACAACCTCGACGCCGAGGTGGAGAAGGGCGGCGGCGAGTTCCTCGTCGGCGATCACCTGACGGTGGCCGACATCACCGCCGCCTCGCTCTTCTACCCGATAGTCATCCCGCCGGAGGGACCGCTCTCACCGAACCTCCCGCGACCGCCCGCCTTCGACCGCTTCCGCGAGAGCCTCAGCGACCGCCGCGGTTACCGCTGGGTGGAGGAAACCTTCCGGCGTCACAGATTTGCCTGAGAAGATTTTCAGAGAATTTACGGTCTCAGACAATATGTTGCAATCTGTCCGCTAGGCTGCTATCCATGCTGACCATGGCACTGCCCGACGAAGTCCAGGTGCAGCAGTTCGCGCGTATCGACGAACGGTTCGACCGAGTGGACGAACGGATCATCGACGTCGACAGGCGCATCACGGAAATGGTGGAGGAGACGAACCGGCGACTGAAGGAAGTCGACCGACGGATCACCGAGACGGCGGAGGAGGCGGACCGGCGACTGAAGGAAGTCGACCGACGGATCAGTGAGGCGGCGCAGGGTACGGACCGGCGACTGAAGGAGATCGACCGGCGCATCACCGAAAAGGCGGAAGGGTTCGATCGCCGTCTGGATGGAGTTGAGGGAGAAGTGCGAGGGTTGAGGCAGGAGATGAAATCGCTTCACAAGGGGATGGAAACCCTTCACGCGGGAATCCACCGGGCGACCGTCGCACTCTGGGTTGCGTCAGCCGGCGTGATCGCGGCGATCCTGGCGAAAGGCGGCTAACCCCCGATCGGGGCGCGGGGGTTGGCACCCCAGAAGATCACGGTGCCGAGCATGCCGATGATGTGGACGGCAACGATGTTGAAGACCATCGATTTGGCGGTGGCGGTGCCGACGCCGACGGGGCCGCCGGAGGCGGTGTAGCCGTAGTAGCAGCCGACCAGCACGATCACCGTCGCCATCGCCATCCCCTTGGCCAGGCTGAAGATCAGGTCGGGGGGACTCTGGTACATCCAGAAGATCAGCAGGTAACCACCGGATGAGACGTCGCCGACCTGATTGACCACCGACAGATAACTGGCGGCGTAGATGATCCCGATCCCGATCAGGTAGAGAAACGGAATCGCGATCCATGCCCCGAGCAGACGGGTCGCGCAGAGGAAGGTCAAGGGCTGGATCCCCATCACCTCGAGCGCGTCTATCTCGTCGGAAATCCGCATTGCGCCGATCTCGGCGACGATCCCGGTCCCCACCTTGGCCGCGAGGATGTAGCCGAAGGCATACGGCAAGCCCTCGCGGAGATCGCAATAGGCCGAGAAGAGGCCGGCCAGAGACGGGGCGCCGATCGAGCGATTGAAGTAAGCGCCCTGCAGGCCGCACTGCAAGCCCAGGATGAAGACGAAGGCCCAGATGATCAGGGCAGAGCCGAAGATCAGGATCCCCGCCTGTCGCAGGCCCTCGCCAAAGAATTTGAACACCCGGCCCGAGTAGACCAGCCCCGCAACCCGAAGGCCGAAACGGCCGATCTCGCCGAAGGAATCGAGCCAAGCGCGGGGGACCTCGAGCCAGCCAATCACCGGATCGCCTGCAGTTCGGGGTTCGTGGCGAGCAGGATCGAGCTGACGACGAACTGGAAGAAGAAGACGGCGACGAGGGAGATCACAACCGCCTGGTTAACGGCGCGGCCGACTCCGGCCGCCCCTCCTGACGCCGACATCCCTTTGTAGGAGCAGACGATGGCGACGATCGCCCCGAACATCGTGCACATCATCACCGAGGACCAGAGGTCAGTGATCGTGGCATTACTGAAGAGCGTGGCGAAGAACCCGCCCAGCGACTGGTTGTAGAGGAGCTCGGCGGCGATGCCGGCGCTGAGCCCGAAGACGATCGCGAAGATGTCGAGGAGGCCGGTGACGACCATCAGCGCCAGGAAGCGCGGGACCACGAGGTTCTTGACCGGGTCGACGCCGAGCACCTGGAGGGCGTCGAGCTCCTCACGGATCTTGCGCGCGCCAAGGTCGGCCGTGATCGCGGTGCCGGCCACTCCCGCCACCACGACCGCGGTGACCAGCGGCCCGACCCATCGGATCGCGATCACGACGAAGAAACCGCCGAGCCGATCAAGCGAGCCGAACAGCGAGAGCACGCCGGCCGCCTGCAGACCGGGAGCGCCCAGGTTGAGGGCAAAGGTGGAGACCATCAGCGGAAACCAAGAGAGTTTCAGGACGAAGAGGAACTGCCAGACGAGCTCCTCGCCGTAGGGATAGGGCGCTCTCACGGCGGCGATCAGCGTCTTGACGGTGAGGATCATCATCACCCCCACCTGCTCGAACACGTTCTTCACGGGCAGCAGCCCGCGGGTTAGCGCTTGGCCCGCCACCGGCTCATCGCCCTGCCGAGGGGGCCGCGGGTCTGCGCCCGCTGCCGCACCTCCTCCTCGCTCTCCCGCTGCGCTGCGGCCAGTTGCGCGATCAGCGTGTCGCGGGTCTGCTCCAGCTCCTCCACCCCGGCGACGTGGGCGACGGCGCGCCGCGGCGCCGTCGCCAGATCCGCCTTGAGGTGGCCGGTGTAGCTCGCAAGCTCGGCCTCGAGGCGGGCGATCTGCCGTCGTAGCTCCTGCCTCACCTCGAGCGTTTCGCTCTCCTCGGGAATGCTCGCGCAGGCCATCGCGACGATCGCCAGGTCTCGCGGGCCGAGCCCGGCCTCGTTCGCCCGCCGCAAGGCGTCGGCCGCGATCACTTCGAGCTGAGGAGCCGCCTCGACCCCCTCGGCGACGAAGGTCCCCTGTCCATGGCGGCTGACAACCAGGTTGTCTTCTTCCAGCGACTCATAAACGGCGCGGACCGTCCCCACGTTCACTCCTGCCCACTCAGCCAGACGCCTGAAGCTGGGCAACCGCTCCCCCGCCGCCAGCTCCCCGGTCCGGATCAGCGCCCGCAACCGCCAGCTCAGCTGCAGCCCAACCGGAACCTCATCCTCAGGATCGATCGCAAACGGATTCGACTCCAACTGTGCCATCAGCCAGCACAGTACTGCCATCAACTGTGCGAGTCAACTGATACAGCCTGCTCGGCGGTCTGGCCCGCGGGTGGCGCGGAGGGCGGACCCCCGCGCGCAGTCTGTTTGTAGAGCACGGGGGTCCGCCCTCCGTGACAGGACCCGCGGGCAAGAGCGTCCTCGCCCCTACCTCAGGGAGTCAGAACGATCTTCAGCGCCTCGCGCCGGTCATAGATTTCATACGCCTCACTCGCCTGGTCGAGCGGCATGTGGTGCGTCACCAGCGGGCTTGGGTCGAGCTTGCCGCTCTCCATCAGCGCGAGGACGCGATCCAGGTGGGCGATCACGTTGGCGAGGCCGAGCCGCAGCTGCAGGCCCTTGAGCCAGGCGAGGCCGAGCGGCACCTCCCCCTTGCCGGCGTAGGCGCCGATTCCTGAGACGGTGCCGGCGTCGCGGGCGAGGCTGATTGCCAGCGCCAGCGGCCCGGGATCGCCGACCGCGTCGACGACGACGTCGACGCCGAGACCCTCGGTGGCGGTCCGAACCGCCTTCTTCGGTTCCTCCTCGGTCAGGTGCAGCGGCTTGGCGCCAAAGCGCTCGGCCATCGCCAGCCGTTCGGAGACGGTGTCGATCGCGAAGACCTGGACCGCGCCGCCCGCGAGCGCCGCCTGCACCGCGCACAGCCCGACCGGACCGAGGCCGAGCACCGCGACCGTGTCGCCGGCCCGCATCTCCGCGTGGGCGATCGCGTGGTAGCCGGTCCCCATCACGTCGCCGGCGAAGAGGGCCACCTCGGCCGACATCCCCTCCGGCACCCGTCGCAACGTCAGGTTCGCCCGCGGCACCAGCAACAGCTCCGCCTGGGCCCCCTGTAGGTCGCCGAGGTGGGAGCCGTGGCCGAAGGTCCGGCCGTCCCGACAGCGGTGGTAGTCGCCGCGCAGGCAGGAGGCGCAGGTCGCGCAGGCGGTGTGGAAGGTGCCGAGGACGCGGTCGCCAACGGCGACCCCTTCGACATCCTCTCCCGCCTCGAGGACGGTGCCGACGAACTCGTGGCCGATCGTGAACCCCGGCTCGACCGGAACCCGCCCGTGGTAGATGTGGAGGTCGGAGCCGCAGATGCCGCTCGCCTCGACCTGCACGACCGCGTCGTCGGCGGCAACGATCGTCGGATCGGGCCTCTCCTCGACCCGGACCTCTCCGGGAGCCTGAAAGGTGACGGCGCGCATCGCGCGCAACGCTACCGGGTCAGCTGTCAGCTGCTGACGCCGGCGACCTGGAAGCGGTTCGACTCGCGGCCGGGGCTGGCGGTCTCTTCGATCCGCGCCTCCAGCGCCAGCTCCTTCTCGAAGTCGGCCGCCTCGCCGTGCTGGAAGGAGACGTCCTTGCCCTCGAGCAGCTCGATGAAGATCTCGACGAAGCGGGCGTCGAGCTGTTTGCCGGCGACGCGGCGGAGCTCGACGATCGCGTCGTAGCTGGACATCGGCGTCCGGTAGGAGTCGCGGGCGGTCATCACGTCGTAGGTGTCGGCGACGGAGATGATCCGCGCCAGCTCGGGGATTTCGTCCCCGGCCAGGCCACGCGGGTAGCCCTTGCCGTCGATCCGCTCGTGGTGAGCGAGGATGATCTCGGCGACGGGGCCGTAGCCGTCGAGCGAGGAGACGACCCGGGCGCCCTGCTGCGGGTGGCGCTTGATCAGCATCCAGTCCTCGTCGGTGAGCGGCACGTTGGCCTTGAGGATGCGGTCCGGAAGGATGAACTTGCCGATGTCGTGCAGCAGCGCGGCGATGTGGACGAGCTCCTCCTCGCGGCGCGAGTAGCCGGCCCGCTGCGCGATCGCCCGCGAGTAGCGCGCCACCGCGGCGCTGTGCCGGGCGGTCATCTGGTCCCGCAGGTCGAGGGTGCGCAGCATCGCGCTCAACATCCCGACCTGGAAGCTCGCCAGCTGCTTGCTGCGCAGCTCCAGTTCGTGGGCCCGCTGCTGGGAGAGCAGCAACTGGCCGAGCAGGTACTGGAAGGTGATGAGGACGACGCCGAAGAGGGCGATCGCCGAGATCCCGATCTCGTAGTAGATGTAGGCGACCGCGACCGCGAGCATCGCGCTCGCGAACTCGGAGGGCAGGACCGGCGGCAGCACTTTCAGCTTGGTCGAGAAGGAGGAGCGCTCGACGTAGCAGCCGTAGCTGGCGATCATCAGGAAGTTGATCGCCAGGGCAAGCTGGAAGAGCCCGAAGACGCAGAGGTAGAAGGTCGGGTCGGAGGGCGTCAGGCCCAGCGCGACGACACCCTCGTGGAAGGCGATGCCACCGACCAGCGGGAAGAGGGCGTAGGTGAGGACGTTGTTGAGCAGGTAGTGCCACTCGTCTCGCCAGCGCAGCCAGCCGGTCAGGATCGTCGCCACGCCGATCAGCGCCGCCGGAGTGCCGCCGAGGAAGACCATGGCGATGACCAGGGCCAGGAAGCTGCCCGAGATCTTCAGCTTCGACTCGGTCGAGACGGCCGTGAGGTCGCTGAAGATCGAGAAGACGAGGAGGACCGCGAAGAAGGCGAGGTCCCAGTCGCATAGGGGCGCGCGCCAGACGGCGGCCGCCGCGGTCGCGATCAGCGCGAGGAACGTCACGGCGATCGCGGTGCGCGTGGGACGAGATTGGACCATGGTCTGATTTTCTTGAAAGATCGACGACTGGGCAGCAGAGCCGAATATCCGGCTACATCTTCAGGGGCGCCTTCTTTTTCCCTACGCGGACCCGTTTTCTTGCGGTTCCGCTATTTGGGAACTTCAAAGTTAGTCGCGTAGTAGCCGATCGGCAAGACCGTTTAGCCGCATGGCCAAATCCGCCCAAAATCAGATTCTCGTCCGATTCGAGCGCCTGGACTCGTGCAGGTGGGCTATTCCTGGCCCCGAAAAAGCAAAAGGGCGCCCCCATCCAGGACGCCCTTTAGAAGCTTTGTGCAGACCTTTCGATCAAGAGATCTGCTTGGGGAACTTCTAGTGACGGAAACCCATGTTTATTGCCCCTTCCTCAGTCGTTGAAGCCCGCAACGTTGTGCGCTGCATCGTGGAAACTTCTCAATTGCTGGTCACTTTGTAGCACAGCTTGGCGGAAACTTGTGCATCTGCAGGAAAACTTGTGCAGAAATGCAGTAATACGCTCGGCCAGCTATGCGTAATCCACGCCTGATCGACCCCCTGCGCCGCCCGCTCTTCAGGCGGCTTGCGCTCTCATACGCGGTCAACGAGCTCGGCGACTGGATGGGCATCATTGCCCTGTCGGTTCTGGTCTTCGACCACACCGGGAGCGCGCTCGCGACCGCCGCCCTCTTTCTCGGAACCCGCTTTCTGCCGGCCCTCTTCGCCCCGGTCCTCGTCGCGCAGGTCGAGAAGCCCCCGCCTCGCTACGCGCTCCCGGTCATCTACTGCGCCGAGGCCGCCGCCTTCGGGGCGCTGGCCCTGCTCGCCGATGATTTCTCGCTCGTTCCGGTCGTCGCACTGGCGGCTGTCGATGGCGCTTTGGCGCTGACCGGCCGGGCGCTGACCCGCGCCGTCGTCGCCACGGCGCTGGAGCCGAGCGGCGAGCTCCGCGCCGGCAACGCCGTGCTCAACGTCGCCTTCACCGGAGGCGCGGCGATCGGCCCTGCCCTTGCCGGTCTAGCCGTGGCCGGCCTGGGTGTGCAGTCAGCGCTGCTGCTGGATGCGGTGTCCTTCTACGCGGTCGCCTGGATCCTCTTCATGGCCGGCGAGATGCCCCAGGCCGAGCCGGAACCGGGGCGGATGCGCGAGCGCGTGCGGGCGGGGCTCGCCTACATCCGTGGGGAGACGATCCTGCGACGGGTCCTCACCGCCCAGGGCGCGGCCTTCGTCTTCTTCGCCGCGGTGCTGCCCGTCGAGGTCGTCTACGTGAAGGAGACGCTCGGCTCGACCGACACCGGCTACGGCCTGATGCTGGCCAGTTGGGGGGGCGGCATGGTCCTTGGCAGCCTGATC
The DNA here is from genome assembly GCA_035705945.1 of Solirubrobacterales bacterium. Taxonomy (GTDB): domain Bacteria; phylum Actinomycetota; class Thermoleophilia; order Solirubrobacterales; family 70-9; genus VAYN01. Next base: position 17,718 of record DASSVR010000092.1, read on the forward strand.
TTCGCCCGCATCCGCCAAGCCCCCCTGACGAATCTCCTGCTGGTCAGCACGCTCGCGGTCGGCTGCGGCTACCTCGGCCTCGCCGCCGCTCCCAGCCTCGCCGTCGCCTGCCTCGCCTCGCTCGTCGGCGGCGCCGGCAACGGGATCCAGTGGGTGGCCGCGATCAGCGCCGTGCAGGAGCTGACCGCGGAATCGATGCAGGCCCGGGTGATGAGCGTGCTCGAGTCGATCGGCGCCGCGATGCCGGGGATCGGATTCGTCCTTGGCGGCGTGATCGCCGCGGTCGCGAGCCCCCGGATCGCGTTCCTGGTCGCGGGGGCGGGGGTAATCAGCATCGTCGCGGTGATGGCGCCCCTGCTTAAAGGGAAATGGCAGGGAAACGGCGAAGTTTCTGAACCGTGGCCGGTTGACGGCCGTCAAGACGTTGTGGTGGAGTTGATTCCCGGGCGGGGGGTACAGCCCGGCAACGCGGACCCGGAGGAGATACGGTGAAGAAGCTAGGGGCAGTCTTTGCGGTTCTGGTGCTTGCAGCGGTCGCGTCGATTGGATTGGTCTCGTGCGGCGGTGGGGACGACGAGGCGACCGGCGGTGAGGGGGGCGGCAAGACTTCGATCACGATCGGCCAGGCTGGTCAGCCCGACTTCCTCGATCCAGCCCTCTCGTACACGATCCACGGCTGGGAACCGATGTGGCTCGTATATACGCCGCTGCTCACCTATAACCGCGAAGGCGGCGAGGGCGGCTCCGAACTGATGCCAGGGCTTGCCGAAGAGATGCCCGAGGTGAGCGCGGACGGCACGACCTACCGGCTGAAACTGCGCAACGGCCTCGAATACTCCGACGGGACCCCGGTCAAAGCAAGCGACTTCGAGCACACGATCAAGCGGGTGCTCAACCTCGAGTCCGGCGGTGCCGGCTATTACGAAGTGATCGAGGGTGCCTCCGAATACCTCGAAAACGGCGATGCCGAGGCGGACATCACCGGCATCGAGACCGACGACAAAACCGGTGAGATCACGATCGAGCTGACCGAACCGGAAGCCGCCTTCAGCAACGTGCTGGCGATGAACTTCGCCGGCGTCGTGCCCGGCGACACGCCGTTCCAGAACATGACCAAGAACCCGGCGCCCGGCGTCGGCGCCTACATGTTCACGAAATCGATCCCGGATCGCGAATTCGTCCTCGAGAAGAACCCGAAATTCGCTGAGGACACGATTCCCGGGGTCCCGGTAGCGAACATCGACACGGTCGTGACCGAGATCACGCCCAGCGTCTCGAAACAGACGCAGGAAGTGATCAATAACGAACTCGACTTCATGCAGGAACCGCCGGCTCCGGATTTCACGGCCGAGATCCTCGAGCGGTTCGGGCCGGAAGGGACCGAGGAGCAGCGCTTCAAGGAATACCCGACGCTCTCCACCTACTTCTTCTTCCTCAACGGGAAAGTGGAGCCGTTCGACGATCCCAAAGTCCGCGAAGCGGTCAACTACGGCGTCGACAAACCGGCGCTGGAGCGGCTCTTCGCCGGGTCGCTGCAAGCGGGATGCTCGTTCCTGCCGCCCGAAATGCCCGGCTTCGACGAAGGCCTCAACGACGAGGAATGCCCCTTCGGCGATCCGAACGAGCCACCGAACCTCGAGAAAGCTAAACAGCTGATCAAAGAAGCGGGTGCCGAGGGCGCCAAAGTCACGGTCTGGGCCGACGACGTCGACCCGACCCCCGCGATCGCCCAGGCTTACGCCGATCAGCTCAACGAAATCGGGCTCGACGCCGAGCCGAAAGTGATCAGCGGAGGCGTCTACTTCCAGACGATCGGCAACCAGAGCACGGAAGTCCAGACCGGGTTCCTCAACTACTTCGCCGACTTCCCCCATCCGCTGAACTTCTTCTACATCGTCGACGGCGACACGATCCAGCCGACGGCGAATTCGAACACCAGCAACATCGACGATCCGAAGATCAACAAGGAACTCGACGCGCTGCGGGGCGAGGCTGATCTCGAGGCGGTCACCGATCGCTGGGAAGACCTCAACCGCTACCTGATCGAAAGCTCCTACATGGTCGTCTACGGCCACCGGAAACTGAGCACGTTCATGTCGGACCGGATGGACTTCGAGAACTGCACTCCGATCAGCCCGATCTACCAAAACGACTACTCGCAGTGGTGCCTCAAGAACGAATGAGGCGCGCCACCGCCTGAGGCATCCGTCCGTCTCGCGCCCGCGCGCGCATTTGCCGGGGGCGCGGGACGGATAATCAGCGGGTGGCGGGCAGATCCGAGGAGGGTCCATGGCGAGTGACCGGCCGCCGCCTGCGTCGCGACAGGTTCGCGCTGGCGGCGGGCGTCGTCTTCCTTCTCGTCGTGGCCGCCTGCCTGGCGGCCCCGCTCTGGGCAGAGCACGTCGCCGAGACCACTCCTGAGCGGAACCACCTGACCGACACGGTCGTGGTCGACGGGGAGCGGCGCGACGTCGTCGACCCGCTGGGCAGGCCGATCGGGCCGACCTGGAACGACCAGTTCTTCCTCGGCGCCGACCCCAACGGCCGCGACATCATGGTCCGCCTCCTCTACGGTGGCCGCAACTCGCTCGTGATCGGCATCGTCGCGGCACTTGGAACGATCCTCGCCGGTCTCGCCCTCGGGCTACTCGCCGGTTATCACCGGGGCCGCGTCGACTCGGTGATCCGCTGGTCGATGGACATGACCTGGGCCTTCCCCGTCGTCCTACTCGCGGTTGCGATGGGCACCGCGCTCGCTCTCCAAGGGCTCGAGGTCGGCCCGCTAAGGATCGAGAGCGGCTCGCTGGCGATCCCGACCCTGATCATTGCCCTGATCTACGTTCCCTACCTCGCCCGCCCGGTACGCGGTCAGACTCTGGCGCTGCGCGAGCGTGAGTTCGTTGAGGCCGCGCGGGCGCAGGGGATGGGGCCGACGCGGATCGTCTTCAGCGAGATCCTGCCCAACCTCGCCTCGACTCTCGTCGTCTTCCTGCCGCTCCTGATCGCCAACGCGATCCTGCTCGAGGCCGCCCTCTCGTTCCTCGGCGCCGGGGTGCAGCCGCCCGACGCCTCGTGGGGGACGATGATCGCCGAAGGCCTCGACCGGATCGTCACCGCGCCGCACGTGACGATCGCGCCGGGGGCGATGCTGGTGCTGGCGGTGCTTTCCCTCAATATGTTCGGCGAGGGCGTGCGCGACGCGCTCGACCCGCGGGCGAAGGTGAGGATCGAGCACTGATGAGCGGGTCGATGAAGCGGTTCGTCGTGCGGCGGCTGATCTCGATGGCGCTGGTCCTCTTCGCCGTCTCCGTGCTCGTCTTCGTCATCTTCAACGTGATCCCGGGCGGGGATCCGGCGGAGCGGATGGCCGGGAAAACCCCGACCGAGACGAACATCGAGGCGATCCGCGAGGAGTGGGGTTTCGATGAACCGATCTACGTCCAGTACGCGACGATGATGAAGAAGCTCTTCACCGGCGAGTTGATTTCGTACGGCAACCAGGAAAACGTCGTCGACGCGATTTGGAGGGGCCTGCCGCGGACGCTCTCGCTGGCGGTGGGGGCGGCGATCATCTGGATGGCTTTCGCGATCGCGCTCGGCACCTACAGCGCGCTGCGGGCCGGGCGGCTCTCCGACCGGCTGCTCACCGTCCTCGCCCTGATCGGCGTCTCGGTCCCGGTCTTCTGGCTGGGCGCGGTGGCCAGCTACTACCTCGGCTACAAGGCGGGGATCTTCCCCAACGGCGGCTACGTCGAGCTCAGCGAGGACCCGGCGCAGTGGTTCTGGCACCTCGTCCTCCCCTGGTTCTGCCTCTCGATCCTCTTCATCGGCTTCTACTCGCGGGTCCTGCGCTCGGACATCCTCGAGACGATGGGCGAGGACTACGTGCGCACCGCCCGCGCCAAGGGGCTTTCGGAGCGCAATGTGGTGCTCCGGCACGTACTGCGGAATTCGCTGATCCCGATCATCACGCTCTGGGGCCTGGACTTCGGGGCGGTGATCGGCGGCGGCGCGATCCTCACCGAGGCGGTCTTCAGCCTCCAAGGCGTCGGCCAGTACGCCGCTGACTCGATCAGGAACCTCGACGTGCCACCGGTGATGGCGGTGACCATGTTCGGCGCCTTCTTCATCGTCATCCTCAACGCCCTCGTCGACATCGCCTACGCGGCGCTCGATCCGCGGATCCGCCTCGAGGAGGGTGCGCCGGAATGAGCTCCAGCCAACCCCTGCTCGACGTCCGCGGTCTCACGGTCGAGTTCACGACGGAAAAGGGCGTGCTGCGAGCGGTCGACGGGGTCGACTTCCAGGTCCACCCCGGCGAGGTGCTGGCGGTGGTCGGCGAGTCGGGCAGCGGCAAGTCGGTGACGGCGATGACCCTGCTGGGGCTGACCCGCGGGCCGAACGCGAAGATCGCCGGATCCGCCCGCTTCGAGGGGACCGATCTCGTCGCCGGCGGCGACGAGGAGCTGCGGGAGATCCGCGGCAACCGGATCTCGATGGTCTTCCAGGACCCGATGACCTCGTTCAACCCGGTCTACCGGGTTGGCGACCAGATCGTCGAGGCGATCCGGGCCCACCGGCCGCAGGTGTCGAAGGACGAGGCGCGGGCGCGGGTGGTGGAGCTGCTGGAGTCGGTCGGAATAGGCGACGCCGAGCGGCGGGTGGACGCCTACCCGCACGAATTCTCAGGCGGGATGCGGCAGCGGGCGATGATCGCGATGGCGCTGGCGCTCGATCCCGACCTGCTGATCGCCGACGAGCCGACGACGGCGCTGGACGTGACGATCCAGGCGCAGGTGCTGCGGCTGCTCGAGCGGCTCAACCGGGAACGGGGGCTGGCGACGATCCTGATCACGCACGACCTCGGGGTGGTCGCCGAAGTTGCCGACCGGGTGGCGGTGATGTACTCCGGCAAGGTGGTCGAGCAGGGCACGCTCGACGAGATCTTCTACGACCCTCAGCACCCCTACACGTGGGGGCTGATGGGCTCGCTGACGCGGCTCGACCGGCCGCGGCCCCAGCGACTGCCGCAGATCGCCGGCTCGCCGCCGTCGCTGCTGGACCTGCCCGACGGCTGCCCGTTTCGGCCCCGCTGTCCCCACGAGTTCTCGAAGTGCTCGATCCACCCGGACCTGGAGGCGCGGCTCCCGGAGTCGCGGGATCATCGCGACCGCTGCTGGCTGACGCCTGAGGAGAAGCGGCAGAAGCGGGACGTGAAGGGGCAGATCGGGCTGGAGGCGCCGCGATCATGAGCGATCGCCCGCTGCTGGAGGTCGACGACCTCGTCAAGCACTTCTCGATCAAGCGGGGCACCCTGTTCGACCGCGAGGTGGATCGCGTTCGCGCCGTCGACGGCGTCAGCTTCCAGATCGGCGCGGGCGAAACTTTGGGACTGGTCGGCGAGTCGGGGAGCGGCAAGTCGACCGCCTGCCGCGCCGTCCTCCAGCTAATTGAGCCGACCTCGGGCTCGGTGCGGTTCGAGGGACGGGAGATAGCCGGGCTCGGCTGGCGCCAGATGCGGCCGCTGCGGCAGGAGATGCAGATGATCTTCCAGGATCCCTACAACTCCCTGAACCCGCGCAAACGGGTGGGGCGGATCGTCGGCGAGCCGCTGAAGCGGCTGGAGGGAATCTCCGGCATCGAGCTGCGGCGTCAGGTGGAGGAGCTGCTGGAGAGGGTCGGCCTCTCCCCCGAGCACTACAGCCGCTTCCCGAGCGAGTTCTCCGGCGGGCAGCGGCAGCGGATCGGCATCGCCAGGGCGCTGGCGCTGAAACCGAAGCTGGTGATCTGCGACGAGCCGGTCTCGGCGCTCGACGTCTCGATCCAGGCGCAGATCGTCAACCTGCTCGACGACCTCCAGGACGAGTTCGGCATGGCGTACCTCTTCGTCGCCCACGACATCGGGGTCGTCCGCCACATCTCCGACCGGATCGCGGTGATGAACGAGGGGAAGATCGTCGAGCAGGGAACCGCCGACCAGGTCTGCGAGGACCCGCGTGACCCGTACACGAAGAAGCTGCTGGCGGCGGTCCCCATCCCGGACCCTCGCGAGAGCCGCGAGCGGCGAGAAGGGACCGGTAGCGTCCGGTAGGTGGCACTCCCCCTCTCGCCGCCAATCAAGCCGCAGCTCGCGCTCACCCGCAAAGAGCTGCCGACCGGGGAGGAGTGGGCGTACGAGCCGAAGCTCGACGGCTTCCGGGCGATCGTCTTCGTCGACGGCGAGGACTGCTACATCCAGTCACGCGGAGGGAAATCGCTGCGGCGCTACTTCCCGGAGCTGAGCTTCGCTCCCGGTCGCTGGGTGCTCGATGGCGAGCTCGTGATCCGCGACGGCGACGGCAATCTCGAATTCGACGCGCTGCAGGAACGCATCCACCCGGCGCAGTCGCGCATCGACCTGCTCTCGAAGGAGATCCCGGCCGGCTATGTCGTCTTCGATCTGCTCGCGGAGGGAGACGAGACGCTGCTGGAGGTTCCGCTGCGGGAGCGGCGCGAGAGGCTGGAGGCGATCGCCGGCGGCGCCGGGCTGGAGCTGACGACGCTCACTCCCGACGCCGAGCAGGCGGAGGCATGGCTGCGCAGCATCGAGGGCGTGATGGCAAAGGACATGACCGCGCCCTACATCCCAGGCAAGCGCAAAGGCATGGCCAAGGTCAAGCGCGAGCGGACGATCGACTGCGTGGTGATGGGCTGGCGCCCCGGCAAAGAAGAGGGGACCGTGGGGTCTCTGATCCTCGGCCTCTACAAGGGCGACGAGCTCTGCACCGTCGGCCATATCTCAGGCTTCTCCAAGGCAGCGAAACAAAGCATGCGCTCGATGCTTGCCCCACTTGAGACCGGCAAGAGCGGCACCGCCGAGCCGAGCCGCTGGACGGGTGGACGCGATCTAGAGTGGGTAGAGCTGCGGCCCGAGCTGGTGATCGAGGTTGGCTATGACCATGCAGCCTCTGGGCGCATCCGTCACGGCGCGAGGTTCCGCCGGTTCCGCGATGACAAAGCGCCGTCGGAGTGCCGGTTCTCACAGCTCGACGAAGGGGGCTAGAACAGGGCCTGCTGGCGGGCGGGTCCTGTCGCGGGGGTCACCCCCATGTGCTCAGACGCCGCTTCGCGGCGTCCTCCGCTATGGGGGTCCCCCACCCCCGCGCCACCCGCCCGAGGAAGGTCCTGTTTGGACGGCTTCCTTGCCCTGCCACGCCCCCAGCCCGTCACGGCGCGAGTGGCATGACGGCGCTGCTCCGGCCTCAGGTAGGCGCGGTTGCCGTACAGGGCCTCATAACGAGGTAGGAGATCAGGTCGTTTTTCCTGAAGCCAGGCGAAGAAGACGTCCTTCACCTCGTCGCGGAGGTGGAGGGCTACGCCGCCTAGGAAGGTGGCGCCGGCTTTTTTGGCGCGTTCGACTATCGGGCGGACCTGGTCGGGGTCGTCATTGATCCCCGGCATCAGCGGGGCGATCAGGACGCCGGAGTCGATTCCCCGCCGGCGCAGCTCGGCGACCGCGTCGAGGCGCGCGGCGGGGCTGGGCGTGTGCGGCTCGGTGGCGCGCCAGGCATCGTCATCGAGCGTTGGAATCGAGAGGTTGACCGAGACCGGCAGCTTCTTCGCCATCCGCTCGTAGATCTCGACGTCGCGCATCGCCAGCGGTGACTTGGTCAGCACCGATACCGGCGTCTCCGCCGCCTCCAGCGCCTCGAGGATCTCGGGCATCATCCGGTAGCGACTCTCGACCCACTGGTAGGGATCCGTGTTCGTCCCCAGGGCCACCAGCTCTTGCTTCCAGCTCGGCCGGGCCAGCTCCGCCCGCAGCAGCTCCGGCACATTGACCTTGACCACGATCTCCCGCTCGAAGTCCTTTCCCGCATCGAGGTCGAGGTATTTATGAGTGCGCCGCGCAAAGCAGTAGCGGTAATCGGCAGGCGTGGGTACAGCCGCGGAAGGGGTTGATCGTCCACTCGAACCCGTAACGGCCACCGGGCACTCGATTCAGGGCCGACTTCGCGACCACCTCGTGGAATCGAATGCCGAGCGCCTCGGGGGCATCGAAGGTACGCGTCACCGCTTCCTCGGCCAGACCGAACAGCCTGCCAGCCTCCTCCTTCTCGATTCTCTGCTCATCCCACCTCATACGAACACATGTTCGCAAATGAGGACGACGGGCTTCTAGGGCAGGTCTCCCCGGATCACGTAGCGGAGGACGGCGACCACCTGCTCCGCGGCCCTCGCGGTCGCCTGGGCGGCGCGGTCGACCTCCTTCAGGGCGTGATCGAGCTCCTCGTCGTGGAGGGTGACGATCGGCTTGCCGAGGGCGGCGGCGAAGCCGGCGTCGAAGGCGGCGTTCCACTGCCGGTACTTGTCGCCGAAGCGGACCACCACGACGTCGGCGTCGCGGATCAGGGTCTGGGTGCGGATCGCGTTGACGCCGGCGCCCTTGTGGTCGCGCCAGAAGGCCTCGCTCTCCTCTCCCAGCGTGCCCGTGCCGGCGTCGTCGGAGGCACCGTGATCGGTGACCGGCGCGCTGAACTCGACCGGCAGGCCGGCCTCATCGACGCCGGCTTCGATCCGCTCCCGCCAGTCGCTGTGGATCTCACCCGAGAGGTAGACGCGCCAGGTCCGCTCGGTCATCGCTAGGCGTCCGCGGGAACCGGAGCGTTGCCCGCGGTCTGCTCCTCGAAATGCTTGCTGAGCATCGTCACCTGCCCCTGATAGTTGGAGCCGAGCTCGGCGCCGTAGAGGCGCTCGGCAGGGGCGGCCATCCGCTCCAGCCCCAGCTTGCAGACAGGCTGGCGGTGCTCGACCATGAACGAGACGTCCCGTGCCCTCACCTCCAGCGCCGCTCGGCTGCCGTGGCGGCCACCGTCGAGGTCGTAGCCGAAGCCGGGATCGAAGAAGCCGGCGTAGTGGGTGCGAAGCTCGCCCGCGGTCGGGTCGTAGGCCATCATCTCGGCCGCGATCTGGGGCGGGATGCAAACCCCCTCGGCGGAGAGCAGCAGGTAGAAGATCTCCGGCTCCAGCACGATCCGCCCCCCCGGCTCCGGGTAGACCGGGTCCCAGTAGTCGGTCCAGCGGTAGGCGCGGATCCGCGAAAGGTCGACCGGAAGGCTGTTCTTCTTTGCCCGGTAGCCGACGGTGCGATCGCCAGGGCCGGAGAGGTCGACGCTGAGGAAGAGCCCATCGGAGACGGCCAGCTCCGACTGGCGCAGGGCGTGAGAGTCGAGGTAGAGCAGCGGGAACTCGTCCTGGAGCCCGCGGATCTCATCGTCGGTGAGGCGGACCTCGCCGCGCGAGAGACGCAGCTGATTGAGGGAGAGCCCGGTCTTCACCTGGATCGCGAAGGAGCGGGGGACGATCTCGAGGTAGAGCCTGCCACGGTAACCGGCCCGGATGTCGTCGAAGCGGTGGTGGCGATCGGTGATCACGCGGGTGAAGACGTCGAGCCGCCCGGTCGAACTCTTCGGGTTCGCCTTGCCGCGAACATCCTCCGGCAGCGCCAGCTCCTCGATCAGCGGCACGAGATAGGGGCGGTCGCGCTCGAGCACCGCCCCGTCGCGCAGATCGACTCGCTGGAAAGCGAGCCCCTCGATCTTCTCCTCGACGGTCGAGTCGACGTCGGGGAGGAAGGAACAACGGAGCGCCCAGGCGAAGTCTCCGAGCCGAAGGTCGATACTGGCCGGCTGCACCGCCTCTGGGCGGATTCGGTAGTCGCCGGAGCTGATCCACTCCGACTCGACGGCCCGGTTTAGCGCCTGCGATGGCAGAACGCCACTGGCGGCATCGCTCATTCCGCGGAGACTATTCGCCGCGCCTCCTCGACGCCCAGGTAAGCGCCAAGCGCGAACTCGAGAATCTCCGGAAATAGCTCGCCCAGTCGATCGGCTTCCCCGGCCAGCACCCGCCGCCCCAGCATCGAGGCGATCCCGCCGACGACCGCCTCTCCGGTGGCTTCGGGCACCTCCGCGCCAGCCGGATTCCGCGGCGCCCCCTCTCGCAGATATCCGACGAAGGACTCGACCGCCGCCTGGTAGCGATCGTAGACACCCCTTCCCGCCCGCAGCCCTTCGACCAGGGCGATGCTGGCCAGCGCGGGCTCAGCCGAGAAAAGCTTCAGTAGGGCGTCGATCCCGTCGCGCACGCGGCGCGACCACTCGCCGTCCGCCGATTCGGCGCAACCGGCGACCACTCGCTCCCGGATGCGCTCGGTCGCAACCTCGTAGGCGGCGATGAAGCAATCATCCTTACTCTCGAAGTGTCTGTAGAAGTCACTCTTCGACACCGAGGCCCGCTGCCCGATGATCGACACCGTGGTTCTTTGATACCCCACCTCATAGAGGGCCTGAATTAGGGCAGCAATCAGCCGTTCGCGCTGGTTCTGCGCGACAAACTCAGGCGGTAAACCATGGCGTCCCCGCGGAAGTCGATCCATTCCAGGATTGAAGTCTGCCACCGTACTGTCACTTTCGCCTCCCGACGTCGCTCACCTTGCCTAAGCCGAGGTACGGCGAGAGGACAAATTGGGACAGTTCCGGAAGAAGCTCCACCACGCGCTCGGCATCGCCCCGCCGAATCTGTTGCTGCAGAATCCAAGCGATCCCGCCCACCAAGGACTCCTCGATCGTCTCCGGAAGTTCGCCCCCTCGGGGGGCGCGCTTGCCGAGAAGATCAACGAAGTCACGCATCGCGGCGTCATAAAGGCGAGCCGAGCTCGGGGTGGCTGAGATCGCCTCGACCATGCACATCCGCGCCGCCGCCGGGTGCTCGGCGATGAAGTCGAGCAGCGCCTCGAGACCGGCCGTGATCGCCCTCTCCGGCGACCCGTTCGATCCTTCGCAGGCCTCTTCGACGACCACTCTCATATCGGTCATCGACGAGTCGATCGCGGAGAGAAAGAGGTCCTCCTTGCCATCGAAATTGTCGTAGAGGGTCTTACGCGCCACCGCCGCGCGGCGGACGATGTCGGCGATCTTCGTTGCTTCGTAACCCTGCTGGGCGGTCAACTCGGCGATCGCATCCATCATCCGCCGCCGCTTGTGGCTGGCGACGAACTCCTTGGGCAACTCCGGGCGAGCCTGCTTCACCACATCACCTCGAGCGTTTCCAAGTAGGGATCCCAGGTTATCGAAACGTCCCCAAATGGCCTGCGCATCCCACCAATGTTCTGGTACCGTGAGAAAACTTTTCTCGTTTTTAATAGGAACTTGTGAGTTTCCCGGTGCCCTTCGATCGAACCCAGCTGAGCCAAGACACCCTCCTCGCTGCGATTGGTGACAACTGGCCCGCCGAGCAAGTCGAGGCGGCGCTCGAGCTGCTGGCGAGCAGCAGTGGCAAATTCCCGTCCGGAATCCGGAGATTTCCTCCCGATCTGATTCGTGCGATCCAGCGCGAGCGGCTGATCGTAGCGATGCTCAATGCCGCCGCGGAGCTCGGCTATCTCGAAACCAACGTCCAGGACGTGATCGACCGCGCCGGCGTCTCGCGTCCCACCTTCTACGAACACTTCTCCAACAAAGAAGATTGCTTCCTCGCCGCCTTCGACACCAGCGCCCAGCGTCTGCAGAAGAAACTCCTCGCCGCGGCCCGTAAAGGCGGTGCCGTGTGGCGGGATCGGGTCCGCTTCGCGCTCGAAGCGCTGCTCCGATTTGCCGCCAGGGAACCGGATACGGCGCGCACGATGATCGTCGAGGCCCGCGCGGCAAGCGCCACGGCGGTTAGGCGTCGTGTCGAACTCATGGACGAATTCGCCAGCTGCCTGCAAGACCAGACCCAGGAACTCTTGCCCGAGGCCGGATTCCATCCCTCCGTGACGGCCTCGGGAATCGTGGGCGGCATCGAATCCCTGCTCTATTCGCGCCTTTGCAAGCAGGAGTACGACCAGCTCGAAGCCCTCCTGCCCTCGCTGATGTACTTCGTTGTGCTTCCGTACGAGGGTCATGAGGCGGCGGGTGAGGCGTTCGCGGTCAACTAGATCCAGAGTACTAAAATTGGACATTAAGTACAGCCCTTTTCGTGGCTAAGACACTTAATGGTCGAGGAAGTTGCGCGCACCGCAAATCACCAGGCTGGCTCTGGGCCTCATCACGGCCAGCGTCCTGCTGGTCGGGATCACGGCGACGTCCGCGCCGGCGACCTTCTACGACGACTTCCCCTTCATCGCCAACTGGGTCGACCTCCTGCCGCCCTATAACGAGCACCTCGTCACCGACGTCGGCGGCCTCTACCTCGGCTTCGCCGTTCTCTTCGCCTGGGCGACCGTTACGCTGGAGCGGACCCTCGTCCGCGCCGTTTGCCTGGCCTGGCTCCTCGTCGCCCTCCTCCACTTCGCCTTCCATGCCGCCCACCTCGACGGTTTCGGCACTGCCGACGCCGTCGCCGAGCTCGTCTCCCTCGCCCTGCTGGTCGGCACGCCGGTCGTCGCCCTTTGGGGCAGCACTGCCGTCGAGGCCGGAGCCGCCTCCCCGTCGTCGGAGGGCCCACGACCCTAGAATCTTCTTCCCGTGGTCTCCTGGAGGGGTGCCGGAGTGGTTGAACGGGGCGGTCTCGAAAACCGTTGGCCCTCGTAAGGGGGCTCGTGGGTTCGAATCCCACCCCCTCCGCTTGGAGCTGGGAGGGATGCGGTCCTGCTTCAAGCGCCGGCGGCGAGCTGGCCGAGGCGGGCGATGACCTCCTCCAGCTTCGGGTAGTCGCCGAGAGCGCGGCCGCGATGAATCCACACGGCTCTCGCATCGGAGTCGAGCAGGGCGAGGCCTGGGAGCTGGTTAGGCTCGATGACCTTCCCCTGGCGGTTGCCGCGGGTGATCGCTCGGGCGTAGTTGAGCCAGCCGCGCGGATTGAGGGCAACCCACCACCTGCGCGGCAGTTCGAGCGCCTCGTGAACCCGCCGTTCGGGGTCGAGGAGGAGAGGGAAGCCGATGCCGCGCTCCTCCATCAGCCACTTCGCCTGGTGATCAGCTCCGACGGCAACGGCAAGCGCCTCTCCGCCCGCGGCCCGGACGTCTTCCAGGCGTTCCGACACCTGGCTCAGGTAGCCGCGGCAGGGCAGGCAGCCGTAATAGCGGGGGATGACGAGGATCGTCGGGCGGTCAAGCAGCTGGCCGAGGCGAACCGCATCGCCATCGGCGGTCCGCAGTTGTACGTCCGCAAGCGAGGGATTGGCCACCTTGGGCACCATTTTTTAACTAATCGGCGGACGGAGTCGGTAATCTCGGCTGACGCAGCGGTTCTTTGATCCGCCTGCGATGGAGAGGACCGGCATCATCGGCCAAGAAATGCCGGCCCTCCCGCGCCGCAACGAAGCGTCAGGTCGGGCTTCATTGCGCGGATCAGTGTATAGATTCGAACTCAACGAATCGCGAGTGGCCTCAGCGGCACCTCGCTCCTTCCGCAGCGGAGAGGGTGGGATTCGAACCCACGAGGCGGGTTAACCCCGCCCACGCGATTTCCAATCGCGCTCCTTAAGCCACTCGGACACCTCTCCGGGTCCACAAAGGGTATTGGCTCTCAGCTACGGCGGTCCGCGAAGAAGCCGCGCAGCAGCTCCGCGCACTCCCCCTCGCGAACTCCGGTCACGACCTCGGGGTGGTGGTTGAGCGCCGGCTCGCGGAGGATGTCGAAGACGCTGCCGACGGCGCCGGCCTTGGGATCGCTGGCGCCGATGACGACGGCGGGGATGCGGGCGAGGACGATGGCGCCGGCGCACATTGCGCAGGGCTCGAGGGTCACGTAGAGCGTGGTGCCGGGAAGGCGCCAGCCTCCCAGGGCCTCCGCGGCGGCTCTGATCGCGAGCACCTCGGCGTGGGCCGTGGGATCCCGTCGCAGCTCTCGCTCGTTGCCGGCGCGGGCAAGCAGCTCGCCGTCGCGCAGGATCGCGGCCCCGATCGGGACGTCGCCGTGGGCTTCCGCCTTGCGCGCTTCGGCGATGGCGATCTCCATCGCCTCCTCGTGCGCCCGAGCGGCCGCGTCGATCGAGTCGCTGAGGGTCACGATGAGGAAGTATTCCGCCCTACAACTTCCAGGGCGCCGCGGTGTTGGGAGGGAAGCTGGCCGCGGGCAGGGGCCGCGGCCGGCGACGAGAACCGATGAATCGACTACGAATCCTCTTGCCGCTGATCTCGCTTGCGCTGGCTGGCGCCGCTGCGCCAGCCTCGGCGAAGACGGGGCTGGCGCCGGCGCACGGGTTCGCGCCCGGCCAACTGCTGGTCAAATTCGAGGGGGACGCCTCGGGCCATGTGGTCTCGTTGCCGCCGGGGACGGGGGTGCGCCGCACCGCGCGAGTCCTTGCCCGGAATCCGCGGGTCGTTTACGCGGAGCCGAACTACATCGCCACGGCGTCGACCGCCCCGAGTCAGCCTTTCGATCCCAACGATCCCGGAACCCTCGGCGGGGGGGCCGGGGCCTCGACCTCACTTGGCCACTGGGTGGCTAAGCAGTGGAACTTCCTCTCCCCCAGGGGCCCCCGCACCCGTCACCTCCCGACCTCGCCGGGCGGAATCGGGGCTGTGGATGCCTGGCGGAACCTGATCGAAGCCGGCAACCCTGGGGCCGCCGGCGTGGTCGTCGCCGTGCTCGATACCGGGATCGCCTACCGCTCGTTCGGGGCTGAGTACCGACGCAGTCCGGATTTCGGGGCGCGGCAGTTCGTGTCTGGGCGGGACTTCGTCGCGAGCGACCGGCTCCCCCTCGACGAGAACGGACACGGAACCCACGTCGCCGGCACGATCGCCGAGAGGACCGACAACGGCGTCGGCCTCACCGGCCTGGCCTACCGGGCGAAGCTGATGCCGGTTCGGGTGCTCGACGGCGAAAAGTACGGCGACGCGCTCAGCATCGCCAGGGGAATCCGCTTCGCCGTCGCCAACGGCGCCGACGTGATCAACATGAGCTTCAACTTCGCCTGCGGGGATCGCGTGCCGATGGTGAACGAAGCGCTGCGAGATGCTTTTGCGCGCGGCGTCGTCGCCGTCGCCTCGGCCGGCAACCTCGGCTCGGAGACGTGCGTGTCGGCACCCGCGACCGGGCCGCGGGTGATCGCCGTCGGCGGTACCACCGAGGGCGCCTGCCTCGGCAACTACTCGCTGGCGGGCACCGCGATCGACATCGTGGCGCCTGGCGGAGGGGGCCCTCAGGATCGCTGCCGGTCCGTCGCCGCCCGACCGATCTACCAGGTGACCCTGCTGCCCGGCAGCACCAATAGCTTCGCGATTCCCGCCATCTACGAAGGCACCTCGATGGCCGCCGCCCACGTCTCCGGCGTCGCCGCGATGGTCCTCGCCAGCGACGCGATCAACCCCCGCCTGACGGGGAAGGCCAGGGTAATTGCGGTAACTAAACGCCTCCGCAGCACCGCCCGCGACCTCGGCCTACCAGCGACTCAGCAGGGCGCCGGCTTGCTCGATGCGGACGCCGCGACCGAGCCGCGCTCTTGACGTTTCAGGTAGTCCGAACGACTAACACGCTGCAGGGCGCGTGGTGGGAGACGTTGTTCGGCACGCTCCCAAGCAGGTAGCGCCGCGCTCCGGTCATCCCCTTGTTCCCGACCACGATCAGGTCGGCCTTCGTCTCTTCGGCGACGTTGAGGATCGCGTCGGCCGGATCGGCCTCGAGCGGATGGGTCTGGACCCCGACTCCCTCTTTGCGCGCCTCGGCGGCGGCGGCGTCGAGGACGAGGTTGACGTCCTCGCGCGGTCCGATCTCGTACTGGACGTCGGCGGGAGCGTCGAGCTGCTCCCCTTTGACGCGGCGGCCGGAGACCGGCGCGTAGGCGCTGACGATGCTGAGCTCCGCGCCGGAGATTTTCGCCAGGTCGATCGCCTGGCGCACCGCCTCGGCGGCGGTCTCGGAGCCATCGGTCCCAACCACGATGCGAGTGAACACGCCGCCTCCTTCGGTCGCTGAACGGGCCCGATACTAAGCGACGATCCGGAGGCTCGCGCTCGGGCTGGGCGCTTGGAACAGGTTCTTAACGCTCCTTTGCCGGCAGGCCGCGGAAGCCGTCGCCGAGGATTTCGTTCGGGGTCGTCGCCAGGCGCACGATCGCGATTGCCATCGAGGCGATGAGGCAGGCGACCAGGACCACCATCCCGACTTTCCAGATCCAGGGCACGGGGGAACCCTAGATGGTTGATTCGCCGCCGATATGGTGGAGCGGTGGCGCTGGAGGAGGTAGCCGAGGGGGTCTGGCTGCTGCGGGGGGATTTCCGCGGCGAGATGAACGTCTACTTCCTCGAGGACGGCGACGGGGTGGTGCAGTTCGACGCGGGGACGAAGCGGATGCGGAGAAGGGTGAAGGCCGCCGCCGATGAGCTCGGGGGGCTGAAGCGGGTGGTCCTCGGCCACGCCCACGCCGACCATCGCGGCACCGCCCCCTACCTGGACGTCCCGGTCTTCTGCCATCCCGACGAACGGGCCGACGCCGAAAGCCCGGCGTCGCTGGCGCCCTACTTCGACCTCTCGCAGCTGCCGGTGGCGTGGGTGCGCCGGCTCTACCCGTTCCTCCTCAGGCTCTGGGACGGAGGGCCGGTAAGGATCGCCGACAGCGTGATCGAGGGCGACGAGGTCGCGGGGTTCCAGGTGCTGCACTTCCCCGGCCACGCGCCGGGCCTGATCGGCCTCTGGCGGGACAGCGACCGGGTGGCGCTGGTCAGCGACGTCGTCTACCTGGTCGACTCGGCACGGCTGAAACCGCTCCCGCCCGGGGAGGCGAGCGTGCCGCACCCGGCCTGGGCGTGGAACCACGCAAAGGCCAAGGAGTCGCTGCGGCGCCTGGCGGCTCTGGAGCCGCGGGTTGTCGCGGCCGGGCACGGGGGGCCACTGCGGGGCGAGAACCTGCGGGAGACGCTCGAGCAGGCCGCCGAGAAGTACTGAGACCGGCCGCTGCCATAAGTTCCAGCGCCTGATGATCGGGACGTATGCCTCGGCGGCGCTGATCTGCGCCGTCTCGCTGCTGGTCGGCAGGGCCGTCCTCTCGCTCGCCGGCCGGAGGGAGTGGTCCTGGCTGGAGCCGGCAGTGGGCCTCGGCGCCGTCCTCACCGTCACCGGTCTGCTGGCCCGGGCCCCCGGACACGGCACCTCGGCGACGCTCGGCCTGGCGGCGCTGATCGTGGCCGCGGCGCTGGTTCTACGGCGAGCCGGCGTTCGTCCTTTTACCGATATAGACGGTAAAAGGACG
>DASSVR010000093.1:0-50198 GCA_035705945.1 Solirubrobacterales bacterium
ATGGTGAGCGACGTTTTCATCGCCCGGGGGGAAGGGGTGGACCGACGCAGCTTCTCTTAGGGCGGATTGGCGGCTGAGATCTCCGCCAGCCGCTGATAGGAAGGGTCGTCTTCGCCGACGAGTCCCGCGACCGCTTTGACGGCAGCATCCACATCCTCGGGGGTCGCCAGTGCGACATCCTCGATATCGCCCCAGTCGCGGGTCCGGGCGAAGAACGACTTAAAGATGACCAGCGAGGCGCAATCGAGGACGGGGATCTGGGTGCCTTGCATATCGACCCAGACAACCCCGTTGGCGACCTCCTCGTGTAGTGGCAGGTTGTTGAGGAAGACGTCGATGGGAATGCCCTCCCAGAAGAGGCGCGTCTGTCCATCGCTGATCACTTTCTCTACGTCGTCCTCCTCCACCCGAACCCCATCCGGCAGAGCCGCAAGCACCTCTGCCGCCTTCTCCGCATCGACGAAGATGTTCACATCGAGGTCGCGGGTGCCACGCGGCTCCTCGACGCAATAGGCCAGAGCGATGGCGCCGCCGAAAGCGTGCGGAAGCGAACGGGCCTTCAAGGCCTCGTGAATTGCAAGGAGCTTTTCGACAAGCTCGGCATTCATGCCGACGCTGCCTTGGTAAGCCTGTCCTTCAACGGCGGATAGGCCATCTCCGCTCGGGGGCGATAGGGGAGCGCCTCGGCAAGTCCCAGCACCTGATTCAGGATCTTGCTGGCGCGTTCAGGATCGACCGGAGGCCTTCGCTCCGCGATCTCCAGCTCGACTCCACCCGCCGCGGCAATACGCAGCAAGGCATCCGCCCCCGGCTCGCGGGTTCCCTTCAGGTAGGCGTTCAGGACCGAGCGAGGGAGACCCGCACGCCGAGCAAGCTCAGCCTGGGTGAGGCCGCTGCGATTGAGGACGTCTGCGATCAGGCCCGCAGGAGACATGGCCATATGTTAGCGGATTCGCTAACAGTTACGGGGCTGCAGCTTCGTCCGCCACCACGACCATCTCCTCGTTCCGCACCCGGCCCGCCGGGATCGATTCGTCACCTTCCAGCAGCTTCACCAGCGGCTCGCGCTTGTCGGAGCCGGTGACGAGCCAGAGGATGCGGCGGGCTTCGTCCAGCGCCAGGTAGGTGAGGGTCATGCGGCGGTGGTCCTGGTAGGGCTCGGCGGTGATCGCGACGCGGCGGTCGCTCACCTCGAGGACGGGGTCGCCGGGGACTAGGGAGGCGGTGTGGCCGTCGGGGCCAAGGCCGAGGTGGATCAGGTCCAAGCGATCGGGGAGCGAAGCTTCGTACTCGCGGGCGGCGGCATCGAGGTCGCGCTGGGTGACCGGCATCGGCCGCAGCGCCGCCTGGTGCTCCATCGAGAGGCCGAGGACCATGTGGGTGAGGTTGCGGGCCTGATCCCCGGGTGCCGCGATCCGCTCATCCACCTGGAAGAGCTCGGTCCGCTCCCAGGGCATCGCCTCGAGATCGCCGAGGATCGCCAGCATCGCCCAGGGTGAGCGGCCGCCGCTCATGGCCACCGTGAAGCGGTCGCGCTCGGCGACCGCCGCGGCTCCCGCCTCGGCGATCAGCTCGGCCGCCCGGCGCGAGGCCGCCTTCTCGTCGCCGGCGACCTCGAGCGCGATCGGCATCGGCTCAGCTCGCCTTCTCGTCGTGACCGCCGAACTGCTTGCGCATCGCCGACAGCACCTTGTCGCCGAAGTCCCCCAGCCCGCGGGAGTAGAAGCGCTCGTGCAGGGCGGTCGTCAGCACTGGGGTGGGCACGCCCTCGTCGATCGCAGCGATCGCGGTCCAGCGGCCCTCGCCGGAGTCGGAGACGCGGCCGGCGAACTCCTCCAGCCCGGGCGACTCCCGCAGCGCCGCCGCGGTCAGGTCGAGCAGCCAGGAGCCGATCACGCTGCCGCGCCGCCACACCTCGGCGACCTCGGGCAGGTCGAGGTCGTACTGGTAGTACTCGGGATGGTCGAGCGGTGCCGTCTCGGCGTCCGCCTCGCGCTGGACCTTGCCGGCGTTGGCGTTCTGGAGGATGTTCAGGCCCTCGGCGTAGGCGGCCATCAGCCCGTACTTGATCCCGTTGTGGACCATCTTCACGAAATGGCCGGCGCCGCTGGGCCCGCAGTGGAGGTAGCCCTGCTCGGAGGGCGAGGGATCGCCGGAGCGACCCGGCGTCCGCTCCGCCGCCTCGACCCCCGGCGCCAGGCTGGCGAAGATCGGATCGAGCCGCTCCACCGCCCGGTCGGGGCCGCCGATCATCAGGCAGTAGCCGCGCTCGAGTCCGAAGACGCCGCCGCTGGTGCCGCAGTCGACGTAGTCGATCCCCTTCTCAGCCACCTGCTCGGCGCGGCGGATGTCATCGCGGTAGTAAGAGTTGCCGCCATCGACGATCGCATCGCCCGCCTCCAACACCGCGGCCACGGAGTCGACCGTCTTCTCGGTGATCTCCCCGGCGGGGACCATGATCCAGACCGAGCGCGGCGTTTTCAGCTTCGCCGCCATCTCCTCCAGCGAGGAGGCCCCCTCGGCGCCCTCGCCCGCCAGCCTCGAAACTGCATCCGGGTCGACGTCGTAGGCGACGATCTCGTGGCCGTCGCGCATCAGGCGCCGAGCCATGTTGGCCCCCATCCGTCCGAGGCCGACGATTCCGAGTTCCATGGGGTCCTCCGCTGGTGGCGGTGCAGGGATCAGCGGACGATAGCCTGCGCCGATGGCCGAGGCAGCCGACGTCCTGACGATCTTCGGGATCAGCGGCGACCTGGCGAGGAAGATGACCTTCCGGGCGCTCTACCGGCTGGAGGAGCGGGAGAGGCTCGCCTGCCCGATCGTCGGGGTGGCGATCGACGACTGGGACGACGAGCAGCTGCGCGAGCACGCGCGGGAGGCGATCGGGGAGTCCGTCGGCGATCCCGACGAGGACGTCTTCGGGCGCCTGGCGCGGCGGCTCTCTTACGTCCAGGGCGACTACGCCCAGGCAGAGACCTTCGAGCGCGTCGGGAAGGCGCTGGGGGACGCGAAGCGGCCGGTCTTCTACCTGGAGATCCCGCCGTCGCTCTTCGCCACCGTCGTCCAGGGGCTGGGCGAGGCGGGGTTGACCGAGAACGCCCACGTGGTGATCGAGAAGCCGTTCGGGCACGATCTCGAATCGGCGCGGAAGCTCAACGCCGAACTCTGCGCGGTGCTGCGCGAGGAGCAGATCCTCCGCATCGACCACTACCTTGGCAAGGAGCCGGTGATGGACATCACCTACCTGCGCTTCGCCAACACGATGCTGGAGCCGGTCTGGAACCGCGAGCACGTCTCCCACGTGCAGATGACGATCGCCGAGGACTTCGGGGTCGAGGACCGCGGGCGCTTCTACGACGCGGTCGGGGCGATGCGCGACGTGATCCAGAACCACGCGCTGCAGGTGCTCGGCCTGGTCGGGATGGAGCCGCCGGCCGGCAACCATCCCGACAGCGTCCGCGACAAGAAGCTGGAGTTCTTCAAGGCGATGCGGGCTGCCGACCCGGAGCACTACGTGCGAGGTCAGTACCAGGGGTACCTGGACGTGCGGGACGTGGCGCCGGACTCGACCACCGAGACCTTCGCCGCGCTCGAGCTGGAGGTCGACAACTGGCGCTGGAGCGGGGTGCCGTTCTTCGTCCGCGCGGGCAAGTGCCTGCCGGTGAAGGCGAGCGAGGTGACGGTCTTCTTCAAGCGGCCGCCGCGGCTTGGCGTCGGTCCCGGCAAAACGCCGGAACCGAATCAGATGACGATCCGCATCGAGCCGGAGCCGGGAGCGCGGACGCGGCTGTACGCGAAGCGGGCGGGCGAGGAGGCGTTCCAGGCGGCCGACCTCGAGGTGCTGTTCGAGAAGGTGCCGGGGGAGGATCCCGAGCCCTACGAGCGGCTGCTCGGCGACGCGATCGCCGGCGATCCGCAGCTGTTCACGCGTCAGAGCTCGATCGAGGAGACCTGGCGGGTGGTGCAGCCGCTGCTGGACGAGCCGGGGGCGGTGCTGCCGTATGAGCGCGGGACTTGGGGACCTCAAGAGGCCGAGAAGCTGACCCGCGGGACGGGCAGCTGGGTTCAACCCTGGCTGCCGGGCTGAGCGAGCTCCGGCCGGCGGGTCCTGTCACGGGGAGCGGACACCCGTGCTCTACAAACTGACTGCGCGCGGGTGTCCGCTCCCCGCGCCACCCGCCGGAGGGGCGCCTATGGTGCGCCGATGACTGATCCCGGACAAAGGGCCGACGAACTGCTCAGCAAGCTCGGCTACGCGAGCTGGCGGACGGGACAGAGGGGGGCTGTCATTGCTGCCCTTGAAGGTCGCGATTCTTTGATCGTGATGCCGACGGGCGGGGGGAAGAGCCTTTGCTACCAGCTGCCCGGGCTCGCCAGTGAGGATTTGACGATTGTGGTCAGTCCGCTGATCGCTTTGATGCGGGATCAGTGGGGGAAGCTCACGCGGCAGGGGCACCGGGTGGCGATGGTCACCTCCGGGATGGAGGACGAGGCGGTGCGGGAGGCGCTGGCGATGGTGAGGACGGACGCACGAATGGTCTACTGCGCGCCGGAGCGGTTCGCCTCGAATGTCTTCCTCGAGGCCCTCTCCCAACGCAGCGTCGACCTGATCGCGGTTGACGAGGCGCATTGCGTCTCCGAGTGGGGCCACGACTTCCGGCCCGACTACCTGCGGCTGCCGGAGGTGGTGGAGCGGCTTGGGCGGCCGACGGTGATGGCCTGCACGGCGACGGCAACCCGGCCGGTGGCGGCGGAGATCGCCTCACGGTTCGTGATGCGGGACCCGCTCCAGGTCCGATCGGGATTCGATCGTCCGAACCTCTCATTCGACGTGGTCTCCCTCGAGGGCACGGGCTCGAAGGCGCGGCGGCAGGCGCTGCTGGAGGCGGGACTGCGCGATCCGGCCAACCGGCCGGCGATCGTCTACTGCGGCACCCGCCGCGACACCGAAGAGGTGGCTGCGGATCTACAGGAGGCGGAGATCGCCGCGGTCGCCTACCACGCGGGTCTCCCACCGGAGCAGCGGACGGCGATCCAGGAGCGCTTCATGGCCACCGACGCCGGCGTCATCTGCGCGACCAACGCCTTCGGCATGGGCGTCGACAAGGCCGACGTCCGCTCTGTCTGGCACGTGACGATCCCGACCAGCGTCGAGGCCTACTACCAGGAGGCCGGCCGTGCCGGGCGCGACGGTCTGCCGGCGCGGGCGGTGCTGCTGGCGATGAAAGCCGACCTCGGGCGCCTAGTGCGCTTCAACCAGCAGCGCGCCGGCGACCCCGAGCTGGCGATCGCCCACGAGCGCGGCTGGCGCGCCTACCACGCGATCAAGTCCTTCATCTACTCCGACCGCTGCCGCCGCCGCTCCCTCCTCGACCACTTCAGCGACCGCACGGCCGGCGCGCCGCTGGAGCGCTGCTGCGACGTCTGCGGCCCGACCCGGGAGTGGCTCCCGGACCCGGAGACGATCGCGGTCCGGCAACCGAAGCGCGCGACCAAAGCCGCGCCCGCCCCCGACCTCTCCCCCGCCGACGGTCCGCTCCTCGAGGCGCTGAAAGCCTGGAGGCTGCGGGCCGCCGACGGCAAGCCCGCCTTCACGGTGGCTCATAACAAGACGCTGACGGCGATCGCCGCCATTCGCCCAACGAATGACGACTCGCTGCTCGCGATCAGCGGCATCGGTCCCAGCTTCGTCGCCAAGTACGCACCGGAGGTGCTGGCGATCGTCGCCGAGCACTCGCAGCCGCTCGCAGCCTGACGCGCAAACGCGGTTGCACCAGCGCCGCGCGATCGGGAACCAGGGGGGCGGGCTTGCCACCATTCGCCGCTCTGGCTGGATCTCTGAAAGCGAGAGGCCTCATCGCCCTGCTCGCCGGCCTCGCGCTGGTCGCCCTCACCTGCGCCGGTCCTGCCGGGGCTTCCAGCCTCCTCAAGCCGCCCGGCAAGAAGATCTGGTGGGGCGTCTCCGACACCGGCGACCCGGCCGACTTCGGCCAGTTCAGCGACGTGCTGAACAAGCATCCGGCCGTGATCCAGTCCTTCCGCACCTGGGGCAGCGACTTCGACGAGTCGATCCGCCGCTGGCAGATCGCCCAGGCGCGGCCGATGATCCACCTCTCCACCGAGGACAACAACACCGGTGGCGAGCTGATCACCCCTGCGCAGATCGCCACCGGCGCTGGCGACGCCTACCTCGTCCGCCTCAACCACCTCTTCGCCAACAAGAAGATGCGGGCTTACGTGCGGCCGCTCGGCGAGCCCAACCGCTGCCTCAACGCGTGGGCCGCCTACGACTGCGCCGGCGCCTCGCGCGGGCCCGAGCACAGCCCCCGCAACTACAAACGCGCCTTCCGCCGCATCTATGTGATCGTCCACGGCGGCGGCAAGGCCCGGCAGCTCAACCGCCGCCTCGCCAAAGCCGGATTGCCGCCGCTGACGGTGAACATCGGAGGCCTGCCGAAGGCTCCCGTCGCCGTGATCTGGAGTCCGCTCCCCGCAGGCTCCCCGACCGTCCCCCACAACCGGCCACGCCACTTCTACCCCGGCCGGCGCTGGGTCGACTGGGCGGGGACCGACTTCTACGCCGGCTACCCCGACTGGAAGTCGCTGACCGGCCTCTATCGCCGCTTCTCCGGCAAGCCCTTCGCGATCACCGAGTGGGCGCTGGAAAACGGTGACGACCCGACCTTCGTCCGCAGGCTCTTCGCCTGGGTGCGCAGCCACCCGCGGACGAGGATGCTCGTCTACTACCAGGACTTCGGCGCCGCCAGCAGCTACCGGATCCAGAACTACTCGACCAGCCTCAGCGTCTTGCGCGCCCGCCTCCACTCCGGCCTTTTCCCGGCTTACGCGCGGGGTGCGCCGAAGCTACCGCCGCCGCCCCCCGGTGGGGTTGGAGCGCGGTGATGCTGGAATACCCGGTGAGGTAGATACGGCGACCGTCGGAGACAACCGGCGTGTAGGTGCCGTATGGGTAGCGGAAGACCCGCTTGCCGCTCCTCATCATGAAGCCGCTGGTGGTCTTGTTGGTGAACTCGGCGACGTAGACGATGTTGCCGATCGCCGAAAGCGAGCCGATCACCTGCCCCCCGGCCGAGCGGTACCAGCGGACGCTGCCGTCCTTGGCGTCGAGCGCGTAGACGTTGCCGTCGAAGGAGCCGATGTAGACGGTCGGCGGGCTGTGTCTCGTGTTGGCGACGGTCGGCCCGGAATAGGCGTAGCCGCCGGTCGAATAGGACCAGGCGAGCTCCCCGTTGGAGGTGTCGTAGCTGTAGATGCGGGCGTCGTTGTTGCCGGCGTAGACGCGTCCGTAGGCGACGGCCGGAGTCGAGTAGAAGGCCCCGGAACCGCCGAAGCCGGGGCCGAGCGAGCCGCTCTGCCAGACCAGCTCGCCGGTCTTGGCGTCGACCGCGTTCATGTAGCCGCCGTAGTCACCGACGAAGAGCTTGCCGTCTTTGTAGGCGGGGGCGGACTTGATCGGCCCGCCGAGCGGGGTCGACCAGCGGACGTCGCCCTTGCCGGTGCTCATCGCGAACAGTTCCCCGTTCTCGCAGCCGAAGTAGAGGGTGCGGTCGATGATGACCGGCGAGGACTCGGCGCGGCCGGGCAGGCCCCGTTTCCAAATCACCCGGCCGGTCTTCGCGTCCATCTTGACGACGTGGCCGGGAACCAGGTTGACGATGTAGAGGCGGTGTTTGTAATAGGCCGGCGAGGAGGCGTTGAGGCGGCCGATCCGCCGCTCCCACAGCGTCTTGCCGGTGTCGGCGTCGAGCGCGTAGGCGAAGCCGTTGTTGTTGACGAAGTAGAGCTTGCCGCCGACGTAGATCGGCGGGAACTCGAGCAGCGGCTTGTCGGTGTAGCGCCAGAGTTTGCGGAAGGGCGGCTTGATTCCCTTCACGGGCAAGTAGCGGGTGCGGGCCGGGTTGAGCCCGAAAATCGGCCAGTTGACGGTCTTCGGCTCCTTCGGAGGCGGCGGCTTCTGCGGTTTGAAGCGGCGGATCGCCTCCTCGTTGTGGACGTCGGCTGGCCGCTTCAGCGCTTCGTAGGCGATGAAGCCGCCGACCACGACGGCGATCGCGGCGACGATCAGCGCGACCGCCCACGGCCGGTGCTCGTGCCAGAGCTCGCGGGGGTGGACGAGCAGCCGCAGGGCGTCGCGCAGCGGGCGGGCCTTGGGCCCGCCGTCAGCCATTCGCGGCGCGGCGCTCGGACTCTTTGGCGACTCCGCCCAGCAGCGTCTTGATGCCCTGCTTCATGAAGGCGACCACAACCGCGCCGACGAACGGGACCGTCGGCGTCGTCTTCACCGCGTAGGTGACCTTGGTGCCGCCGTCGCTGGGCTCGAGCTCGACCGTCCCCACGTGGTCGCGGACCGGCAGTCCGGAGAGAACCTTGTAGGAGAAGCGGCGGGGTCGGTCGTAAGTGAGTACTTCCTCCCGCATCGGCGGGCCCGCCACAGTCAGGCGGCGGATCGCGCCGACGCCGTTCGGCGCCGACTCCCCCTCCCGCTCCAGCTCGGCCTTTCGCAGGGAGGTGATCTCGTCGTAGCGGCGGTGGTCGGTGAGGACGTCGAAGACGATCTCGGGCGGGGCGGCCACCTGGCGCACGTATGTGAAGCTCGCCATTCGGCGAAAGGCTACGTGAGGCGCCAGCGCCGCGGGTCCGAGCCGTCGTTCGCGGCTACCTCGCCGGCGAGCGCGAGGTGATCGAGGCAGGAGAGGACGATCTGCAGGACCCAGGCGCTGGCGGGGGTATTGAGGTTCTCGGGGCCGACGATCTCGGCGACGACCTCGAACGCCGTCAGATCGCCCCCGGCGAGGGCCACCCGGACCTTCGCCAGCAGCTCCTCGACCTGCCGCCGGGACTCGGCGATCTTCGCCTCCGGGTCGCGGAAAGTGCGGCCGTGGCCGGGGAGGACGAGGTCGACGTCGAGCGGCTCGATCTCGTCGAGGCCGCCGAGGAATTCGCCGACCGGGTCGGGGCTATGGCCGTAGTCGAAGAAGAGGACGGTGCGACCGAGCAGGTGGTCGCCGGAGATCATCAGCTTGCGGTCGGGTTGGTGGAGGACAACGTGGGACGGTGCGTGTCCGGGCGTCTCATGCACCTGCCAGCCGCCGAGGTCGGTCTCCACCTCGACCCCGGGAACAAGATCCCGGTCTGGCTCCTTGATCGAGTCGATGCCCGTCTCGGCGTCTCCTTCCCGGGCCTCCCTGTAACGCTCCAGCGCCCGCGCCGGCACCCCGCTCTGCCGCGCCACCTCGATCCGGGCCTCCAGCGCTGCCACGGGATCGTCGGCGAGCGGCCGCACGTGCTCCCAGCGGGGGTGCATCCAGAGCTCACACCCGGCCCGCTCGACGATCGAGCCGCCGAGCCCGTAGTGATCGGTGTGCGAGTGGGTGCAGACCACCAGCCGCACGTCCTCGACCGTGAACCCGACCTGCGCCAGGGCCAGGTCCAGCTGCCGCAGCCGCCCCCTGCCCCCCATGCCGGTGTCGAACATGACGATGCCCCCGTCGCTGGCGACCGCCCAGGCGTTCCCGTGCGGCACCCCCGGCCACGGCAACGGCAGCCGCAGCCGCCAGATCCCCGGCAGCACACGCTCGGCCCGAGGCGCCTCGGCTCGTCCGTCCGCCACGGAGGCATCCTTTCAAGTTGGCTGGGCGGCCAGCGACCCGGCTTCTAGGGAGAAGCGCGCCCGCGCAGCCTCGGCTCCAGCCAGCGCGGCACCGCCGCGCCGACCAACGAGCGCAACCTGCCTGGGAGGCCGGGTGGCCTGCCCGCTTCCTCGGCCTCCTCTGCCCGCTTCACAGCCGCTCGGACCAGCGCTCCGCCGAGGGTGCGGAACGGCTCGGGAGGGAGGTAGCCAGGGGGGCCGGCCAGGAGCAAGTCGCATCCTTCCGGAAGGCCTTCGCCGACGGCGCGCGCGGCGAGGAGCTTCCCCAGGAGGAAGCTCGGTCCGACCCCGTTGCCCGAGTACCCGAGGGCGTAGAGGACCCTTCCCTGGGGGCCGAGCGATCCGGCGATCGGAAGATGGCTGGGGGTCCTGTCGACGGCGCCTCCCCAGGTGCGGGCGATCGGGACCTCCGAGAGGGCCGGGAACCAGCGCCGGAAGTCGCCGATCACCCCGGCCTCGTAATCCGGGTTGCGGTAGTGCCGGGCCAGGACCCTTCCGGCCGGCCCGATCGCGCCGCCACCCTGGCCGAAGACGATCCGGCCGCCGCTGGTGACCTGGGCGTAGTGGACCATCAACCTTGCGTCGCCGAGCAGGCCGCCGTCGGACCAGGGCATGCCCTCGAGCCTCTCCGGCGCCGGCTCGGTGACGAGGATGTGGGACCCGATCGGCACGAAGGAGCGCCGCAGCGCCCTCACTCCGCCGCTGTAGGCGCCCAGCGCGAGGATCAACCGCCCCGCCCTGACCGTTCCGGCCGGCGTCGCCACGCTGATCCGGTCACCGGGGTCCCAGCCGAGCATCGGCGTCGCCTCGAAGATCCTCACCCCCATCCCCAGCGCGACCTCGCGCAGCCCGCGGACGAGGCGACCGGGGTGAACCGAGGCCCAGTCGTCGAAGCGGACGCCGCCGAGCGGCAGCGGCGACCCCGTCCACTCGCGCGCCTGCTCCCGCGAGACCGCGTGCACCCGATCGGCGAAAGGAGAGCCGGCGACCGCGGCGCAGACCCCCCCAAGGGACCGAAGCTGAGCTTCGGAGGTGGCGACGACGAGCCCGCCGCGCTGGCGGAAATCGCAGTCGATCCCGTACTCCCGGACGAAGCGGCCGATCGAATCGACCGCATCGACCGAGTGCCGGGCGAGGAGCGGCGCCACCTCGGGGCCGAACCTCGCCGCCAGCCCGTCGAGCTTGTCGACCCAGCTTTTCACCCAGCCGCCGTTGCGGCCGCTGGCACCGAACCCGCAGGTCTCCCGCTCCAGCACCACGACCTCGAGATCGGGGGTCGACCGGCGCAGGTGAATCGCGCACCAGAGGCCGGTGAAGCCGCCCCCGACGATGCACACGTCCGCATCGACTCGGGACGCCAGCGGCTCTGGTGCCGGCTGACTGCCGGCCAGGGCGTCCTCGAGCCACCAAACGGCCGCGGCTGCATCGCTCGCGCGCTGCACCCTCGCAGGATAGAACCCGGCCGAAGTGGGCCTCGAGCCTGGCTGGTGACTAGTCGAGGTCGAAAGTGCTCGGATCGTCGCCGATACGCTGGCTGGCGTCCAAGCGTTCGATCGCGACCATGTCGTCCTCGCTCAGCTCGAAGTCGAAGAGCTCGAAGTTCTCGCGGATCCGCTCCGGGTTGGACGACTTCGGGATCACCACGTTGCCAAGCTGGAGATGCCAGCGGAGGATCGTCTGCGCCGGCGATTTGTCGTGGTGGGCGGCGATCGTTTCGATCGTCCCGTCCGTCAGGAGGTCGCCCTGCGCCAGCGGGCTCCAGGCCTCGGTGGCGATTCCGCGTTCGGTGTGCCAGGCGCGCAGCTCGGGTTGCTGGAGGCGCGGGTGCAGCTCGATCTGGTTCACAGTCGGCAGCCGCTCAGCCTCGCGTTCCAGCCGCTCCAGGTCCTCGACGCGGAAGTTGGAGACGCCTATCGAGCGCGCTCCCCCCTCCTCCTGGATCCGTTCGAAGGCACGCCAGGTCTCGAGGTAGAGGTCACGGCTCGGCAGCGGCCAGTGGATCAGGTAGAGGTCGACATAGCCGGTGCCGAGCCGACCCAGGCTCTTCTCGAAGGCGCGCAGCGTCGAGTCGTAGCCCTGCCGTGAGTTCCACAGCTTGGTGGTGACGAAGACGTCCTCGCGCCGCACGCCGGTGGCGGCGATCGCCGCCCCGACGCCCGCCTCGTTGCCGTAGATGGCGGCGGTGTCGAAGTGGCGGTAGCCGACCGCAAGCGCTTCCTCGACCCTCTCCTGCGTCTCCTCGGCCGGGATCTGGAAGACGCCGAATCCCAGCTGCGGCATCTCGACCCCGTCGTGCAGCGTCAATACCGGGGCTTCCGTCATGCGCCAATGGCTACCCCAAGTTCGCCTGACCAAGCAGATCAAGGAACTCGCGCTGGCGCGCTCGCACCCCGCCTTCGGCGGGGGTCGCGTGGCGTGCTCCGCACGCGAGCGACCGAGGACGCCGAGATGCGCCGGTCAGGTGAGCTTGGGGTTAGCTGGTGGCGAGGCCGATGGCCAGCAGCGGGAAGGCGCTCATGATCCCGAGGTAGGCGCCCATCGCGGCGCCGCCGCCGAGGCTGGAGCTGCGCGAGCGAGCGCCGGCGATCGCGCCGACGAGAAAGAAGGTGGCGGCGATTCCGAGGCCAATCCAGAACACGGGGGGCATTGCGGCGGGCACGATACCGGACCAGCAGCTAGGTTTGGCCCGTGAGGATCCTCGCCTTCAGCGACCTCCACCGCGACCTCGAGCAGGGCGCGAAGCTCGTCGAAATGTCCGCGGAAGCCGACGTCGTCATCGGCGCCGGGGATTTCGCGTCCATCCACGAGGGACTTGAGGAGACGATCGACGCCCTGGCGGCGATCGAGGCCCCGACCGTGCTGGTGCCGGGCAACAACGAGACCGCCGACGCGCTGCGGAGCGCCGCCGAGCGCTGGAGCGCCGCCAACGTCCTCCACGGCGAGGGGACGACGATCGAGGGCGTCGAGTTCTTCGGCCTCGGCGCCGGGGTCCCGATCACCCCCTGGGACTGGAGCTTCGACCTCGACGACGAGGCGGCGAGCGAGATGCTCGCGGCCTGCCCCGAGGAGGCGGTCCTGGTTCTCCATTCACCCCCCCGGGACCACTGCGACAGCTCCGGCGACGGCACCCACTTCGGCAGCCCGGCCCTGCTCCAGGCGATCGAGGAGAAGCGCCCCCGCCTTGCCGTCTGCGGCCACATCCACGAGTCCTGGGGCTGCGAGAGCGAAATCGGCCCCACCCCGGTCCGCAACCTCGGCCCGACCGGCACCTGGATCGAGCTTTAGTAGGGATGGGCTACCGGTTCCTTCCCGCCGCCGATGCGTTCTGGCGGGAGTCGAACCAGATGAAGACGCTCAACACCGACCTCGGGATGCAGCTCGGGGCTTCGGCGCTGGGGGCGCGGATGTGGCGGCTGAAGCCTGGGCAGGCCTCGACCAGGCACAGGCACCTCAGCCAGGAGGAGCTCTACGTGCTGCTCGAGGGCACCGGGCGGGTGCGCATCGACGACGAGGTGCTGACGTTGGGCCCCCTGGACACGCTGCTGGTCGAGCCCGACACCGTCCGCCAGCTCTTCAACGACACCGACGGGGACCAGCTTTGGCTGGTGGTGGGAGCGCCACGGGAAGCGGTGACCAGCACGCTGGAGATGAGCGAGGAGCAGCTGCGGCACATGTACCCGGACGGACCGAAAGCGCTGCCGCCGGAGCTGCAGGGCGACTAGAGCGCGAGTGAGACCGGCTCCTCGAGGAGCTGCTTGACGCGGGCGAGGAACTCGGCGCCCTCGGCTCCATAGAGGATGCGGTGGTCGCAGGAGAGGGTCGCCTTCATCAGCTTCGCCGGGACCAGCTGGTCGTCGCGGACGGCGGGAAGGTCGCGGATCGCGCCGACGGCGAGGATCGCCGCCTGGCCCATGTTGATCACCGCGTCGAACTCGTCGATGTCGTACATGCCGAGGTTGGAAACGGTGAAGGTGCCGCCGGAGAGCTCCGGCGGGGTGACGGTCTTGTCCCGGACTTTGGCGGCGACGGCACGGGTGTCGGAGGCGATCTCGCGCAGGCCCTTGCGGTCAGCGTCGAAGATCGTCGGCACCACCAGCGCCTCCTCGGCGGCGACAGCGACGCCGACGTTGATCCGCGAGTAGAGCTCGAACTTGCCGTCTCGGTAGGCGCCGTTGGCTTTCGGGAACTCGCGCAGGGCAATCGCGCAGGCCTTGACGACCATGTCGTTGAACGAGGGCACGACATCGCCCTCCTTCGCCGCGGCCTTGATCGCCGCCCGCGCCTCGAACGCCTTCCCCATGTCGACCTCAATCGTCAGGTAGAAGTGCGGCGCGGTCGCCTTCGACTCCGCCATCCGCCGCGCAATCGTCTGTTGCAGCTTGTTGAGCTCGCGAGTCTCGACTTCGCCTTTGGCGGTGCCGCCCGCAGCGCCCTGGCCAGCGGGTCCTGCCACCGCCGGCGCAGGCGCCGGCGCGGCACCAGCCCCCTCGACGTCCGCCTTCACGATCCGCCCCCCAGGCCCCGAACCCTGGAGGGTGGAGATGTCCAACCCCTTCTCCTTAGCTAGCCGTCGAGCAAGCGGCGAAGCTTTGACCCTCTCGCCCGTCCCATTGCCATCTGCGGGAGCCTCGGCGGTGGACACTGCGGTCCCTCCCGCGGGTGGCGCGGATGAGGGGTCTTCGCCCGCAGCTTGCGAGGACGAGGACCCCTCGTCCGCGACAGGACCCGCGGCCCGGGCGGCCGGCGCTTCGCCCGGCTCGCCAATCCGCGCAATAGGACTGCCAATCGGAAGCGTCTCCCCCTCCTGCGCCAGGATCTCGTTGAGGGTCCCAGCCACATCCGCTTCGTAAGCCATGTTCGCCTTGTCGGTCTCGATTTCGACCAGCTCGTCGCCGACCGCGACCTCGTCGCCAACCTGCTTCAGCCAGGTGAGGATCGTCCCCTCCTCCATCGAGTCGGAGAGGCGCGGCATCACCACCTCGCTCATGCCAGCTCCAGCTGCCGCAGGACAGCGGCCTCGATTCGGTCTTCGGTAGGCATCGCCGCCAGCTCCAGCTCCTTGGCGTAGGGAAGGGGCACCTCCGCCATCCCTACCCGCTCAACCGGTGCGTCGAGATCGTCGAAGCAGGCATGCTGGATGCGCGCGGCGAGCTCGGCGCTGACGCCGTAGGTCGGCCAGCCCTCCTCGACGCAGAGGACCCGGTTGGTCTTCGCGACCGAGGCGGCGACCGTCTCGACGTCGAGCGGCCGCAGGCTGCGGAGGTCGATCACCTCGACCGAGACGCCGTGCTCCGCCGCCAGCTTCTCGGCAACCCGCAGCGCCCGCACGGTGGCGAAGGAATGGGCGACGAGGGTCAGGTCGCTGCCCTCGCGGGCAACCGCCGCGAGGCCGATCGGCGTCGTCAGCTCGGGGTCGAGCTCGACCTCTCCCTTCTCTTTGTAGATCGGCAGGTTCTCGATCACCAGCACAGGATCATCGTCGCGTATCGCGGCCTTCAGCAACCCCTTCGCGTCGTCGGGATTCGCCGGTGCCACAACCTTAAGGCCGGGCGTCCCCGCGAACCAGCCGTCGAAGGACTGCGAGTGTTGCGCCGTCAGTTGGTTGCCGGCGCCGTTGGGGGTGCGGATAACCATCGGGCAGCGGACCTCACCGCCGAACATGGCGCCGATCTTGGCGGCGTGGTTGACGACCTGGTCCATCGCGACGAGGAGGAAGTTGAGCGTCATCACCTCGACGATCGGCCGCTCGCCGAGCATTGCCGCGCCGACGCCGGCGCCGAGGAAGCCCTCCTCGGAGATCGGGGTGTCGCGCACGCGATCGGGGCCGAACTCCTCGAGCAGCCCGGCAGTCACCTTGTAGGAGCCGTCGAAGACGCCGACCTCCTCGCCCATCACGAAGACGCGGTCGTCGCGGTCCATCTCCTGCCGCATCGCCAGGCGGAGCGCCTCGCGATAGGTCATCACCTCGCGGGCGGCCGGCGCCGCAACTTCGATTTTCGGCTCGACCGCCTGCACCTGGCTCACTGCCCGAGACCTCCGGCGAAGACGAGCTCACGCTCCCCGAAGGGGCTGCCGGGGAGCATGCGACGGAACTGCTCCTCGCTGCCCGGCGCGTGCATGCCGGCGGCGAGGCGGTCGACGGCGGGGGCGGGGTTGGCGCTGGCGAACTCGGTCGCCTCCGCCACCGCGGCGGCGGCGATGGCGTCGGCGCCGTCGATCTGCTTCTTCGTGACCCCCTGGGAGCGGAGCAGCTGCCGCATCCGCTCCAGGGGGTCCTGCTTGCGGCGCTCATCGATCTCCTCCCGGGTGCGGTAGGCGAGGCCGGCGTCGGCGACCGAGTGGCCGCGGTAGCGATAGGTCAGCGCCTCGAGGACGGCGGGGCGGCGCTCGGCGCGCGCTTCGGAGATCAGCTCTCGGGAGATCGCCAGCACCGCCTCGAAGTCGTCGCCGTCGACCTGCTCACCCCGCATCCGGTAGGCGGAGGCGCGCTTGTAGAGGTCGGGCTCGGCGGAGGCGCGCTCGACGCTCGTCCCCATCCCGTAGAGGTTATTGACGACGAGGAAGACGATCGGCAGCTGCCAGACGGCGGCAAGGTTGAGCGACTCGTGCCAGGAGCCCATGTTGACGGCGCCGTCGCCGAGCTCGCAAAGGACCGCCTGGGAGGAGCCGCGCCGCACCAGGGAGAGTGCCATTCCGGTCGCGATCGGCAGCTGCCCGCCGACGATTCCCCAACCGCCGTAGTAGCCGCGCGAGACGTCGAGCAAATGCATCGAGCCGCCGCGCCCGTGGGCGCAGCCGTCCCGGCGGCCGAACAGCTCCGCCATTACCGCCTCTGGCGGAATCCCCCGCGCCAGGGCGAAGCCGTGACAGCGATAGCCGGTGATCAGCAGGTCGTCGTCGGCAAGGGAGGAGACCGTGCCGACGGTGGTCGCCTCCTGCCCGGAGGAGAGATGGCAGTAACCGCCGATGCGAGCCGCCTTGTACTGACGCTCGGCCTCCTCCTCGAAGAGGCGGATCAGGACCATCGTCCGGTAATGGCCCAGGAGATCGTGAGGTTTTGCTCTGCCGGAGCGGATGTATACTAGTATACAAGTCGCCTAGGCCCGCCAGTTAAGCGCTGGCGGCTCCTATCTAGCGAACGAGCAGCGCGCCGGCGAGAGCGGCGACAGCCGCCTGCTGGAGAACCCTGCCGCCGACGCTCATCATCGCTTCGTCCCGCCGCTGCTGGAGCTTGCCGACCGTCGCGATCGGCTCGACGTCGGTGCGCGGTTCCGCCGGCGCGCTGGCAAGGGCGAAGTCGTAGGCGAGGCAGCCTTCGATTCCCTGCGCGATCAGCTGGGCCCGGTAGTCGGCGCCCTCCGGGATCGGGTGCAGGTTGTCGGCCTGCATCAGGTCGGGTCGGGTAGCGACGGTCCCCGCCCAGTCGGGCACCTGGGTGCCGGGACGGGAGGCGGCGAATTCGGCAACGACCCGGTTCTTGCCGGTGTCGTCGACCCCGCCCGGATGGAGGCCGTGGATCGTCGGCACGACCATGCAGCGGTCGCCGACTATTTCGGCCACCTTGGCGAGGTTGCCGGCAAGGATCTCCGGATAGGCAGGGTTGTCGTTGGTGCCGGCGTCGAAGACGATCACGTCCTGGGAGGGGTCGTAGCTCTCCTGTAAGAGGTCGAAGATCTGGTAGCTGTTGTAGCCGCCAACCGCGTTGATCGTCAGTTCGATCCCGGGCAGGTAGCGACTCAGGTAGGGGGAGGTGAGCTCCTCCAGGCTGTCGCCGACGACGAGCACATGGGGGGCGGCCTCGGAACGGGGAGCGAGCGCCCCGCAAAGGCCGAGGAGCAACAGCAGGAGCCCACCCGCCGTCCTCCCGAAGCCGCCGATTCGCCGCACGGAGAGGGTTTCTACACGACGTACCCCTCCTAAACTGCCGCGGGTGCTCGCCGCCGCTCGCCTGACCCTCGCCAGCTGCGCCCTCCTGACGCTGCCCCTCTTCGGTTGCGGTGGCGGGGGGTCGGATTCCGGCGGCGAGATGACGGTCGCCAGCAACCCACCCACCACCAAGGAGAGGTCATCCCCGAACCCCAACGCGCGACCGGTTCCGGGCGGAGACCTCTGCCAGAGCCAGCTCGGTGGCTTCGTCGGCTCGATGGACGGCCTGCGCCGGCGCCTGGCCGTCGGCGTCACCTACGACCAGTACGTGGCCGAGGTGCGCGGGATCGGCTCCACCTACGGCGAGATCCCCTTCGGGAAGCTGCAGGTCGACTGCCTGAACGCCGCCGGCGCCCCGAGCGAGAAGGCCTTCAACCGCTATATCGAAGGAGCCAACGAGTGGGGCGACTGCGTCTCGGAGTTCGGCTGCGACACGGCAATGATCGAACCGATCCTGCAGCGGCGCTGGCGGATCGCCTCGCGCTTCCTCTCGGAAGCCCAGGCAGGCCTCGACCGGATCGCGGGCTGAAAACGTCGGGGTCGCCAGCGGCGACCCCGACCTGGTGCTTGGAAAGCGAACGCGGGAACAGCGACCGGGTGGGACAACGCCCGGCTCCCTTCGCCCACCGGTGCCCGGGGTGGATTCCGCCGGGCGCCCGAACCAGTGCGGCGCCTAGCGGCCCTGCACCTCCAGAGTCCCATCAAGCATGTGAATCAAGTTAGGACCACCTCCTTTCTCTGGTCCGCCAAGTGAAGCAGACGCCGAGGTCGAGCTCCACAGGCCTCCGACTGACCGCTGGTGATCCTCAGGCCGCGCTGGCCTCGTCCGGCAGTTCGTCGCCGAGGATGTCCTTGCCGCGGCGGCGCTGCAGCCGCCGCCAAGCTTCGAAGAG
The DNA here is from genome assembly GCA_035705945.1 of Solirubrobacterales bacterium. Classification (GTDB taxonomy): domain Bacteria; phylum Actinomycetota; class Thermoleophilia; order Solirubrobacterales; family 70-9; genus VAYN01. The sequence goes on from DASSVR010000093.1 coordinate 18,490, forward strand.
GAGGCCGACCGCCATCGCGCAGGTAAAGGACGTCGCGAGCGGCAGCCAGAGGTTGTCCTGGAAGGTCTCGCCGCCGAGGTAGCCAAGCATCGAAACATAGAACGCCCACAACACCGCCGCGAAGGCGTCGGCGGCGAGGAACTGGCGGTAGGGCATCTCCAGGGTGCCGGCGGCGAAGGTCGTCGCGGTGCGGCCGCCGGGGATGAAGCGGCCGACGCCGATCAGGATCGCGCCACGGCGGCACAGCGCCTCCTCTGCCCACTTCAGCCGCGCCTGCCCCTTTTCGTCGTCGAAGAGGCGGTCGGCGACGGGGTCGCCGACCTTGCGGCCGAGCAGGTAACAGAGGTTGTCGCCGAGGAAAGCGCCGAGGGCGACCGCGGGGATGATCAGCCAGATCAGCAGGTCGCCCTGCGCCGCCAAGACCGAGGCGGTGATCACGATCGTCTCCGAGGGGATCAGCGGGAAGAGGACGTCGAACCCCGCGGCGGCGAAGACGACCGGGTAGGTGAGGGCACTGTGGGAGACCTCCTGGGTGAGCCAGTCGAACACGGCTCCTGGCTACCCGGATTGGGGTGGTTTACCAATTGCCAGACGGGTATTGAGGGGCCATGGATACCTGGTTGATCATCGTCATCGTCATCGCCGCACTCGTCCTCCTGGTCATCGCTGCCAAGGCGGCCCGGCGGGCAAAGGCGCGCCGCGAGCTCGAGCGGGAACGGCTCGGCGAACGGGCCGTCGGGCACCGTCAGGAGGCCGAGGTCCACGGCAGCAAAGCCGAGAACCATGAGCAGAAGGCCCGGGAGGCGGCGGAGCGCGCCGAGCGCGAGCGCGAGCTCTCCCAGCGCCACGGAGAGAAAGCCGACGATCTAGAGAAGAAGCTTTAGATCCACCCTGGGCAAGGAGAGTCGCATGACCATCGCCGTGGTAATAGGAATCTGCGTCCTGCTTGCCGTCTTGGGCTTCCTGGTTCCAAGGCTCTCCAACCACGCCCGCCGTGCCGCCGACAAGAGCCACTCCGCCGGCAAGACCGCGCGGGCGAAGCTACCGTTCTGACGGCGGCGCCAATCTGCTGCGCGCGCTGAAACTGGCCAGTCAGCCAGTATGATCGCGGGCGTGGCGGACCAGGCCGAGATCGCTGCCGGAGGAGGAGACGTCGAGGACGCTCTGGTGCTCGAGCGCGAGCACTGGGAGGACGGCCCGCCGCTGGAGCTGTTCAAGCGGATGCGCAGCCAGTGTCCCGTCCACTGGACCTCCGAAGTGACCGAGCTGCCGCAGGCGAAGGGCTTCTGGTCGGTGACCCGCGCTGACGACGTCCACAAGGTCAGCCGCGACTGGGAGACCTACTCCTCCGAACTCGGCGGCGTAGTCGTCATCGACGAGGTCTTCCCGATCGAGCTGGCGCGGGCGATGTTTATCGGTATGGACCCGCCCAAGCACGACCGGCTGAAGGCGCTGTTCCAGGCGGGCTTCACGCCGAAGCGGATCGCCGCCCATGAGGAGGCGATCCGCGAGATCGTCGTCGGGGTGCTCGACCGGCTCGAGGGCCGCGAAACCGCCGATCTCGTCACCGACGTCGCCCAGCCCGCCGTCTCGCGGGTGATTGGCAGCTTCATGGGCATCCCGGAGGAGGACGACGCGGCCTGGGCAGAGCTGATGAACATGGCGCTGGCGGCCAACGACCCCGACTACAGCCCTTCCGTCGAGACCGTCGAAGAGACGATTCAGGAGGCGATCCAGCAGGTCTTTGCTCGGTGCAGCACGATGATCGCCGAGCGTCGCGAGAACCCGACCGACGACCTCACCAGCGTTTTGGTCCACGCCGAAGTCGAAGGCGAGCGACTCGAGGAGCACGAGATCGTGATGGGGTTCTTCCTCCTCGTGGCCGCCGGCAACGACAGCACCAAGGCGACCTACTGCTCCAGCATGCGGGCGCTGATGGAAAATCCAGACCAGCGCCGGCTCCTGGTCGAAGACCCTGCGCGGGTTCCCGGCGCGGTCGAGGAGTCGCTGCGCATGTTCCCCGCGTTCGCCCACTTCCGCCGCACTGCCACCCAGGACACCGAGCTCAACGGCCAGCAGATCAAGGAAGGCGACAAGGTCGTCATGTGGTACGCCTCATCCAACCGGGACGAGACGCGCTACGCCGATCCCGACCGCTTCGACGTCCTCCGCAACCCCGATCACCAAGCCTTCGGCGCCGGCGGCCGACACTTCTGCCTCGGTGCCGCCCTCGCCCGCCTCGAGCTGAAAATCCTCCTCGAGGAGACCCTCGCCCGCTACCCCAACATGGAGATGACGGGGGACCCCGTCTACGTCGAGTCGGGCTTCCTCAACCAGCTGAAATCCCTGCCGGTCCGGCTCTCGGCGTAGGCCCGCGGCCAGCCGAATCGCTCCTGTGACCTTCGGTGATGACAGGACCAGGCGCCTCCGCACGCTCGTCGGCCGTTTCAGGCACCCCTCCCGCCGAGGGCGTCCGGGAGCTGCCGGCGGGAGCTGATGTCGAGCTTGTCGTAGGCCGCGCTGAGGTGAGCCTCGACCGTCTTCACGGTGACGAAGAGCGACTGCGCGATCTGGCGGTTCGTCATGCCAGACGCCGCGAGCTCCGCTACCCGTCGCTCGCTCGGGGTCAACGACTCGACACCGATTGGCGTATAGCGGCGGACGGTTGCTCCGGTGGCCTTCAGCTCGTCGTGGGCGCGCTTGGCGATCCGGACGGCACCGCACTTTCGCGCGAGCTCGAGCGCCGCTTGAAGTGGCGGACGGGCGTCGGCTCGACGTCCTCCACCCCGCAGGGCTTCCCCCAGCTCAACAAGGGTGTGCGTGCGCTCGAGGCGCCGAGGGGAGCCTTCCAACAGGGCAGCTGCCTCCTCCAGATCCCGAATTGCCTTCTCGCCCTCCCCGGCAGCGGCGCGAGCGCGAAGCAGGTGAGCCTTCGCCGAGGGGCTCCCCCAGCGGCGGGCGAGCGGCTCGAGGCTGTCGGCCAGCTCGCGGCCCCGCCTCCGATCCCCAAGCGCTTTCAGCGCGCGAGCGACCAGTGGACTCGCAAAGGAAACGTTGATGCGGCCGAAATCGAGCGTCTCGTTCGGGTACGAGGACACACTGAGGTCTTCGAGGGCCAGAGCGTGTTCACCTCGCTCGAGTCGCAGATGCCCCCTGGCATAGAAGAACAAGCTGAACATCTGCCCCTTCGGTAGCGGTCCATCGCTGATGCCCGTGGTTTCCAGCTCTCGCTCCGCCGCCTCGAGCTCGTCCCGTTCGATCAGGATCTCCATGAAGATCGGGGTGATCGACAGCCAAAGCGGGACGCTCCGAACAGCGCGTCCCAGCTCGATCGCCTGGCGCATGTCCGGTTCGGCCCTGACGAGATCGCCTTCTCCCCAACTGACCAGACTACTCACCATTAGTTCGCGAACCAGAGATCCGGTCGCCCCCCGCTGGCGGGTGATCGCAAGGGATCTCTCGACGGCCTCACGGGCAGGAGCCAAATCGTCGGCAACGACGAGCGTCATCACCGCCGTCACCCCGGCAGCCACGTCGGGAACGTCGAGGAGGATCGCGGCATTGTGCAGCGCTCGCTTGGCGGCGTCCGCCGCCTCCTCCGAGCTACCGTCCGCCACCGCCGAACGAGCTTCAATCGCGGCGACCAGGTGCCCGGCGGGGCTATTGCGGCTGACCTGATCGGCGTAACGACCGAGGTCTAACTGCACACCTGGGCCCGCGAGCGAAGCGATGGTGTTGTGCTGTACGCCGAGGATGTAGGCAAACTCGACGTCGTCCTGTTCTACCGCGCGCTCGAAGGCACTGCGGAGCAACGAAGCCGCGTCGTCAAACCGGCCACTTACGCCGATGATCCCAGCGAGGGTGAGCACCAAGCGGCTGAGCAGGGGAGGGTCGCGATCGATCGCGGCGAAAACTTCCGCTTCGATTTCGCTGAAGGCCGTGGTGTCGGCAACGGCGACGATGGCTGATAACAGCGACTCCAGGACCGCGGCTTGCAGATCCGAGGGGGCGGGCTCGTGGAAAGCACGGCTCAGGTAAGCGATCGCGGAGCGCGGAGCGCCACTGGCCGATGCGCGTGCTCCCGCCTCGATCAGCGTTTCCACGTTCTCCCGCTCTCCTCGCGCTTCCCCCGCCAGCAGCTGCGTCGCGATCAACTCGGGGGTTGAACCCGCCTCACGCAGGTGCCTCGCCGCACGGCTGTGGAGCGCCATCCGTTCTCCCGCCGGCACACTTTCGTAGATCGCGTTGCGCACGAGCGGGTGGATGAACCGCAGCGTCCTACTCCCATCGAGGATGGCGCTTGCCCGCAGCGCGTCGGTGGCGCTCGCCGCGGCGGACACGTCCACGCCGGCAAATTCGGCCACGAGACGAAGGTCGCATCCTTCGCCGAGTACAGCGATTGAGCGCGCGACCGTCCCGGCCTCTGGGAGAAGCCGTTCGATCCGCATCAGGACCGTGTGCGCCACCCGCTCGGGGACTAGCTCGCGGACCAGATTCGAGTGCTCGGGAAGGGGCTCGATTCCGCGTTGAACGAGGGTGCGAATCAGCTCGCGGAGTAAGAACGGGTTGCCGCCGCTCACCTCGAAGCAGGCGGCGGCGAACTGCGGCGTTGGCTCGTCGTCGAACTCCTGCGCAAGCAGCACATTCGTCGCCTCGGCGCTGAGGGGAGCCAGGGTGAGGTGGCGTACGACCGAATCGCTCATCAGTCGCCGAAAGCCGCCGGAGGGGTCCGGCTCATCGGGCCGGCCGGTCACGACCAGCAGTACGGAGAGCTCCTCCAACCGGGGCAGCAGGAAGCCCAGGTAATCGAGTGAGGCCGCATCCGCGGAGTGGCCGTCGTCGATCGCCAGCAGCAGCGGCCGACGCTCGGCCAAGGCAGCGGTCACCCAGTAGAGGCCATGCAGCACGGCGAAGCTGTCATGGCCGCGGTCCGGGTCTGGATCGAGACCGAGGGCCGCTCGGGCCGCGCTCGCACCCTCCAACACCCCTTCTCGCTCGTCCCCGGGAAGGTTCGCGATTTCAGACTCGAGCAGCTGGCGCACAAGCGCGAAGGGGAAGTCTTGCTCCAGCTCGGTCGCCCGCCCCGCCAGGACCTTCAACCCGGCCCTTGCTCCAGCGTCTCGTGCCTCCTGCAGGAGGCGGGTCTTTCCCAGGCCGGCGCTGGCTTCGATCGCCACCGCCCGACCTCGACCCGCGGTGACCTCCTCGAGAGCGGCCTCGATCTCACCCACCTCACGGTCCCGCTCCAGCAACACCGTCACGCTTTCCTCCCGTTCCCTGTGCGCCAGCGGCAAATCTTAGGGTCGATCTTGGGGTTCGACCCGGTGGCGATCCCCCACCGGAAGGTGAAGACTCACCCCATGGAGCTCGTGGACAACGGCAAGCCAATCTTCCCGCGGCCGATGCTCTGCATCGATTTCTCCTTGCAGCAACCGAGTTCCTCCCATCCAAAGGCGGGAAAGCAACGCTGGCGGCGTTAATCCTTTCCGCCCCAGCGTGCCCTGATAGGTCCCAGGGGCGGCGGGTCACCTCGCCGCCCCTGGCCTGAGCGCCCGTAATATCAACTCTGATATTGCTCTAATCGGAGATTTTTGAAGCGGGGAGCGTGGTGATGTCGCTGCTGGAGCGCGAGTGCGAGCTTGGAGAGCTGCGCGCCGCGCTCGAAGAGGTCCGGGCGGGGAGGGGTTGCGGGCTGATGATCGAGGCGAGCGCGGGTCTGGGTAAGACCCGCCTCCTCCAGGAGGCACGGGAGTTGGGAGTGGAGGCGGGGCTGACGGTCGTTTCCGCCAGGGCTACCGAGCTCGAGCGCGACTATGCCTTCGGCCTCGTCCAGCAGCTCTTCAATCATCGGCTGAGGGCGCTTGCCGAGGAGGAGCGCGAGGACGTTCTCGAGGGAGCGGGAGCGGCAAGGCCCGCGCTGGGGCTCGCGAGCGGCGACGAGCAGAACCGCGATTCCTTCTCCGTGCTCCACGGGCTCTACTGGGTGACGGCGAGCCAGGCGGAACGGCAACCGCTTCTGCTCGCGGTCGACGACATCCACTGGGCCGACACGGCATCGCTGGATTACCTCGCCTTTCTTCTTACGCGGCTCGAAGAGCTGCCCGCACTGCTCCTTCTCACCGTGAGGCCCGACGTGCCCGGTCAGCCACCGAGGCTGACCCAGGTACTCGGCGATCCGGTGCTCCGGCGGCTGTCGCCTAGCCCGCTAAGCCTGAAGGGCGCCGCCTGCCTGTTGGCCAGCGAACTCGACCGTGAGCCGGACCCCGCTTTCGCCTCGGCCTGCTTCGAGGTCAGCGGCGGCAATCCATTCCTGCTCACCGAGCTGAGTCGGACGCTACTCGAGCGGGGGATCGAACCCACCGCCGACCAAGCCGAATCGGCTCGCGGGCTGGCACCGGAGCGGGTGGCTCGTAGCGTTCTGCTGCGCGTGGAAAGGCTCAGCGGAGCGGCAGGGAAGGTTGCGCAGGCGCTCGCGATCCTCGGCGACGGCAGTGACCTCAGTCTGCTCGCCGAGCTGGCCGGTCTCGAGCTCAAAGCGGTTCGCGGCGCTGCCGACGAATTGCGGACGAGCGCGGTCTTCGACGGCGGCGACTCGCTGCGATTCATCCACCCCCTGGTCCGGAATGCCATCTACTCGGAGGTGACCGTCGGCGAGCGAGCCCGTACACATAGGCGAGCTGCCACCTTGTTGCAAGAACGCGGCGCCAGCCCCGAGGAAATCGCGACGCAGCTGGTCGCCGGCGAGCCGCAGGGGGACCGAGCGAGCGTGGAAACGCTTCTGGAGGCCGGAGACCGAGCTTTGGCCACCGGTGCCCCGCGCGCTGCGGTCGCGTACATGACCAGGGCTTGGGAAGAGCCTCCGCTCGCGGACATGCGCGTCGACGTGCTGGACCAGTTGATCACCGCGAGCTTCCACGCTGGCGACGCGTCTGCCCTGCCGGCAGTCGAAGCGGACGTGGTGAGAGCGGCGGAGAACGACCGCTCGCTGCTAAGCCGGTGGGGGATGCCTCTGACGATGGTGATGGCAATCCAGGGCCGCTTCGAGGAGGGCGCCTCGATGGTCAAGGAGGCCATCGAGGTCGCGGTCGCCGAAGGCGACGTGGAGCGGGCTTTTCAGTTGGAGGCCCACCTGAGCACGCTGGCCCTGATGGTGCCGTCGGTGCCGAAGGTGAACCTGGAACGCTACCTGGACGAGATCGACCCGGACAGCCCAGCCGGTCGCCTGGCGGCAACGATAAGGATCCGCTCGGCGATGGTGAACGGAACCGCCGAGGAGACTGCCGAGGCGGCGAGATGGGCTCTGGCGAACGACGGAATCCTCTTCAACGAGGAGTCCGAGCTGGCGGCCGCGGGGATCTCCGTGATCGCGCTGGTTGTCACCGACGAGGTCGACGAGGGGCTAAAGGCAGCAGAACAGGCGCTCGCAACCGCAGAAGAAATCGGCGGCGTTCCGCAACGCATCCGCGGCTGGTATCTGCGTGGGTTCGCTTCCTGGGCCTCTGGCGACCTGGTCGGGGCCGAGGCGGATATTCGCCAGGCGATAGATCTCGCGCGCCTGGCCGGGATGTTCCCAATGGTGGTGATGATCACACCCTCCTTGGTCGAGATCCTGATCGAGCGGGATGAGCTCGATGCCGCGGAGGCGGAACTGCGGGGGCTCGGACTGGACGCGGGGCCTTCGCCGCCGACCTTCGGCTCCGTACTGCTGCTGATCATCCGCGGGCACCTGCGTTGGGAACAGCGCAGAGTCGAGGAAGCCGCCGCCGATTTCGCCGCGCTTGCCGCCATCGCCGAGGATCTCGCCCTGGGACCTGCACCCATCGCCATGGCTGCTCCTTGGGCCGCCGGCACGCTGATAGCGACAGGAGAGCGGGAGCGGGCCCGAGAGCTGGCGGAGGACACGCTTGCCTGGGCGCGGCGGTGGGGAGCCCCGTCGTCCATCGCCCACGTGGAGCGCGCAGTCGCTGCCGCACGGGGCGGAACCGAGGGCGTGGAGCTCCTGCGGGAGGCGGTCGCCGTCCTCGAGGGCTCGCCACGGCGCCTGGAGCGCGTTCATGCGCTGGTTGATCTGGGAGCGGCGCTGCGGGCCGCGGGGCGGCGCAGGGATGCCCGGGCTCCGCTGCGGGAGGGGCTTCAGCTCGCCCGCCGGTGTGGCGCGACCCGAGCCGCCAAGCGTGCCACTGCTGAGCTGCAGGCGACCGGGCTGACGGTCCGCCGGTATACCCCGATCGGCGTCGAGTCGCTGACCCCGAGCGAGCGCCGAGTCGCCGAGTTGGCGGCCTCGGGGATGACCAACCGCCAGATCGCCCAGTTGCTGTTTGTCACCGTGAAGACCGTCGAGGCACACCTCAGCGCCGCCTACGACAAGCTCGACATCGGCTCACGAGGCGAGCTCGCAAACGCCCTGAAGGAGGCAGATCCCTCCGGCGAATCCTAGGACGCCGATGTGACGGGCGGCGATTGTCGATAAAGCCGCCTCAAGCGGGAGCACGGCGTCAAGCCAGCAGCTCTTCGATGCGGTCCTGAACGAGACGCACGCGCTCGAGTCCGATCGGTCCATAAGAGGCGGTGGCGCCCTCGATTACGTAGTCGAAGTAGGGCTCGGCTCGGAGGGCAAGTAGCTCATCCTTGATGTAGCTGCGGAGTGCGGATGAGGCATCTCGTATCTCCTCGATCAACTCCGGGCGACCGTCAACCAGCGTCAGCACGTCGTGGACATCCAGGCTCCTCAACAGGTCCCCTCGGCCCCGGCCCTTCCAAGCGCAGAGCTTGGTCGCGACAAGCAGCACCGGGTTCGCGGCTTGGATCTGGGCGCCAGAGCCGAGAGCGATGGTTGCCGCGGTCGCAATCGCCTCCTCGTACCAGGGATTGGAGAAGCCGAGGATGTCGGGGTCAGTCGGCATGACATCGAGGACTAAGCGCGGCTCAGAGCTACGCCAACGACAAAGCACCGGCTCACCCATCGCCTCCTGCAAACCTCGTTCGCGCAGCTTCTCGCCAAACCGGTAGTACTCGGCACGGCTGGCGACCTCGCAGATCACATCGACGTCCTCGGTGGCGCGAGCGGGTGGCGCACCGGGCTCGGTGAGCCAGAGGTGAACCGTCACGCCGCCGACGAAGACAACCTCGTCCAGGATTGGGCCGAGTAGCTCGGCGGCGATCTCAAGCTGCTGTGCGCTCACTGTTCCTTCTCCCCAGCCCGCTCGCGCAGCAGGCGCGCGAGAAGGTCCTCGGCCACCTGCCGCACACGCGGGTCGCCGACCCGCAGGCTGTCGAGCAGCGCCAGGATCTCGCCGAGCTCCGACCAGCCCTCCACGGCTTCCGGCGCTGAGGGATGAAGCGGCTCGATCGCCTGACCTCGCACCTGGCCCCGCGCATATGGCCACACCGGCGGCGGCTCCTCGCCCGAGGAGTGGATCGCGCCCGCCATCGGTTCAGCCGCCCACGCGGCGGGAACCCCCGGCACGAGCGGGCCCAGCTGGGCGGGCGCGACGAAGCGCAGCGCGTGGATCGCGAACTCCTCGAAATGCGGAACATGAACCTCCCGCCGCTCAGCCGAATAGAGATCGGCGTCCTCTGCCCGCGCAAGCGCCCGCTGGACTACCGGATGCGGAACGCGCAAGCGATCGGCCAGGGAGCGGTAGCTCCACCCTCCGTCATGAGCGAGCAAGCCGCTGAGCACGTAGATGTCGGGCTTCTTGACCATGCTTTAGCAGCGTATCAAGTATCGATACATAATACGGCTGAGTCTGAGGCCCACTGTGTCCCAATCGACGCCGCTCAGGCTTCACGGGCTCATGTTCCTTCGTGCTTCTCAGAGGCGCCGCTCGTCGTCTAGCCTGCGCGCGTGTCCGACTACTACAGCGATCGCGTCCAAGGGGCACGAGACCGGGGAATCGAGGAGATCACGCCAGGGGTCTGGGGCAGAGAGGCAATTTGTGGCTGCGACGAGCGCGCCTATCGACTCGCATTGGCCGCTGAGATTCCCGATTTCGACGACGCTCTCTGCGAGGAATAAGCCATGCGGCGAGTCCTCGACATTGCTGGAGCCATCGCATCGATAGCCAGCTTGGGGTTGTCTCTGGTCGTCTTCCCGGGTTTCCGGGCCTGGTTCTATCCGGTGCCGTTCATCGTCTTGCTCGTCATCGCCCTGGCAATCAGCGTCGGCTTCCACATACGGCATCGGCTCCAGGTAGCACCGGCAGACCAAAAGCGCCTCGATCGGATTTTCTCCGCATTGCCCCGCGAGGCGATCCGCCGCATCGAATACGAGGACTTCGGGATCGCATGGCCTGCAGACCTCCTGCATCCGGTCCAGCTTTTCTACAACGAGTTGGGTGACGCGGAGCACGAGTTCCAGTCGAAGCCCCTGGAGCGAGCACGTCAAGAACTTCGCCAAGCGGCTGGACGATTCCTCGAGGAAGAGGCAATGAAAGCCATCATGGCCCCTGACAATGGCCGGCGCTGGATAGGAATCGCGTCCGGCGAACTGGATGTCTCGCCACCGGAGAAGAGGAAACTCTACGAAGAGCGAGAGCATGACATTCACCTGGCTGCAACCGAGTTCACTTCGGCTCATGATGCGCTGGTGCGTGTTGCAAAGAAGCGCGGTTTCGATCTAAGTAGCCTCGACTCAGACATTCCGAAACCATCTTGGACTGGAATACCTCCGATTGAGCCGAGTCCCGTTCAGGCTCGATGGTACGACCAAGAATGGTGAGTCGACGCCGCATCGCTTGAGCTTCAGGCTCTTCCCGCCGCTGTCAGGCGGCAGTCGGACGCATCTCGCACACTGAAGGCTCGCAGCGAATCGGGCAGGTGAAATCACGCCAAGCCCTAGCGGAATGGTGGCGCTCGCTTCGTACGGCAAAGCGCTCAAGCTCGCCGAGAGCCGCTCGGCTCATCCCGGCCCGCCGAACTGTTCGCCCAGGGTCCGCTCTCTTGGGACCCATTGTCTTCCTGGCCGAGGCGCTCCCTCGGTTCCTCCGGCGGCTCGACCATCCAGTTGCCGGCGGCGACCATGGGTGGACCGGCAGCCGCTGATTCCCAAGCGGGAGCACGTCAACGCGCCTGACAGGATTCGAACCTGTGACCTTCGGTTTCGTAGACCGACGCTCTATCCAACTGAGCTACAGGCGCTTGTCTGCCGGCCGCGCGGGGCGCGGGTTTGGGGGCAGCAAGAGGGGATCTTACGGGCTCGGGGTCTAAAGGGCTTGGGCGCTTTGGACTGAGGGGTCGCCGGCGGTGGCAGCTTCGAAGCGGGTCGCCATGCGGTGGATCAGCGGGCAGATGCGAGCGTGGTCGGCGGGGGTCATCTCGAAGCCCCAGTAGCCGGTACTGAGGGTTTCTGGGAGGGAGGGGAAGCGGGCGCAGGCGCTGTAGCTTTCGGCGAAGCGCTCGCTCCATGCGGTCGAGTAGAGGATCCCGGGAGGGGGCGCTTCGAAGAGGACGGTGGCGATGCGATGGAACGTCTTCGGGACGAAGGCGCTGCCGGCGGCGCGGCGCCAGCGCAGGTCCCACATGTAGCTCTCGAAGACATGGCCCATCTCATGGGCGAGCGTCTCGCTGTCGAGGCCGCCGGATTCGGGGTTGAGCCAGATCGTGTCCATCCGCCTGCTCGAGATATGGCAGCCCTGGGCGGTGGGATCTCCCGGGCAGGGCAGTTCCCGCACCCGTACCGGCAGCGGCAGCGTGGGCACGTGGAAGGAGGCGATGGTCGCTCGCGCGTGCTCGGAGCCGAGCACGTGGGCAGGGCCGGCGGCGCCCGCTGGGGAGACGGCTACCAGCAGGGACAGCGCCGCGAGGACCGCGGGCAGGGCAAGCCGAAGAGCCTTGGAGGAGTCACGCTTCACCCGGCTGAGGTCGACTCTGGCCGGATAGCCAGTTAGTTACTTCAACCCCTCTGGACGGATGTTCCTTTAGCCCTATTGACGAATGTTCGAATACCTCGCTCTAAAAACTCAGTAGGCCTTTGCGCAAAAAGCCGGGAAGAAGCGCGTTGTATGCGCAGTAATGCGGATGGTGGGACGGGTCGAAGGTCCCTACTCTCCCCCGTCTGCAAATTCATTAGAGAGGAATGCCATGACCCCCATCCGGGTCCCAAATCCAGTCTTGAAGTCGCTCCTGGCGCTGGCCGTCGCCGCCCTCGCCCTGGCGGTGACCGCCTCCAGCGCGCTGGCGATCACCGCCCAGGAACGCCTATGCCGCACGACGGTGAAAAAAGCATTCCTCGTCAGCGATGTGAAAGCCCAGGCAAAAGCGATCAAACTGATCTGCGCCAGTAAACAGGGGGCGGCCGGTGCTCAGGGCGAGACCGGGCCAGCCGGCACGGCTGGGTTGCAGGGACCAATCGGACCGACCGGTCCGACGGGCCCCACCGGTGCGACGGGCGGGCCGGGCGTGACGGGCGCCACTGGGCAGCAGGGCGCGACGGGCGCCCAGGGAGCCACCGGTGCTCAAGGCGCGACCGGGACGCAGGGGCCGACGGGAGCCCAGGGCGCTGCTGGGGCTCAAGGCGCTACGGGGGCTACCGGAGCGACGGGGGCGACCGGGCCGCCGGGAGCGACCGGGGCGACCGGTGGGCAGGGCGCGACCGGCGCTCAGGGCCCAACCGGGCCCACGGGCGACAAAGGCGCCACCGGCGCTGAAGGGCCCACCGGTCCTAGTGGAGACAAAGGCGCTACCGGCGAGCAGGGACCGACTGGTGCCGAAGGTCCGACGGGTGCCGAAGGTCCGACCGGGGAACAAGGTGTGACCGGAGCCGAAGGTCCCACTGGCCCGACTGGCGATAAAGGCGCCACCGGCGCCGAAGGGCCCACCGGTCCCACCGGCGATCAGGGTCCGACCGGGATCGAAGGCCCGACCGGTCCAACCGGGCCTACGGGCCCGACCGGCGATCAAGGCGCAACGGGTGAGACGGGCGCCACCGGTGCCACGGGCGCGACCGGCGCTACCGGACCGACCGGCCTCGCCGCGAGCCAGCTTGTCCCCGGCACCTTGGTGCAGACCGGGAATGCGCCTGCCATAGGGACGGCGGTCAGCTCGACCGTCAGTTGCCCGGAAGGCAAAATCCTCCTCGGCGGCGGCGCGCGAGTGACCACGGCCGGCTCAAGTCCCCCCGGCAACGCGGGGTTCATCACCGAGAGCTACCCCAGCGCGGCTAGCACCTGGAAAGCGACCGCGGTGGTGGCCACCACCCTCTCGGGCAGCCAAAAGATCGGCGTCGAACCGTACGCCGTCTGCAGCGCCTGATCGGCTGAAAACGTGGATTCGTCGGGGCGGCAGCGGCCGCCCCGACTGCCTGAGCCGATATGACTTAGCGCATGCCTGAGGGAGGTTGGAAGAACTGGCTGGGTTTCGACTCGGCCAGGCAGGGAGAAACCGGCTCGGACCGTGAGCACGCCGGAGGCGGCTCCGAGCGGGTCAGGATCACCGCGGTCATTGCCGTCGCCCTTGCCGTGGGGCTGCTCATCTGGCTGCTGCTGATCAAGGGCGACGACTCCAGCTCCGAACCCGACCCCGGCCCCAGCGGCCCCCAGGCGGCCCAGGTCGTCCCGGAGTCCGAGCTGCTCACGGCACTGGAAGGGGTCGGCTATCCCGTCTACTGGGCAGGCCCGCGCGCCGGCGTCGAATACGAAGTCTCGCGACCGGAAGAAGGGCGCACCTTCGTCCGCTACCTGCCCGAGGGCGAATCACCGGAAACCGAACGCCCCTTCCTCACTGTGGGCAGCTACCAGCAGCCGGACGCTCTGGCGAGGATCGAGGAACTTGGGCAGAAGCCCGGCGCGGTCCTGGTGAAGATCGCCGGCGAAGGTGCCGCCTACTCCGAGGGGCCGAACGCCACCAACGCCTACCTCGCCTTCCCGGGAGTCGACACTCAGGTCGAGGTCTTCGACCCGCAGGCCGGCCAGGCGCTGCGCCTGATCCGCTCCGGAGCGATCGTCCCGGTGGGCTGAGCCGGCTCCCCGGCGGATGCTGCTCTCCTGGCTCCTCTTCCCGGCTCTGCTCCTGGCGCTGTGCGCCGGCTGCGGGCTGCTGGTCCGCCGCCTCAGCGGTGTCGCCCTCCCCGCCGCCCTGGTGGCGCCGGTCGGGTTCACGGTCGTGGTCCTGGTTGGGGAGATGGCCTCGATCGACTCGGCCTTCGCCGAGCTGGCGGCGCCAGTCACCGTCGCCGTGGCGGTCGCCGGCTTCCTGCTCAGTCGCGGAGTCCGACGCGACCGGCTCGAGCGCTGGGCGCTGTGGGCGGCGATGGCGGTCTTCGTCGTCTACGCCGCGCCGGTCGTCGCCTCCGGCGATCCCACCTTCACCGGCTACATCAAACTCGACGACACCGCCACCTGGCTGGCGCTGACGGACCGGATCGCCGAAGCAGGCCGCGACCTCTCCGGGCTTGGCCCCTCCACCTATGAGGCGACCCTCCACTTCAACCTCGGCAGCGGCTACCCGATCGGCGCCTTCACCCCGCTGGCGATCGGCTCGACGATCCTCGGCCGCGATCCCGCCTGGCTCTTCCAGCCCTACCTGGCGACGATGGCCGCGCTGCTCGCCCTCTGCCTCTACCAGCTCGCCAGCGAGGTGGTGCGGCGGCCGCCGCTCCGCGCCGCGATCGCCTTCCTCGCCGCCCAGCCGGCCCTCCTCTTCGGCTACTACCTCTGGGGCGGCGTCAAGGAGGTCGCCGGCGCCTTGCTGCTGGCGCTGCTCGCGGCCCTCCTCCCTGCCGCCGTCTCGACCCCGCGCCTCGATTGGCGGGCGGCGTTGCCGCCCGCCCTTGCGGCCGCGGCGACGCTGGCGCTCCTCACCGCCGCCGGCGCCACCGTTTGGCTGCTGCCGATGCTGCTCCTGGGCGCCCTGGCGGTCGCCCTGCGGCACGGTGTTCAGGCGACGCTGATCCGGCTTGCCCTGGTCACGGCGGCGGCGCTGCTCGTCTCTCTGCCATGGCTGCTCGACGCCGGGCTCCTGCCGAGGGAGTCCGGCGCCCTCACCGATCCGGGTGAGCTCGGCAACCTGATCGGGTCGCTGAGCCCGTGGCAGGCGGTCGGCATCTGGCCGAGCGGCGACTTCCGCATCGATCCCGCGGACACCTTCGCTGCCACGCTCCTGATCGCGGTGGCGCTCGGCGCGGCGATCCTCGGCCTTGCCCGGATCTGGGCCCGGCGCGCCCTCGGACCGGCCGCCTTCATCGCGGGGTTCCTCGTCGGAGCCGCGGTCCTCGTCGCAATCGGCTCGCCCTGGGTCGGCGGCAAGGCGCTGGCGACCTGCGCTCCCGCCGTCCTCTTCGCCGCCTGCGTCGGCGCCACCTTCCTCTGGGAGCGCGGCCTGCGGGTCGAGGGCGGCGTCGTCCTCGGGCTGATCGCCCTCGGCGTCCTTTGGTCCAACGCCCTCGGCTACCGCGAGGCCTTCCTCGCCCCGTTCGACCGGCTCTCCGAACTGGAGGCGATCGGCGAGCGGATCGACGGCCAGGGCCCCACCCTGATGACCGAGTACGAACCGTACGGGGCCCGCCACTTCCTCCGTGAGGGCGATCCCGAGTCGGCCAGCGAGCTGCGGCGGCGCGTCGTCCCGCTCACTTCGGGCGCACCGCTCGATACCGGCGAAACCGCCGACATCGACCGCTTCGCCCTCTCTGGCCTGCTCGAATACGAGACGCTGGTGCTGCGCCGCGCGCCGTTTGCCAGCCGGCCGCCGCTCCCCTTCCAGCTCTCAGAGACTGGGGACGACTACGAGGTCTGGCAAGCGGGCGGCTCGCCCGCGCCCCTCGTCCACCTCCCCCTCGGGGAGGGGAATGAACCCGCGGCGACGCCGTCGTGCGAGCAGATCCGGCAGCTGGCGCGTGAACCGGGAGCGCTCCACCTCGCCGCCGCGGTCCGTCCCGCCCCCATCGTCATTCCAATGAGCCAGCTTTCACTGCCCGCCGAGTGGACGCTCGGGGGCGACGGCTCCTACGCGACCCCCACCTCCCCGGGAATCGCGGAGGGGGAAATCGACGTCTCCCAGAGCGGCGAGTACGGGGTCTGGCTGGGGGGCTCGCTGCGGGGGAAGGTCGAGATCGCCATCGACGGGGAGCCCGTCGCCGATGCCGAGACCGAGATCGACCACGCGGCCCAGTACCGCGAAATCGGCGCGGCCCGGCTCGCGGCCGGCCGCCATCGGATCGCCCTCTCCTATGAGGAGCCGAGTCCCCTGGCGCCGGGAGCGGGCGGCGAGCGCTTCGCGGTCGGGCCGCTTGCCCTCTCCCTCGGCACCGCCGCCGACGCGCGGGTAGAGGTGGTTGGGGTCGAGGAAGCGGACTCCCTCTGCGGCCGGCCCCTGGACTGGGTCGAGGCGCTCCCTTATTGAGCCAACAGGAGCCGCCGGCGCTCCGTTGCCTGCTAGGCGGCTTCCGGTCGCTCTTTGAGCCGCACGTGCCAGCGGACGGTGGCGGTGGCGACGCGGTTGCCCCTGGAGTCGGTCAGCTCGACCTCGCAGGGGAACTCGACCTTCCCCTCCTCGTCGAGCACCTCGAGCGCTTCGGCGGCGTCGATCCCGAGCTTGCCCTGGGCGGTGATCGCGCCGGAGGCGATCCGCTCGTAGCTGATCTCGGCAGCCTTGGCGAGAGGCGTCACGTCGCCCATGCGGACGGCGAAGGCGCCGACGAACGCCGCTCCGGAGGCGGTCTCGGCGGCGGTGAAGAGGGCACCGGCGTGCTGGGAGCCGACGTGGTTGGTCAGCTCCGGCCGGCCCGGCAGGCGGACGGTCGCCTCCCCGGGCCCGACCTCGAGGATCTCGATCCCGAGATGCGCGACGAAGGGAACCGCGATCGACATCCCTTTGGCGATCGCGTCGAAGTCGACGTTCGGCAGCCCCGGCATCGTCCCAGCGTACCCGGGAGCCGAGCTCAGCGGCCTTGGAACTCGGCGTGCCCTGGGCCGCCCTTCTCGAGGAAGGTACGGACGGCGTTCTGGAGGTCCTCGGTTGCGAAGAGCTCGGCGGCTTCGGTCCGCACCGCCTCGTCAGCGGCCGGGATCCCGCCTTCGCGGAAGCGGCGGAGGATGTGCTTGGTCATCGCGTGAGCTTTGGTCGGCCCGGCCGCCAGCTCCTCCGCCAGCCGGCGGGCAGCCGCGTCGAAGTCCCGGTCCTCGTAGATCAGGTTGACGACGCCCCAACGCTCCATCTCCTCGGCGTCGAAGATCCCGCCCGACATCACGAAGTGCCGCGCGCGGCCGCTGCCGGCGCGCTCGGCAAGGCGCTGCGTCCCGCCCATCGACGGCGTCAGGCCGACCACCTTCTCGACCAGTCCGAACTTCGCCTTCGGCGAGGCGACGATCAGGTCGCAGGCCAAGGCGAGCTCGAAGGCGGCGGTGAGGGTGAGGGCGTGGGCGGCGAAGACGACCGGCGCCGGCAGCCGCTCGACCTGGTCGATCATCGCCAGCAATTCGTCCCACAGCCGGCTCCCCTGCTCCGGCGTCGACCCGGCGAAGACGTGCACGTCGACGCCGCCCGAGACCGCCCTGCCCTCAGCGCGGATCAGCAGCGCCCGCGGCGGCGCCGCGGCGACGTCGTCGATCGCGGCCCGCAGGTCGTCGATCATCCGCTGGTCGAAGAGGTTGAGCGGTGGGCTGTCGAGGGTGATCACCGCGAGGTCGCCCTCGCGCTCGAGCCGCGCCGCCGCCTCCTCAGCGGACACGGTGGACCTCGAAGAGGTTGGTGCCGATCTCCTGCTCGGGGAGCCCGGCGGTGATCGCAATCAGGTCGCCGGATTCCGCGATCCCGTGGCGGACGGCCATGTCGGCGCAGCCGTGAAGGAGGCCGCTGACGTCTTCCTCGTGTTCGCTGAGGACCGCGGTGACGCCGAAGAGGAGGTTGAGCCGGCGCACCGTCTCGACCCGCGGGGAGATCGCCAGCACCGGCACCTGGGGCCGGTGGGCGGAGATGAGCCTGGCCGTGCGCCCGCTTCTGGTCGGCACCACCATCGCCTTCAGCCCCAGCCGGTAGACCGCGCCGACAGCGCTCTGGGCGACCGAGTCGGCGACATCCTGGGTCGCCTGGTCGGTGCGGCGGAAGAGCCACTCCCCGTAGGGGAGGTCGGGCTCGGTGGCGCGAGCGATTCTGTCCATCACCCGCACCGCCTCGACCGGGTGTTGGCCGACCGCCGTCTCCTCGGAGAGCATCACAGCGTCGGTGCCGTCGTAGATCGCGTTGGCGACGTCGGTCACCTCGGCTCGGGTCGGGCGCCGCGCGGTCACCATTGAGGCCAGCATCTGGGTCGCGGTGATCACCGGCTTGGAGCGCAGGCCGGCGGCGCGGATCATCCGCTTCTGCACGACCGGCACCTCCGACAGCGGCAGTTCGATCCCGAGGTCGCCACGGGCGACCATGATCCCGCCGGTTGCCACGGCGGCGATCTCGTTGATGCTCTCAGCCGCCTGCCGGCGCTCGATCTTGGCGATGAAGGGGATGTCGGAGCCCAGCGACTCCAGCCGCTCGCGCACCGGCTCCAGGTCCTGGGCCGACGACACAAAGGAGACGGCGAGCAGATCGACGCCGTGTTCCGCCGCGAAGTCGACCCAGCCGAGGTCAACGGCGGTGGTCGCCGGCAGGTCGGCGCCTTCGGGGATGTTCATCCCCTTATGCGAGGTGAGGGTGCCCCCGACCTCGACGTCGGCCCCGACGCCGTCGTCCTCCTTGTGCCCGATGCGCAGCTGGATCGCCCCGTCGGCGAGGTAGACGAGCTGGTCCTCGCGGAGATCGGTGACGCCCTCCCACTGGACCGGGATCGTCTCCCGGTCGCCCTCGACTTGGCGTGAGGTCAGCGTCACGTGCATGCCGGTCTCGAGCTCGGCGAAGTCGTCTCGCAGGGAGCCGATCCGCAGCTTCGGTCCCGGCAGGTCACCGAGGACCGCCACCTCGCGCCCCATCCGCTCGCTGGCCCCCCGGATCGCGGTGATCGTCTCCGCCTGCCGCTCGGGTCCGGCGTGGGAGAAGTTCAGCCGGAAGACGTCGGCGCCGGCGGCGATCAGCTGCTCCAACGTCGCCGGGTCCCAGCTGGCCGGACCGATCGTGGCGATGATCTTGGTGCGGCGCCCGAGGTGGGCGCCGGAGTTCTGGTCGCTCGTTGCCTCCATTCGGGCTGAGCGTATTACGCGGCTGCCCTCCTCAGGTCCGAGTACCTACAATCGGGGGGTCGCAGCGCGTGGAGAGGTGGCCGAGTGGCTGAAGGCACTCGCCTGCTAAGCGAGTAGGGGGCGCAAGCTCTCTCGAGGGTTCGAATCCCTCCCTCTCCGCTAGAGCCTGAGTTGAAGTTCACTATTGGAACTCGCCCCGAACCCCATCGGATCTCCCGTTACACACGTGTCTACTGACCGCTAGGACAGCCGACTACAAGCACACCGCCAAGCCCCGGTAGCCACCAGTCGAGGCTAGTATGGCCGTCTCATGGGGCTCTTGAAGGATCTGTTTTCGTCCGGCGGCGACCGGCCGGAGCGTCTGCTTCCTCCTGACGCTCCCTCCGTCCTTGAGTCGTTCGGACGGTGCGAGGGACCCGCGCCGGGTGGAGATATGGCTGCCGGCCTCGACCTGGGGCGAACTGTGAGGAAAGCCCTCGAGGTAGACCCGGGGCGAGCGCTCGACGAGATAGTCGAGGCGTGCGATTCCATCGGCGGGTGGTCTTACTACGGTGCCTGGGACATTCTCAGCGCCTACGCCTCTGATCGCGAAAACGATCCCCGCTACGTGCACATCATCGACGGGCTGCTCGACACGCTGCAAGAAGAAGGCTACGGGCCAGGCGATATTCCAATGGCCTTGACGCCGCGGGCGATCGAGCGTCAGCGCGCCCAGCAGGCTGCCAGCCCGGAGGCGGGGAGTGCCCCCGAGTCCGAGCCGGAGATCCCTCCGCTGGCAGATGGAGAGCGGCGACTGCTTCAAGTCGTGGATCGGCCTGACGGCAATCAGAACAAAATTTACCTCATACGCCGTCGCCTTTCCGACTACGATAATCACCAGTTCGTCGCCGTGATACATCACTCGGAGTCCACGGACTTCGATTTCGATACGGCGGGGGCATGGCACGGCGGCGAGGATGAGCGCGCCGTCTACATAAGGGTCGCGGAGGCCTACGCGAACACGCGGACCGCCTCATGCAGCTACTGGCTTGAGTCAGACGTTCAATGGTTCGCCGACCGCGTGGGATAAGCGGCTGCGACGATGTTGGCGCGCCGCTCAAAGTGAAGCTGAATACCTCGACAGCCTTCAACTAGGCAATATTATCTCGCCGCTGTCTGCGGCGAACGTATCTAGAAGGCAACCAGGAGGAGAACTTAATGGCCTGCGCGTGCGTGAATGCAGGAAAGCAGAAGTGTGCGTGGTGCAAGGAGGCTGAAGCGATCGGACGGCCGCCATCTGGGCACAACTGTCAATGGGGAAAGTGTTCCTGACTCCAGTCGGCTTCTAGACCACGGCGAACTCCCGGGCCAAAAATGAACGAAGAAG
Organism: Solirubrobacterales bacterium; assembly: GCA_035705945.1. GTDB lineage: Bacteria > Actinomycetota > Thermoleophilia > Solirubrobacterales > 70-9 > VAYN01. Next base: position 38,956 of record DASSVR010000093.1, read on the forward strand.
AGTTCAACGAATGCTTAGACCGCCTCGCCCACGGGCGCTATCCGAGCCTGGCAGAGATCACTGCGCTACAGAGATTCTTAGACGCCCACCCCGATAGGCGCTCAGACTACGAGCACGCCAAAATGGAATCCGCGAGAGAAGCGGAGCCTGCGTCCGAGTCGGAGGGAGTCAAGGAGGGGTCTGCCGCCGCACCCCTTCCCCCCAGCGCCCAAGTTAAGAGCGACGACGCACTAGAGCCGCTTCAGAGGTGGCCAGACAATGTCAATCCAGCGCTCTGGCGCTCGCGCCGCGCGCTGATGGGCGACCCTGATCGGGGGATGCCGCAAGCCTCGCCCCAACTACAAGCGAAATATGAGGAAGGCCTCGGTTATATGCGCGCCAACGACCCAGTCGCCGCTGGCCAGGCGTTTACGGAGGCAGCCCAAGAGGGACATCCAGGTGCGATCCGGGAAATTGCAGTCGCCGCATTCGAAGACCTGCCGAAAGAGATCGTCTGGGGCGTAGTGCCCCTTTTCGAGCGGGCTGCGGCAAGGGGAGATGGCCGAGCGATGGCTTACCTCGGACTTTTCTGTCGTCTGAAGGAGAATGACCAAGGCGCCCTCAAGCACTACCGCACCTCAGACGAACGAGGTGATCCGGAAGGTTCTCGTGAGCTTGGCATATTGCTGGCGAGGCTGGGGCGAGTTGACGAGGCGCTGACCGCGACGGAGCGCGCTCGCAGTCGCGGCTCGGCCAGCGGCGCCTTGGCGCAAGGCATTCTCTTGGAACAGACCTTCGGTGACCGAGACGGCGCACGTGAGGCATTCCTCGCCGCTGCCGAGATGGGACATCCAAAGGGTTCGTTTCATCTGATTGACCTTCTCATCTCCGAAGGCGACCAGGGTGCGGCCGAACGAGAGCGGAGCAGGGCATTGCAAAACCTCAACGAGCATCGTGCGCTGATGGAAGTGCTCGAGGGCAAAAGCGCGGTGCAGCGCACCATGGCCCAAGTCGAGTCGGGCAGTGCATTGGCAGGCAGCGGAAGTTCGTGCGCTCTCCCGGCTGTGACGGCTTTGGTCGCTGCGCTTGGCCTTTCAATTGTTCTGCTCGGTTGAGTGGCTGTTCTCGCGGTAAATCCGACGAACTAGCCGAAATTGAGCCGCTTAAGCCGGGTCTCAAGCTCCGGGTTCGAATAGCGTCCCATGATCCCCGTTCCTCTTGCCACGCGGCAAGGTCTCCGCGCGGAAAATCGAGCGGAGACCTTGTCCTCGCAGTGCGAACTCGAGCCGACGCAGGTTTCGCGAGGGGCCGACCTGTCGCCGTATTTTGCTGCCGTGACCCCAGGGCATCTAGAGCCGGCCAGCATTGGAGAGAACTATAGCGCATGAGTTCGAACTCTGTTCGAACTCATTTCGCGATTCCTTCGAGAAGATCCAAACGGAGTTGCTACTCTATTGGCGTGAGTGTCGTACAAGATCTGCTGAAATCGCCCCCCAAGGATCTGCTCAATGAGTTGAAGCAGATCCGCGAGCGCGAGCGGCTCCTCGCCCAGGAACGGGAGCTGATCGAGCGGGTCTTCGAGATCCTGCTCGAGAACGACGACTCCGCGGCGGACCTGCTGAACGATCCTGACTTCGCGCTGGTGCCGATCGGGCCCTTGCGCTCACAGATTCTTCGGGTGATGAAAGCCAACCCGGAGCGAAAGACCTGGGTCGCGAAACGGATGCACGATGAACTCTCTGGGATCGGCAGCAGGGCCACCGTCGACAACGTGCGAACGACGATGCGCCGGATGGCGGCGAACAAGGAACTGATCCAGCCGGACCCGACGATGAAACTGCGGTTCGCGCTGCCCCCGAAGCAGCGAGCCAAGCAAGGACGCTAGCGGCGTCGATCATCGCCCCTCCCTCTCCGTTCGGTCCCGCGGATAGGCTGCCGCCGTGCCCGTCCCTCCGCAGTCGCACGAGCGCTACGAGCGGATCTTCGCCGAGGTCGAGGCGCCGTTCGCCCTCGTCGACCTGGAGGCGATGTGGGCTAACGCAGAGGAGATGCTGGCGCGTGCGGGTGGCAAGCCGATCCGGGTCGCTTCGAAGTCGATCCGCAGCCGGGCGCTGCTGGAGGCGATCCTCGGGCGGGACGAGCGCTTCCGAGGCCTGATGACCTTCACCCTGCCGGAGACGTTGTGGCTCGCCGAGCAGGGGTTCGAGGACCTGCTGCTCGCCTACCCGACCGCCGACCTCGGGGCGCTGGAGGAGCTTGCCCTGCGCTCGGCGGCCAACCCCGATGGGGCGCCGATCGTGATGGTCGACAGCGTCCGCCACCTGGAGATGATCGAGTCGGTTCTGGGGGCGGGAGCACCGCCGGTGCGGGTCTGCATCGACGTCGACGCGAGCTGGTGGTGGTTGGGTGGCCGGGTGAAGGTCGGGCCGAAGCGCTCACCGGTTCACACGGTCGAGCAGGCGGTCGAGCTGGCGCGGGAGATCGAACGCCGGCCGCAGATCGAACTCGACGCGCTGATGGCCTACGAGGGGCAAATCGCCGGAGTTGGGGACCGGCCTCCGGGACAGTGGCGCCGGGGCTCGGCGATCCGCTTCATGCAGCGGCGCTCGGCCGCGGAGCTGGCGGAGCGGCGGGCTGCGATCGTCGCCGCGCTGAGCGAGTTCGTCGAGCTGGAGATCGTCAACGGCGGCGGCACCGGCAGCCTCGAGCTGACTGCGGCGGAGGAGGCGGTGACCGAGGTGACCGCGGGCTCGGGCTTCTACGCTCCTGCGCTCTTCGACCACTACAGCCGCTTCGATCTCACCCCGGCGGCTGGGTTCGCGCTGCCGATCGTGCGCAAGCCTTCCCACAAGGTCGCCACCGCGCTCGGCGGCGGCTACCTCGCCTCCGGGGTTGGCGATGCCGCGCGGCTGCCGGCGCCGTGGCTCCCCACGGGACTGGAGCTGGACGGGGACGAGGGAGCGGGCGAGGTGCAGACCCCACTGCTTGGTCCCGCCGCGGCGGAGCTGGACGTCGGCGACCGCGTATACCTCCGCCACGCTAAGGCCGGCGAGCTCTGCGAGCGTTTCGACACCCTCTATCTCGTCGAAGGCGACGCGATCGTCGACGAGGTGCCGACGTACCGGGGCGAAGGCCGGACCTTTCTCTAGGGGCCTAGGACGCCCTCGGTGTACTCGTTGGCGAACACGCGACCAGGGTCGAGTGCGTCGCGGGCGCGCTGGAAGTCCCCCCAGGCCGGATAGCGCGACGCCAGCGTCGCGGCGGTTTGGAAGTGACGCTTGCCCCAGTGGGGGCGGCCGGCGTAGTCGTCCATGATCGCCTCGACGGCCTCGAAGTAGGGGCGCCACTCCATCCCCCGGTACTGGTGGACGGCAATGTAGGCGCTGTCGCGTTCGTGGGAGGGGCTGAGGAAGGCGTCGTCAGCGGCGGCCACCCGCATCTCGATCGGGAAGAAGACGGGGAATGCGTTGCCGCGCACCCACTCGATCACCCGCTGCACTGCCTCCGGCCCGTGCTCGCGTGGCAGCGCGTACTCCATCTCAGTGAAGCGGATGCGCCGCTCGTTGGCGAAGACGCGATCGCTGCGATCGCTCGTGCGACTGCCGGAGGCGAGGCGACCGGCGAGCCGCGCGAGGGTTGGAATCGTCCGCGGTACCGCCTTGCCGGTTGCCGCCAGCAGGCCCAGCGCCCAGTTCTCGAAGACGACGTCGTTGAGGTAGGCGGTGGGGCGGCCGCGGGGCCGCGGTGGATCGTCGGTCCGGTTGCGCTCCAGCACCAGCGCGCGATCGTCGTAGGGGAAGGTAAATAGCTCGAAGTGCTCGTGCGCCCGAGCCCGCTCCTCGAATGAGGCGAGCACATCATCGCGCGGATGCGGCGAATCGACGCGCAGCAGATCGAAGGCCGGTACGCAGCGCAGCGTCACCGCGGAGATCGCTCCCAGCGCCCCCAACCCGACTCGCGCCGCCCGCAGCAGCCGCGGGTCCGTCGCGGCGCTGAGATGGCGGACGCTGCCGTCAGCCAGGACCAACTCCAAGCCCTCCACTTGGGCGGAGAGGTTGCGCAGCTTCGCGCCGGTCCCGTGGGTGCCGGTGGAAATCGCGCCGGCGATCGTCTGGCGGTCGATGTCGCCGAGGTTCTCCATCGCCAGCCCGAGCCGGGCCAGCTCATCGTTGAGGTCGGCGAGCACGGTGCCGCCTCCTACCTTGACCAGTCCGGACCCGGGGTCGGCGTCGAGAACCCCGCTGATGGCCTCGAGCCCCAGCATCGTCCCCTCGGTCAGCGCTGCCTCGGTGAAGGAGTGGCCGGAGCCGGCAACCTTGATCTTTTCCCCGGCGGCCGCGGCGGCGGCGATCGTCCCCGCCAGCTCCTCGCGGCTCGCTGGGCGCACGATTCGCGACGGGCGGCACTTCTGATCCCCCGCCCAATTGACCCACTCGCCCTTGGCCGCGCGGCCCCGTCGCGCCATCGCCCGAGCGTACCGCCCGATCGCCCTAGCTCGCGGCGGGATGAGGCTCGGCGCCGGGCTGCATCGCGCGGTAGGCGTAGAGGACCGTCGCCGCCAGCAGCACGGCGATCGCCAGGATCGGCGTCGCGTTACCGGTGAGGGTCGCGACCACGCCGCCTCCGACTCCGCCGATCGTCTGACCCAAGGCCCAGGCCATGTTCGAGACCCCCGCCGCGAAGCCCTGGTGAAGGTCGCTCGCGGCGGCGACGTCGGAGATCAGCGTCAGCGCCGGCGCGAAGCAGAGGCCGGCCCCGAGCGAGGTGATGATCAACGCCCCCAGCACCTCCCCCAGCGTGGCCACCGCCGCGATCCCGATCATCGCCAAGGTGCAGATGGACAGACCAACAAGGTACGGAAGGCGCCGGCCAACCCGGTCGGAGAGGCGCCCGGCGAGCGGAGCCAGCACCGCCTCCATGGCCGCCCCGCCAATAAATCCGATCGCGATCAGTCCGTGCCCTCCGCCGAGCTCGTCGATCCGCAGCGGCACCAGCACCTCGATCGCCCCGAACATCACCGACGGCACGGCGACGAAGGCTCCGGCTTCCAGCACAGGCTTGCTGACGAGGGTCGAGAGGACCTCGCCGAGACCCTGCTGCTCGCGGGCGATGCTCTCCGGCGTCCTTGCCGCGGCCCAGGCCAGCAGGACGGTGATCACGAGCACCGAGCTGAAGACCGGCTCGGTCCCCACCGAAGCGGCGATTGCCCCCAATGCCGGGCCCAGCAGCGCCCCAGCCACGGCCGTCCCGAGGGCGGTGCCGATGATCGACCCCCGCTTATCCTCTGGGGCGGTGGTGACCAGCCAGGTCAGCGCGCCGGCCCAGATCAGCGCGCCCGCGATCCCCTGGACGAACCTGGCGACGTCGAGCAGCAGGATCTGCTCGGCGAAGCCGAAGACGCAGCTTGCAATGCCGAGCACCAGCAGCCCGATGATGACCGTCCTTCGCGGTCCGATCCGGCTGGCGATGAAGCCGGCCGGCAGTGCCCCGAAAAGCGTGCCCGCGGCGTACGCCGCCGAGAGGATCCCCGCTTCCGCCTTGCTCAGCCCAAGCTCCTCGACGTACTCGGGCAAGAGGGGAGCAATCGCCGCGAAGAAGGCGATCTCGAAGAAGATCATCGCCGAGGCGAGTATCAGCAGCCGACGCACCCCTGCATACAATCAGTGCGAGCGTCCTGAACGCTCTGGAGGGGTGGCAGAGCGGTTGAATGCGGCGGCCTTGAAAGCCGTTAGGCCGCGTAAGCGGTCTCGTGGGTTCGAATCCCACCCCCTCCGTTACACGTGTGAGAGGGTGCTGCCGTGGACCTTCTGAAGGTGCTGCCGATGGCGTTCGTGATGGTTGCCGGGCCGCAGATCATCAGCGCCTTCTTCTTCGCCACCAGCCCCTCGTGGAAGCGGATCTCGGCGGCCTACGTACTCGGCGCGGCGGTCTCGATCGCGCTAGTAGTCGGCGCCGCCTACCTACTGACCAAGGGAGCCGGCGAAGGGGACGAATCGGACGGCGGCCTTACTACCACCGACTACGTCATCCTCGCCTTGCTTGTCTACGCCGCGATCCGCACCTATCTGAAGCGGGAGGAGAGTGAGCCGCCGAAATGGATGGGAAAGCTGCAGTCGGCGACGCCGAAGACGACGTTCGTCCTCGGCTTCCTCCTGCTCGGCTTCTTCCCCAGCGATCTCGTCACCTCGATCAGCGTCGGCAGCTTCCTCGCAAACCATGGGGATCCGTACCCGCACGCCATCCCATTCATCCTCCTTACCCTTCTCTTCCTCGCCCTGCCTGCTCTGGCGATAGTTGGGATGGGCGAGCGGGCGCAGACCATGCTGCCGAGGGCCCGAGACTGGATGAATCAGAACTCCTGGGTCGTCAGCGAGGTCGTGATCGTCTTCTTCATCGCGATCATCCTCAGCGGGTAGTACGAGCCGCCCGCGAGCGGCGCGACTTCAACTCTCGTCGAGCTCCACCCGTTCGATCGTCTGCGGATCCAGCGGCTTGTCGCCGGCGTCGGTGGGGGTCGACTCGATCGCATCGACCACGTCCATGCCGTCGATCACCTCGCCGAAGACGGTGTGCTTGCCGTCGAGCCAGGGGGCGGCGCCGGTGGTGACAATGAAGAACTGCGAGCCGTTGGTGTCGGGGCCGGCGTTGGCCATTGCCAGCGCCCCGCGCACTACCTTGCGGTCGTTGATCTCGTCCTCGAAGGTGTAGCCGGGGCCGCCCCGACCGGTCCCTTCCGGGCAGCCGCCCTGGATCATGAAATCGGGGATCACCCGGTGGAAGACGAGCTGGTTGTAGAACCCCTCCGCCGACAGCTTGCGGAAGTTCTCGACGGTTTTCGGCGCGTCCTCGTCGTGAAGCTCGAGCACGATCGCCCCGGCGCTGGTGTGAAGCGTCGCTTGCGACATGGCTGGAACCCTAGCGTCAGCCGTTGACCCGGACGTTCACCTGGGTGGAGGACCCAGGGACGTAGGGCCAACGCTCCTCGGCCAGCGCCGCCGCACGAAGCCGGATCGTCGCTTTGCCGGTCACGTACCGAAAGCGGTACCGGGCGCGGAAGCGGCCCTCGTGGTCGCTGCGGGTGAGGAGGATTGGGCGCCAGCGTCGCGTCGCCTCCTCCAGGTACTGGATCGCGACCAGCTTGCCGCGGCGGGGCAACGGGGCGCCGAGGGTCCTGACCCTGCCACTCAGTCGCACTACCTGGCCGGTCGTAAGGGTGAGCGGGTGGGCGCGGAGGGAGATGCCGGAGCGGACCCGCAGCGCCAAGCCCGGCCGGCGCGCCGGCTCCAGCCCACGATCACCGGCGAAGCTGACGGTGATCCGGCGCGACGGTCCCAGCGGCAGCCGCAACTCGAAGCCGCCGCGCTCCCCAGTGCGCACCGTCTTCGTGGAGACCGGGAGCAGAGCGCCGCGGGAGGGACGGGAAACGATCCGAAGCTCGCGACCGGCGACGCCGGCCCCGTCGGCACGGGTGAGCCGCCCGCTGAGGAGGGCGGGAGCGCCAAAGCGCACGCTGAGCGCGTCGCCGCGGCCGTGACCACCCCGCAGGCGGGCGAAGAGTCGCGCCTTAGTGCGCGGAACCTGCAGCGCGGGCAGCTTGCGGATCGCCATCTGGGTGCCGTCGGCTCGCAGCGTCGTCGAGGCGCTGTTCCCGGCCGCGTCGGTGGCATCGGCACGGAAGACGAAGCTGCCGAGACCGAGCTGCGGCATCGGCGCGACGAGCTCAGCCGTGCCGGCGGCGGTGGGCAACAGCTTCGTCGGCAGCTCGGTCCAAGTCGGCGCATCGACGCGCCGGTAGAGGAGCTGCCCGGAGGCCGGGCCGGAGTGGGCGTCGGCGACCTCCGCCCTCACCTGGATCTCGCTCGCCTCGACGGCGAAGGCGACCCCCGGCCGCACATCGTCGAAGCGCAGCGGCACGGTCACCGCCGATTCCGGCGCTTCGTTTCCCGCCTCGTCCCGCAGCCACACCTGCAGCGAGTACTCGCCGGCAGCCGGGACTGAGAGATCGAGGAGGGAGGTGCGGTCGCGACCCGGGGCGAAACGGGGGCCGGAGTCGTAGCCGACGGGACCGATGATCCGCCTGGAGGCGCCGCCGATCGGGCTCGCCACCCCTTGGCTCGGGTTCTGCCAGGTGAGGTCGAAATCATTGGTCCGGCGCCACTCGTCCCCGCCGGCGAGCTCGGCCGCGCGTGGGTGGGCCGGCGGGTTGTTGTCGATCAGCACCGTGCGGACTGGCGAGCAGGCGGAGTTGGCGGCAAAGTCGGTCGTGCAGTGGAGGACGTTGTGGGGCCCATCGCTGAAGCCGCCGGTGGCGACCACGTGGGTCGCAGTGGCGCTCGTCGGGCAGGGCTGCATCCGCGTCCCCCCCCACTCGCCGCCGATCGACGCTTTGGCGCAGTCGTACTCGCTGAGCCCGACGCGAGCGCCATCGAGCGTCGTTTCGCCGAAGCGGACTCCTGCCCCGGCGTCGGAGCCCGCGACCGCGAGGGACTGCACGCCGCGGCGCCAGCCGCCTGCGACGAGATCGCCGCCGGCAATCCAGGCGCCGGGCGGGGTCCGATCTTCGACGGTGATCGTCAGCGCACGGAGGCCAGACCAGGAGCCCGGATCGAGCGAGCACCACTTCTCCGCTCCGCGCGCGCAGAGGAGCCGGTCCTCGAAGGCGGCAACCGGCGAGGGGAAGCCCTTGGTGAACTCGCGGAGGGTGACGTCGGTGGTCGCGGCGGAAAGGAAAGGGGTGAAGCCGCTTGGGGCGACGGTCCCGAGCCGCTGCTCGAGGCCGTCGTGGAGCGCGTGCCACCAGGTGCCGCGAACCTGGGTGATGCCGGTGCCGGGGGGAGCGGTCCAGCGCCAGCGGGCGAAGCGGTTGCCCGACACGGTCGCCTGGCCGCTGCGGGTCAGGCTCTTCATATGGACGCCCGCGAAAGGATCGGACCCCGACGGCACGCAGTAGGCATCGGGTCGGAACTTGGCGCCACCGGTGGTGTCTGCCCAGCTCGCGTCGGCGCCGACGTTCCAGCCGCACTGGACGACGGCGTACTTTCCCGCGCGAGCCTCCGAAACCACCAGCAGCAGCAGGCTGAGCGCCAGCAACACGCCCAGCGCGGCGCCCCGCGCAATGCCAAACCTCACTCCCGACATCGTTTCCCCCTTCGCTCGACTGCCTTTCGGGGGACCAAGGGCAGGAGGGGCGCAAACTCTCCCCCCCAGATAGTTGATTCACCTGGCGGCTCCCGAGGTTGCGGCTTTGCGAGAATCGGCGTGATGCCACTTCCCACCAAAGATCAGATCACCGAGAAGCTGCGCGCCGTCATCGACCCCGAGCTGCGGCGCTCGATCGTCGAGTTGGGCATGGTCCGCTCGATCGAGGTCGAGGAGGACGGGCGCGTCGCGGTCGTCGTCTCGTTGACGACCGCCGGCTGCCCGATCCGGTCGCACTTCGAACAGGCGGTTGCGCAGCAGGTCTCCCAGCTGGAGGGCGTGACCGCGGTCGCAGTCGGTTTCGACGTCCTCTCCGACGAGGAGAAGGGGGATCTGCAAAAGACGCTCGGCCGCGCCAAGCTGCCGCAGGGCGCGCTGGCGAAGGTGAAAAACGTGATCTGCGTCGCCTCCGGCAAGGGCGGCGTCGGCAAGTCGACGATGACCGCAAACTTGGCGGCGGCGCTGACCGCCGAAGGCCACCCGGCCGGCGCGCTCGACTGCGACGTCTACGGCTACTCGATTCCACGCATGTTGGGGGTCAATCGCAAACCGGAGGTCAACGGCGAGCGGAAGATCCTGCCGCTGGAGTCGGCGGGCGGGGTGAAGGTGATGTCGATCGGCTTCTTCGTCGAGGAGAACTCTGCCGTCGTCTGGCGCGGCCCGATGCTGCACAAGGCGATCCAGCAGTTCCTCGAGGACGTCGCCTGGGACGAGCTCGAGTACCTGCTGCTGGACCTGCCGCCCGGGACCGGCGACGTCTCGATGACCCTCGCCCAGCTGCTGCCGCAGGCGAAGTTCACGATCGTGACGACGCCGCAGCCGGCGGCGCAGTCGGTGGCGCGGCGGGGTGCCGATATGGCGAGGAAATTCGACCTCGAGATCCTCGGGGTGATCGAGAACATGTCCGGGTTCACCACCCCCAATGGGGAGCGCTTCACGATCTTCGGCGAGGGCGGCGGCCAGCTGCTGGCCGATGAGCTCGACGTGCCGCTGCTCGGCAAGGTGCCGCTTTCGGAGCCGCTCCGCGAGCACGCCGACAACGGCTCGCCGCTGGTGATCGCCGAGCCCGACGCGCCCGCCTCGCAGGCGATCCGCCAAGCGGCCCGGGGCATCGTCGCAGCGACGCCGACCGAGCTGCCGGTGCTGCAGTCGACCCCGGCAGCCGCCGAAGCGCCGCCCGTGGGCGGCACGCCGCTCCCGGTCGTCCAGTAGCAGGGGAGCAACTTCCCGCCTCGAATTACGTTAAGGTCTGCACACAAACGCCTAATCCCTGGCTAAGAGAGCCGGGGAGCGGGGGAACCGAGTTCCTGGGGCGAACCCACCCACGAGTGGGGGCGCAGGCTCCTTCAGCGCCAGCCCGTCAGCTAACCCCGCCGGCCGACGAAGGAGGAATGAATGAAGCACGCCCCTGGGGCGGCCCGGAAAACGCCCGCCCTTTGTATCTATCTGCTGCTTGCCGTGGTGGCGGCCATTGCATTCATGGCGGCGCCCGCACCGGCAGCCACCCCCGGAGGGTTGGCCTCGACCAGCTCGGAAGTTACGGCGACCGGACCTCCCGGCAAAGCGATGCTGGTCAACGGCCGCGCGATCCCTCCCGTCGACGCTCCCGCGGCCGTGAAACGGGTGATCGCGGCGGCGAACAAGATCCGCAGCAAGCCCTATATCTACGGCGGCGGCCACGCCCGCTGGTGGGACCGCGGCTATGACTGCTCCGGCGCCGTCAGCTTCGCCCTCCACGGCGCCAACCTGATCTCGAGCCCGATGCCCTCCGGCTCACTTGCGTCCTGGGGCAGCCGCGGCAAAGGGAGCTGGATCACCGTCTACGCCAACGGCGGCCACGCCTACGCCGTAATAGCCGGCCTCCGCTGGGACACCGCCGGCAACCGCAGCGGCACCGGCCCAAGCTGGCACAAATCACTCAGAGCAGCGGCGAGTGGGCCCTACGTAGCCAGGCACCCCGCCGGGTACTGACATCAAAGAAGGCGGGTGACGAGAGGGGCGCGGGGCTTCCTCACCAGACCCTCAACCGCGAGCCATAGGCGAGCGGTGTCTGGAGAGGAAGCCCC
>DASSVR010000094.1:0-24919 GCA_035705945.1 Solirubrobacterales bacterium
CGGAGGGCCTGGTGCTGCTGATGAGCGTCACCTTCGCGGTGGCCGCGGTGCGCCTGGCCCGGCGCGGCACGCTGGTGCAGCAGATGAGCGCGAGCGAGAGCCTCGCCGCGGTCGACACGATCTGCGTCGACAAGACCGGGACGCTGACCGCGGGAGAGCTGCGGCTGGTCGGGGTCGAGTACGCCGACGGGGTCGACCCCGAGGCGGGGGCGGCGGCACTCGGCCGCTTCGCCGCCAGCGCCGGCGACCGCAACAAGACCCTCGAGACGATCGCCGAGCGCTTCCCCGGCAGGCCGGGGACGGTGCGCGGCGAGGTGCCGTTCTCCTCGGAGTGGAAGTGGAGCGCCGTCTCGCTCGACGGAGGAGCGGGCGGCGCCACCTACGTCCTCGGCGCGCCCGACGTCCTCGCCGAGACGGGGGCGCTGACCCTGCCCCCGCGTCTCGCCGCCAAGCTGGAGGAGGAGACGTCGGCTGGGCGCCGGGTCGTCGCCTTCGGCGAGACGAGCGAGGCGCTGCCGGACGACCCCGCCGGCGGCGGGGCGCCGCGGCTGACCCCGCTGGCGCTGGTCGTGCTGGAGGAGACGCTGCGGCCCGACGCGGCGGCGACGATCGCCCAGATGCGCGAGGAGGAAGTCGACCTGAAGCTGATCTCCGGCGACGCCGCGGCGACCGTAACCGCGGTCGCCTTCGCCGTCGGGGTGCCGCGCGACGCCGGGGTGGTCGAGGGACCGGACCTGCCGGACGACCCAGAGGAGCTCGCCAGGGTGGCGGCCGAGAACACGATCTTCTGCCGGATCAAGCCCGAGCAGAAGAAGGCGCTGGTCGGGGCGCTGGTCGCCGCCGGCCGCTACGTGGCGATGATCGGTGACGGGGTCAACGACGTGCCGGCGCTGAAGCGGGCGCGGATGGCGGTGGCGATGGGCTCGGGCGCCCAGGTGACCAAAGGCGTCGCCGACGTCGTCCTGCTCAAGGACCAGTTCGAGCGGCTGCCGGAGGCGGTCGGCGAGGGGAGGCGGATCGCCCGCAACATCCACCGGCTCGGGCGCCTCTACCTGACCAAGACCGTCTATGCGGCCGCCCTGATCCTGCTGGTGGCGGTGCCCGGCTTCGCCTTCCCCTTCCTCCCCCGCCACCTGACGATCGCCGCCTTCCTGACGATCGGGATCCCCTCCTTCGTGCTGGCCCTGATGCCGTCAGACGGGCCGCTCTACCGCGGGCGGCTGCTGCGGGCGCTGGCGGCGTTCGCGGTGCCGGCGGGGCTCGCAACCGCGCTCGGCTCAATCCTCTCCTTCTTCCTCGTCGACACCGTCGCCGGCGCCAGCCTCGAAGCCGGCCGCACCGCGGCGACGACGACGCTGATCGTGCTCGGGCTCGCCTTCGTACTGCTCCTCGAGCGCGGGCCCGGTCGGGAACACATCGCCGTCCAGGGCTACATGCTGGTGATGGTGATCAGCCTCGCCGCCGTCTTCGCCCTGATCCTCGGCATCGCACCGGTCCGCGACTTCTTCGACATGGTGCTGCTCAGCTCCACCCAGTGGTTCATCTCCCTCTTCTCGGCGGCGGTGGGACTGATCATCGCCAGCCTGCTCTGGAAACTTCCCCAGATCGAAGCGCTGGAAGCACCCGCGAAGCCGGAGGCAGTCCCCCCGGCTTCGCCGGCTGGCTAGCCGCAGCGTTCGGTTATTCGATCCAGAGACTGACCGCTGCTCCACTACCTTTGTATTCCTTAGCGGTAACTGTCGGGTGAGCGGAGTATTTGCCATTCGTTTCCGCGCCGGACGCGCATTTTTGGAAGCCGAACCCTTCGGTTTGGGAGTAAGCGAGGTTCGTCACGCCAACGTCGATTGTCAGATCGTCAACGCCGCCGGCTTCTTTGTTTGTGTATGTGATGGCTTTGAGGCCCTGCTGGGCGGGAATGCCGACGGTGCATCGGGCGAGTCCTCCAGACCGTGCGATGAATATCAATTCATCGGTGTCCCCCAGGCAATCGAGATCGAGTTCGCCCTCGAATTTGCCTCCTTCTTCGTTCCCGCTTGTGAAAAACCAAGCGCAGAATTCCGATTTGGCTTCCACTTCCAGGCCGGTGTTGGTTTCGCATTCCTGATAGGTAGGCTCGAGGAACATTTTCGAGGCGGTTGTGGTTTTGCTTTTCACCAGGCCGAGGTAGCTGGCGACGTTGCATTTCACGGTGGCGAATTCGAAGTTGAATTCCTCGGTTCCCTCGTGGACGCCTTTGAGTTCGATTTCTTCAAAGGCGAAGTTGAACAGGGCCGTCCTTCGGCCGAGGTCGGGGGGACCGCGAGCGACAGGGCCAGCAGGGCAGCCGCGGCGACGCCCAGAATCTTCGTGCGACTCATCTCGCACTTCCTTTCGTCTGGTTCTCCCCGCCCGCAGGAGGGTCTACCGGCCAGCCGACTTTAAGTCAAGAATCTTTAAGCGTTGGCCGGTGGCAGCACGAACTGGCTGACGATCAGGTTCGCGGCAAGGCGCGGCTCCTCGCCCTCGCGGCGGCGCTCGATCCTCACCTCGATCACCACCGTGCTCTTGCCGACGTGCAGGGGCTCCGCCCGGGCCTCGATCTCGTCGGCGAGGATGCCGGCGGCGAAGACGTTTAGCTTCAACTCGATCGTGGTGAAGTTGTGGCCCGGGGGGATGCAACGGAAGGTCGACCAGGCGGCGACCGTGTCGCCGAGCGCCGTCCAGACGCCGCCGTGGACGAAGCCGCCAGGATGGAGGTGCCGGCGGTCGACGACGATTCGCCCGCGGGCGTGGGAGTCCTCGACCTCCAGCGGCTCGATCCCGAGATCGCCGGGGAAGCTGCCGGGGAGGAAGTTGCGGACGGTCTCGGGGGTGATCGCCGAGCTCGGGTGCGGGGCGTCGCTCATCGCCGCGGCAGCCTAGTGGGGAATCCCTACTGATTGAGACCGAAGCCGTCGAGGCCGTGGTCGCCGTAGGGCTCGTCGCGCTCGCGGACAGCCTCGCGGAAGCCCGACTCGGCGGCGCGGCGGACGAACCCGTGCCCCTCCTCGGTATGTCGTGCGATGCCGTCGAAGACGGTTCCGAGCACCTGCGTCTGGGCGAGGCCCTGAGCGTGCACCGTCTGGTTGACGAGCAGCTTCATCATCACCAGCTGGTTGATCGGCATCCGCGCGACCCGCTCCAGCAGACCCTCGAAGCGCTCGTCGAGCTGCTCGGGCGGTGCGGACTCCGTCGCCAGTCCCCACTCCGCCGCCTCGGCCCCGGTCAGCGAGTCGCCAGTGAGCAGCAGGCGCTTGGCGCGCATCGGTCCGAGGCGGCTGGCCCACATCGCCGTCGTCGGGGAGCCCCAAACCCGTGCCGGCGGGTAGCCGATCTTGGCGTCCTCGGCGATCACCAGGAGATCCGAGCAGAGCGCCATGTCGGTGCCGCCGGCGACACAGTACCCATGGACCTTGCAGAGGACCGGCTTCTCGGAGTGGAAGAGGCTCATGAACCCGCGCACGTTGCGCGACATGAACTGATAGTCGGTGACGGGGTCCCAGTTCGCGTTGGGAGTGTGGTTGGCGGCGATCACGGCCGGGTCGAGTGGCGAGCCGGGCGGAGCTCCTCCGCCTCCCCCAAGCTCGCTCATGTCGCCCTCGGCCGAGGCCACGAGGTCGTAGCCGCCGCAGAAACCCGTGCCGTTCCCGGCCAGGGCGATCACGTGAACCTCGGGGTCGAGATTTGCTCGCTCCACACACTCGGCGAGCTCGACCGGCATCCGCGGCGTGATCCCATTCCCCCGCTCCGGGCGATTGAGCGTGATGCGCGCGACCCGGCCGTCAGTCTCGTAGATGAGCGTCTCCACGAACCGACCCTAAAGGGTGGCCCGGTAGGGGTGGAGCGTCTTGTACTTTTTCGCCGCGTCGGCCCTCGGACGGCCGTAGGCGATCCTCGAAAAAGTTAAGCGGAACCCCTACCGGGCCACCCTCTCGCTCAGATCCTTTCCACGAGCATGGCCTTGCCCTGACCTCCGGCTACGCACATCGTCTCGAGGCCGACTTGCTTGTCGTCGGTCTCGAGCACGTTCAGCAGCGTGCCCATGATCCGGGCGCCGGTCATCCCAAAGGGGTGGCCGAGGGCGATCGCGCCGCCGTGGGTGTTGAGCTTGTCTTCCTCGATCCCGCATTCCGACATGATCGGGATCACCTGGGCGGCGAAGGCCTCGTTCAGCTCGACCCGGTCGACGTCGTCGATCGTCATCCCCGCCCGGTCGAGCACCTTCTTGATCGCGCCGATCGGGGCGACGCCCATCAGCTCCGGCTCGTTGCCGTGGGTTGCGGCGGTGATGATGCGGGCGCGCGGCTTGAGGCCCAGCTCCTTGGCCTTGGTGTCGCTCATCAGCAGCACCGCCGCGGCGCCGTCGTTGAGCGGGCAGGAGTTGCCGGCGGTGACGCCGCCGCCGCCGAACGCCTCCGGCAGTTCGGAGAGCTTCTCCAGGGTCGAGGAGGCGCGGGGACCATCGTCCTTGCTGACTTCGTTGCCGTCGGGCAGCTTGACCGGGGTGATCTCGCGGTCGAAGAAGCCGTCTTCCTGCGACTTCACCGCCAGTTCCTGCGAGCGCTGCGCGAACTTGTCCATGTCGGCGCGGCTGACCTCGTATTTCTTCGCGACATTGACCGCGGTCTCGCCCATCGCGATGTAGGCATTGGGCTGGCCGTTGTTGCCTTTGAGGTTCTCGTTCTGGTCGGCCTCGCCGGCGGGCTCGGTGCGCTCGTTGTAGCGGCTGACAAACTCGACGCCGACGGCGAGGTAGGCGTCGCCCTCGCCGGCCTTGATCGCGTTGCCGGCGTGGCGGATCGCGTCGAGGCTGGAGGAGCAGTAGCGGGAGACGGTGACCCCGTTGACCTCCTGCGGCAGCTTCTCGGAGAGCAGCGAGATGATGCGGGCGAGGTTGAAGGCCTGCAGGCCCTGCGGCATGCCGACACCGCAGAAGACGTCTTCGATCAGGGCCGGGTCGACCTCCGGGTTGCGCTCGAGCAGCTGGTCGACCACGTAGGCGCCCATCTCGTCGGGGCGCAGCTGGGCCAGCGACCCCTTGAAGGCACGGCCGATTGGCGTGCGGATGGTGTCGACGATCACTGCTTCGGGCATTGCGGTTCCTCCCCTTGACGCTCGTGCGGACTTTGTGCGGGCTGGAGGGTAGTTGACCAGCCAGCCGGGAGGTTTTGTGTGAATCCGCACACAGTTTCTGCTTCCTGTCGGGCACCTCGGCTACATTCGCCTCAATCCAACTCGCTCGAACGCGAGGTTTGCCGTTCGGCGGCAACGAAAGGAGGGCACCTTCATGCCTGAGGGTTACTGCGTCAAAGAGCGCAAGAAGGTCGAGATCAAAGACGCCAAGCAGGTGACGATGAAGAACGGTCGTCCGGCGATCCAGGGCGTCTGCCCGGACTGCGGGACGAAGATCTTCAAGATCGGAAAACTGGAATAGGGCCCTCCCAACGAGCTACTTGAACCCGGCGCTGCCGGGAAGCGTTTGCCGGGTCGAATGATCCAGTCGGGAAATTCGACCCGGGAAGCGCTCAGCCTCCCTCTCGACCGCCAGAAGGGTCTGGGCGACCGCACCGGTTGAGGAAATTACCGGTAAAGTCACCCGCCGCGGTGCAATCGAGGGGGAGGAATACGACGTGAACAGAATTACCTACGTGCTCTGCCTGCTCGCCGTGCTGGCAGTCGCGCTCGGCGGCTGTGGCGGAGGCGACGACAGCACGACTGAGGGCGCTGGTGGTAACGGCGGCGATCAAACGTCGGCCTCTGAAAGCAATGAAGAAAGTGGTGGTGGGCCCGCGAAAGTCTTCCGCGCCGACACCGCGGAGTACAACGAAATCCTCTTCGACGAATCCGGGTACACCCTCTACCGCTTCGACAAAGACAAGGGCTCGGAGTCGGCCTGCTACGGCGCCTGCGCCAAGAAGTGGCCGCCGCTTCTCACCGAAGGCCAGCCGGTGGCCTACGCCGTCCTTCCCAGCAAATTGGGAACCACCGAGCGAAAAGACGGCACGACGCAGGCCACGTACTTCGGTTATCCCCTCTACACCTACGTTGGTGACCAGGGCAAGGTGACCGGCAGAGTCACCGGCCACGGTGTCGAAGCCTTCGGCGGCACGTGGTACGCGCTCCACAAAAACGGCCAAGACCTCGAGCACTAGGAGCCCCGAGATGAGCAGAACCACCTACTTGCTTTGCCTCCTCATTGCGTTGGCGGTTGTGGTCGCCGGCTGCGGCGGAGGCGACGACGGGCCCGGTGAGGGCGCCTATGGAATCGACAGCGGGGGCAAAGAGCCGATCTCCCCTGCCGACGATGAAAAGCCAGAGAAGGAGAAGGGGATCCGTGCGTCGATCTGGCGCGCTGATTCCGCGGAAATCAAACGGGGCATCTTCGATTTCGACGGCTACACCCTGTACCGCTTCGGCGGGGACACGGGCTCCAAGCCGACCTGCTACGGCGCCTGCGCCAAGAAATGGCCACCGCTGATCACTGAGCTGAAGCCGTACGGTGTCGACGTGGTCAAAAGCAAGATCGGCACCACCAAGCGAAAAGACGGCACCATCCAGGTCACCTATTTCGGCTATCCCCTCTACACCTACGTCGGTGACAAGAAGAAGTCGGGTGTGACGGGTTTGGTCAACGGCCACAACGTCGAAGCCTTCGGCGGCACCTGGTACGCGCTCAAAGCCAACGGCCAAGACGCCCCGGGATAAACCTGGACCTCAGTCTTCGGCGACGCCGCTGACCTTTGCCCGCCTGCGGTAGGAGAGCGAGGGCGGGACCAGCTCGCGGATCTCGGAGAGGAGGCGCGCCGAGAGGGCTCCGGGGTCCTCATCCGGACGGGGCTGACCGCTGACGGGATCGAAGAAGCGGATCCGGATCCGCGGTCGGCGGGGAAAGCCGGTGAGATCGGTGGTTCCCTCGATCGCGACGAGGGTGACGTGGGCCTCCGGCACCTCGAGAGCGAGGCGGCCGACGCCGCTGCGCGCGCGCAGCACCTTGCCGCGTGAGCGCGTGCCCTCGGGAAAGACGCCGATGCAGGCGCCGGCCCGCAGCGTCTCGATCGCCTTCGCGAGGGCGTCTTTGTCGCCTTTGCCGCGCTGAATCGGGATCTGCCCCATGCCGTTGAGGATCGGGGCCAAGCCGCGCACGTCCCAGAGCTCCGATTTGGCAAGTGCGCGGATCTGCCGTCGCTTGCGGGCAGCGATGCCGACCATCACCGGGTCCCAGTGGCTGTCGTGGTTGCCAAGGATCAGCAGCGGCCCCTGCTCGGGCACCGCCTCCAGACCCTCGACCTGGAGCCGACCCCATCGGGCCACCGGCCGATTCATGTTCATCGCCAGGCTGTAGGTGCGGGTGCGCTCGCGCATCAGGCGAGGATTTCTACTGGATAGCCTCCCGCAAGATGGGAGAGGTCGAACGCAGCGGCGGCATCGAGGCGGAGGCCCTCGTCCGCGAGTTCAAGAACGGACCGCGGGCGGTGGACGGAATCGACCTCGAGGTTGCGCCGGGCGAGATCTACGGCTTCCTCGGTCCCAACGGCGCCGGCAAGTCGACGACGGTGCTGATGCTGACCACCCTCCTCCCGCCCACCTCCGGCAGCGCCCACGTCGCCGGCTTCGACGTCGTCTCCGAAGGCCCGCGGGTGCGGGCGGCGATCGGGGCCGCCCTGCAGGAGGCCGCGCTCGACCCACTGCTGAGCGGGCGCGAGCACATGCGCCTGCAGACGGCGCTGCACGGGCTCGGCAAGGCCGAGCGCCAGCGGCGGGGGGACGAGCTGCTGGAGCGGGTCGGCCTCGCCTATGCGGCCGACCGCAAGGTGGGCGGCTACTCCGGCGGGATGAAGCGACGGCTCGACCTGGCGCTGGCGCTGGCCCACCGGCCGCGGATCCTCTTCCTCGACGAGCCGACCACCGGCCTCGACATCCAGAGCCGCACGGCGCTGTGGGAGGAGGTGTCGCGCCTCGCAGCCGAGGACGGTGTGACGGTCTTCCTCACCACCCAGTACCTGGAGGAGGCCGATGCGCTCGCCGACCGGGTCGGGATCATCGACCACGGCCACATCGTCGCCGAGGGGACCCCGGCCGAGCTGAAGGCCGAGATCGGGCGCCCGACGGTCGAGGCGGTTCCCCGCGAGGAGGCGGACCGGGAGCGGATGGCGACCGTCCTCGCCCACTTCGGCGAGCGCGCTGGCTCGACGCCACGCGGCGTCGCCGTCCGCCTCGCGGGCGGCGAGTCGCGACTGGCCGAGGTGGTGCGGGCGCTCGATGCCGAGGGGATCGCGATCGAGCACCTGCAGCTCCATGCCCCCTCCCTCGACGACGTCTTCCTCGCCAAGACCGGCCGCTCGCTGGAGGGCGCCGGCGACGAGGAGGAGGCAGAGGCTCCGGCGGCCGAGCCGATCACCTCGGCATGAGCGGCACGCTCCGCGATCAGGTCGGGCAGCTCGCGCGGCGCTCGGTGCTGCGAACCCTGCGCCAGCCGGCGCAGATCGTCCCCGCCCTCGTCTTCCCGCTCTTCCTGCTCGCGGTGAATGCGGGCGGGCTGAAAGACGCGACCAACCTGCCCGGCTTCCCCACCGACTCCTACCTCACCTTCGCCCTCGCCGTCCCCTTCGTGCAGGGGGCGCTGTTCTCGGTGATGAACTCTGGGACCGACCTCGCCCGCGACATCGAGACCGGTTTCCTGAATCGCCTGGCGCTGACCCCGCTGCGAGGAGCGGCCCTGCTCAGCGGCCTCCTCGCCGGGTCGGTTGTGCTGGGGCTTGTCCAGGCCATCGCGTATCTCGTCGTCGGCCTCGCCGCCGGGGCCGAACTCGCCGCCGGCCCCGCCGGAGCCATCGTCATCGTCGCCCTCTCGGTCTCGGTCACCGTCGCCTTCGGCACGATCGGCCTCTTCGCCGCCCTGCGCTTCGGCTCGGGGGAGGCCGTCCAGGGCCTGTTCCCGGTCTTCTTCGTCTTCCTCTTCCTCTCCGCGATGGCACTGCCGCTCGACCTGCTGACGATCGACTGGTTCCACGCGATCGCCAGTGTCAATCCGGTCACCTACCTCCTGCAGGCCTTTCGCTCGCTCTTGATCGACGGCTGGAATCTCGGCGAGCTCGCGCTCGGGTTTGCGATCGCGTTGGCGATCCTCGCGATCGGGATGTTCGCCGCCACCAGCGCCCTGAAGACGAGGCTGGTGCGCACGTGAGCGAGGTCCGGCCGGCGGGAGCCCGCGCGGTCGCCCGCGCGGTCGCCTGGCGCAGCATCCACAACTTCCTCACCAATCCGGCCTTCCTCGCGCCGGCGGTGATGTTTCCGCTCTTTTTCTTCATCTCCTTCGCCGGCGGGCTAGCAGCGATCGGCGAAGTTCCGGGATTCGACTTCCCGAGCGGCTACACCGCCTTCCAGTTCGTCTTCGTGCTGCTGCAGTCGGCGGCCTTCGGCGGCGTCTTCACCGGCTTCGCGATGGCCCGCGACTTCGAGAGCGGCTTCGGCCGCCGCTACATGCTGGCGGCCAGCCACCGCGGCGGCATCGTCACCGGCTACGCGACGGCGGCGCTCTTCCGCGCCGTCGTCACCTGGGCGATCCTGACGGCGGTGGCACTGATCGCCGGCATGGAGATCGGCGGCAGCGGCGTCGATGTCTTCGGCCTCTACGCGCTGGCGGTGCTGGTCAACGTCGCCGCGACGATGTGGGCCGCCGGGGTGGCGCTGCGGGTTCGCTCGATCCAGGGCGGCCCGCTGATGCAGTTCCCGACCTTCCTCGTCCTCTTCCTGGCGCCGGTCTACGTCCCGCTCGACCTGCTCAGCGGCTGGATCCACGCGGTCGCCTCGGTCAACCCGGTGACGGCGTTGCTGGAGGCCGGCCGTGGCTTGATCTCCGGCGAGCCGGTGCTCGTCGGGCTCGCCTTCGCGATCGGGGTCGCGCTCTCGGCCCTGTTCGCGCTCTGGGCACGCGGCGGACTGCGCAGCGCCGAAGCCGCGGGCTGACCGCTTCGAGACATCTAAGTGACGAATGTCACGTCGCCTCGGGCCGCGGGACGCGACGCTGCCGGATCTTGGCTTCCTCTGCGGAAATTCCGACCCTCTAGCGCTGCCGGGCTGACGAACTAAAGTGTCATCTGTGTCGCAGAGGCCCCTCGAGCTGATCCTTGCCCGCAACCTGATGTCGGCGCTCTCGACCCCTGCCTTCCTCGTCGACGAGGGCGGCCTGCTCATCTTCTACAACGAGGCCGCCGGGATGCTGTTGGGGAAACGCTTCGAGGAGCTGGGTACGGTCGGCCCGGAGGAGTGGGGCTCGCTGTTCGGACCGTTCGACGATAGCGGCGAGCCAATCCCCTACGACGACCTGCCGCTGGTCAAGGCGGTGCGGGGGGGGCGGCCGGCCCACGCCGAGCTGATCGTGCGCTCGACTGACGGCACCCAGCATGAGGTCGAGGTCTCAGCCTTCCCGATTCTCACCCCGCACGGATCGCAGGGAGCGATTGCTGTCTTCTGGCCCTCGCTGGCGGGTGCCAACGGAGCGGGGCCGGCGTGAAGGTCAAGCTCTGGGGAACGCGGGGTTCGATCCCGGCGCCGGGGCCGGAAACGATCCGCTACGGCGGCAACACCTCGTGTGTTGGGGTCACCCTCTCTGACGGGTCGCTGTTGGCGCTCGATGCCGGCACCGGCATCCGCTGCCTCGGCCTCGCCCACCCCGACGAGCCAACCCGCCTGCACATCCTCCTCACCCACCTGCACCTCGATCACATCCAGGGGTTGGTCTTCTTCGCGCCGGCCTTCCGGCCGCAGACGGAGATCGTGATCTGGGGACCGGCTTCGCCGGAGGCTTCGCTGCGGGACCGCATCGCACGCTACATCTCCGCCCCGCTCTCGCCGGTCGAGGTCCGCGAGCTTCCCTGCGACGTCTCCTTCCGTCACTGCCCCGAGAGCGAGTGGGAGATCGGCCCGGCCCGGATCCGAGCCGCCTCCGTTGCCCACCGCGGCCCGACCCTCGGCTACCGGATCGACGACGGCGATTCCTCGCTCACCTACATCCCCGACCACGAGCCGGCGCTCGGCGCCGACCTCGAAGCGCTTGAGGAGGACTGGATCTCCGGCTTCGCCCTCGCCCAGGACACCTCGCTCCTGATCCACGACGGCCAGTACACCGACGCCGAGTATCCGGCGCACGTCGGCTGGGGGCACTCGGCGCTGGAGCATTCGCTCAGCTTCGCGCGGCGGACCGGCGCCGAGCGCACCGTCCTCTTCCACCACGACCCACTGCATTCCGACGAGCTGCTCGACGCGCTCGCGGTCGAAGCGAAGGAGCGGTGGACGGAGCTGGGCGGCGATCCGGCGGCGGTCGAGCTGGCAGCCGAGCGGAGCGAGTACGAGCTTCCGGCGCGGGCGGCGAACGCCGCAACGAGCGCGGTTTAGATCGACCAGCCGAGGCAATCGATCATCTAGGCTGGCCGCGTGTCATCGGCCGAGAGGATCGAGGCAGCCGCGGAGCGCTCGCCATTGGTGCGCGCCGCCCTCGAGCAGGCGCGCGCCGACCACGCGGGTCAGGTCCGCAACGGCAGCGGCGGCATGCCTTACGTCGAACACCCGGTCACAGTCGCGGCGCGGCTCGACGAGCACGGCTACCGCGAGGAGGTGCTGGCGGGGGCTCTCCTGCACGACGTGGTCGAGGACTCCGCGACGACGCTCGATGATCTGCGCGAGAAGTTCGGCGAAGAGGTCGCGGGACTGGTCGGCGTACTCACCGACGACGGGTCGATCGACTCCTACCGCGAGCGCAAGGCCGAGCACCGGGAACGGGTGGCAGCCGCCAACGGCGAGGCGCTGGCGATCTACGCCGCCGACAAACTCACCAACGCGAGCACCCTGCGCGCCACCTTCGCCGAGGAAGGCGATGCGGTGCGGACGGAATTCAAGGTGCCGCTGGAGCTGAAGCTGGAGATCTGGCGGGAGGACCTCGACCTGCTCCGGGAGAAGGCGCCCGAGCTGCCCTTCCTCGACGAGCTCGATGCCGAGCTCAGTCGTTTCCGGGCTTGCCTAGAGGCTCCTGCCCCGCCGAGAGGCTGAGCCGACCCTGCAACGGCAGGGCGAACCAGAAGATGCCGAAGGCAAGGACGGTGAGGGTGGTGACGACGATCGTCGCCGTGGTGTCGAAGAGGAGGTCGGTGATCAGCATCACCGCGCCGGTCATCGCCAGCGCCAGGAAGGTGAGACCGATGATCGAGAAGCGGTTCGAGTAGAAGACCAGCTGCCGCTTCTGCTGGAAGCGGAAGGTGAGCCGGTGGTAGGCGGTTGGTGAGATCAGCATCACCGCCGAGAGCGCGGTGAGGATCAGGGTCGCGAAGTAGACGTCCTTCTGGAAGCTGGTGATCTTTTCGAAGCCCTGCTGGAACGGGACCGCGAGCAGGAAGGCGAATAGAACCTGGACCCCCGGCAGGGCGACCCGCAGCTCCTGCAGCATCTCGTTGAGGTTGCGATCGAGGCGTTCCTCCTCGGTCTCGTCGCGCCCGGAGTTGGGCACTTCGGTCTTGTCGTCAGCCGCGGACACGTCCCGTTCCATTCCCGCAACCTATGGAAATCGAAACCGGCACATAGGATCGGCCGATGGGACGGCTGGCGGTGGTGCTCGGCAGCAATGCCCTCGGTCCAGGGGGTGAGGAGATCACGGCCGCGGCCGCCGACCAGGGAGCGGCAATCGTCCAGCGCCACCGCAGCGACGGGGCCTTCGTCCTCCCTCACGAGATCAACCACGAGGCGAACCTGCGGGCGCTGCTGGAGCAGGGCTGCGATCGGGTTTTGGCAATCGGCTCGGTCGGCTCACTTCGCTCTGAGCTCGGCGTCGGCAGCCTCGTCTGTCCCCACGACTTCATCGCCCTCAATCTCGGCGACTCGATCTTCGGCGACGAGCGCGCCCACTCGGCGCCCGGGTTCGACTGCCGCTGGCGGGAGGAAGTGATCGCCGCTTGGAGCGAGGGTGGGCAGGCACCGCGCGACGGCGGCGTCTACTGGCAGGCGCGCGGACCGCGCTTCGAGACCCCGGCGGAGATCCGCCTGATGGCGGCGCACGCCGACGTGGTCGGGATGACGCTCGCCTCCGAGTGCGTCGTCGCCGGCGAGCTCGACCTCGCCTACGCCGCGCTCTGCGTCGTCGACAACCTCGCCAACGGCCTCGGCGAGGGAACCGTGAGCACCGAGGGAATGGAAAAGGATCGGTTGGTTAATGCCGAGCGCCTGCGCGAGGGTCTGGCCGCGGTGCTGCCGCGGCTCGGGGCGGTGGGGCGATGAGCCTTGCCGTGGTCAACGCCCTCCTGGACGGCGAGCGGGTCGGGGTGCGCTGCGCGGATGGTGAGATCGCGGCGATCGGGCCCGATGTCACCGCCGAGTCCGACGACGAGACGATTGACGCCGGCGGCGCCCTCCTCGTGCCACCGCTTGTCAACGGCCATACCCACGCGGCGATGACGCTCTTCCGCGGCTCCGGCGGCGACTTACCGCTGATGCCGTGGCTGGAAGAGAAGATCTGGCCGGTCGAGGCGAAGCTCTCCGACGAGGACGTCTACTGGGGCGCCCGCCTCGCCAGCGCGGAGATGCTCCGCGGCGGCACCACCCGCTTCTGGGACATGTACTGGCACCCGGAGGCGACGGCGCGGGCAGTGCGCGACGCCGGCATCCGGGCGACGATCGGCGCACCGCTGTTCGACCTCAACGGCAGCCCGGAGAAGCTGCGGGAAACCGCGCACCGCAGCCTCGAGGCGCTGGCCGACAGCGGCCCTCTTGTCTCCCCCGCCCTCGCCCCCCACGCGATCTACACGGTCAGCGAGGAGTCGCTGCGCTGGATCGGCGAGCTCAGCGCCGAGCGCGACCTGCCCGTCCAGATCCACCTCTCGGAGACGGAGCAGGAGGTCCAGGACTGCATCGCCGCCCACGGGCTACGTCCGGCCGCCTACCTCGACCGGCTCGGCCTGCTCAGCGAGCGGACCGTGCTCTCCCACGGCGTCTGGCTCGACCCGGGCGAGCTGGCACTGATCGCCGAGCGCGGCGCAACCGTCGTCGCCAACCCGGCGGCGAACATGAAGCTGGCGGTAGGCGGCTTCTTCCCCTATCCGGCAGCCCGGGTCGCGGGGGTTCCGGTCGGCCTCGGCACCGACGGCGCCGGCTCCAACGACTCGCTCGACCTGCTCGCCGACCTCAAGCTCTTTGCCCTCACCCAGAAGCACGCCGCCGGCGATCCGACTGCGATCGACGCCAAGGAGGCCTGGGCGGTGGCGACCGGCGCGCGGGCCCCCCTGCTCGGAGCCAGCAGGCTCGAGCCCGGAGCGCCCGCCGACTTCCTCCTCCTCCGCCGCGATTCGCCGGAGCTGGAGATCGGCGACCTAACCGCCAACCTCGTCTACGCCGCCTCGGGCGCGGTCGTCGACACCGTTGTGGTCGCCGGCCGGGTGCTGATGCGCAGCGGCGAGCTGCCGGAGCTCCCTGAAATCGTCGCCCGGGCCGCCAAGCGCGCGCGGTCGCTCGGGCTCTGAGCAAGCTGCGGCGAGGGACTGAGCGCACTCGGTAGAGGGTGGGGACACCCCTCCTCCGGAATTGACCTCCCCTCCGCTTCGCTCTGGGGAGAACCTGGAGCGCGCGCTCCGCGCGCGCAAACCTCAGATTGCATATCGCCGAACATTCCTCCGGAGGGGTGTCCCCACCCTCATCAACAGCGCTCCGGCAGACGCCATAAATCGCGAGTCCGCGAGAAACCTTGTACAGCAAGGGTTGTCGCGGACTCAGTGAAGTGGGGACTTGGTTCTGGCGTCCCAGAGCTGCATGCCCGCCATAGGCGGGCGGCATGTTGCGGAGCTGCCCCGACATAGGGGCGCGACAAATTCGCTCAGGGGATGGACCGGACCCCTCCCTACGCAACGGCTCGATTCCCGGTGGCAATCTCGCTGCGGGTGCGAATGCGAGAGAAGCTGATGTGGGCTGCCCAGGCGGCGCTTATACCTGCAATCCCAGCCAGGACCAGCGCCACCCGCGGATCGTAGGTCTGCGCGAGCCAGCCGGCTATCGGGGCGCCGATCGGGTTCGAGCCGAGGAAGACGACGGAGTAGAGGGCCATCACCCGGCCCCGCATCTCGGGGGCTACTGCCAGCTGGAGGGTCGAGTTGACGGTGGCCGCGAAGGTGACGGCGGCGGCGCCGAGCAGGGCCAGCATCGGGATCTCGAAGAGGAGGCTCGGCATCGCCGCGGCTAGCAGCGCGGAGGCGCCGAAGGCGAGCGTGCCGCCGGCGATCAGGCGCGGGCCGGTGCGGCCGCGGTGGCCGTTGACAAGCGCCCCGGCGATCGAGCCGACCGCCATCGCCGAGACGAGGGCGGCATAGGTCGTCGCGCCGGAGTCGAAGCTGAACTTGGCGAGCAGCGGCAGCACCACCTGGAAGTTGAAGCCGAGCGTGCCGACCAGCGCCATCAGCGCCAGCGGCACCAGCAGCTCCGGCGTGTGCAGGACGTAGCGGAGGCCGGCGCGGATCGCGCCCGGCTCGCGCTTGGCGACGGGCGCCGGCCGCAGGCGGCTCGGGTCCATGCTCCAGAGGGCGAAGATCATCGCCGCGAAGGTGAGCGCGTTGAGGGCGAAGCAGAAGACGACGCCGACGGTCGCGATCAGGATCCCCGCCAGGGCCGGCCCGACCAGTCGCGCCGTTTGCAGGATGACGCTGTTGAGGCTGATCGCGTTGACGACCCGACCGGGGCCGACCATCTCGATTACGAAGCTCTGCCGGGCCGGGTTGTCTATCGCATTCAGCGATCCGAAGGCGAGGACGGCGAGGTAGACCATCCAGGGTGCGACGACGCCGGCCGCGGTGACGGCGAGCAGGAAGGCGGCCGGGATCACCATCAGCGCCTGCGTCGTCATCAACAGCCGCCGCTTGGGGATGCGGTCGGCGAGCACCCCGCCCCAGGCGCCGATCAGCAGCATCGGCAGGAACTGCAGCGCGGTGGTGAGGCCAACCGCGACGCCGCTCCCGGTGAGGCCGAGCACGACCCAGATCGCCGCGACGGTCTGCATCCAGGTCCCCGAGAGGGAGATCAGCTGGCCGGCGAAGTAGCTGCGGTAGTTGGGGACCTCCAGCGAGTTGAACGAGTGGCGGATCGCGGCCGTCAAGACCGCTCTCCCTCCCGCATCCGCTCGAGGATCTCGACCGCGTGCTCGAGCGTCTCCACTTCCTCGGCGGAGAGGTTGCGCATGCGCCGTGCCAGATACGCGCTCTTACGGCCGCGCAACCGCCGCAGCCGCTCGCGGCCGGCGGCGTTGACGCTGACCAGAGCGCTGCGTCCATCCTCGGGATCGGGGGCGCGGTCGATCAACCCCTCCCGTTCCAGGCAGGCGAGGGTGCGGGTGATCGTCGGCCGCTTGACGCGCTCGATCGCGGCGATCTCGCTGGGGGTGATCGGCCCGTGGCGCTCGATCGTCGCCAACGCCGCCACCGAGGTCGGGGTGAGTCCGGTGGTCTCCGCCGCCGCCTCCTGGCGCAGGCGCCGGGCCATGCGGACGATCGCCGTGCGCAAGTGGACCGCGCGCTCGCTGAGTGGGATGTCAGTCTGCGTGACCATTGGTTAGCCTTGATAATTAGTTTAGCAAACTATCTCTCGTGAGGTTCCTCCTTCCCGAACAGGTCGATCGCCTCCAGCATCTTCTGGTGGTAGGCGATGCCGGCGGTCAGGGTGCGCACGGAGCGATCGAAGCCCTCGCCGCCGCGGGCCAGCTCGAGGTATCCCCACAGCTCCTCCAGCTTCGCCCGGTGCCAAGCGACGCGGGAGTCGCGCAGGTCCTCTGGGTCGCCGCCCGCGAACAGTTTCAGGATCGCTTCGTCGCGCAGCTGCGGCGGAGTGGCCTCGGGGTCGGCGGCCCACTCGGCCAGCACCTCCCGGCCGAGGTCGGTGAGCGAGTAGACGCGGCGGCGGCGCCCCCCTTCCTCCTGGCGGGCCGCCAGGTAGCCGGCGGCGGCGAGGCGGGCGGGCTCCTCGTAGGCGGTGGTGTGCGGGACGGGCCAGAAGTTTTGAATCGAGCTCTCCATCGCCTGCTTGATGTCGTAGGAGGTCATCTCGCCGAACTCGGCGAGGACGGCCAGCAGGGCGTAGGAGGTGCCGGTCAAGCGGATCGGCTTGCTTTTCATAGTTCGGAGCGTATAGTACGAAGCGAACGATTGGAACAGGCGAGGGCGGGAGGCCCAAGATGCCCCAGACCGATCCCCACCGACTTAGCAAGATCACCTCGTACGACGCCGTGATCGTCGGCGCCAGCCTCGCTGGCTGCGCCGCCGCGATTCAGCTCGGTCGCTCCGGCGCGCGGGTCGCGGTCGTCGAGAAGAAACCCGACCCCGACGCGTTCAAGCGGATCTGTTCCCATTTCATCCAGGCCTCCGCGGTGCCGACGCTCGAACGCATGGGCCTGCTCAAGTCGATCGAAGCCGCTGGAGCAACGCGGCCACGGGTGCGCATATGGAGCCGTTGGGGCTGGATCGAGGCGCCGTCCGAGCGCGCCGCGCAGGGGGTCAACCTGCGGCGCGAGATCCTCGATCCGCTGGTGCGTTCGACGGCCGCGGAGACGCCCGGCGTCGAGTTGATGCTCGGCTGGGAAGCGGAGCGACTGCTGCGGGACGGCGACGCCTTCGGCGGCGTGGCGGTCCGCAACCCGAAGGGCGAGGAGCGGCAGATCCGCGCCGGCCTCACGATCGGCGCCGACGGCCGCGACTCGCGCATCGCCGAGCTCTCCGAAGTTCCGACCAAGACCTACCCCCACAACCGGTTCGCCTACGGCGGCTACTTCGAAGGGGGCGCGCCCGAGCATGCCCCGGACGCGACGGCCTGGTTCATGGACCCGCAGTGGGCGGCCGCATTCCCCACCGACCACGACCTCACCTTCTACGCGGCGATGCCGACCAAGGACCGGCTGCCGGAGTTCAAGCGCGACCCTGAAGGCGCCCTCGTCGACTACATCGCGGATGTCCCCGAGCCGCCGCCGATCAGGGAGGGACGCCTGGTCGGACCGGTCCTGGGCAAGGTCGACATGACCAACCGGATGCGCCGGCCGACCGCGCCGGGCCTGGCGCTGATCGGCGACGCCGCCCTCGCCACCGACCCGCTCTTCGGCGTCGGCTGCGGCTGGGCCTTGCAGTCGGCCGAGTGGCTCTCCGACTGCGTTCGTCCAGCACTGCAGGGAGATGAACCGCTCGCGAAGGGGCTAGAGCGCTACCGGCGCCGGCACAGGAAGGAGCTGCGGGGTCACGCCTTCTTCATCCACGACTACGCGACCGGGCGGCGCTTCAACCCCGCCGAGCGGATGATGTTCGCGGCGGCCGCCCGCGACCGGGAGGCGGCGACCGTCCTCGATGCCTTCGCGACCCGCCAGATCCGCCCCTCCCAGGCGATGCCGCGGATGGTCCCCCGAGCGATCGCGGTCAATGTCCGCCACGCCTTCGCCCGCCGGCGCGGGCGAGGCGACAGGCCGGAAGAGCAGGCGCTGAGCGCTTCCAGCCCCACCCATTAGGGGGGTTTTGCGCCAATCCCGCAAGGCCGAGCGAGGGCGTTTCGTAGAGTCCTTGCGGTGACCGACGTCACCGAGGCCCGCGACCGCCGCTGGATCGCGCTGATCCTGCTCTGCTCCGCCCAGTTCGTGGTCGTCCTCGACGCCTCGATCGTCAACGTCGCCCTGCCGACGATCGGCGAAGCGCTCGACTTCACCGAGAGCAGCCTGCCTTGGGTGGTCAACGCCTACGTCCTCACCTTCGGCGGCTGCCTGCTGCTGGGCGGGCGGCTCGCCGATCTGCTCGGCCGGCGCCGCGTCTTCATGTCCGGTCTGGTGCTCTTCGCTCTCGCCTCGCTGGCCGGCGGACTGGCAACGACCTCGGGGCAACTGGTGGCCGCCCGCGCCGTGCAGGGCCTCGGCGCCGCGATCCTCTCCCCCGCCGCCCTCTCGATCGTCGCCACCACCTTCCGCGACGGGGCCGAGCGCAACAAAGCGCTGGGGATCTGGGGGGCGGTGGCGGGCTCCGGCGGCGCCGCCGGGGTCCTCCTCGGCGGCGTCCTCACCGACGGCCTCGGCTGGGAGTGGGTGCTGTGGGTGAACGTGCCGATCGGGATCGCGGCGGCGGCGATTGCGCCGACGCTGATCGCCGAAACCCGGGACGAGAACGAGGTCCGCCACTTCGACGTCGCCGGCGCGGCGACGATCACCCTCGGCCTCTCGGCCCTGGTCTACGCTTTGCTGGACGCCGCGGACGCCGGCTGGGGGTCGGCTCAGACGATCGGGGTGCTCGCCGCCTCCGCGCTCCTGCTGACCGCTTTCGTCGCCATCGAGCGCCGCTCGCGGGCGCCGCTCGTCCCCTTCTCGATCTTCCGCATCCGCACGATCACCGGCGCCAACGTTGTTGGGATCCTGGTTGGCGCCTCGCTCTTCTCGATGTTCTTCTTCATCTCGCTCTACATGCAGCAGGTGCTCGGCTACAGCGCGATCGAGGCGGGCCTCTCCTACCTGCCGCTGGCGGTCTCGATCATCCTCTCCGCCGGGCTCGCCTCGAGCCTCGTCACCAAGCTCGGCTTCAAGCCGATCCTCGCCACCGGCATGGTCCTGATCGCGCTCGGCCTCGCCTGGTTCTCCCAGATCGACGCCGACGGCAGCTACCTCGCCGACATCCTCGGCCCTTCGCTGCTGGCGGCCGTCGGCCTCGGCTTCGCCTTCGTCCCGGTCACGATCGCCGCCGTCTCCGGCGTCGAGGACCGCCAGCAGGGACTCGCGAGCGGCCTCATCAACACCTCCCAGCAGGTCGGCGGCGCGCTCGGCCTCGCCGTCCTCGCCGCGATCGCCAACTCCGAGATCGGCAGCTCCCGCGACCCCGCCGTCCTCACCGATGGCTTCAGCTCAGCCTTCCTCGTCGGCGCCGGCTTCGCCCTCCTCGGCCTCCTCGCCACCCTCATCCTGATCCGCAACGCCGACAGCCGGGCGCACGTGGAGCTGGGCTCGGAGCCGGTCACCGAATCCAGCTCGTAATTCACAGGGTTGACGGAGACAGGCGTGCTCCAGATGGTTGATACCCATCATGCCCGGTCTAACCAGCCGGGTCCGGTTCGAGTCCGGCGCCCTCCGCAGACATAGACCGTCGCGAGCGGGTTCGAGTCGGAGCGGGGCTACCGTGCTACCTTGAAGCACGGGTGTCAACCGTCTGCGGGGTGGTTCCCCGCTTCAACCAGACTCGACCCGCCTCGCGGCGGGTCTTGTCGTTTCTAGACCTAGTTCTCGCCTGCCAGACGCTTCAGGTAGTTCTCGCTGTCGTTGATTTTCAGACGCACCCAGAGGGGGTGGTGGTCTGAGAACTGGTAGGTGCGCCAGTCGAGGTAGTAGGCGACCGGGTCTTTCTGGGCTCTTTTGCCTTTCGAGCCCGACGCTTCGTTGACTTGGGATTTGAACTCGTCGAACTGGGCTTCGGTGTAGATGTTTTCGAAGATGTCGACGGAGCCGGCGCGGGCCTCGGCGCCTTCGCCTTTGCTCTCGAGGTACTCGAGGTCGCCTTTCCGGGTGCGGAAGGCGATCTGGTCGTAGTACATCGTCTTTTTGATGTTGGTCGGGGGCGCTTCGCGCAGCGCTTTCGGCACTTCGAAGCCGGAGGAGATCAGAGCGTCCATCGTTTCGTGCTCGGGGCCGACGATGTTGAAGTCGCCAAGCAGGATCAGTGAGCGGCCCTGCGCATTGCTCTTCTCCGCCCTTTTGCCGAAGAACTCGCCGATCCGATTTATCTCCTGGACTCGTTCTTCGAGTTCCGGCCCTTTTTCGTCGCTCCCGTAATAGATGTGGACGGTGCAGATCTCGAACTTGAACCAGGCCGACTGAAAGAGGGCGGCAAAAGGGGTGCGGCGGAACTGCTGCCCGACCCTTTCCTCGGTTTTCCCTTTTTTGCCGTCTTTGACCTCAACCGTCGTCTCGATTTTCTCCTCGTCCCCAGGTTTCGCTTTGACGTTGGCGCTGATCAGAAGGTTGGCCGGCAGGACGATCTCGCCGGCGATGTTCTGGAACCAGACCTTGCGCTTGTCGAAGAGGTAGGTGAGCCGCTCGTCGTTGCCGCCAGTGCCCTCGGTGACATCGGTGGCGATCCACTCCCACGATGGCCCGAGGATTCGCAGCACCTTCTCCCACTCCTCGAGTTCGTTGATCTCCTGGACGGCGATGAAGTCAAAGCGGGAGAGAACCTCGGCGATGTAGAAGAAGGTCTCCGGAGCGCGCTCGCCAAAGCCTTTGCGGTTGCCCTTGTCGAAGTCGCGGATGTTCCAGGTGGCGAGGAGGAGGTCAGATTCCAGGTTCTTCGGCGGCACGTCGGCGTCCAGCTGCTTGCGCAGCGCGCGCAGGTTGCGAATCACTCGCGGGCGATCCGCCTCTGGAATCCACCTGTTCAAGAGCGAATAGAACACTTGAGCGCTCAGCACCCTTTCGCATAACAGCCGGGTATTCAAATTGGTTGCCCCGGATGGGGGGACAACCCGAAGCGCTAGTCGCCCTGCGCTTGCTCCTCGGCGATCTTCGCCTCGAGCTCCTGCATCACGTCGGGATCGCGCAGGGTCGTGACGTCTCCCAAGGCCCGGCCCTCGGCGATATCGCGCAGGAGCCGGCGCATGATCTTCCCCGAGCGGGTCTTCGGCAGGTCCTCGGCCCAGACGATCCGCTTCGGACGGGCGAATTTGCCGATCCGCTCGGCGACGGTGGCGCGGATACCCTCGACCAGCTCCTCGCTCTCCGCGATCTCGCCGCGGAGGGTGACGAAGGCGCAGATCGCCTGACCGGTGTCCTCGTCGTGCTGGCCGATCACCGCCGCCTCGGCGACGTCGGGGTGGGCGACGATCGCCGACTCGACCTCGGCGGTGGAGAGCCGGTGGCCGGAGACGTTGACGACGTCGTCGATCCGCCCGATCACCCAGAAGTAGCCGTCGGAGTCTTTGCGGGCGGCGTCGCCGACCAGGTAGCGCTCCCCTCCGAAGCGGGAGAAGTAGGTCTCGACGAAGCGCTCGTCCTCCCTGTAGAGGGTGCGCAGCATCGAGGGCCAGGGGCGCTCGATTACCAACAGGCCCTGCCCTTCGGAGATCGGCTCGCCCCCGCGCTCGTCGACCACCTCGGCCTCGATCCCGGGGAAGGGATGGGTGGCCGAGCCGGGCTTGGTGGCGGTGATCCCCGGCAGCGGCGTGATCATGATCGCCCCGGTCTCGGTCTGCCACCAGGTGTCGACGATCGGGCAGCGCTCGCCGCCGATCACCTTGTGGTACCAGAGCCAGGCCTTGGGGTTGATCGGCTCCCCCACCGAGCCGAGCAGGCGCAGCGAGGAGAGGTCGAACTTGGCGGGGATCTCAGCCCCCCACTTGATGAAGGTGCGGATCGCCGTCGGGGCGGCGTAGAGGATCGTCGCCTTGTAGCGCTCGACCAGCTCCCACCAGATCCCCTGGTGGGGGTAGTCGGGCGCCCCCTCCCACATCACCGAGGTGGCGCCGTTGGAGAGCGGCCCGTAGACGATGTAGGAGTGGCCGGTGACCCAGCCGACGTCGGCCGCGCACCAGTAAACGTCTGACTCGGGCTTCAGATCGAAGACGTGGCGGTGGGTGGCGGTGACCCCGGTCATGTAGCCGCCCGTGGTGTGGAGGATGCCCTTCGGCTTCGCGGTCGAGCCAGAGGTGTAGAGGATGTAGAGCGGGTGCTCGGCCTCCATCGGCTCGGCCGGGCACTCCGGCTCGGCGGCGGCCATCACCTCGTCGTAGAAGACGTCGCGGCCCTCGCTCATCGGGCACTCGATGCCGGTGTGGCGGACGACGACGATCTTCTCCAGCGAGGGAAGGCCCGCCATCTGCTCGTCCACCGCCGGCTTGATCGGCGCGGTCTTGCCCTTGCGGCGAGCGCCGTCGACCGTCACCAGGGCCTTGGCCTCCGAGAACTCCATTCGCTCCGCCACGGCCTCGGCGCTGAAGCCGCCGAAGACGACGTTGTGGGGGGCGCCGATGCGGGCGCAGGCGAGCATCGCGACGACGACCTCGGGGATCATCGGCAGGTAGATGCCGACCACGTCGCCCTTCTCGACGCCGAGGTCCTTGAGCGCGTTGGCGAAGCGCTGAACGTCGGCGTAGAGCTCGGCGTAGGTGACGTCGCGCTCCTCGCCCTCCTCGCCGCGCCAGTGGAAGGCGACGCGGTCGCCGATGCCGGCGGCGACGTGGCGGTCGAGGCACTGGGCCGAGGCGTTTAGGCGGCCGTCGGCGAACCACTTGTAGAAGGGGGGGTTGGAGGCATCGAGGCCCTGCGTCGGCTCGACATCCCAGTCGAGCACCTCCTTGGCCTTGGCAAGCCACCAGGCCTCCGGGTCGGCGGCGGCATCGGCGTAGATCGCCGAGTCCGACCAGGTGGCCTCAGCGGCGAACTCAGGCGGCGTCTCGAAGCGCTCGATCGCGAGCATCGCCTCGAGCTCGTGCTCGATCCGCGCCTCCAGGCTCTGCGCCTCCTCGATTCCCACGGCGCAAAGGTACACGCGGGCGCGAAATCCGGCGGAATGGTGTTGGACTTCTTTAGGAACCCGACGTAGCTCAGTAACCGGCCGGGTGCCTGGCTATGAACCCTTCCGGCGAGTTGGCCCAGGGGTCGTGCCAGCGGGGGCCGGCGCCGCCGCTGGTGTCGAAGGCGATGCCGGCGATCACCATCCAGGCGTGGCCGGAGTTGGCGTAGACGGTGATCCAGCGGCCCGGACCGGGTTCGCCCCAAGTCGAGAGGCCGGTCGAGTCGAGCGGGCTTTCGAGGAAGCCGCCGCCGTGCAGGGCGTAGCTGACCGCCCCCGAGCAGTCGTAGCCGGACGATTCGAAGGAGCCGTGGCCGCCGCCCCAGAGGTAGGGCAGGTCGGCGATCGAGTTGGCGGCGGCGATCGCGTCCTTGACCGCCTGCGGCGCCGAGGCAGGCGCGCTCGCTTCGCTTGCGGTGATCAGCTCGGCTTCCTGGCCGGGGTTGAGCGGCGCCGGCATCTGGCCGGTGGTGGCGTCGCCGCCTTCGGAGGCGACCTGTTCGGAGATCGTGGCGAGGTTGTCGCTGAGCGCCGCTTCGCGGGACTGCAGCGCGTCCAGCGCTTCCTGGCGCTCGGCCTGCGCCGCCTTCAGTTCCTGGAAGCGCGCCGCGGCTTCCTGTCGGGCGGCAGAGACCTCGCGCTCCTTGGCCGCGACTTCGTCGCGCGCGGCTTCGATCTCGGCCCGCTGCTCGGCGAGACGCTCAACCGCGGCGGTGACCTGGTCGCGCAGCGTCTGCACCCGGTCGACGACGGCGTCGTCGTAGCTCTGGATTCGGTTCAGGTATTCGGTCTGCGCTTCCATCTCCGACCAGTTCTCGGAGTTAAGGAGCGCGTTGACGAGATCGGGAGAGCCCGCCTCGTAGATGGCGACCAGCCGCGCGCTGAGCACCCCGAGCGCGCGCCGCAGTCGCTCCCGCACCCGCTCCAGATGGGCTTCTTCGGATTCAAGTGCTGCCGTCGCCCGGTCCAGCTCGGCCTCCTGCGCGGCCAGTTCCTCCTCGACCGCTTCCTGTTCCAGCCGCAGGGCCGAGACTTCGCCCAGCATCGAGTCGATCGCCCGGTTCTGCTCGGCGATCGTCGCCGCCAGCTCGCTCCCCTCGGCGCGGACGTCTTCGAGCTTGTCGCGCGTCGCTTCCAGCCTTTCCTGCGGATCCGCCGGGGCGGCATCGGTCCACGAGACGGCGACCGCGCAGAGGGCAGCGAGGAGCAGGGCGAAGAGCAGGGCACGGCGGCGAGCCGTGCTCGTGGAGGAGGCAAACGGCACGGCGGCGCAGGCTAGCGAAGGCTAGCGCCGCTCCGAAGGTAGTCGATAACCCGCAAGTCGCCTTGCAAATTGCGGGTTTTGGAGGAAATAAGTGACCCACCGCGAC
>DASSVR010000095.1:0-11717 GCA_035705945.1 Solirubrobacterales bacterium
TCACCATCTTTGGGGGGAATAGGCCATGCGCCGCGACGCCTGGATCCGCCTCCAGCCGCGCCGCCAGGGCCGCCGGATCGTCGAGCCCGGGGCCGTGGTAGTCGGCGATGACGCCGCCGTCAGGGCTCGGCGGGGCCTCGCGCAGCCGCACGTCGTCGCCCAGCCGCGCCAGCGTCGAGGCCGCGCCGAAGCCGAACAGCTCCAGCGGCACCGGCCCGCGCAGCGTCTCCACCGGCTTGCTCGAGTCGGCGATGACGACGAAGCGCTCGGCCGCCGCGGCGACGATCTTCTCGCGCAGGTGGGCCCCGCCGCCGCCCTTGATCAGCCAGCCGTCGGGCGTCACCTCGTCGGTGCCGTCGATCGCGATGTCGAGCCGGGTCAGGCTGTCGAACTCCTCCACCGGGACCCCCAGCTCCCGCGCCTGTTCCTCGGTCGCAACCGAGGTGGCGACGCAGCGGATCCCGGTGAGGCCGCGGCGGGCGATCGCCGGCAGCAGGTGGGCGACGGTGGATCCCGTCCCCAAACCGACCGTCATCCCGCTCTCGACCAGCTCGGCCGCCGCCTCGGCGGCGAGGCGCTTCTCCCTCTCGGCCTCGTTCACGACCGGCACGGTACATTGCTCCAATGACTTCAAGCACGGCAACCAGCACCGCAGCCCCGACCGAGACCCAGGACTACAAGGTCGCCGACATCGCCCTCGCCGAGTTCGGCCGCAAGGAGATCTCCCTCGCCGAGGTCGAGATGCCCGGCCTGATGCAGACGCGCGAGGAGTACGGCGCGGCGCAGCCGCTGAAAGGCGCGCGGATCACCGGCTCGCTCCACATGACGGTCCAGACCGCCGTCCTGATCGAGACCCTGGTCGCCCTCGGCGCAGAGGTGCGGTGGGCCAGCTGCAACATCTTCAGCACCCAGGACCACGCCGCCGCGGCGATCGCCGCCGCCGGCATCCCCGTCTACGCCTGGAAGGGCGAGACCCTGGAGGAGTACTGGTGGTGTACCGAGCAGGCGCTGATGTGGCCGGACGGCGAGGGGCCGAACATGATCCTCGACGACGGCGGCGACGCGACCCTGCTCGTCCACAAGGGCGTCGAGTTCGAGAAAGCGGGCTCCGTGCCCGATCCCGACTCGGCCGAATCAGAAGAGTTCAAGATCGTCCTGCGGACGCTGCAGCGCTCGCTCGAGGAGGACTCGCAGCGCTGGACGAAGATCGCCGCCGACGTCAAGGGCGTCACCGAGGAGACGACGACCGGCGTCCACCGGCTCTACCAGCTGGCCGAGACCGGCGACCTGCTCTTCCCGGCGATCAACGTCAACGACTCGGTCACCAAGTCGAAGTTCGACAACCTCTACGGCTGCCGCCACTCGCTGATCGACGGGATCAACCGCGGCACCGACGTGATGATCGGCGGCAAGGTCGCGGTGGTCTGCGGCTACGGCGATGTCGGCAAGGGCTGCGCCTCCTCGCTGCGCGGCCAGGGCGCGCGGGTGATCGTCACCGAGATCGACCCGATCTGCGCCCTGCAGGCGGCGATGGAGGGCTACGAGGTGCGGACTCTCGACGAAGTCGTCGAGGACGCCGACATCTTCGTCACCGCCACCGGCAACAAGGACATCATCACCGTCGACCACATGCGGCGGATGTAGCACAACGCGATCGTCGGCAACATCGGCCACTTCGACAACGAGATCGAGATGGCGGCGCTGGAAGAGTCCGACGCCGAGCGGATCAAGATCAAGCCGCAGGTCGACGAGTGGAAGTTCCCGAACGGCAAGGCGATCATCGTCCTCTCCGAAGGCCGGCTGCTGAACCTCGGCAACGCGACCGGGCACCCGAGCTTCGTGATGTCGAACTCCTTCACCAACCAGGTGATCGCCCAGATCGACCTCTTCGGTCATCGCGACGACAAATACAGCGGCGAGCCGGCGGTGTACGTCCTTCCCAAGCACCTCGACGAGAAGGTGGCGCGCCTCCACTTGGCCGCGCTCGGCGTCGAGCTGACCGAGCTGACCCCGGAGCAGTCCGCCTACCTAGGCGTCCCTGTCGAGGGCCCCTTCAAGCCGGACCACTACCGCTACTAATCCGCGTTCGCCGGGATTAATCTCGGCACGATGGATCCCCGGCTCTGGCTGTCAACGAGCGGCGATGCGCCGCGCTCGGTTGCGCTCAGCGGCGAGCGGACGGTGATCGGACGCTCGCCCGAGGCAGATGTGACGCTCGAGGACGAGGCTGTCTCCTGGAACCATTTGGAGATCGAGCGCCGGGGCGAGGTGCTGATGGCGACCGACCTCGACAGCCGCAACGGCACGGCGCTCAATGGCGAGCCCCTGGACAGACCGCGGCGGCTGCGCGACGGCGACACCCTGATCGTCGGCGGTTTCCGGCTCGAAGTGAAAACCGGTGCCGGCATCTCGGACGGGGCCACGGTTGCCGCCCATGAACCGTCAGTCGCTTTGAGCGAGGAGGAGCGAGCCACCGCCGTGGCCCTCGTCGCCCCCTACCGCAGCGAGGGAGCCTTCGCCGGCCGCCCCGCCACCCGCGCCGAGATCGCCGCAGAGCTCCACGTCTCAGAGCGCACCGCCCAGCGCCGCCTCGACGCCCTCGCCGCCAAGCTCGACGTCCCCGCCGACGCCGGCCGCGACCGCCCCCGCCAGATCGCCGCCCGAGTGATCGAGCTGGGCCTAGACCGCCCGCGCTGACCTCCTCTTTCGCGAGACCGCAAGAAAGTCCGATATGCGGACTCTGTTGCGGTCTCGGCGCATGACCCCAACCGGGCCAGACGTGGCCCGATAGGTGGCGCGGCTGTCGTTGGCCGGTACGGCTCCAGAGCCGAGCATCGGTGCAAGCAATCACCGATCGCTCGGAAAGGAGCAATCCGATGTTCAAGAAGACCCTGATCGCGCTTACCGCACTCTTCGTCCTCGCCATCCCGGCGACCGCTTCGGCGGCGTCTGGCGGTGCTGTCGTCTTCTCCAAGACGCAGATGGTGGAAGGCGTCGCGAAAGGCGGGCTGTTCGCCGTCAAGAACGGGCGGCTGAACCAGCTGACCGAAAATCCCACCGACGCCGAACCGGCGTTCTCGCCGAGCGGGCGGACGATCGCATTCGTGCGCGGCGGCGACATCTACTCGGTCCGGCCCGACGGCTCGGGCCAGCGGCAGCTGACCAGCGGCCCGGAGATCGACTCGGTGCCGAAGATCGCGCCGAACGGTCGCTACGTCGTCTTCGAGCGGCGGGCCACCGAGGACGGTCCGACCAGCCTCTACACCGTGGGCGCTCTGGGCGGCGGCCTGCGGGCCCTGACCAGCGGCGCCGACGACCGCGAAGCCGCCTTCGCCCCCGACGGCAGGACGATCGTCTTCGTCCGTTCCACGGCCGTCGGCGGCGAACTAAACGACGACATCTACTCGATCCGCCCGACCGGCTCCGGCCTTGCCCGGCTGACCCGGACGGCCGCGGTCGACGAGTTCGCCCCGCGTTACTTCGCCGCCGGCGTCATCTACAGCCGCGGCGAGAGCACCGAAGGCCCGGCCGCCTACGCCGACATCTACACGATGCGCCGTAACGGCACCAAAGTGAAAGCGCAGGTCGCGGGCGTCGGCTCCGCCTACGTGGAAGACGTTTCGCCCGACGGCGAAATGCTGATCTTCCGTCGCGACCAGGGCCTTTGGGCGAAGAAGATCGGCCGCACCAAAGCGCGCAAGCTGAGCCAGCTGCCGGATCAGTCGAAGACGAGCTCCGTCTTCTCCTCCGACGGCAAGCGCGTCGCCGCCTTCGTCGCGGTCGATGACGAGCAGCAGCTGGTCTCGATCAACGTCGAGACCCGCCGCCAGACCCAGCTCGCCTCGGGCTACAACTTCTCCGAAGGAGAAGGGACCGTTCTCGGTCCGGTGATCGACTGGCAGCCGGTGCCCCAGCGCCGGTAGTCCCCCGATCACCAACATGGGCGGCTTCCTCCCGCGATCAGGGAGGAAGCCGCCCTTTCGTTCGCATATAACCCGACGGGTGGGAGAGTTCGCAATCGGGTCAGAGGTCGCCGGCTACCGCATCGACAGCCTGATCGCGCGCGGCGGCATGGGCGTCGTCTACGAGGCGACCCATCTCGGCCTCGACCGCCCCGTCGCCCTCAAGGTGATCGCCCGCGAACTGGCCGACCGGCGCGGCTTCCGCGACCGCTTCCTGCGCGAGTCGCGGCTCGCCGCCCGGCTCGACCACCCTGCGGTCGTGCCGATCTTCGACTCGCGGGAAGTTGACGGCGAGCTGATCGTCGCGATGCGGCTGGTCAGGGGCGGCGACCTGCGCAAGCTGATCGACCGCGAGGGCCCGCTGCCACCGCGCCGCGCTCTCGACCTGCTCAGCCAGGTCGCCGAAGCCCTCGACGCCGCCCACGCGGCCGGCATCGTCCACCGCGACGTCAAGCCCCACAACATCCTCGTCGAAGGCGACCGCGCCTACCTCACCGACTTCGGCCTCGCCAAAGCGGTCGACGAGAGCGGCGCCGCCAGCAGCGCCTCGGTCGTCGGCACCGCCCAGTACATGTCGCCCGAGCAGTGGCGGGGCGACTCGATCGGCCCGGCCGCCGACGTCTACTCCCTCGGCTGCGTCCTCTACGAGGCGGTGACCGGCATCCCGCCCTTTGAGCGCGACGAAGCCGAGGCGCCTCCCGAGATGCCCGAGGGGATGGAGGCGGCAATCCGCCGCGCCGTCGCCAAAGAGCCAGCCGACCGCTACCCGAGCGCCGGCGCCCTGATCGCGGCCGCCCGCGCCGCCGAGGGGTCGGACGTTAGGCCGACCGCCGTGCTCTCGCGCGACCGCAGCGAGCGCACCACCGCCCCCAACGATTCCCAGCGTTTCTTCGGCCTCGGCGCCCGGGCGATGACCTGGGTCCTCGGCGGCGTCGCGATCATCCTCGCCTCGGTCCTCGCGGCGGCCCTGCTCTTGCTGCTCAGCGACGGCGGCCCCGCGGTCTCCGCGCCGATCGCGATCGGGACGCCGCCG
The DNA here is from genome assembly GCA_035705945.1 of Solirubrobacterales bacterium. GTDB lineage: Bacteria > Actinomycetota > Thermoleophilia > Solirubrobacterales > 70-9 > VAYN01. Next base: position 4,996 of record DASSVR010000095.1, read on the forward strand.
CTGCGGATCGACGCCGGACCCGACGCCGTCTGGGTGACCAGCGAACGCGACGGCACCCTGACCCGCCTCGACCCGGAGACCGGGGAGGTGGTGGGCAGGCCCCGCGACATCGGCGCCGGCGTCTCCGGCGTCGCCGTCGGCGGCAAATGGACCTGGGTGACCAACCCCCGCCGGGGCGAGCTGTTGCGCCTCGACCCGCGCAGCGGCCGGGTCCTGAAGACGATCGACGTCCCGGGCGAGCCGGGCGCGATCGCCCTCGGCGGCGGCCGCATCTGGCTCGCCGACGAGGATGGGAAGGGAATCACCGCCGTCAACGCGGAAGGCGGCACCGTCTACCGGAGGGGTCTGCCGCCGCAGTCGCCGGGGCTGCGCTTCGCCTGGGGAGCCCAGGGCCTCTGGGTCTCGATCGCCGACGCCAACGGCATCCGCCGCGTTGACCCGGCCAGCCTCCTCGCGAGCGAGCCGATCCGGGTCGGGCGCGGGCCGGCCGGGATCACCGTCGCCGGCGGCTACGTCTGGGTCGCCAACAGCCGCTCCGGCACCGTCTCCAAGGTCGACCCCTCGCTGCGAGGGGTTGTCGAGGTAATCGAGGTCGGCGGCCACCCGGGCGGGATCGACGGGGGCACGACCGCCGTCTGGATCACGAACCGCGCCGACGACACGGTGTCCAGGATCGACCTCGAGAGCGGCGAGATCGAGGGCGGCCCGATCGACGTCGGCCCGAAGCCCGGCGCCGTCGCAGTCGGCGGCGGCGCCGTTTGGGTCGCAAATAACGGAGACGGCACCGTCACCCGCATCGAGCCCTGACGACCGGCGACTTGGCAGAGCCGCCGAACATCTAGGATCGGGTGCTCATGACCCAGGACATCGACCAGCTGGCGATAAACACGATCCGCACCCTCTCGATGGATGCCGTCCAGAAGGCGAACTCGGGCCATCCGGGGACGCCGATGTCGATGGCGCCGGTCGCCTACGAGCTCTGGCAGAACCACCTCCGCTACGACCCGGCGAATCCCGTCTGGCCCAACCGCGACCGCTTCGTGCTCTCCGCCGGCCATGCCTCGATGCTGCTCTTCTCGATGCTCTTCCTGACCGGCGTCCGCAAGGTGGACGCCGACTACAACATCCTCGATGAGCCCGCCTGCTCGCTCGAGGAGCTCGAAAGCTTCCGCCAGCTGCACTCGCGCACGCCAGGCCACCCGGAGTACCGCTGGACCACCGGCGTCGAGACGACGACCGGCCCGCTCGGCCAGGGCGTCGGCACCTCGACCGGGATGGCGATGGCCTCGAAGTGGCTCGGCGCCCGCTACGGGGAGGAGCTCTTCGACTTCGACGTCTACGCGCTCGCCGGCGACGGCGACCTGCAGGAGGGGGTCTCCCACGAATCGGCCTCCCTCGCCGGCCACCTGAAGCTGGACAACCTCTGCTGGATCTTCGACAACAACCACATCTCGATCGACGGCGACACCGCCCTCGCCTTCAGCGACGACGTGCTCAGCCGCTTCGAGGGCTACGGCTGGAACGTGCTCCGCGTCGGCGACGCCAACGACACGCAGCTGATGGGCCGCGCTTTCGAGGCCTTCAAAGCCGAGGTCGGCCGCCCGACGCTGATCGTCGTCGACAGCCACATCGGCTGGGGCGCGCCGAACAAACAGGACACCGAGTCCGCCCACGGCGAACCGCTCGGCGAGGACGAGATCAAGCTGACGAAGCAGGCTTACGGCTGGCCCGAGGACGCCCAGTTCCTCGTCCCCGACGGAGTCCGCGAGCGCTTCGACGAGGTGATCGGCAGGCGCGGCGCCGAGCTCAGCAAGAAGTGGCGCGAGAAGTTGGAGGGCTCCGAGCACGCAGCGGAGATCGAGATGATGCAGCGGCGCGAGCTGCCCGACGGCTGGGACGCCGACCTGCCCTCCTTCGAGGCCGACGAAGAGAAGGGGCTCGCCACCCGCAAGGCCTCGAACAAGGTCGAGAACGCGATCGCCGAACGGGTGCCGTGGCTGCTCGCCGGCTCCTGTGACCTCACCGACTCGACCTCGGTGCGGCTCAGCTTCGACGGCGTCGCCCAGTTCGAGCCCGGCAGCTACGACGGCCGCCAGATCCACTACGGGATCCGCGAACACGGCGCCGCCGCCGCCTCCAACGGTCTCTCGCTCTGCAAGCTGCGCCCGCTCTGGTCGACCTACCTCACCTTCTCCGACTACGGCCGGCCCGGGATCCGGCTCTCGGCGCTGATGGAGCTGCCGGTGATCCACCTTTTCACCCACGACTCGATCGGCCTCGGCGAGGACGGGCCGACGCACCAGCCGATCGAGCAGCTTTCCTCGCTGCGGGCGATGCCGCACCTCGACGTGATCCGCCCCGCCGACGCCAACGAGGTGGTCGAGGCCTGGCGCATGGCGATCGACCGCACCCACAACCCGGTCGCGCTCGCGCTCACCCGCCAGACCGTGCCGGTGCTCGACCGCTCCAAGTATGCCTCGGCCGAGGGCGCCCGCCGCGGCGGCTACGTCCTCGCCGACCCCGAGGACGGCGACCCCGAGCTGATCCTGATTGCCACCGGCAGCGAGGTCCAGCTCGCGGTCGGCGCCCACGAGCGGCTGAAGGAGGAGGGAATCGGCACCCGCGTCGTCAGCCTCCCCTGCTGGGAGGTCTTCGAGCGCCAGGACCAGGAGTACCGCGACGAGGTGCTGCCGCCGGAGATAACCGCCCGCCTGGCGATCGAGGAGGGGGCGCCGCACGGCTGGGAGAAATGGGTGGGGAGCGAGGGTGCGATCATGGGGATGACCACCTTCGGCCAGTCGGCGCCGTTCAAGGACGTCGAGTCCGAGTTCGGGTTCACCGTCGACAACGTGGTCAGGGTGGCGCGCGAGGTCGCCGAGGCGACCGCAAAGTCAACGACCTAGGAGCTCCGATGAAGCCGACGCAGCGCCTCCACGATCTGGGCCAGAGCCTCTGGCTCGACAACATCACCCGCGCGATGCTCCGCGAAGGGGTGCTGGAGGGCTACATCCGCGACCTCTCGGTCACCGGCCTCACCTCGAACCCGACGATCTTCGACAAGGCGATCTCGGGCGGCGAGGACTACGACGAGCAGATCGCCGAGCTCGCGCCCAAGGCGGACGCCGGCGAGGGCGTCGGCGCCAACCCGAACGAGAAGATCTTCTTCGAGCTCGCGCTCGCCGACCTCCGCGACGCCGCCGACCTCTTCGCCGACGTCCACCGCCGCACCGCCGGCCTCGACGGCTTCGTCTCGCTCGAGGTCTCGCCGCTGATCGCCGACGACGCGGAGGCGACGATCGAGGAGGCGAAGGCGCTCCACGCCAAGGGCGAACGGTCCAACATCTACATCAAGATCCCGGGCACCCAGGCCGGCCGCGAGGCGATCGAGGAGTCGATCTTCGCCGGCGTCCCGATCAACGTCACCCTGCTCTTCGACGACAAGCAGTACCTCGGCGCCGCCGACGCTTACATGCGCGGGATCGAGCGGCGGATCGGGGCGGGGCTCGACCCGAACGTCCCCTCCGTCGCCTCGCTGTTCATCAGCCGCTGGGACGTCGCGGTCGGCAAGGACGTCCCCGACCACCTCGTCAACCGGCTCGGGATCGCGGTCGGCGGCCGCGCCTACCGCGCCTACAACGAGCTGCTGGAGTCGGACCGGATGCGGCGCCTGATGAACGAGGGCGCGCGCCCGCAGCGACTGCTCTGGGCCAGCACGGGGACCAAGGACCCCGACGCCTCCGACACCCTCTACATCGAGGCCTTCGCCTCGCCGTTCACGGTCAACACGATGCCCGAGCCGACCCTGCACGCCTTCGCCGACCACGGCCAGGTCACCGACCTCTTCCCCAAGGACGGCGGCAACGCCGAGCAGGTGCTGGCCGAGTTCGTCGAAGCCGGGATCGACGTCGCGGCCCTCGCTGCCCGTCTCCAGGAGGAGGGCAAAGAGAGCTTCAACAAGTCCTGGGAAGACATGCTGAACACGATCGGGTCGCAGAGCGGGGTCGCGGCGGGCTGAAAGCAGCCGTCAGGGCAGTGGCTGCCAGGCCGGGTGGACCAGGAGCCTTCCTCCCATTTGAAACGGGCGGTATTCGGCTTCGAATATGCGGGTGGGGGCACCGCCGTTCGTGGCACGCACCCAAAGGCCTTTGTAGTTCGAGTATGCGATCTTGCGACCCCCCGGCGAGTAGGTGGAGAACTGCGCATTCTTGCTGACGAGCCTTGACTTGCCCCCGTCGATCGGTCGCGTCCGGGCCTCGGATTCGACGCTGTCCATCGTGACCTTTCCCAAGACGCTGAAGAGGAGGAAGCGTCCACTGGGTGAGATGTCGAAGTTCGATCCTGCTTGCCCCAGATCCCCCAGGAATCTCAGCCCACCCCCGTCGATACGGATGGAGTAGAGCCCTTCCCTCCTTTCCGATGAGATTCCCTTGGACGAGAGAGATGCGAGAACGGCTTTTCTGTAGTCGCGGAAGAAGACGATTCGCTCTCCATCCGGGGTGAAGGTCGCTTCCAGATCCCGTCCCACGTCCGACGTAAGGCGACGAAGACGACCCTCCTTGGTGCGGAGGAAGAGGTCGTAGCCGCTTTCCTCGACGAAGCGCGAGAACACGACCATTCCTTGCGGACCGAACGCCGGGTCCATATCCGATCCCATCGAAGTCACCCTCTTCGTCGCGCCGCCGCGGAGGTCGAGCACGTAGATGCCGGACCGGGGCGAATTGGTGCGACGGAATACGAGCCGCTTGCCGGACGGGGCGAAGCTCGGGTCGTAATCCCAGGCGTTGGTCGTCAGTTGGCGCGGGTTCTCCCGCCCTGGGCGGATCGCGTAGAGGCCGCCGGTGTAGTCGCCTCCATTGCCCGAGAACTTGATCATGTTGAAGACGATCACGCCCGGGCGGCCGGGGTAGGTTGCGTCTGCCGCTTGAGGCGCCGTCGCCAAGAAGTACAAAGCAGCACAGATCGCTGCCGTCACGGCCCTATTGGTCGCTCTGAAACTCACCCGTTCCTAAACCTCCCGCGGCGGAGCGTATTCGATCGGCGGACATGCGAATCTTCCGGGGGTGCCGACGCCTGTCCCAGCGAACCCGCTCAGGCAGTCGCCCGCTTGGTCGGAGCTGGCAAGCCACCACGAGCAGATCCGCGACGCGCACCTGCGCGACCTCTTCGCGGCTGACCCGGAGCGGGGCGAGCGGCTGGTCGCTGGCGGCGCCGGCCTCTACCTCGATTTCTCCAAGAACCGCGTCACCGACGAGACGCTGACGCTGCTCAGTGAGCTGGCGCGGCAGCGCGGGGTGGAGGAGCGCCGGGACGCGATGTTCGCCGGCGAGCACATCAACGTCTCCGAGGACCGCGCGGTGCTGCACGTGGCGCTGCGGATGCCGCGCGAGCGCTCGCTGGTGGTCGACGGTGTCGACGTGGTCAAGGAGGTGCACGGGACGCTTGACCGGATGGCGGCCTTCTGCGAGCGGGTGCGCTCGGGGGAGTGGCGCGGCCAGACCGGCAAGCCGATCCGGGCCGTCGTCAACATCGGTATCGGCGGCTCCGACCTGGGGCCGGTGATGGCCTACGAGGCTCTGCGGCATTACAGCGAGCGCGAGATCGCCTTCCGCTTCGTCTCAAACGTCGACGCCACCGAGTTCGTCGAGTCGACGCGCGACCTCGACCCGGAGGAGACGCTCTTTGTCGTCTCCTCGAAGACCTTCACGACGCTGGAGACGATGACCAACGCCCGGACGGCACGCGAGTGGGCGCTGGCCGGGCTGGGCGACGACGAGGCCGCGGTCGCCAAACACTTCGTCGCCGTCTCGACCAACGCCGACGAGGTGACCAAGTTCGGGATCGACACCGAGAACATGTTCGGCTTCTGGGAGTGGGTCGGGGGCCGCTACTCGATGGATTCGGCGATCGGGCTCTCGACGATGCTGGCGGTCGGGCCGGCCCGCTTCGGCGAGATGCTCGCCGGCTTCCACGCGATGGACGAGCACTTCCGCGAGGCGCCGGCGGCGGAGAACCTGCCGCTGCTGCACGGCCTGCTGGCGGTCTGGTACGCCGACTTCTTCGGCGCCGAAACCTGCGCCGTCCTCCCCTACGACCAGTACCTGCACCGCTTCCCGGCCTACCTGCAGCAGCTGACGATGGAGTCGAACGGCAAGCACGTCACGCTCGACGGCAGGCGGGTGGGCTACGAGACGGGCGCCGTCTACTGGGGCGAGCCGGGCACCAACGGCCAGCACAGCTTCTACCAGCTGATCCACCAGGGGACGCGGCTCGTCCCCTGCGACTTCATCGGCTTCGCCAGCTCGCTCAACCCGCTCGGCCGCCACCACGACATCCTGATGTCGAACGTCTTCGCGCAGGGCGAAGCGCTCGCCTTCGGCAAAACGCCGGAGCAGGTGCGGGCCGAGGGGACGCCGGAGGAGATCGTCCCCCACCGGGTGATGGAGGGCAACCGCCCCTCCAACACGATCCTCGCCGAGCGGCTGACGCCGGCGACGCTGGGCGCGCTCGTCGCCCTCTACGAGCACAGCGTCTTCACTCAGGGGGCGGTCTGGGGGATCGACTCCTTCGACCAGTGGGGGGTCGAGCTGGGCAAGGTGCTGGCGAAGGCGATCATCCCCGAGCTCGAGGCCGCCGAGGAGCCGGAGCTGGAGCACGACAGCTCCACCAACGCGCTGATCCGGCGCTACCGCGCACTGCGCCGCCGGACTTGATCGCCCCTCCAG
>DASSVR010000096.1:0-2249 GCA_035705945.1 Solirubrobacterales bacterium
TCGGCTCGATCAGGGCATGAGTGCCGACGATCAGCCCCAACTCCCCGCTGGCGAGCTGATCCAGGGCTTGCTTGCGGATCCGGGCGGAAGTCGCCCCAGTCAGCAGCGCGAACGGAATCGCCTCTTCGGCGAGCAGCTTCCCCAGCGTGATCGCATGCTGCTCCGCCAGCGTCTCCGTCGGCGCCATCAACACCGCCTGGTAGCCCGCTTCGAGTGCCCGCAGCATCGAGTAGATAGCGACGACGGTCTTGCCCGACCCGACCTCGCCCATCAGCAACCGCTGCATCGGCTCCCCGGAATCGAGATCGGCCTCGATCTCGTCAAACGCCTTCAGCTGATCCCCCGTCGGCTCGAACGGCAGCGACTCCAGCCAGCGCCCGACCAACTGGTCCGGCTTGCCGAAGCGCGGTGCGGGGCGGCTAGTTCGGTGCGTTCGCTTTCGGGTAGCGAGCAACGCCTGATGCAGAAACAACTCTTCGAAGCCGAGGCGCTTGCGTGCTTCCTCGACTTCCTCGATGGACTCCGGGAACTGCACCGCCCGAAGGGCATCGCCAACGCCAGCGAGCTGTTGCCTTGCCCGCATCTCCCCCGGCAGTCCCTCGATCGCGTTCGGCGCCAACTGCACCGCCTGCTCCATCCACTCCCGAATCTTCTGCGGGCGGAGACTCTCAGTGGCCGGATGAACGGGCATCAACTCCCCTCCCGCGGATGTCGGCGGGCCGGAGCTCGCTGGACCCGTGATCTCCCATTCGTTCACGGCAAATCCCCGCCCGGAGTACTTGCCGGTGAGGAGGAGCTGGACACCCGGCGTCAGCTTCGCCGCCACCCACGGCTGGTTGAACCAGGCAGCCCGCACGTGTCCGCTCTCGTCGCCGACTTTGACGCTGACCATCCGCAGCCGACCTTTGCGAAACGGCCGGGGCTGAGATCCCTGGACTTCGACCTGAACGGTTGCAGTTTCGCCGGGTTCGACTTCCGCCAGCTGCCGGATTCGCAGATCCCGGTGGCGCCGTGGGACGTGGAAGAGAAGGTCGCCGACGGTGCGGATGCCGGCGGCAGCCGCGGCCTCGGCGGTTTTCGGGCCCACCCCCTCGAGTGCGTTCAAGCCGAGCTCGAGCACGCTCGGGCGCGGCCAGTGGACGGGGGCGTCGAGCAGTTGCGCTTGGGTCAGCGATTCCTTGCCGGCGAAGGCGCTGGGCATCGCGCAAGGCTACGTTCGTGCCGGGACGACCGCCCGGCACGAACGGATCAGCTCAGTCCAACTCGACGCGCCAGCTCCGCTTCGCCGGGGTTGGGTCTACGTTGCCTGCCTTATCTTTGGCTTTGGCCTTGAAAGTGTGTTTTCCGGCTTTCAGGCCTTTATAGGTTTTCGGCGAGCGACAGGAGCGCCACGGTTTGCGATCGAGTTTGCACTGGAAGGTCGAGCCGGCCTCGGTCGAGCTGAAGCGGAACGTCGCCGTCTGTTTGTGCGTCGTCCCCGAGGGACCGGATTTGATTTTCGTGTTGGCGGGCGTCGTGTCCGGTGGCGGCGTCGGCGTCATCGCACTCCAGGCGACCTCCTGGCTCGTGCAGCCGGTGATGCCGAAGGAGTGGAACGAGAGCGATCCCTGCGCCTGCTGGATCGCCGGGAACGAGCCGTTGAAGTGGACCACGCCGCTTTTGTTCGAGAAGGTGTCGTTGACGATCGGGATCGAACCCGTCGTCTGGCCGCTGACGCTTCCACAAGGCGGCACCGGTACCCCGTTGAGCGCGAACCGGGTTACCGCGGTGCCGTCCGCCGAAACGTCGAATTCGACCGTGCCGCCGGTTGACGCCGTCCCCGTATAGGTGGCGGGATGACTTACGTTCGAGGCCAATGCCGTGGCGACGAGGGTCGCCATCGCGATGGCCATCCCTAGCGCGGATATGGCGATGCTCCGTTTGCTCATAACGGCTCCTCCCCCCCGCCGTATTGGGCGATACGCGGTTCCGACGATATCGCGGCGGCGGTGCTTTGCCTACTGGGCGGCCAGCAGCCACCACCAGCTCGGCTGTCCCCCCTCGTGGGTCTCCACCTCGACGCCGTCGGGGACGTGGGTGTCGATCTCCTCCAGGGCGATCGGGGCGCCCTCGCCGGCGATCACGGTGACGATCTCCGCCTCCCGGGCGAGGTGCTGGATCGTCTCGTTCAAGGTCGAGCCCGCCCCGCCCCAGGCGACGATCTCGCCGTCGGCGAATCCCACCGCGTCGCCCTTCTTGAAGCGTCCTTG
>DASSVR010000097.1:0-48142 GCA_035705945.1 Solirubrobacterales bacterium
ACTGGTGGACGAGCTGCGAGGGCCAGGGCCGGCCGCCGCGGCGCTCGAGCCGGTTGGGGCCATGGGCGAGAAGGCGCCGCTCGGCCTCGCGCTGGGAGAGGCCGGTGCGCGAGGCGCGCAGGTCGCGCAGGAGGAGGTCGACGCGCTCCTCGGGGTCGAACGGGAGGTTCGACCCCTCGCCGCTCAATCCATCACCCGCAGCGTCGAAGGAACGTCCATCCGCCGGATGCGACGGGCGCTCAAGAGGGGTGCCAGCGCGACTGAGATGACGCCGACCGCGGCGACCGCCGCCAGCGAGCCGGGTGCGATCTCGATCACGAGGCCAAGGTCGGGAAGGGTGTCCGGGAGGGTATGGCTGACCACCCAGCTGACGACGAGGAACCCGCCGCAGAGGCCGACGAGGGTCCCGAGGACGCCGACGATCAAACCCTCCGCGACGGCCAGCGCCATCGTCTTCGCGGGGGTGATGCCGAAGGCGAGCATGGTGGCGTTCTCGCGGCGCTGCTCGTCGATGCTGATCGCGGAGGAGTTGAAGGCGATCAGCAGGGCCAGCGCCAGCGCGAAGGCCTCGATAACCCGCAGCACGCCGAGGAAGTCGTCGAGGCGCTCGCGGATCAGTTCGGTCGTCGCCGTCGCCCGCTCCACGGAGGCGACCATCGGGGCGCGGAAAAGCGCGCGGGCGATCTGATTCGTGCTCGCGCCCGGCTCGGGGGTGGCCGAGACCTGGTTGGCCGCTCCGGTCAGGCCGGCGGCGGCCGCTATCGAGGAGTCCGCGTAGGCAAAAGTTCGGAAGGGGTCGGGGTGCAGGCCGCTGACGCGGACGCTCGCCCTCGCCTCCTCGTAGCCGGAGCCCCGCCGCTGCGGGTAGGCGATTTCGATCTCCTCGCCGACGTCTACGCCCAGGTCGCCGGCGGCCTTCTCGGAGATCAGGATTTCCCTGCCGCCGGGCCGAGGAGCCGCTCCGGAGGTGAGCGTCGGCGCCCAGATCGGGCTCGACGGGTTGAGCAGCGTCACCGCTCCCCGGAATCCCTCGGCCCCCGGCGCCGACAGCGTCACCGGCAGGGTCAGCTGCGGTTCCGCCGCGGCGACGCCGGGCGCGTCCTCGACGACCTGGCGCGCCGCCCGAGCGCTGTGGAAGCCGTCCAGGGAGACGACGATGCGGTCGGGATTCCCCTGGGCGGCCTCGGCTTCGCTGCGGTCGATGGTGGCGTCAAAGGAATCGATCAGCCCGAGAAAGGCGATCAGGACGCTGAGTACAGCACCGATGCCGAGCACCGTCAGTAGCGTCCGGCGCGGGGCGCGCAGGGTGTTGCGGAGGGGGAGCTGGGCGACGCTCGATCCCGGCAGCCGCAGGCGCTTGGCAAGACCGGCAACGCCGCTGCCGCGAGCGGAGCGGAAGCCGACCCGGATCGCTTCCACCGGGGTCTGGCGGAGCCCCCGCCAAACGGGGATTGCGGTGGCCACGATCGGCAGCAACAGGCTGATTGCCGCCGCCCGAACGAAGACGCCGATCTCGAACGGCGTCCGCATCTCCGGCAGCGGCAGCAGGTCTTCGAGGACGCCGCGGAAGATCTCCCCCATCATCAGTCCGAGGGCGAGCCCGAGCAGCGTCCCCGCGAAGGCGATCTGCACCCCCAGCAGCAGCGGTCGGATCGCCAGCTCGCGCGGGGGGACGCCGAGCGCCATCCCTACGCCGATCTCCCGCCGCTGGGCCTCGACGATCCGGGTCGCGAGGTTGAAGGCGGCAAGGGCGGCGCCGGCCAGGATCAGGAAGGCAAACACGTCGAGTAGCCGCTGGTCGCCGCTCGCGTCCTTATAGAGAACCCGGTGGGCGGGCTCTTCGACCAGGGTCGTCACTTCGCCGCTGAGACGGGCGGCGGCCAGCGCTCGCTCCAACTGCCTTCGCACCACCTCGACCGGCGCTCCCTCTTCGAGCAGCATCACGGCGTCGTTGACGCGGGACCGGCCGCCGGCGATCTCCTGTGCGGTTCGCAGCGAAGTGAAGACGACGGCGAACTGAGCCTCGGCGCCGCCGAAATCGCCGCCGCCGGGGCGGGTGACGAGGAAGTGCTCGGGGGCTCCCCCGACCCCGACGTAGCGCAGCCGCTCCCCGTCCGGCAGGTGCAGCCTCCCCTGGGGCGGGAGATCGTTGTAGGCGGCGAAGCCGCGCTCAAGCACCGCCACCGGTCGCCCTTCGTCGCCGGCGCGCAGAGGTCGGCCGGACTCGGCGTAGACGCCGTCGATCCTCGGTCCCCGCGGGCCGATCGGCGAGCCGACGACTTCAGCCGGCCTCAGCAGGGAGCCCGTCCCCGGCCGCCCCACCTCGACCTGCGCCTGCAGGAGCAGGCGCTCCTCGACCGCCTCGACCCGGCCGGCCGCGGGAATCCGGTTGACGAGGCGAGACAGCGATCCGGCGGCGGCGGTCGTGCCCTCGGTCAAGGAGATCTCGAGGTCGTGCGCGTGCAGGGCCGCGAAGCTCGCGTCGTTGGAATCGACCCGCCAGTCCTCCATGCTGCCGAGGCCGGCGTTGACGCCGGTGCCGATCGCGATCACCAGCCCGATCGCCAGGACCAGCGCCCAGCGGCTCCGCAGGTCCCGGAGCGACCAGCGCAGCCAGAGCCCCAGCCGCGGCATCCTCACCACCGCAGCTCGGAGATGTCGGCGGGTCCGCCCGGGTTCGGCGCGTCGGAGACGATCCGGCCGCTGGAGAGCTCGATCACCCGGTGGGCGACGCGGGCGATCTCACGGTTGTGGGTGACGACGAGGACGGCGGTTCCCTCCTCGTGCGTCTGCTCATGGAGCAGCTCGAGGATCTGCACCCCGGTGCGGAAGTCGAGCTCGCCGGTCGGCTCGTCGGCGAGCAGGATCGGGTTGCGGGTCGCCAGCGCCCGCGCAATCGCAACCCGCTGCTGCTCGCCTCCGGAGAGCTCGTGCGGGAAGTGCCCGCTCCGCGCCCCCAGCCCGACGCGCTCGAGCGTCTCCGAGGCGACGGCGCGGGCGTCGCCGCGGCCACTGACGTCGGCGCCGAATTCGACGTTCTCCAGCGCCGTCAGCGCCGGAAAAAGGTTGAAGGTCTGGAAGATGAAGCTGACCGTGTGGCGGCGGAAGGCGAAGAGCTCGCTCCGCGAGGCGTCGGTTATGTCCCGGCCGAGGATCCGAACCGTGCCCTCGGTCGGCGAGTCGAGCGCGCCGATCATGTTCAGCAGCGTGGTCTTGCCGCTCCCCGAGGGCCCGAGCACGACTGCGAACTCGCCCCGCTCGATCCGCAGGTCGACCTGCTCGAGCGCGGTCACAGTCACCTCGCCCATCTCGTAGCGGCGGGCGACCCCGGTCAGCTCGACGAGCGACTCCCGCGGGCTTGGCGCGGGAGCGGGCCTAGCCGTTCGGGCAGATGACCGCGCGTCCATCGAGCTCTCCCGCCCGCATCTTCTCGTAGGCCCGTGGGGCGTCGTCGAGGGAGAAGCGCTCGACGTGGGCGTGGATCTTGCCCTGGCGGGCCAGCTCCAGGCACTCTTCGAGCTCGACCGCCGTCCCCCAGTAGGGGATGCAGAGCTGCGCCTCGAAGGGGAGCGCGCCGAAGGCGAACTCGAATTTGCCGCCGGCGAGACCGACGATCGTCAGGTGGCTCTCGAACCTGGCGACGGCCGCGGAGAGGGCGATCGAGTCGTCGGAGCCGACCATGTCGGCGACTAGCTCGCAGCCACGGCCCTTGGTGAGCTCGCGGATCTCGTCCGCCGCATCCTCGCCGGCCTTGACGCAATGATCGGCGCCCACCTCGCTCGCCAGCTTCAGCTTCTCGTCGGAGACGTCGACGGCGACGATCCGGGCCGGGCTCAGCGCCCGCAGGATCTGCACGCCCATGTGGCCGAGGCCGCCGACGCCGATTACGACCGCGGTCGAACCCGGCACCAGCAGGTGCAGCGAGCGCTTGATCGCGTGGTAGGGCGTCAACGCCGCGTCGGAGAGCGGCGCCGCCTCGCGCGGGTCGAGGTCGCCGAGTGGCAGCAGCAGGCGTGGGTGCGGGACCAGCATGTACTCGGCCATGCCGCCGTTGAGGCCGAGGCCGCCGCCGAAGGCGCCGATCTCCGCCTGGTGCTCGCAGTAGTTCTCGGCCGATAGCCGGCAGGCGCGGCAGCGGCCACAGCCCCAGGGCCCATAAATAGAGACGGCTTCGCCGACTTCGACCCCTTCGACCCCCGCCCCGACGGCCTCGACCCAGCCGGCGTTCTCGTGCCCGAGCGTGAAGGGCACGTCGAAGCTGAGCGTCCCCGGTGGCCACTCCATCAGGTGCAGGTCGGAGTGGCAGGCGCCGGCGCCGCCGACCTTGACCAGGACCTGTCCCGGCCCCGGCTCGGGCACCGGCACGTCGCGCAGCTCGGCCGGATGCTGCCATTCGGTCAGCTGGTAGGCCTTCATCGCGGCCCTCCTTCCGTTCTCGCTTTCTCCAGCAGCAGCCGCCGCTCGGCGGCGGCGACGAGGTGACGGGCGCGGTCGACGGCATCGATGTTCACCGAGATCGCCTCGATCCCGCTGCGGACCAGCAGCTCCGCGTACTCGGGGTAGACCGAGGGGGCCTGACCGCAGATCGAGGTCCGCAGGCCGAGCGCACCGGCCGCTTCCAGCAGCTCGCCGATGTACTCCGTGACGGCCGGGTCGCGCTCATCGAAGACCTCGGCGACCAGCTCGGAGTCGCGATCGGCCCCGAGCAGCAACTGCGTGAGGTCGTTCGATCCGATCGAGATGCCGGCAATCCCGAGCTTGGCGTAGCGGCCGAGGTGGAAGAGGACCGAAGGAACCTCGGCCATCACCCAGAGCTCGAAGCCGGGGCGCGCGAGCAGGCCGGCCCGCTCGAACATCTCCCGGCAGGCCTCGACTTCGCGCGGGGTGCGGACGAAGGGCAGCATCGCGTGCAGGTTCTCGTGGCCGCCGTCCCACACCCGCGCAAGCGCCCGCAGCTCCAGCTCCAGCAGGTCGGGCTCGTGCATGTAGCGCAGAGCACCGCGGTAGCCGATCATCGGGTTCGCCTCTTCGGGCTCGAAGCGCTCGCCGCCCTCGAGCCCGCGGAACTCGTTGCTGCGGAAGTCGATCGTCCGGTAGGTAATCGGCCGCGGCGCGAAGGCGGCGGCGAACTTGTCGAGGGCGGTGGCCATCCGCTCGACGAAGCGCTCACCTTCCCCGGCCTCGAGCAGCGCCCGCGGGTGGACCCCGTCGAGTGCCTCGACCACCATCAGCTCCGCCCGCAGCAGCCCGACCCCGTCAACGTCGAGCGCAGCAACCCGCTCCAGCTGGGAGGGCTCGGAGAGGTTGACGAGGATCTTGGTCCCCGTCACTACCCCCTCCGCCCCGGGGGCGGTTTCGGAGCTCGTTGCGGCTTCAGGCGCCGGGCGGGTCGAGTCGCCGGCGGTGATGACACCGGCGCCGGCATCGACGGTGACGACCTCGCCCTCGCCCAGGGCCTTGGTCGCTTCGCCGGTGCCGACCACACAGGGGATGCCGAGCTCGCGGGAGACGATCGCGGCGTGGCAGGTCATGCCGCCGGAGTCGGTGACGATCGCGGCGGCGCGGCGCATCAGCGGCACCCAGTCGGGAGCGGTCATGTGGGTAACCAGCACCTCCCCCTCCTGCAGCTCCGCGGCCTGCTCGCGGGCAGAGACGACCCGCACCGGCCCCGCCGCTTCGCCGGGGGCGGCGCCGAGGCCGTGGACCAGCTCCTCACCGCGCTCACCCGCGCCCGCCGCGACGGCCTCACCGCCGGCGGTGGTCACCGGCCGCGACTGCAGCATCCAAGCTTCGCCCTCCTCGTCGAAGGCCCACTCGGTGTCCTGGGGAGAGCCGTAGTGGCGTTCGATCCGCACTCCCAATTTGGCGATCTCGCACACCTCCTTGTCGCTGAGGACCGGTTGTTCGCCCTCGGCCTCGTCCAGCTCGCGCGTCTCGATGCCGCCGCCCGGCAACGAGACGATCGCCAGCTCCTTGCGCCGCACTTCGCGCTTCTCGATCTCCAGCCCCTCCTTGCGGACGACGTAGCGGTCCGGCGAGACCGAGCCGGAGACAACCGCCTCGCCCAGCCCGAACGCGCCCTCGATCACCAGCCGCTCGCGATCGCCGCTGGAGGGGTCGATCGTGAACATCACTCCAGAGCGGGTCGACTGGATCTGGCGCTGGACGACGACGGCGATGTCCATGTCGGCCTGGCCGAAGCCGCGCTTGGCGCGGTAGTAGATCGTGCGGGCGCCGAAGAGCGAGGACCAGCAGGCGCGGACGGCGTCGAGCAGGGCGTCGGCGCCGCGCACGTTCAGCAGCGTCTCGTTCATTCCGGCGAAGGAGGCGGACGCGCTGTCCTCGGCAGTGGCCGAGGAGCGCACCGCAGCCGGCGCCTCTCCCCCCTCGCCGACGAGATCAGCGTAGGCGCCGCGGATCTGGTCCGTCAGCCAGGCGGGAACTGGCTCGCGCTCGATCTCCTCCCGCACCTGGGCGGAAGCCTGCTCCAGGGCGGCGGTGTCGTCGACATCGAGCCCCTCCAAAAGGGCGGCGATGCGGCTGCGCAGGCCGGTGTTGTCGCAGAAGGCAGCGTAGGCCGGTGCCCCGATCACAAACCCCGGCGGCACTGGCAGCCCCGCCGCGATCAGCTCGCCCAGGTTCGCGCCCTTGCCGCCGGCGAAGGAGACATCGGCGCGACCGAGGCGCTCGAAGGGCAGCACCGACTCGGCGCCAGCGGCCGGTGGCGACGCCGTCGTCGCTCTGCCGTTCTCCCTCACGGCCCCTCGCCGCCTTTCTCCGGCCTCGGCACCACCAGGACCGGGCACGGCGCCTTGTGCAGGAGCTGGGTGGAGACAGAGCCGAGAAGAACCCGCGTCACCGGACCGTAACCGCGAGAGCCGGCGACCAGCAGGTCGGCTCCAACTTCCTCGCAGGCCTCGGCGATCGTCGGTCCCGGCGTGCCCGACAGCACCCGGCCGGTGGCGCCGAGCCGCTCGTCGACCCCCTTCACGGACTTGGTCACCAGCGCTCCCGCCTCCGGCAGCACCGACGGCGTGTAGCCGGTCGCGCCGGGGACCATGGCCGGCGGCGCCGAGACCGTGTAAATAACGATGTTGGAGCGGCAGGCGAGGCCAATCTCTTCTGCCCGCCGCAGCGCCGCCTTAGCCTCCGGCGTGTCGTCGTAGGCGACGGCGATCGTCCGGAACGGGCCCCGCTCCTCGCTCGCGTAGCCCCGCGGCGCCGCCAGCACCTCGCAGGGCGCCCCGTGCAGGAGCCCGTCGGCGACGCTGCCGATCAGCGTCCGCCCGACCGGCCCGCGGTGCGGCGAGCCGACGATGATCGTGTCGATCCCCTCCCGTTCGGCGAGGCCGTTGATCACCCCAACCGGAGAGCCGCCGAAGGCGCGTGTCTCCACCTCGATCCCAGGGAGCCGCTCCCTCGCCTCGTCGAGCAGCGGCTGCGCCCGTTTGAGTTCCTCCTCTTCGAGGATCTCGTAGGGGATCGGCAGCGGCCCGTAAGGGAGGACCGTGACGACGACCACGTCGGCCCCGGTCGCTTCGGCCAGCACCCGGGTCAGCTCGAGCGCGTCGCGGCCGCCATCGCTGCCGTCGTAGCCGACGAGGAGGCGCACCCGTCAGTCGCCTTGGGGAGTCGCAAAGGTCAGGATCACTGTGAACCGCAATCTAGGTCTGCTGCCAAGCAAGGCCATCCGGGTATTCCCACAGGTCCCGGATCGGGTCCATGCCCATGCCGTAACAGCGCCTAGCCTGGCCCCTCCCCAATCCGCTCGGTCGGCCTGAAACCGCCGAGTAGGACCCCGAGCGCGATCAGCATCGCCAGCTGCAACGCCATCCCGACCGGCGAAGTGAGAGCGCTCAACACCACGTCGCCGAGGCTGCGCTCGGCGATACCGGCAGCGCTGACATAGATCGAGTAGGAGACGAGGCGGCCGGCGAAGAAGGCGGCGGTCAGCGGCAGCAGCGGCACGGTCATCAAACCGGCGCCGAGGAAGAGCTGGCCCGAGGGAACGGGGGAGAGTGCGAAAAGACCGAGCCCGGCGGCGGTGCGGCGGCGATCGGCGCTGAGGGCCTCCTGAGCGCGGTCGAGGCGCCGCAACCGCGCCTCTGACAGCCGCGGGCGCAGCCTCCGGGCGGTGCCGGCGAGGACCAGGCGGCCGCTCGCCGCGGCGAGGGCCCCACCCAGCACCAGCGGCACCGCCGGCAGGTCGAAGTCGAGGCTGAAGAAGACCAGCACAGCCCAGGTCGGCGGCCCGAAGGCGGGCAACAGGTTGACGGCAAAAACAACCGCCAGCGCGATTGCGAGCTGAGCGGGGTCAGCCACCGACGAACTCTTCAGGGCGAGGGATCTCGATGTTCATCCATCCAGGCTAGATGCGCTTCGACTCGCTCGCGGGTGGCGCGATTCCCTGGCGAGGACTGCTGCTGCGCATAACCCGTGATTGTCACCGTCCGGGACTTCCTCTCCCTTCATGAAGTTCGTCAAACGCCTGAGGGCACGGCTGTATTCAGACTGAGCCTGGCCACTGGTTTGCCTCGCCGAGTCACGACAATCTCCGCGCCCTGCTCGACTCTCTCCAGGTACTCGGCAACTACTCGAATGCTGAGCCGAGGGCTCTGTCGATGAAGGGGCTGAGCAGATCGGCCACGGCGGTGGCGGCTTCCTCCGCCGACTCGCCCGGCGTCGTCACGTAGCTGATCGCCAGCCGCACCAGGCTCTCGGCCAGCCTCTTGACGTCATCCTCCGAGGCCCCCGGCCAGCCCTCTTCGATCACCGCCGCTAGGCGGGCGGTCGCCCACTGGACCACGGGCAGGCCGCGGGTGGTGACGAAGGGGAGCATGCCGCCGGTGCCGTCGTCGCTGAGGAGGGTGCGGATCAGGGGGTCCTCGCCGGCGGTGCTGAGGAAGTGCTCGAGGGCCGCCAGGACTGCCGCGTGGGGGTCGTCGGTGTGCTCGAGGACCGCTTTCTCGACGTCGTCCATGAAGCGTTCGGCCTCGTGGATGACGAAGGCGAAGCCGAACTCGTTGCGGTTGCCGAACTCGTTGTAGAGGGTCTGGCGACTGACTCCCGCGCCGGTGGCTATGTCCGCCATGGTGATCTCAGACCACGGGCGACGCCCCAGTTGGTCGCGGGCGGCGTCGAAGACGGTCTGGCGCAGAAGCTCCCGCGCCGCCTCCTGATACGGGGTCCTCCCGGTCGACATGCCGGGTATGGTCGCAGCGGAAACGGTCAGGCGTCGGCAGCGGCGGGCTCAGCCGGTTCGAAGTCGACCTTGTCGCGGACCCCGCAATCGGGGCATGGCCAGTCGTCGGGGACCTCGCTCCAGGAGGTGCCGGCGGGAAAACCCTCGCGCGGATGGCCGGCCGCCTCGTCGTAGACGTAGCCACAGCTCGGGCAGCGCCAGGCGCTCATGCGGTCCGTCCGTAGCGCTCGAGGACGCGTCCGAGCTTGCGCGGGTGGATGTTCGCCCGGGTTACGTCGCCCTCGTAGTGCTCGAGCAGGCGCGGGTCCATCACCCGCCGCCAGAGCGACGGGAACCAAGCGAGCACGATCATCCCCGCGTAGCCGGTCGGCAGTTGCGGCGCCTCGTCGACGTGGCGCAGCGCCTGGTAGCGGCGGGTCGGGTTGGCGTGATGGTCGCTGTGCCGCTGCAGGTGGTAGAGGAGGACGTTGGAGGCAACGTTGTTGCTGTTCCAGCTGTGCTCGGGCAGGCAGCGCTCGTACCGCCCGTCCTCGCGCTTCTGCCGCCGCAGGCCGTAGTGCTCGAGGTAGTTGACGACCTCCAGCAGCGAGAACCCGACCACCGCCTGGACCAGCAGGTAAGGCAGGACCACGGGGCCGAAGACGATCGCCAGCCCGGCGAAGAGAACGACGGTCATCGCCCAGGCGCTGAGGATGTCGTTGTGGAGGCTGAAGCGCGGCTTCCCGAGCCGGTCGAGCCGGGCCGCCTCGATCTCCCAGGCGGAGCGGACGCTGCCGATGACGGTACGCGGCAGGAAGGCCCAGAAGCTCTCCCCCAGCCGGGCGCTGGCCGGATCCTCCGGGGTGGCGACCTTGACGTGGTGGCCGCGGTTGTGCTCGATGAAGAAGTGCCCGTAGCCGGTCTGCGCGAGGGCGACGCGGCTGAGCCAGCGCTCAGAGCTGGCGCGCTTGTGGCCGAGCTCGTGGGCGGTGTTGATCCCGATCCCGCCGACCACCCCCATCGTCAGCGCCAACCCGATCGATTCGACCGTCGCGAGCTCCCCACTCCCCCACATCCAGCAGGCGAAGACGAGCCCCGCGTACTGGATCGGGATGAAGAGGTACGTGCACCAGCGGTAGTAGCGGTCCTGCTCGAGGAACCTGAGGACGCTGTCGGGCGGATTGCTCGAATCCATCCCGATCGCCATGTCGAGCAGCGGGAAGAGGACGAAGACCAGAAACGGGCCGTTGAACCAGAAGACTCCGAGCCCGGTCAGACTCCAGTAGAACCAAGCGAAGAACGGCGCCAGAGGCACGATGGTCCCCAGCAACCACGCATAGCGCTTCCCATCCGTCCAAGCCGCCGGATTGACCTCGACGTCGTCGTGTTGATGCGCGTGCGCCTCCATGCTCCTCCTTGTCAAACAGCCGCCTGTCGTCACGCATCTTGACATACATGCCGCTTTTGTCAAGCGGCGGCAGGGAGGGTGGATCCTCGGGCGGGTGGCGGAGGGTAGGGCTCTCGCCCGCAGCTTGCGAGGACGAGAGTCCTACCCTCCGACAGGACCCGCCCGCCGGAGCTCGCTCGGCGCTAAATCTTGAGCAGCAGGAACGTGTTCAGCACGAACACAACCGAGAAGAAGACAGTCGCGCGATCCAAGTTCCGCTCGACCATCGAGCCGCCGCCGAGGCCGCTGCCGCCTGCCCCGCCGATGCCGAAGGCGCCCGAGAGGCCGGCGTCTTTGCCCGAGTGGAGCAGGATCAGAAAGATCAGGACGATCGCAACGATCACTTGGATGAATGCGAAGAACGCGAACACGGTCGAGAAGTTTAGCCCTGCTTGACCTTCTCCGGCTCCGTGGGCCGCGAGCCGTTGCCGTTGGTGCCGTCCACCCGGTCGAGGATCTCCAGTGCTTCGCGACGGAGCTCCGCGTCGATGGCGGCAAAGTCCTCATCGGTGAGCTTCCCCGCGGCGTGGTCGAGCTCGGCGTCGCGGATCTCCCGGTACTTCGCTTCCTTGCGAGCGTCGGCCTCGGCGGGGACGACGGCGCCGCGACCCCTCCGCCGTGCCGGCCAGACGGCGATCAGCGCTCCGGCGAGGGCGATCAGCCCGCCGATCCACATCCAGGTGACGAGCGGGTCGACGATGACCTTGAAGGTGGCGGGGGCCGCCTCGTCTAGGTAGGTCCGCGCCACCCGCTCGGCGGTCAGCGCCTGCAGCTGGGAGATCTGCGCGAGGGCGCGGGCCCGCAGGCTCGGGTTCGCGGCGGCGGCCCGCATCATCGCCCCCAGCGCTTTGCACTGCGGAGGCGTCCCGGGGGCGCCCTGGATGCACGCTTCGAAGCCCTTGTCGGCCTCCCCAGCCGCGCGCTGCACACCGCTGATGTCGGGCTGCTCGGCAACCCAGAGGTCGTCGTCAAGCCCCGTCCGCAGCCCCACCTCGCTGGTCGCCTCGCCGGCAAAGTAGCTACTGACCAAGCCGGTTTCCCCTCCGGTGGGACGGAAGTACCGGCGGCTCGGCCGCAGGAACCCGACCACGCCCCCCCCTTCTTCGATCCGCAGAACCGAGCCGAAGGCGATCTTCTCCTCGTCGACGGCGACGGTCGGCTTCACATAGGTGATCGTGCGGCCGTCGACCTCCACGCTCTGGCCTGCCCGCAGCTCGACTTCGCGGTTGGTCTGGAAGCTCGAGGAGGCCGCGATCCCGATCAGCAACACGATCACGCCGATGTGGACGATGTAGCCGCCGTAGCGACGGCGGTTGCGGCTGACGAGGCCGACCAGAGCGGCGGCGCCGGATTCGCCGGTGAGCCGCCGCCGGGCGGCGGCACCGCTCCAGAACTCCTGCGCCAGCCCGGACAGCGCGAAGGCGGCGAAGGCGAAGAGCGCCAGCGCCCAGAGGCTTTCGCCAGCGTCGGTCAAGAGTGCCAAGACCGCCGTGACAACGGCGGCGACGGCCAGCGGCAGCCGGAAGATCCGCTTCGCCGACTCCCAGCTGACTCGCCGCCAGGCGAGCAGCGGCCCGATCCCGGTGAAGAGGACGAGCAGGATCGCCAGCGGCGTCGTGTACTGGTCGAACCAGGGGGCTGCCAGTGAGGCCTTCTCGCCGGTGAACAGTTCCGAGATCAGCGGGAAGAAGGTGCCCCAGAAGATCACCGCCGTGAGTCCAACCAGGAGCAGGTTGTTAATGAGGAAGACCGACTCCCGCGAGGCCAGCGAATCGATCCGCTTCGGCGAGCGCAGATCGTCGAGGCGGCTGACGATCAGCGCCGTGGAGCCGATCAGGACGACGCCGATCAGGCCGAGTATGTAGGGCCCGACCGTGCTGTCGCCGAAGGCGTGGATCGACTGCAGCACCCCGGAGCGGACGAGGAAGGTGCCGAGCAGCGCCATCGAGAAGGTGCCGACGATGAGGCTCGCGTTCCAGGCCTTCAGCATCCCCCGCTTCTCCTGGACCATGATCGAGTGCAGGAAGGCGGTGCCGAGCAGCCACGGCATCAGCGCCGCGTTCTCGACCGGGTCCCAGGCCCAGTAACCGCCCCAGCCGAGCTCCGTGTATGACCAGCGGGCGCCGAGCAACAGCCCCAGGCCGAGGAAAGCCCAGGCGATCAGGGCGAAGCGGCGGGTGGCGCGGATCCACTCGGCGTCGAGGCGGCGGGTGACCAGGGCGCCGATCGCGAAGGCAAACGGGACGGTGAAGGCAACGTAGCCCGAGTAGAGCACCGGCGGGTGGATCATCATGCTCGGGTGCCGCAGCAGCGGGTTGAGGCCGACCCCGTCGGCGGGCGCGGGGTTGAGCGTCGCGAACGGGTCGACGTTCGCCCCGAACAGCATCAGCCCGGTGAAGAAGGCGCCGACTCCCATCATCACCGCCGTCGCCCAGGGGACGATCTCGCGCAGATTGCGGCGGGTCGCGTAGAGGGCGGCGCTGGCGGCGATCGAGAGGACCCAGGCCCACAGCAGCAGCGAGCCCTCCTGGCTCGACCACATCGCCCCCAGCTTGTAGAAGCTGGGCGTCTCGATCGAGGAGTGCTGCTGGACTAGGTTGAAGGAGAAGTCGTCAGTCGCGAAGGCGATCTCGACGATCACCACGCAGGCGGTGAGCAGGGCGCAGAAGGTGTAGACGGCGCGTCGGGCGAACCGGAGGCGGCGCTCATCCCCGTGGCGGCCGCTGAGCGCTAGCCCCCCGGCGATCAGGGCGGCGAGGAAAGCGAGCGCCAGTAGGGCGCCGCCGAGGCTAGTCATCGGACTTCGTCGTGAACTTCGACGGGCACTTCGTGATCAGGGTGTCGGGCTCGCCGACGAAGGTGCCGTTCTCGATGCTGCCGGTGAGGATGATCTCGCGTCCGCCGCGGAAGGGGTCCGGGACGGTCCCCTCGTAGGTGACGGGGAGGCTCTTGCCGCGGCCGTCGCGGTCGACGACGCGGAAGGAGATGTTGTTGCCGTCGCGGCGAACCGAGTTCTTCACGACCCTGCCGGTCATCTCGGCCCTGGTGCCCGGGGCGGCGGCGAGCAGCTGCGAGGGCTCCTTCGCCTCGGTCGAGGCCGAGAAGGAGGTGTAGACGAGGGCCACCGCGAGCAGGACGGCAACGCTGAGTGCGACGACCAGCCGGATCTTCCGCTTGCGCTGAGGGTCCACAGGCGGAGGGATTATCGCAACTGCGAGAATGCGGCCATGGCCGACCCGGTCCTGCTGATCACCGGCGCCAGCAGCGGCATAGGCGCCGCCACCGCCCGCGCCGCGGCGCCGAAATATCGACTGGTGCTGGCGGCCCGCCGGCAGGACGAGCTGCAGGAGCTCGCCAGGGAGCTTGGCGGAGAGGAGCGGGCGGCCGCCGTCCGCTGCGACGTCACCGAGTGGGACGAGGTCGAGGCGATGGCCGCCACGGCGCTCGAGCGCTTCGGCCGCATCGACGCTGTCTTCGCCAACGCCGGCTTCGGCGCCGCCCGCGGCTTCCTGGAGGAGTCGCCCGAGCACTGGCGCTCGATGGTGCTGACCAATGTCTACGGCGTGGCGCTGACGATCCGGGCAACCCTCCCCCACCTGCTCGAGCGCGGCGACGGCCACGTGCTCGTCACCAGCTCGATAGCCGGGCGCCGGGTTCTGCCCGGCTCGCTCTACTCGGCAACCAAGTGGGCGGCGACGGCGATCGGCGAGGCGCTGCGGCAGGAACTGCGCCAGATGCGCGACAACCACGGGATCCGCGTGACCCTGATTGAGCCGGGGATGGTCGACACCCCCTTCTTCGACAACCGCCCCGGCGACCGCGCCCTCCAGGGCGACGACGTCGCCCGCGCGGTGATGTACGCGCTGGAGCAGCCACCGAGCGTCGACATCAACGAGATCCTCATTCGGCCGACTTCTCAGTCGAATTGAGCAGCACGCACACGAGGCGCCAGTAGGCGCGGAGGGCGAGGCGGACCGGCAGGGTGCGCGCGAGTGGTGAGATCAGTGGAGAGTCGAGGTCGTCTTGGAGCCAATTCGCGAACTCGCCGGCGCTGACTGTGCGCCCACGCTGGACCTGGTGGCGCTCGCGTAGCAGCCGCGGCAGCCAGCGAACGAATTCCAGGTTCGCTCGCAGCTTCTGCTTGCCCCAGCCGCCGGCGGCGGAGACCACGAGCAGCGCCAGCTCGGTCGCGAGTAGCGCCGGTGCCAGCAGCGCCAGCAGGGGCGCCGGGTAGGTCCGGACGATGAAGGCTAGGCGGTTGCGCTCCAGCCAGCGCCACTTCTCGCCGTTGGCCGCGAACTCGTAATCGTGGGCGACCACCGCAGCGGGTTCGATTCCAACCGTCCCCCCCGCCATCCGCAGCCGGATCGAGAGGTCGACGTCCTCGTGGTACATGAAGAACCGCTCGGCGAAGCCGCCCATCCGGCGCCACTCGACCAGCGGAATCGCCAGGCACGCGCCGGACAGGGCGGGGACCTCACCGGCGGGAGGGGCCTCGGCGAGCGCTCGGTCGTGCCCGCCTGCCCAGACGATCCCGGTGAAGTGGACGGGGTTGCCGGCGGAGTTGATCCGGGTCGCCGAGCCGTCCGCCACCAGCCCCTGCCAGGCGGCCCACCCCTTGCCCTCGCGCCAGGGCCGGCGGATCGCTTCGCCGAAGCCCGGCAGCGGTGCCGCGTCGGGGTTGAGGATCACGAGCAGGTCGCCCGCGGCCGCTTCGGCTCCGGCGTTGCAGCCGCCGGCGAAGCCGCTGTTGCGGCCCATCCGCACGATCCGCGCCGCCGGCGCCAGCTCCCGCGCCAGCTCGGCGCTGCCGTCGCCCGGCTTGTTATCGACGACGATCAGCTCGTCGCCCTCCCCCAGCTCGGGGAGCAGGGCGGGCAGGGTCTTGGCGAGGTCGTCGCGGCTGTCGTAGGCGACGATCAGGACTGAAAGCGTCGGACGCACCGGCGCGGAGGCTAATCGGCCTTCCACGCCGGTGCGAGCGAAGCTATCCCTTGCCGCAAGAGACGATGTTCAGCTTGTACCTGTTGTTCTTGACCTTCTTGCCGTTCTGGCCCTTGATGTTCAGCACGGCCCGCTGCGTTTTCGCGCAGAGGTTCTCCGAGTTGACGAGCAGGCTCTTCTCGCCACCCCTCATGCTGAGGACGAATTTGCTCACCGGCACGTCCGGCACCTTGCGGAAGACCGTCTTCAGGCCTCCCCGTTTGGAGCTGATCACGCCGCGCAGGTAGATCTCCACCTGGCCGCGCAGGTCGGCGAGCAGGTCCGGCAATTCGTTGTTCGAGGACACGAGGTACACCTTGCCCTTCAGCGGTTTGCTGAGCAGCGGCGATTTCGCCCACGCCTTGCCGTAGACCGAGGCTTTCGGGCAGGTGTGGGAGGCCAGCTGCGGCCGCGTGCACACCGTGCCGATGTGACTCTGGTCGAGGAACAGCGAGTGCGGCATGGTCAGCGCCGTGCGGGCGATGTTGGCGTCGCCTTTACGGGCCTTCAGAACCGCCTTCAGGCGCGGGTTCTTCGCCCGCGTGGTCGGACCGAACAGCTTCACCTTCAGTTTCGGCCCGAAACCGAGCCGCTTGCATTTGCTCGCCTGGAACGGGTCGCTGACCGCGAAGGCGCTGAATGCCGCCGGGTTGGTCGGATCGGCGCCGCCGCCGTTGATCGTGCCCACCGTCGCCTGCGCTTTGCAGTTCGTCGGGTTGAGCATGAATTTTTTGCGGTAGATGTCGAAATCTATCTGCCGCAGGTCCAGCTTCACCCCGCCGAAGACGTCGGGGATCGGATCGGAGACCGCGTGGACCTGGGCGGTCTCCGGGTCGACGAACACCGCCACCCGCACGAGCACCGTGCCGAGGTCGAAAGGCCCCGCCAGCGCGGGGGTGGTGGTGACCAGCGAGATCGGCGCGCCCTTGTACGGGCCGGCCAGCCAGACGTTGCCCGGCAGGTGCAGCGGGTTGGCGCCGCTGCCCGAGGCGGTCGTCACGGTGCCCAGGAAGGTTCTTTCCGGACAACTCGGGCTCGCCGACTCGGCAACGCCGCTCTTCGCCGTCGCCGCCGCGATCGCGTCCTCCGGGCAGTAGGGGATCCCGGCGAGCTTGCCAACCAGCCCTTTGGGCAGGGTGACGTCCACGACTTTCAGCTCCTGCTGACCGTCGGTGCGCCCGATGCGGACGCGCAACGACGAGTACGCGCCGGCTTTGGTGCTGTCGGTGAACGATTTGTAGGTCGGAGCGAATTTCCGCTCCGCCATCGTTTTCGGACAGGCTCCGCCGGTCGGGTCCGTCGACAGGGTGACCGTCGAGCTGACGGCTTTCAGCTCACCCGGCCGCGCCCACGGTTCGAACCTGCTGGTCCCCGTGGCCGAACATATCGGCGGACTGGTGAGGACGTTTTTCGAGCCGTCGAAGCTGACCCTGATCGATTCGAACGGAACCTGTGGCAGCCCCTCTGGCAGCTCGCCGGCGAACTGGCCGACCAGTTTGTCGTTTAGGACCGCCGTCAGCTCGCCGGTCGTTTTGTTGGCCTTGACGCGGCCGACCAGGCGGGCGTTGATGTCCTCGTGCTCGCTCTTGGCTTCGAGCAGGATCCGGAACTGTTCGCCCGATTCGGGGTCCATGCTCTTCTGCTCGCCGACGTAGACGTCGCCGATCAGCGGCTCGCGAAGCGGCGGCGACTCGACTTCGACGCTGCCGATGTCGGAGGCGGCGGGGCAATCGTTGTCCATCACCCGAACGCCCTTCTTGAACTGGGCGTCGGTGCAGGCCGCCAGCCCCTGTGCCCCAGAGGGGTTCAGCCCCATGCCCTTGGGCAGCGCCACTTCGGCTTTGCGGACGTGCGACTGCGAGATGCCGTCGAACCGGTCGGGAACCTCGGGCGCGGCGGGATCCACTTCTTCCACTTCCCCGCCTTCTTTGTCAGGTTCGAAGGGCAGCGTGGTCGTCACGGTCGCCGGCGCGGGCGAGTCGACCGCGGTCGTGCCCGGATCGACGTCGATGCCGGGGTCGAAGGGAACCCTCTCGCAACCGGTCGGTTCGACTCCAGGTGGCAGTTTGGCCTCCCACGGGGTCGAGCCTTCCGGGAAGGTGGGGTTCGGCTCGCCCCACGACTCTCCCCGGAACCAGGTCGAGTAGAGGTGCGGCCACTGGTTCGGGTCGAAGCAGGTGGTCGGCGTCGTGATGTGGGCGCCGTCACCTGACTGGCCGAAGGCGAGCAGACGGCTTTTCAGCGTCGAGAACGGGACAGAGGGCGCAGGCAGGTGGATCGTGAAGTACTCGTGGAAGTCGCTCTCCCAGGCAACGTCGCCTTCGAGTTGGATGACCCTGCTGAAGGCGATGATGAAGCCGAGCCGAGCCGGTTCGCCCTCGTGAGGCTCCAGGTTGTAGACGGGTACCCGGGTCCCCCTTGCCGGGTCCGGCGAAATCACGAAACCTTTCGGGAGGAAGGTTCCCGGTGGAGCGGGCGGAGGCGCGGGCACCGCGTTGGCGGTGTTGACGACGAGCCAAACTTCCTCGCGGCCGACAATGGTGCTTTCGTCGCAGGCCGGGATCCGGAGTGGTTTCCCTTCGACTTCAACGACCCTTTCGAAGTCTTCCTGCGAGCACGCCGGGCTGCTTTGGGGGTTCTCGGTGAATCCCGGCGGCAGGTCGACTCGCTCCGTTTTCAAGACGCGATCTTCGAAGGGAAGTGGATCCGAGGGATCCTCGATCAGAGGTTCAACCACTCCAGGAACGATGGTTTCGTGTCGGACGATGTACTGGTCGAATCCAAACGGGGGATGCCCTCCGGCCTGCGTGAAGAAGTTTTCTGGGGTTGCCGGAGAGCAAAACGGTTTGGTGGGATCCACCGGTTCGGTGGGAATCGGCGCTTGCGGCACTTCACCCACTTGGTTTTCGAAACACGTCCCCGCCAGCCAACCGTCTGCCGGCGTCGGCGGTTCGTTCTGCGGTTCGATGACATCACCGGTGTCGGCCCCTGCCGTCGCGGCCATGGCCAGCAACACCGCAAAACACATAAGAAGCAATGCGACCGAGCGCTTTGCCATTTAGTTCCCTCCTCGTCATCCCTTTGAACGAGGACGTTCCCCTGTAACGCCTCAAACCAACTCCCGCCAGAAACCTTACAGCCTCGGGTAGGTTCCTCAACCACTTCCGATAGGTACCACTCGGGTAACCATGTCACCGATCCGTGATATGACACTTTTTCGTGACTAGTTCCTGCCGTGCCTCCTACCTTTCCCCTTTGCAGGGAGTGCGCAGCTTCGGGTTGCTTTTGACTTTCTTGCCATTCTGGGCCTTGAAGCGGATGATCGCCCTCACCGGCTGAGCGCAGAGGTTGGTCGAATTGACGAGCAGGCCCTTTTTGCCGCCGGGCAGAGTCATCACGAACTTCGTCACCGGCACATCCGGAACCCGGTCGAAGGTGGTGCGGATGCCGCCGCGGAAACTGTCGATCCGGCCGACGAGGTCGATCTCGACCTGGCCCTCGAGGTGCGCGACCATATCCGGCAGCGGGTTGTCCGAAGAGCGCAGGAAGACCGGCCCTTTCAGCGGTTTTCCGAGCAGCGGGCTGAAGGCCTTGGCGCGACCGTAGATCGATTTCTTCGGGCATTTGTCAGCGGCGAACTGAACCCGGGTACAAACCGTGGCGAGGCTCGCCTGGTCGAGGAAGAGGGCGTGCGGCAGGGCCACCGAGGCGCGGGCGATGTTGGCGTCGCCCCGCCGCGCCTTCAGGACCGCCCGCAGTTTGGGGTTCTTCGCCCGCTGCGTCTCGCCGAACAGGCGCAGCTTCAGCTTCGGGCGGAATTTCAGTTTCTTGCAGCCCTTCGCTTTGAACGGGTCTTTGACCGCGAAGGTCGAGTAGGTGGACGGTTTGGTGGGGTCTCCCCCGCCGCCGAAGATCCCGCCTTCGGTCGCCCGTTTGCGGCAATTGGTGCCGTTGAGGGTGAAGTTCTTGCGGTTGACGTTGAGGAAGATCGAGCGGATGTCGAGTTTGGTGCCGCCAAAGACGTCGGGAATGTCGTTCGTCTTCGGGTGGATCCGGGCCGACTCCGGGTCGAGGAAGAGCGGCACCCGGACGACGACGTTGCCGAGGTCGAAAGGTCCGGCGATCGCTGGCGTGACGACCAGGATCGAGAGCGGCGCCCCCTGGTGTCGGCCCGCCAGGTAGGCAGTGCCCTTGATCTTCAGTGGCGAGCTGCCGGTGCCGGCCTCCACGGAGGCGACGCCGATCTCGCTCTTGCCGGGACAGCTCGGGTTATTCCGCTCGGCCTCGCCCGCGCGGTCTTCGGCATTGGCGATTGCTTTCGACGGGCAGTACGGCACGCCTTTCAATTTCGCCGTCGCTCCCTTGGGGAGCTTGACGTCGAGGCCTTTCAGCTCCTGCTCGCCCTGCGGCCGGGTGATGTGGGTCGAGAAGGGGGTGAAGGTCTTGGCTTTGCTGCTTTTCGGCTGGGCGGTGAACCCGGGCGCGAAGGGCCGTTTCGCCATCGTGTTCGGGCAGGGACCGCCGCCCGGATACGCGGACAGGTCGAACTCGCTCGAGGGCGTCGCCGGAGGCTTGCCGGAGAACAAGGCCGACCAAGGCGTCAGCTGGCTGGTCGTCCTGTTCGGCCCGCAGGTCGGCGGGCTGCTGAGCACCGCTCGCGCCCCGCCGTCGAGGTCGAGCCGGAAGGTGGTGAAGGGTACCTGCGGCAGACCGCTGGGGAGGTTGTCGGGGTTGCCACCGCGCAGCACGCTGGTCTTCGGCGGATCGTCGAAGACCCCAGTCAACTGCCCCGTTTTCGGATTCGCGATGACGTTGCCGACCAGCCGCACGTCGACCCCGTAGCGGGAGGAGGCGGCGTTGACGAAGATCCGGTACTCCTCACCCGAAAGCGGGTCGCGGCTCCTCTGCTGGCCGACGTAGACGTTGCCGGTCAGCGGCCCCTCCGGCAACGGCGGCGTAACGATCGTCGCGGTGCCGATTTTCGAGGCGGCCGGACAGCCGACCGGGTTGCGCGTGCCCTTGCCGAACTGGGCGTCGGTGCAAGCCTGCAGCCCGTTGGCAGCGGAGGGGTTCAGCCCCATCCCCGCTGGCAGGGTGACCCGCGCAGTCCTCATCGTCGAGGTTTCCTGGCCGACCGGGTTCAGTTCCACCGGCAGGTTCACCTCGGTGCTTGCTCCAGCCGGTGAGTCAACCTGTTTGGTTTCGGGGTCGACTCCGATGGTCGGGTTGAAGGGGATCGTGTCGCAATCCTTCGGGCTGGTCCCCGGCGGCAACGTCGACTCGACGAAGGGCGAGCCTGCCGGGAAGGCCGGGTCGGGGTTCTGCAGGGAATCGGCCCGCGCGTAGGTGGAATAGGTGTGCGTGTGGGCCGGGCTGGTCGGATCGAAGCAGGTGCTCGGCGTGGTGATGAAGTGGCCGATACCGGGCGGCGCGTGCGCCTGACCCTCGAAGATGAGCCGGTTCTTCAGCAGTTTTAGACCCGCGGCCTTGGGGACGTGGATCGTGAACCCCTCGTGGTAGTCCGAATCCCAGGCCACGTCCGCTTCGAGGTAGACATCGCTCGGCGGCTCGACGATGACGGGATTGGGGACGCTGAACCCGAAGCGAGCCGGCTCACCGAGTTTCGGCACGACGTTGAAGACGGGGATCGGCGGCAAGGTGATCGGCGGGACGAGCGGCTCGCCCTCGGGGGAAACGGTGATGTGGCTGTCGCCGACTTTGCTGCTCGCCGGGCAGGTCGAGGCATCTGGATGGCCTCCGGCCGGGACCACGCACTGGGGAGTGGCGCCCGGGTTGACGCTGAGTCCCACCGGCAGGTCGACCCGCAGCGTCCTCAAGTCCACTTCCGGTTCTTCGTTGGTCAGTTCGGTTTTGTGCCGGACGATGAACTGGGTGATTCCGAAGGGCGGGTGGCCGGCGGCGGTTTCGTAGAAGGCGGAACTGGGACTGTCCGGCGCGCAGAACGGATCGACGCAAGTGCCGGCCTGCCAGCCATCGGTCGAGTCGGGCGGGTTGTTCTGCGGCGAGAACGCGACTTCCCCCGCCTGCGCCGAGGCCGCAAAGACGAGACCGAGCACGAGCACGAGCGCAGCGATCTGAGCAACTGGTC
This sequence comes from Solirubrobacterales bacterium, assembly GCA_035705945.1. Classification (GTDB taxonomy): domain Bacteria; phylum Actinomycetota; class Thermoleophilia; order Solirubrobacterales; family 70-9; genus VAYN01. Next base: position 21,721 of record DASSVR010000097.1, read on the forward strand.
CCCTCACCTGGTCAGTCCCGTACCCAGGTGGGTGGACAGCTAATCCAGTTAGCCCCGGCCGTGTTTCCGAGCTTTGCGACAGCCAGGGACCCGCAGCGGCAGGCGTTTCACTTTGAGACGCTTGCCGTTCTGGGCTTTGAAGTTGAGGAAGGAGAAGTTGGGGTGGGTGCAGAGGTTGCGAGAGTTCACCAGCAGTCCCTTTTTCCCGCCTTTCATGTTGAGCGTAAATTTGTTCACTGGGACGTCCGGGACGCTCGAGAAGACGGTCTTGATCCGCGCTTTGCTGGAGCTGATCACTCCCCGCAGCCTGATGTTGACTTGGCCGTGGAGGTCCGCGAGGAGGTCGGGGAGTTCGTTGTCGGATGAGACGAGGTAGACCGGCCCTTTGAGCTCGTCGTCCAGCAGCGGGCTTTTGGCGCGCGCGAAGCCGTAGACGGAGCGTTTCGGACAGGTCGAGGCGGCAAGCTGGACGCGGGTGCAGATCGTCCCGATGTGGCCCTGTTCAAGGAAGAGCGAGTGCGGCAGCGTCAGCGCCGCGCGGCCGATGTTGGCGTCGCCCTCGCGGGCGGTCAGCACGGCGCGGAAGGCCGGGAACCTCGACCGTTTGGTCACTTTGCGCCCCCCGAGCAGCGTGGTGCGCAGTTTGGGACGGAATTTGAGCGCGCCGCAATCGCTGGTCTGGAAGGGGACGCTGACCCCGAAGGCGCTGAAGGCCGCGGGGTTGGCGGGGTCGCCGCCGCCGCCCAACAGGGCGCCCGTCGTTGCCAGCAGATCGCAGCTGGTCGGGTTGAGGGTGAAGTCCGGTCGGTCCATGCTCAAGACGATGGAGCGGACGTTGAGCTGGGTGCCGCCGAAGATATGGGGCAGTGGGTCGGAGACGGCGCGGATCTGGGCGTTCTCCGAGTTGACGAACAGCGCCACCCTCACCACGACGGTGCCAAGGTCGAACGGTCCGGCCGTGGCGGGGGTGACAACTGCCAGGGAAAGAGGAGCCCCCTTGTAGGGGCCCGAGAGGAAGACCTTGCTGCCCTCGATTTTGTACGGGGCGGAACCGGTTCCGGCGGTGACGGTGGCGGTGCCGACCTGACTCTCGGCCGGACAGCTCGAGCTTGCTTTCTCCGCGGTGCCGGCGCGGGTCGCCGCCGACGCCAATGCCGGCTCGGGGCAGTACGGGATCCCGGCCAGCTTCCCCACCATGCCTGGCGGCAAAGTGATGTCCGTTCCCTTCAGCTCCTGCTGGCCGTCGGGTCGGGAGATGGTGACCGTCAAGGGGCTGAAGGCGCCGGCTTTGGTGCTCGCCGGTCCTGCGCCGAATCCTGGCCCGAACGGCCGCTCGGCCATCGTTTTCGCGCATTCGCCTCCGCCGGGGGCCGTGGTCAGGGAGAAGGAGTCGGTGGGAGTGGCCGCCGCGTTGTCCGACCACGGCGTCATCACCGCGCCGCCTTCGTGGGGGCCGCAGATCGGCGGGCTGCTGACCGCGGCCGTCGGCCCACCCTCAAGTTCCACCACGAACTCTTCGACCTGCGATTGCGGCGTGTTGGAGATGGTGGTGGTCAGCTGACCGGTCTGGGGGTCGGCGCTGACGTTGCCGACCAGGCGGACGTCGATGCCGTAGCGGGGGGAGACCGCGTTGATGAAGATCCGGTAGAGGTTGCCGGAGGTGGGATCGCTGCTGAGCTGCTGACCCACATACACGGGGCCCGTCAGCGCCGGGCCTTCAGCCTCCCCTTCTTCGCCGTCCTCTTTCGTCGGCAGCGCCGGCGAATCGACCGTCACAGTCCCGATCTGAGAAGCCGCCGGGCAGGCGACCGGGTTGCGCGTGCCCTTGCCGAACTGGGCATCGGTGCAGACCTGCAGGCCGTTGGCGGCGGAGGGGTTGAGGCCCACGCCAAGAGGCAGCGTTACTGCCGAGGATTTCGTGGTCGAGGTCTGCTGTTCGCCTTCTTCCAGCGAGTAGTGCGGGATGTCGATGTCGACCGTCACTCCGGCCGGGGAGTTCGTTTGCGTCGTTCCTGGATCGACGTCGAGCCCAGGGTCATAGGGGATCGAGGGGCATTCTTTGGGCGAGGTGCCCGGCGGGATCGGCGATTCGAGCGGCGGTTCGGCGCTCTGCGGCCAGACATAGCTGGGTTCGGCGAATTGCGCGACGGAACCGGCGAGGAGATAGGTCGAGTAGACGCTGCCGGATTCGACGAAGGCTTCACCGAGGCAGGTGCTGGGGGTGGTGATGAAGGTGCCATCCCCGGAGCGACCTTTGAAGACGAGACGGTTTTTCAGGATCGCCCCGTTTTCGGTGCCCAGTAGTACGCCGAGGTCTTCCGGGAGGGCGGCGGGCACTTCGATCGTGAAGCCCTCGTGATAGTCACCGGACCAGTCGGCGTCCCCCTCGAGGTAGACATTGTTTCCGGCGAGATTCAGCCCGAACCGCGCGGACTCTCCTTCGACCGGGACGATGTTGTAGACCTCGGCATGGAGGGGCACCGACCCGCCGAGCAGCGGGTCGGCGGCGGTGACGTAGCTGTCGCCGACGTGCGACTCTGCAGGACAGGCGGCTGGGTCGGTTTCGAAGGTTTCGAGCTCGCAGCGTTCGGTGGCGCCGGGATTGACGTTGAGCCCAACGGGCAGATCGACCCGGATCCGGGCCAGTTCGGCGTCCGGCGTCGGCCCGAGCGTCCCGGGGCTGCTTTTGACGATGAACTGGGTGAACCCCCAGTGCGGGTGGCCGGCGGCTTGTTCGAAGAACCATTCCGGCGTGTCCACCGAGCAGACTTCCGCCCCCGGGGCTCCAGGGTTGACCGCTTCGGTGTCGCAGGTACCGGCCTGCCAGCCGGAGTCGACCTGGGGATCGTGGGGATCGCTGGGAGCGATGACTTCTTCCGTGCCCCCCGCGAAAGCCGTGGCCGCGAGCGCCAGCATCGCCGCGAGGCATATCGCTAGAAGCGTGCTCACCGCAGGTGCCGCGTCTGGAAATTTCCTCCCTGGAAGCATCCTCGACGAATAACCTACCCGAAATTGATGGCTAACGTCAATAATTTTTGGTAATGTCGTCCCATGCCAACCCAAAACGGACATTCCCTCAACGGCCATTCAGTAAACGGCAACGGCACCGCTTTTTCCCCGCAAAACGGGGAGAACGGGCGGTCTTCATTCGTCCCTGTGAACTGGGAGCGGCTGGCACGGGCGACCGCGCATCCGCTGCGCGTCTCGATCCTCGAAATCCTCGGGATCGACGGCGGGCGGGTTCTCTCCCCCAGCGATCTCAGCCGCGAGCTGCAGATCCCGCTCAGCAACACCAACTACCACGTCACCGAGCTGGCGAAAGCCGGCCTGATTGAACTGGTGCGGGAGCGGCAGGTCCGCGGGGCGACCGAGCACTTCTACCGCCTCCCTGTCTCGCAGGGAGCCGGCGGATCCGTGGCTCGGGAGGAACCGACCGCGGAAACGGAGCGCGCCCCGGCGCTGGTCTAGCACCGGGGCGCCGCCGGCGCTACGCCTCCAGTTCCAGGGCGACTTCGTATTTGTCGACCCCGACTCGCCTGCCCATGCCGTCGCCGGGCGGGTTCATCGAGTTCAGCGTCTCGTCGCCCCGCTGGTAATCCTCCTCGCTCTCGAAGAGGGTGATCGCGATCGCGCGACCGCCCTCGAGGTCGTGCAGCAACCAAAGACCTTTGGCTGGCAGGCCTTCCGGTGGCCCCGACTCCGCGTCGGCGCGGATTTCCTCCGCGGTCCGTTTCAGGGTCTCCGCGTCGGCGCCCTCCCAACGTGCAACCCGTGCGTACATGCTTCCTCCTTTCGAGCTGGGGTATACAGCTAGCGGAGCACGCCGGCGGGCCTAAATCAAGGGGTAAATCATTTGCGGGTCAACCGGCGGGAGCCGCGATGTAGATCACCTTGGCATCGCCTGCCTCATCCGGTGAATCGGAGAGGACCACCCGCCCTCCCTCCTCTCTCTGGCCCAGCCCTGTGAGGCAGACGAGACCGGAGGCCGCCAGCGCCGTTCGCACCTGCTCGGCGGTCCAGTGCCGCTGGCGGTGCACCCGGGGTTCGACGCCGTGGCCGGAAATCGAGGCTTCGAAGACCTGCCCGGCACTGGGGTCCTCGGTCAGCCCGCGCCACTCCCAGCTGCTGATGGGCATCTCCGCGACGACGCCCTTGCTGAATTCGTCCTGGAAGAGCGACAGGGTGTTGGCGTCGAAGACCACCAGCCCATGAGGCGGGCGCAGATTGGACCTGATTCCGGCGAAGACCCTCTCTAGGTCCCCGTCCTCGGTCATGTAGTTGACCACGTCGTTGAGTAGGAGGATCAGGTCGAACCCGCCCCCAGGCGGGAATCCGGCCCCCTCCGGGGACGGCAGGCTGCGGGCATCAGCGCTGAAGAGGCTTACTTGCGAACCGAATTTGCGCTGGGCCTCGGCGAGCATTCCTGCCGAGACGTCGCAGCCGACGACCTCCCATCCGCGTGCCAGCAGCGGCTCGAAGGCGCGGCCGGTCCCACAGCCGACGTCGAATGCCCACCCCTTGTGCAGCCCGTGTGCCTCGAGCTCAGGGAGGAGCGCCTCGCCGAGCCACATCTCGTAGTCGTTCTCGGCGTTGCACGCGTCGTAGACGGAGGCGTACTGGTCGTAGGCGTTTTGAGCCGACCCGTCGGAGGCCATCGAAGCGACGATAGCCCCCGCTCCGCGCGGCCGCCAGGCCTGCGCGGGGCTTTCGCCAACCGCTCCTAGCGACCGGAAGGGCGCCTGGACGATTTAGGCATCTTGAAGAAGACGATCGAAGAGGAGGCCGGAACCTCCTCGGTCCCTCCGCTGACCCGACGCTCGGCGCTGCGAGCTGCGATCTCGTTCATCTCGTCCTGATACCTCTCCGAGGCCTCCAGGGCTTCGCCGACTCCCTCGGCATCGAGGAGCAGCGGCGTGCGGACGATCCAGAACTCCTCGTCGAGGGCGACCACCGCGGCTCGGCGGGAAGCGGTGTAGTCGTCGACGATGCTCTGCATGAATTCGTCGGTCAGGGCCTCCGCCATCTGGGGCGCGACTTCGGCGAGCTCGCCCCACTCCTCGGTATCGATCATGTGCTGCTCGGTGGCGCGGTAGAAGTGCTCAACCGCCCCCCGGACCTGTCGATTCCCCACTTCCTCCACGCACTCGAACTCGTTGAGTTTGCGCACGTGGTAGCTGACGTCTTTGAGGTCCGCTTCCAGCTCCCGCGCCACTTCCGCCGGGCTGAGGGGGCCCCGATCGCGGATTAGTCGGAAGGCTTCCGCCCGAAGCGGGTGCGACATCGCCTTGATTCGGTTCTGCGTCGCTTGGCGACGCTGGGTTTTGGTGGCCACTGAAGTTCCCCTTTCGAAGTTCCTGAGTGCTTGATCGTAGTCCGTCAGTCGCCAAAAAATCCACCAAATCTCTGTGGATCGTCCTTCACTGGTGGAATCCTCTCCACTAAAGGCAAATCCGAAAGGAGGTGAAAGACGAATGCTGATCAGCATGGAGAGGACGATTCCACCGGCTTCCAGGGGGAAGGGCTCCTGAGCCCAAAAGCCAGGGAGAGGCCGTTTCGGGCCGCTCGTGATCGGCCCCTGGCCGCCTGCCGGCCGGGGGCCACTGCCCCTCCCCTAGAGAAGCGGACGACGGGTCTCGAACCCGCGACCTCAGGCCCATTTCGAACCTACAAGACCTGCCACCGCGTTTCCGAAACGATATCGAGTGGCGCTGATCCGTAGATCGCACTCGTCCTCGCGTGGGGTCCACGATCGGCTCGGCTCGACTGGCGTAAGCTAGAGAGGAGCGGTTATGGCAGACGCACAAGAAATCGAGCTGGTCTTCGAGCCCCAGGATGAGGGCGGCTACCACGTCTACGCGCCCGACCTTCCCGGTCTTCACACCCAGGGGGACGACATGGACGACGCGATGGCAAACGCCAGCGAGGCGGTCGCCCTCTACGTCGAGGGTCTGCGCGAAGACGGCGAATCGCTCGACAGCGGCGTGATCCGCCGCTCGATTCCCCTGCCGGCGTGAGCCCGCGCCAGCCGGTCGTCTCCGGCGAGCGCCTGATCAAGGTGCTGCGCAAGGAGGGCTGGGAAGTCGTCCGCCAACGCGGCAGCCACGTCCGCTTGAAGAAGACCGGGCGCCGGCACGCGCTAGTCGTTCCACTACACCGGGAACTTCGGCGCGGCACTCTCGCCGGCATCCTTCGTGATGCCGACCTCAGCCCCGAGGAGCTTCGGCCGTTGCTCTGAGTCGGAAGTTCTTCTAGGAAGCGCACACACGCCGATGGTCACCGGCGGTACCGGTGGGCGGCTCGGTACTCATTCGTTTGTCTTTTGGTTCGCGGGATTGCACGATCTCCAGGCACGTGAAAGGGTTCCGAGAATGACTGTGGCACCAATCAGGGGAAGTGCCCACCGGCCCGGGCAGTCGTAGGTCTCTTGGATCTTCAAGAGGTCATACCCCCTGATTCCAGCGGCGAGGACGCGTTTAATCGCTTCCGCTACCAGGCACACGTCGCTTTTCCGACCTGCGCCAACTGCGCCGGAGGGCATGGCGTCACCGCTGTGATCTGCGAGCACTTCGAGGACGTCTGCGTCGAGGAGGATGGTCGGGTTCGGTTTTGCCAGATCAAGACCCGTAACCCTGAGTACGGCCTCTGGAGGCTCGCCGATCTCTGCTCGGAACGCGGGGCCTTCCGAAGCCTGCTTCGGACGCATCGAGCGCTTGAGGGCGTGGAGGACGAGCGGGAGTTTGTCTACGAGGTGATTCTTGAGGGCACGCTTGAGCGGGAGGATCTGATCCGCCAGTTCCCCCCAGCAGGTTCCGGTTTCGATGACCCGCTTGCCAAGCAGGTGATCAAGCTCATGAAGCCACACACTGAGCTAAGGCTTGCGGAGGCACGTCAGTTTCTCGAGCGCGTCCAAATCAGGCGGTCGCATCCACGTGACGCAATCGTCGCGATCAACCTGCAGGTGCTAATGAAGGCCGCCCCGGGTCTCTCGGCTGCCGACCTCCAAAGCGTTTATGAGCGGACGATCGAGACCATCTGTCAGGCCATGTCTGGCAGCCGTGTTCAGGAATGGCCAGCGATTCTGTTCGCCGCAGAGCAACTAGACGCGGCAAAGGCCTCCCTCAAGACCAAGCGACTCGACCAAGAGGTCCTTGCCGAGGTCCTGGGTCCTGCACTGGCTGGTGCGGTTCCCTCCTTGCAGGAGATCACGGACCCGGAGGCCCTGAGCGCTAGCGCGTTGGAGCAGAAGCTCCGTCTGGCTGGTGCCGAGCCCGAGCTGATTCAGCAAGCCAAGCAGCTCAGGGCTAACTCAACCCGGCGCGAAATTGAACTGCTTTCGCAGACCCTGAAAAGAAGCGACATCGACGCAAAGCTTGAGGATTTGCGGCAGCGACTCCTCACGGCGGGAGTCGCAAGCCTCGGACTCCACGGACGTGCGGACGATTCTCCAGCCGCTGCGGTATTCGCAGACCTGCTCGGGAGGTTGGGGGATCATCCTGAGCATCACGATCCGGCGAGCCTGTATCACCGAGATCCAGCACTTCTCATGGGAGGTATCTGCGACCTCAGCGATCAGTGTCGTTTTGCCTGGAGGAGCAGTGGCTAGCGTCGCCTTCGCCCCAGTCGCCGAGGGGGAGGCCCGGCTGCTCCTGCTGATAAATGCCTTCAGCAAAGATGGCGGACATCTCCAGGGCCGGGTGAAGCTGGCAAAGCTCGACTTTCTTCTGCGATACCCGCGGTTCTTCGAGCGCGCGATGAGGGCGCGTGGTCGCCAAGTGGATGTTGCCGAGGAGCCCGAACCAGTCATTGAGCAGCGGATGGTGCGCTATCGGTATGGGCCTTGGGATCCGACCTACTACGACCTCCTCGGCAAGCTCATCGGAAAAGGCCTAGTAGCCCCGGTTCCGCAATCGCGGTACATCGGTTTGCGGGCGACTGAGGCTGGCCACGAAGTCGCAGAAGAAATTGGGGATACCGCCACGTGGGGCATGACGGCAAAGGCAGCACGAACCCTCCGAACTGAGTTCCGCCATCACCGGGGCACCTGGCTCAAGAACTTCATCTACGAGCAATTTCCTGAGGTCGCCGGCGCGAGCTGGGGGCGTTTGCTGTGAGGCTACGAATCGAGCACATCGCTTTGGGGGGAACGTCCAGAAGAGTGGACCTCAAGCCCGGTCTCAATGTTGTGGTGAGTGACACCACGACTGGGAAGACGTCCTTTATGCGTCTTCTCCGTGTTCTAATCGGATCGGACTACGACGGCATCATCCCCGAGCTGCAGCGAGTGCCAAACCTTTCCGGCACTCTGCTCATCGGGGACAACCAAGTGGCTGTCGTACGACGCCTTAGTCAGACCGCGGATGCACCTGTCGACCTTGCTGTTGGTGACTTCGCAGCGCGATTGCCTGCCATGCGCTCGGATCGCTCGGATCGTCAAACCTATGGAGATTGGCTGATTGACCGGCTCGGCTTGCCCTCGGTGAGAGTTCCTACCGCACCGTCCAAACCTGCTGAGGCCGCTACCACTCCCGTAAGTATCTCGGACTACTCGCGGTACTGCCGCCTTACCGAGAAACAGATTGATGTTGATGTTCTTGGTTCGTCCCATTTCTTCCGGGACTACAAGCGGCGGGTGGCTTTCCAGATTTATTTCGGCAGCTATGACCTCCGCACGGCCGAGCTCCAAGAGGAGCTGAGAGCCGTGGAGGGGGAGCTCCGAGCGATCGAAACGGGAAGCAGCGCGTTCGACGAGATGCTCGAGGGCACCGTTCTCGCAAATCGAGCGCAACTTCAAAGCCAACTGGAGCAGGCACGCAAAGACCTCGACGATTTCCGGAGACGTCGTGCGCAGTTGCCGGCGGAGGTTCGGAAGGATCCGGCCGTCGTCGAGGTGATGCAGCAGGTGCGAGAGCTAGACCTCCATGTGTCCGATCTGGACGGTCGGCGTGAAGGGGAGCTGGTCGGACAGCGGCAGATGGCGGAGCTTGCGCGACAGCTTCGGGCTCAGAGCGCTCGATTGACCAAGGCAGTGGTCGCAGGCTCGCAACTTGTCGACTTCGATTTCCGCATCTGCCCCCGGTGCGGGAATGGCGTAGCACCTGATCGATCTGCGGAGGAGGAGTGCTACCTATGTCTGCAGGTTCCTTCGCAGGAAATGAGCCGGGATGATCTGCTGGTCGAGCAGGTCCGGATAGAGGCGCAGATCGATGAGGCCGAGGAACTTGAGGCTCAGCATGTTCAGGCGGCCGAGGAGATCGCCGCTCATCTAGAGGAGGCCAGGGGCCGGCGGACGACCCTTGCCTCAAAGCTTGAGCAACTGACGAGCGCCTTCGTCTCCGATAAAGCTGACGAGATCGCCCGACTCGCTGCTGATGAATCCCGAGCCGAATCGGCGGTTGCTCAGTTCGAGGAATACCTGGCCTTGTATGACAAGGCGGATTCAGCCCGAGCGCGTGCCGAGCAACTTCGCGCCAGAAGGTCGCAGATCGAGGAGGGCTTGCGACGTCTCGAACGGGTCGACCGCGCCGCCCAGGATCGCATTGACCATCTCGAGGGGCGCTTCTCCCATTTCGTCGAGGCGCTTGAGATGCCTGAGTTCGACGAGGACGCGGACCCACGTTCTGCGATTCACCGGGGAACGTACGAGCCGATCGTCAATGGTCGCCCTGTCGAGCGTCAAAGCGCCGGGATGGCGCTGCTCACCAACGTCGCCTACATGCTGGCGATCCACCAGACCACCTTGGAACTGGACTTGCAGATCCCCAGGCTTCTAATGATCGACGCGATAAGCAAGAACCTAGGCCGGGGAGACTACGACCAAAGGCGTTACGAGCTGATCTGGAGGCAGTTGGCTGAATTCCATGATCGCTACGCCGACGACCTGCAAATTATCGTCGCGGCGAACGACGTCCCGGGCTTCATCGAAGAGCGAGACTTCGTGCGGCTGCGCCTTAGCGAGCGGGACCGCTTGGTTCCGCCACCAGACGAGGACGAGGAAGTCGATGACTCTCAAGTTCCTGCCGAGGAGGCTGCTGTCGAATCGCCCGGAAACGAAGCGGATTAAAGAGGCCAGCTTCCTGAGGCCGCGGGTATCAAACGGGTACCAATTTGAGCGAAAGTAGGGTCAACTCGGACCAACTCGGACCGCTAGAACAAGCCAAAGACCAGCTTGCTCAACCCCGCCTAGAAACCTCATAATCCGAAGCTCGCAACTCCTGCTGTACGGAAGACCCGCTCAAGCGGAGTTTCGTGGAAGGGCACGGTTAAATGGACCGAATCTCTTGGTCAACCACTGACCCCCATGGGTGGTCTTGACCCAAGGTTCGAGACCTGTAGGTATTTGGCTCTATAAAGCCGAAAATAAGCGGACGACGGGTCTCGAACCCGCGACCTCGAGCCTTTCTCGAACCAACAACACCTGCCCCTTCGGACCTCCGGAGAATACGGGGGGCAGCAGACGATTCGGCACCACCGCTCGCACGATTCACGTGGGGATGGCGACCTCCAAGCCACGCTCGCAGGTGAGATGAAAGCTGGCCGAGCGGGAGAGTCCAGAATCGAGTCGCCGGTCTTGGAGACCGGTGCCTTGAAGATGGCGCCAAGGGAATGAAGCGACTGACGGTTTCAAGTCCAAGCTAACCGATCAGCTGCGCGCTGGACGGCTACGCTCGACAGCCGGAGAAGGCTCCTGCCGAGAACCCTTGAGAAGTTTCTCTCGCGCCTCCGGTTCGACCCTGGGCAGCTCTGCAACCGGGCCGAGGAGGTTCGTCCACGACCGTGGATAGTCAGTCCGCCGCTCCCAGAAGACCGGCAAGCTGGCCGACGCGATCTTCACCAGAACCGTGGACCTCCTCAACCAGCTCATGGAGAAACCCCGGTGGAGAGTTTGCGGGTGCGTCGATCCCAAGCGACGATGCTGGTCCACCTAACGACGATATTTTCGGCAGCCAACCGAGGGAAAGCATCCGATTGCAGCTCGGGCTGTCTTAGAGCAGCTCGCCGTCGACGCTGATCTCGGGGACCTTGTCGAACCGCTCCAACGCATACTCGATCGCTGCGAGCAGGTCGACGTCGAAGGGGGTCGAGGCGAACCCCGGCCTCACCTCCAGCCATTCACCCCCGAGCGCCACATGCTCCCCGTCGTATTGAGGCGAGAAGTTCGTCACGAAGAGGCCGTTGTATGCAGCTGGTTGCTCAGCCGTCGGCGGGGGAAATCGGTTCATCCAAGCCCTCACCTGGCTCTGCCACTTCCCCTCGAGCCCCACCGCTCCGAGCCCAACCGGAGCGTTGATGTCGATGAAGATGAGATACGGCAGGCCGCCAACCTCCTTTTCCAGAGCCTTCGTAAACAGCCGGCGGACGGACCGCTGGTCACCGTGGAGAGGGTCTTCCCGGTCGGGCTGCCCCTCCTCATTGATGACGCCCGTGCGGTGGCGACTCTTGGCCTCAACCGCAAATTCTCGACCGGAGGGACGGTGCGTGGCGATGAACTCGACGTGCTTTTCGCCGCGAAGCTCCTTGTCGTCAAGGAACTCGATCTCGCAATCGAGCCTGGCGAACAGGGCCGCGACGGCGATCTCGTATCGAGCCCCTTGAAAGGCCACCGGATCACGCAGGCGAAGTAGGAGAGACTCCGGCAATTCCGCCGCCGTGGCGTGGAGCAGGGAGGCGACATCCCAGGCGACGCTGCGTAGGTATTGGGCCCAACCGTTCGGGTGACCGGACCAAAGGCCATCTCCGTTCGCCTCGGTCTCCGCGCTCACCTTTGCGGTCCATGCGTGGTACTCCCGAAAGCAGCGGTAGAGGTAATGCTCGTTTCCGGGCTCCACCGCCGCCTGCGTCGCGCGCCAATCCTCCCCCAGCATCTCCCGCAGTCGCTGGAGAATGAACTCGTGGAAGGTCTGGTTGGGCGGAGCGCCGGTGTAGACCCGGTTCCCGATGCACCAGACCTTCCCGTCACCCTGCTGGACAGGTGCGACGAAATTGATCAGGATGCCGTACTCCTCGGCAAGCCGCCGCCTAACGCCGGCCTGGCGAGCCTCCACCCTCTGGCGCAGGGCCTCAACCTCGGGAGAGATTTCGTCGTAGCTGAAGTGCTGGATCGAGGCAGCCCGTCGCCTAGAGGCGGAAGCCTCCAAATCGTCCTTGGCCTCGCAGCACTTCTTGTACTTCTTGCCGCTCCCACAGCTGCATGAGTCGTTTCGGCCTGGCCTGTCTTTGGCTACATAGGTGACCATTTCGATCCGAGTTTAGACCCGGGATTTCCCATGATTTTGGGAGGTCAGAACCCTCGCCTGGCTGGAGTCGGCTGGCTGCCAAGGTCCAAGCTCTGATGAGATCACGCGATGAAGTGGGAGGGGAGTTCATGGGAAGGCTATGAGCCATCCGAGGATGCGCGGATTCGCTATGCCCTGATCGTTCCCCGCCTGCTTGCCCCGCATCCCAACCGCGGCGCAGAGGGCTCCCTGCGGCCGGACCAAGGGCTGGCCCTGGCTGTGCTGGTTCGAATCCACAATCTGCAGAGCTATCTCTCCGAACTCGACGATACGCCCGACTTCAGCGAGCTCGGCCAAAGTTCTGACTGGAGCTGGCGCTTTGTCGGTGCATTTTTCGAACGGCTCGAAGGAGACACGACGATCCTTCTCGACGTGGCCAAAGAAGCTCCAGACGCCCCGTCCCGTGCAGCCGCGAGCGTCGCCGCGGCCTGCGCGTTGAATGACCTCGCTCGGGTCGATGAGGCGCTACTGCTGATGGAGGCAGCACAGGAGGTCGGCGGCTACGGCCCCGTCGACCGTGCTTGGCTTGACGTGCAACAGGCACGCTTCAGCCGGGAGATCGGCCACCTCGATCAGGCGCTTAGCCTCGCCAATGATGTCCGCTCCCGCTTGATGGCGGTCGAAGGTGATCCGACGGCGGACGCGATCGACGCTTCGGCCGCCGCTCTGATTCTTGCGCTGCGATTCCCCGATTCCCCCGAGTTCTTTGCGCAAGCTCTGGTCGCAGGTGACAGCGTCGCTACTTGGTGGCGGGTCCAGGCAATCTCCAGTTCAACGGGAGCAACGGTTAAGCGTGAGTTCGAGGCCTGGGCTCGCGACACCCGGATCACCATCGGGGGCGAGGACGTTCCCTACAACAGAATGCTCGCGGCTTCACTGATGACCAGCCACAGCGGCGATCAGATCGGCTGGGCAAACCAGACCAGTGCAATCGCTAAGGACGCATTGCTGCGCCTCGATCGCCGCGCCGATTCGGATCACGTCAGAGAGGGCCTCACCGGTCTGCGCCGCGGGGGAGACGAAAAGGCTCTCAAGGTTGCCCTCGTCCATCTCGCGCAGGACGGACCTGCCGAGGCAATTCGGGCAGCGGCCTCCGAGGTCGAGCTATCACGATCCACCCACACGACCGCTGCAGCGGACCTAACCACGTTCGAGCTTTCCGGAGACCTTCTCGACTCCGGGACCGCCGATCGCGCCGTCTCCGAACTGCTCTCGATCCTCGCCGAACCGAAGCAGTTCAGCGAGCGAACGACGCCTACTTTCCTGCTCGAAGTGAAGTTGGTCGAAACCCTGGCCGGGGTCCTACCTGCAGCAGGCGACCTTCGGCGCCGGGCGGTGATCGAACGCCTGCGCGAGATGGCGCCGGTTGGCGAGGACAACCAACTGCTCGCCCAAGCATGGGCCAACCTCCTCTGGTCGATGCCTACTGCAGCATGGAGCCAGGAGTTGGCCCAGGAATTGGGCTCCGGGGCCGATCGCCATCACACGGTGCTCGAGCAGGCCCTCCTGGGGATCGCAGTCCGGCACGGAGGAGACGATGAGGCCCGCAAGCGCCTCCTACGGGAAGCCCGAGAGGGATCGCCTGCCGCGCTGGGCGAGCTTGGAAGCGTGGTCGAGCTTTCGGAAGAGGCCGCGGCGGAGATCATCGCGCGTCTAAGCGAGCGGGTGCGAGATCGAATCGCCGAGGCAACGGGGCGGATCAGCCACGGCGGCAGGGACCCCGCAGAAGCGTTGGCGGTGATGAATCTATGGCACCCCGCCATGGCCGAGTGGGACCCGCTGTTGGAGCTTCTCCGCACCGAAGGGATGGCCGACAGCTACATGTTGAGGACCTTGGTCGCACTGGCCTCCAGCGCCGAGCGGATACCCCCATCGGTTGCAAGGAGGCTGCGTCCGACCATCACCGACCTAGTCTCCAGGACTCCGCTTGAGCGCTCCCCCTTCGACTCACGGGCAGACGTCCGAGGGCCGGCCCTCGACCTCGCGGTTGCGATCGGGGCAATCGAGGATGATCGAGCGGCCGCGATCGTTCTCGAATGGCTCGCGGGCGACGGAGCCAAACGGCGCTGGGCGGCCCATGTCGCCTACCGCCTTCAGCGCTGTGAGCACATCGGCATGCTGAGCGCGCTCACCCAGGATCCCGACCCTGCCGTCCGGGCCGCCGCAGCTGCCGCTCTTGCCGCCCTGCTGCCCCCCGGTGCCGGTGAAGACGATCCTGTCGCCCGGGCGCTACAAAAAGCAGCGCTCGATCCAGGAGTCGAAGTCTCCCGAGGCATTGCCGGTTCCCTCGCGGGCGCTGGTCGAGTGGGGCCAATTGCAGATCGACTCCGTCGCCAACTCAGCCGCAGCATCTCGGCCTCGGTTCGCCTGCTGGCCGTGGAGGAGCCCAACCCGCAGATTGCCAAGGAGAGCGACCTCAGCCCTGGAGGGAATCCGCTGATGAACCCCTATCGGCGCGAGGAAGAGGAACCCGAAACCGACAGGCCTCAGGACGATAACCCCTTCAGTCGCTAGGCCTCCGCGATGCGAACGTCCTCTGCCATCGCATCGGCGAGATCTGCACGGGCGGCGTTCAGCTTCCCTCGAAGCGGCACGAATCCTTGCCTGAAGCTGGCGACCTTCTCGTCGGCCTTCAGCTCAGCGCCCGCCTCTTCGAGTACTGCCCAGACTTCCGCCATCGCTGCCTTCACTTCGTCGCCACCGATGATCTGGATCGCCCCCGAGGCCGAATAAAAGGCGCCGAGCGCCTCCTCCAGCTGCTCGTTGCCAGGGGCGAAGCCGGTGGCGAGTGCATCGAGGCGGTCAAGAGCGACGAGCATCTTCAGATAGGTGTCTTGGCGATTTCGCCGCTCCCCCTCTAGGTGCTCAGAACGCAGGCGCTCATTTTCGGCCTCCAGGCCAGCAATCGCGACTTCGTTCTGCTTCGCAGCAGTCTCGATCGCGGTCGCGGAGCTCTTGCGCTGCACCAGGTACGTGGTGACAAATCCCGCAATTGAGACCGCAGCGGTGATCGCGGTGGGGTCGGCCATGAACGGGAGATTTCCTCCTGGATCGGACGCGCTAAGCCCCCAAGGTTTTCTCAAGGTCGACGTCACCCTGAGTATCCACGCCGGACTGCATGTTTGCGCCCTAGCCGAGGATGGCGATCTCGCAATTGATGCCACTCGCCCGCTCGATACGACCATCGGCCGTCACCAGCACCGTATCCAGCGCCTCGGCGAGCGCAACATAGGAGGCGTCGTAGGCGCTGAGGTTGTCGCGCAACTCCCATACCCGAGCGAGCAGCGGGAGGTGCGGAACTCGTCGAAGAGGAAGCGCAGCGAGATCGGTGAGCGCCTGCGCCGAGCGGCGCTCGTCGAGCCTCTTTGCCCTGGCCGCGCGGCGCAGGGTCGAAACGACCTCCAGGTCGATCAGCTCCGGTGCGGCGAGCCGCTCGCCGTGCAGGCGCTTACGGGCGCGGTCGCCGTCGACATCATCGTCAGCGAGGGCTGGTGCGAGGACGGATGCGTCGACGACGATCACGCCGCACGTTGACGGTCGGCGCGGAGGCTCTCGGCAGCGAAGTCAAAGCCGAGCGAGCCGCCAGCCCGGCCACCTGCTCGATCTAGGACCTCCTCCAGCGTCTCCGTTTCGGCCTTCCGCGTCAACTCAGCAAGCAGGTACTCCTGCAACGACTGCCCTCCGGCGGCAGCTCGCTGGCGCAGGACCCGGTGCACCTCGGGCGGCACGTTCTTGATCTGGACGCTCGGCATGGTGACCTCCGGGATTCAGTGTAGCGCCATTTTAGCGCCAACACAGGAATTTTGGCGCTTAAATTCAGCAGACATCTAGACGCCACTAAGCGCTGCGGTCATTCGGCCGCGCCTGCTTCACCCGCTCGGCGGCCCCTCCATGGGGGCGAGCGTGAGGCAGCAAGGTCTGCATCTCCGTCGCTCGGCTGGCTCGGCGGCGCGGACGAATGCAGACAAAGACCGTCTCCATGTCCGCCATTATGACTGCGGGTCAACGAGTCGGCGCCCGTCCCTCGCACCGAGTATGTGCCGAAGTGAATCGGCCTCAGGCGCTGCGCAGGAGCTCGGAGACGACCTCGCCGGGCTGCTTACCGCGCTCGTTGGCGATGCGCTCTAGCCGCTTGGCATCGTCGCCCTCGACGCTGACGAGGATCGACAGCTTTGCGTCGGGATTGCCCTCATGGATCTCGATCTGGGCGTGGTCCAGCTCGGCGTCGAAGTCGCCGGGATGGGGATCGGGGTCTTTCCAAGGATCCTTGGCCATCTCAATCGAGGATTTTACGCTCGCGGTCGGTTGCGGGCCAACCGGTGACGATCAACCAGGTCGTCGGGTCGAGGGTTCGCTCGATCACCAAGGTGAGCATCCGTCCCCCATCCGTCTGGCCGATGAGCATGAGCCGCTCACCGCCAGCTGCCGCGAGGATTGCGCGCCGTCGCGTAGCGGTTACGCGGTAGCTGCTCAGCCTCGGCGGTCGAGATGTCCCGCGCTCCGAGCTTGACTCGCGCGGCGTCGGTGGCCAGCAGCTGGGAGATCATCTCTGCCATCTCCCGATGTCTATCCGATGGCGGTGACGGTCAGCTCGGAGCGGCGGTTCTCTTAGGTGCGATCAGCGAATCAATCTCATAACCCGGGGTCGCAGGTTCGAGACCCGTTAGGATTTGGCTCTAGAAAGCCGAAAGCAAGCGGACGACGGGTCTCGAACCCGCGACCTCGAGCTTGGGAAGCTCGCGCTCTACCAGCTGAGCTACGTCCGCGTCGGCCGAATTCTACGTGTGGCCGACCGTTGGAGTGGCGCTCGATCTAACCTTCGCGGTCCGTGAGCGTCCGCTCTTCCATCGCAGTGCTCGCCGTCGTCGCGATCGTCGGCCTGCTCGTCTTCGGGCTCGTCAGCAAGGGGTCGTCGGGGTTGACGATCGGTGAGTCGGCACCGGTCCCCACCCTCCCTCGCCTCGATGAGGGCGGCACCGGATCGCTCGCCGATTACCGGGGGCGCTGGGTGCTCGTCAACGTCTGGGCCTCATGGTGCGTCCCCTGTCGCGAGGAGGCGCCGGCGCTGCAGCGGTTCCAGCGCGCACACGGCGGGCCGGGATTCACCGTCCTCGGAATCGACAGCCGCGATCTCAGCGACGACGGGCGCGCCTTCGTCCGCCAGTACGGTCTCACCTACCCGCAGTTGCGGGACGGCGACGGCTCCGCCGCCGACGACTTTGGGACCAGCGGCGTGCCCGAGACCTTCCTCGTCGACCCCAGGGGGAAGGTGCGGCTGATCGCCCGCGGGCCAGTCAGCGAGGAATACCTGCGCGAGGAAGTGGCACCCAGGCTGAAAGGCAGGTCGTGAGGGCCCGGTCGATCCTGACGGTGCTCGCCGCGCTCGCCCTGCTGGCACCGGCGGCGCTCGCCGCGCAGCGCGCTTCGCTCGCCGAGATCGAAGAAGAGGTGATGTGCCCGGTCTGCGGGACCCTGCTGCAGCTGGCCGAAGCGCCGCAGGCCCAGCGCCAGAAAGCCTTCATCTCCCGCCTCATCGATGAAGGCAAGACCGAGGAGCAGATCAAGGACGCGCTGGTCGCCGAGTACGGCGACGAGGTGCTGGCGTTGCCGCAGGGCTCGGGCTTCGACCTCTCGGCCTATGTCGTGCCGATCGTCGCATTCCTCCTCGCGGCGGTTGCGCTGGCGGTCGCGGTGGCGCGGTGGCGCCGCGCCGGCGGGGGCGGTTCATCTGGGAAGAGCTCAGGACCGGCAGCGGGCCCCCAAGGCGAGGACGCCGAGCGACTCGAGGCCGATCTCGCCCGCTACGACCTTTAGCGCCACAGCGGTGCGACTTATGGTCCCTATAGCGGGCAAAAGTCCCACCGATTTCAGGGAGCGGCCACGGCGACTGCTCCCACAGCCGGAAGCGGCAACCGGCGCACCGCTTTTCGCGTCCCGCGACCGGTGCGACCCCGCGCGTCCGTGGTGAGCAGCGCGGCCAGGGCCGCGTCTGCCTGCCGGGCGGCGGCAAGACACGACCCTGGTTCGGTCGCGGCGGACGGCGCGATCAAGAGAACGAGCTCGTAGGCGGCGCGGAGCTTCTCGGTCATGTGGGCGAAGCTCTGCAGGCCGAGCAGCGTCTCCGCGTTCTCGGCCGGCCGGCCGGCGCAGATGCAGACGAGCGGATCGGCGGCCGCGGCGGTTGCGGATCCGGCCAGGACCACCGGCCGCAGCACGTCGGCCGGCTCCGCCTCCCAGCGCAGGTACTCGTGCAGGCCGGGCGTCGCAGCGACGCCGACCTGAGCAGCGAGGCCGGGCCGTGCGAGGTCGCACTCGACGAGGACGGTGCGCCGGCCATGTGCCGATGCCGCCGCGGCCAGGGCGATCGCCGCGATCGGGGCCGCCTCCTCATCGCCCGCGACAAGGACGGTGCGGTTGCCGTCCAGCCGCGGCAGTAACCGCTCGAGCGAGCCGAGGTCCTGCCTCACGAGCGACCATGCCCGGGCGCCCCGCGGTGGCCCGGAGATCTCAGCCAGCACCGGCAGCCTGGACCTGCCCAGCATCACATCCGCTCTGGGGCCGAGATGCCCAGTAGCCCCAATGCCGCGGAGATCGTCCGCTTCGTCGCCAGGCAGAGGGCCAGCCGAGAGCTTTCCACCCCGGCGCCCTCGGCACCGACCACCTGGCAGTCCCGGTAGAAGACGTGAAAGTCGGCCGCGACCGCGGTCGCGTAGGCGCAGATCCGGTGCGGCGCGCGGCGCTCGGCGGCGACGCACACCTCCTCAGGGAACTCGAGCAGGCGCTTGATCAGGACCTTCTCGCCTTCCTCCAACGGCGGCCTACCCGCCGCCTCGGCGAGGGCGCTGACCTCGACCGTCTCCCCCGCTTTGCGGAGGATGCTTGCGATCCGGGCATGCGCGTACTGGACGTAGTAGACCGGGTTCTCGCTCGACTGGCTGCGTGCAAGCTCGAGGTCGAGGTCGACCGTCGTCTCGTGGCTGCGCCAGAGCATGAACCAGCGGGCCGCGTCGACCCCGATGTCGTCGAGCAATTCGTCGAGGCTGACGAAGTCGCCGCTGCGCTTCGACATCTGCGCCCGCTCGCCCCCCTCAACGACGTGGACGAGGCTCATGATCAGCGCCTCGAAGGACTCGGGATCGGCGCCGAGCGCCTCGATCGAGGCCCTGAGCCGCGGAACGTACCCGTGGTGGTCGGCGCCGAGCACATCGATAAGCCGGTCGAAGCCGCGCTGCAGCTTGTCCCAGTGATAGGCGATGTCGGGGGTGAGGTAGGTCGCGTCGCCGTTGGAGCGGATCAGGACCCGATCCTTGTCGTCGCCGAAATCGGTTGCCCGCAGCCAGAGCGCGCCTTCGCTGTGGTAGGTGTGGCCGCGACTGTCAAGCTCGGCCAGGGCCGCGTCCACCTCTCCTTTGGCGTAGAGGCTGCGCTCTGAGAACCAGGTGTCGAAATGGACCGCGAATCGCTCGAGCGTCCCCCGCACACCCTCGAGGACCAGTTCGATCCCGCGCAGTTCCAAGGCCTCCCGGTCGCCGGGCTCGACACCTTCGGCCTTCAGCCGCTCGGCGATCTCGGTCACGTAGGCGCCCGCGTATCCGTCCTCCGGCGGCTCCTCCCCCGCCATGCGGGCGGCGATCGAATCGGCGAAGCGGCCGATCTGGGTGCCGCCGTCATTGACGTAGTACTCGCGCTCGACCTCGTGCCCCACCGCCGCGAGCAGCCGCGCCAGGGAGTCGCCATAGGCGGCATGGCGACCGGTGCCGACGTGGATCGGACCGGTCGGGTTGGCGGAGACGAACTCGATGACAACCTTCTCCGGCGCCTCGGTCGGACTCGGTCCAAGGTCCTCGCCGGCTTCCAGCAGGCCGTCCAGCGCCCGTAGGTACCAGGAGTCGGCAAGGAAGAAGTTGACGAACCCCGGACCGGCGACCTCGATCCGCCTCA
Source organism: Solirubrobacterales bacterium (assembly GCA_035705945.1). GTDB lineage: Bacteria > Actinomycetota > Thermoleophilia > Solirubrobacterales > 70-9 > VAYN01. The sequence continues at coordinate 41,934 of DASSVR010000097.1, forward strand.
GGTTCGAGACCAGCTCACCGTCGGCTTCCAGCTGCGCCTGCAGGCGCTCGGCGACGGCACGCGGGTTGTCGCCGAGGGAACCGGCGAGGAGCATTGCGGCGTTGGAGCTGTAGTCGCCCAGCTCGGGCCTGGGCGGGCGCTCCATCGTGGGTTGGGGCTCGGTCGACTCACCGTCGCGCAGCGTCCGCGCGGCGGCTTCGACCGCGCCGCGGAGCTCGGCAACTGAATCGGTGACGGTCACGGCGGTAATGGTATGGACCGAGGCTGAGCCAGGGTACGCTGGCCGCTTGCGCGTAGCGGTTCTCAGCGACGTCCACGCCAACCGGCAGGCCCTGGAGGCTGTCTTGGCGGCGATCGACGATGCCGGCGTCGAGCAGATCTGGTGCCTCGGCGACATGGTCGGCTACGGGGCCGAGCCCGACGCCTGCACCTCGCTGGTCCGCGAGCGCTGCGCGACCGGCCTGGTCGGCAACCACGACCTGGCGGTGCTCGACGCCCTCGACATCTCGACCTTCTCCGATACCGCGGCTGCCGCCGTCGAGTGGACCCGCGGCAGGGTCAACGGGGAGACCCTGGAGTTCCTCGCTTCCCTCGATCCGGCAGCCTCGCGGCAGGGGATCGGGCTCTTCCACGCCTCGCCCCGCGACCCCGTCTGGGAGTACGTGATCTCGGTCGACCAGGCGGAAGCCGGCTTTGCCGCCCAGGAGGAGCGGGTGGGGCTGATCGGCCACTCCCACATCGCGCTCTTCTTTGTGCGCGCGGTCGGCAACCGCCCGGGATACACGCAGGGAGCGCAGGCGGCGGAGGGCGCTGAGATCGAGATCGGCGAGGGGAGCTGGATGCTCAACCCGGGCAGCGTCGGGCAGCCCCGAGACGGCGATCCCCGCGCCGCCTGGCTCGAGCTCGACACCGAAAAGTGGATCTGCCGCTACCACCGGGTGCCCTATGACATCGACGGGGCCGCCGCGGCGATCCTCGCGGCGGGATTACCGGGCATTCTCGCCGAGCGTCTGCAGGTGGGACGTTGATCCTCAATTGCAGGGCAAATATCGATCAGAGGGCTTTCTCTAGACTCGACTCATGGGTCGGATGAGCGCCGTTTTGATCGCCTTGACTCTGGGCGCCGCCAGCGCCGTGGCGCTCGTCGCCTGCGGCGGCGGCAGCGACGCCGACCTGCTCCCGGAAACGGCCGCCAGCGAAATCGAATCGAGTCTCGACGATGTCGCGCGGCTGGCGGACGAAGGTGACTGCGTCGGCGCCGAACTCGCGGTCGCCGACGTCGTCGACGAGGTCGAAGAACTGCGGGAAGTGGACTCGAGGCTGAAGGCGGCGCTGTGGGAAGGCACGGACAGGCTGAGCGAAGCGGTGGAACGCTGCGAAGAAGAAGGCGAGGAAACGGAACCAACGCTCGAACCCGATGTTGAAGACGAGGAAGTGGAAAAGGAGAAGAAGCCGAAGAAGGAAAAGCCCGGCAAGGAAGACGAGGAATTGCCGCAGGAACCGGGCGAAGACGGCGAAGGTCCGGAACTGTCGCCGCAGTCGGAAGGCAAAGGCGAAGAAAAAGGCGGCGGCCCCCCGCCGGCCGAACCGGAAGGCGAAGAAACCAGTCCCTCCGGCGGTGTAGGTCCTGGGGTGGGAGTCGAATGACGGAGACCAGCGCGGGCACCCTCTCGGGTCGTTACGAGACCGGCGAGCGACTCGGCACCGGGGGGATGTCAAGCGTCTACCAGGCCACCGACCTGATCCTCGAGCGTACGGTGGCAGTGAAGATCCTGGCCGAGCACCTCTCCGACGATGAGCGCTTCGTCGCCCGCTTCCGCCGTGAGGCTCTGGCGGTGGCGAAACTGATCCACCCCAACATCGTCCAGGTCTACGACACCGGGATCGACGCCGGCCGCCACTACATCGTCATGGAGTTCGTCGACGGCCGCTCGGGGGCGCAGATCCTGCAGCGGAACGGTCCGGTCGAACCCGAGACCGCGGCCGAGATTGGGATCCAGGCCTGCGCCGGCCTCGACTACGCGCACCGCCGCGGGATCATCCATCGCGACGTCAAGCCGGGGAACCTGATGATCGTCGGCGGCCCGGTGGGTGGCGGCGAGATGATTGTCAAGCTGACCGACTTCGGGATCGCGCGGGCGATCGAGCAGACGCGGATAACCCAGGTGGGGTCCGTCGTCGGCACCGCCGCCTACCTCTCCCCGGAGCAGGTGCGGGGCGAGGAGGCGACGCCGGCCACCGACGTCTACGCGCTGGGGGTCGTCCTCTACCAGTTCCTCACCGGGCGGCTGCCGTATGAGGGCTCCTCGCTGGCGGAGCTGGCGGTGCGCCAGCAGAACGAGAAGCCGCTGCCGCCGAGCACCTACAACAGCGACGTGCCGCAGACGCTGGGGGCGGCGGTGCTGCGGGCGCTCGAGGGCGACTCGAACCGGCGCTACGCCAGCGCCGGCGAGCTCGCCGCGGGATTGCGTCTTGGACTGGAAGGCGGCGACGTGACGCTGCCGCTCGACGAGGGAACCTCTGCCACCCGAGTCCTCGGCGGCGACACCGCCGCCACCCGGCACATGGGCCCCGATACCGCCCGCACCGAGTACCGCCCGGCCTCGCCGACGCGTAGGCCCGCTTCACGACCGGCTGCGGCTCCGCCACCCGCCGCCGCATCGCGGGGGAGCGAACCGCGCCGCCGCGGGGCCTTCTCCCGTTTCGCCCGCTTCGTACTTGCCCTCGTGGCCCTGGTACTAGTCGCCGCTGCAGTCGCAACCGCCGTGATCGTCACCACCGACAAAGCCGCCGGAGTACGAATCTCCAAAGTAGCCGGCGACACCGTCGACAAGGTCGTGGAAGAAGTCAAGGACCTGGTCCGGGACAACACGGAATGACCCCGCCAAATTCAGCGGTCGCTGAATTTTGGTCCCTATAGGGGCTCTTTTTCAGCGTTCGCTGAATTTTGCCCTGCGGCGGCCCAGGGAGTGGCGCCAGCCAGCACGTCGGCGCGGTAGGCGTCGAAGGCACCGGCCTTGATCGCCTTGCGGGCGTGGGTGGTGAGCTCGCGCATGTAGGTGAGGTTGTGGAGGACGATGAGGCGGACCGCGGTCAGCTCCTCGGCTCGGGAGAGGTAGCTGATGTAGTCGCGGTCGTGCCGCCGGCAGGCGGGGCACGGGCAGCCCTCGACGAGGGGCGCGCGGTTCCCCTCCCACCCCCCTTTGCGCATGTCGAGCCGCCAGCGGGTCTCGGGCGAGGGCGCCAGGGCGACGCCGTGGCGGGCGAGCCGGGTGGGAACGGCGCAATCGAAGACGTCGAGGCCGAGGGCGATGCCCCCGAGCAGGTCGTCGACCTCGCCGATCCCGAGCAGGTGCTTCGGCGCCTCCTCCGGCAGCAGCGGCGCGGTCATCGCCAGGACGCCGGCCATCTCCTCCTTATCGCGGCCGAGGGTGCCGCCGATCGCCAGCCCGTCGACGGCCGCCTCGGAGACGTACTGCGCCGATTCGCGCCGTAGGTCCTCGTGGGTGCCGCCCTGGACGATCCCGAAGACGGCCTGGCGCTCCGGCCCCTCCCGGTCGTGCCAAGCGAGGCATCGGTCGAGCCAGCGATGCGTGCGCTCGGTCGAGCGGGCGGTGTAGTCGCGGTCGGCGTGAAAGGGAGTGCACTCGTCGAAGACGAGGGCGATGTCGGAGCCGAGCGCGGCCTGGACGCTCATCGAGACCTCGGGTGAGATGAACAGCTCGGAGCCGTCGCGGTAAGAGCGGAACCGCGCTCCCTTCTCGCTGATGTCGACCTTGGAGCCGGGCTCTCCGCCCGAGCGGCCGCTGCCCTTTACCTCGTTGGCGACGCCGCCGTGGGCGAGCGAGAAAACCTGAAAGCCACCCGAGTCGGTGATCAGCGCCCGCTCCCAGCCCATGAAGCCGTGCAGGCCTCCGGCGGCGGCGATCCGCTCCGGGCCGGGAGAGACGAACAGGTGGTAGGTGTTGCCGAGGATCAGCTGGTAGCCGAGCTCAGCCACCTCCGCCGACTGCAGCCCTCGGACGGTCCCCTTGGTCGCCAGCGGGATGAAGGCCGGCGTCTCGATCGGCCCGTGGGCGGTATGGACGACGCCCGCGCGGGCGTTGCCGTCGCGGGCTTCGATATCGAAAGAGAGGCGCTGCGGGTCGTTGCGCACGGCCCGCAGCGTACGTGTCGGCTAGCTCTGGCTGCCTGCTCCGTTGGCGACCGGCTCGCGCTCTGGCGAGCTCGGCTGCTCCTCGGCATGCCCCTCGATCGTGCGCTGCTCGTCGCCGGAGGCGATCTCGATCCGGGTCGGCTTCCGCTCCGCCGGCTTCGGCATCCACACCTCGAGCACGCCGCGCTCGAAGTTGGCGCTGACGCTGTCGGGCTCGACGCCCTTAGGCAGCTCCAGCGACCGCGAAAACCGCCCGAAGGAGCGCTCGACGCGGTGGTAGCCCTCACGCTTCTCCTCGTGCTGGGCCTTGCGCTCGCCGGAAACCGTCAGCACCCCGTCCTTGACCTCGATCTCGATGTCCTCGCGGTCCATACCGGGCAGATCGGCCCGCAAGACGAGGTGGTCATCGGTCTCGACCAGGTCCATCGCCGGGACCCACCGGCGCGACGCATAGCCCCCTCCCGAGGCGCCCTCACGACGCCCGAAGAAGCTGTCGAAGAGCCGGTTCATATCGCTCTGGAAGGCATCCAGCTCCCGAGCCGGATCCCATCGAACAAGTGCCATCTTCGTTACCTCCTGCTACCTGGCCCCACGCCCTCGATGCGGGGACCAAAATTTCTACGATCTTCCTATCAAGGAGTATGAAATCTAAGTCGTTGCATGTCAAGTCTTCCGGGACACGTTGCTGCGGATGATCCACGGCGAGACGTTGCCGTTTACGGCAGCGTTGGGGGCGGGGGCGATTCAAAGCCGAGCATCCCGATGGTCACCGGAACCACCATGTCGCCTGTGGCAGCGAGCCGCACCCTTGCGTCATGGCGGATCTGCACGACGGTGCGTAGGTGCCGGCAAGGGTGCTCATGAGTTCGGTCCACCCTCGCTCGTCCACCTCCATCGCGATCCAAGTGAGGTGCCGGTCGGTCCGGAGTTGAGGGGGGAGACTTTCTGTCGGCGAGCGCTTTAAGCTGGGAAACGTGAACCCCCCTGTGGAGTCATCCGATACTCGCAGCAGCCGGAAAATCCCCCCGAGCAGCCTTCCCGGCACCGTCTTGGAACGGCGCTACTGGTTTGGGAACCGAATTCGATGGACGGCTCAACTCATTCGCGAGGAACTCGCTCGCCGGCGGAACCGCCAAGAATCTCTCTTCTAGCGCCCGTCCCTCGGAGGAGGATCCATGTCCGAGCGCATGATCCGGGCGATCATGCAGGGGGTCGTTTCAAGCATGTGTCTGATCGCGGGTCTCGGCGTCTTGATCTTCGAACTGGGCGACCCCGCAGTTCAGAAGCTGGCAGCCGGCTGGGTTGGTGCCGTCCTCGGCTTCTGGCTCCAGTGACCGCCCGTCCTTAGGACAGTAGCGAGCGGCCCGTCATCGCCTCCGGCTGGGGGATGCCGAGGAGGTCTAGGGCGGTGGGGGCGACGTCGGCGAGGATGCCGCCGTCACGAAGGTCGATCCCCTTGGTGGTGACGAGGAGGGGGACCGGGTTGAGGGAGTGGGCGGTGTTGGGCGAGCCGTCGGGCTCGAGCATGTTGTCGCAGTTGCCGTGGTCGGCGGTGATGATGCAGGTGCCGCCCTTGGCGGTGACGGCGTCGACGACCTTGCCGAGCTGTGCGTCGACGACTTCCACCGCCTCGACGGCTGCGGGGATGACGCCGGTGTGCCCAACCATGTCGGGGTTGGCGAAGTTGATGATCCCGAAGCGGTAGGTGCCCGTCTCCCAGCGGGACGCGAAGGCGTCGGCGGCCGCGGCGGCGCTCATCTCGGGCTTGTGGTCGTAGGTGGGGACGTCGCGCGGCGACTCGACCAGGCAGTGCTCTTCCCCGGGCAGCTCCTGCTCCCGACCGCCGTTGAAGAAGTAGGTGACGTGCGCGTACTTCTCGGTCTCGGCGACGTGGAGCTGGCTGCCGCCCGCAGCGGCGATCGTTTCCGCCAGCGTCGTCCGCGGCCGCTGCTCGGGGAAGGCGACCGGGTAGGGCCAGCCCTTGCGGTACTCGGTCATCGTCGTCAGGTCGAGCGGCGGCGCGTCGCGGGGGAACTCGTCGAAGTCGGGATCG
>DASSVR010000098.1:0-37243 GCA_035705945.1 Solirubrobacterales bacterium
GGCCGAGAGGGTCGCCGCCCGCTCGGTCCCGGGGACGCGCGGGTCCGCGGACTCGAGGTGTTGACGCGCGACCCCCGCCCAGTCCTCGACGTCGAAGGATGCGCAGAGGCAGCCGTCGATGCCGCCGAGGGCGTAGGGAGCGATTCCCACCGGGGTGGAGAGAACGGGGACGTCGCAGGCCAGCGCCTCGACGGCGGCCATCCCGAAGCCCTCGTAATCGGAGGTGACGAGGACGGCGTTGGCCGCGTTGACCCAGAGCGGCATCCGCTCCGGCTCGATCGAGCCGCCGGTGAGGAGGTCGGCTCCGCAGGCGGCGGCGATCGCATCGGCCCGGTCGTGGCGCTTCTCGGGGCGGTTCGGGTTGGCGGGGAAGAAGAGGTAGCGGCCGTTTGGGTCGAGGCCGAGGGCGCGGCGCGCCTCAGCCCGCGACCGCGGCTCGAAGTGCGCGAGGTTCGGCCCGCAGGGGAGCACTGCCGAGCTTGGAACGTCCGGCAGCCCCGGGCGATCGTCCTCCGGTTCGAACAGCCTCCGCGAAACGCCGGCGACGAGGTCGATCCGCCAGGCGAGGCGTCGCGAGAGGTGGCCGACGAGGTGGTGGCGGACGTCGGTGCCGTGGAAGGTGACGATCAGCGGCGAGGCGCCGGCCAACCGCGCCACCCACCCCGCCAGCCCGTAGTGGGCGTGGACGAGGTCGAAGTGCTCCCGGCGCAGAAGCGCCCGCAGCCGCCGGGTGGCCGGGACGTACTCGCGACGGCCAGGGGGGAAGGTGAAGAGGTCGACCTCGACGCCGTGCCGCCGCACCTCGTCCACCTGGTCCCGCACCCACCGGCCCCGCTGAGGGGCAGAGGAGTCCGGCATGAAGTTGGTGACGACGAGGACCCGCACCGGCGGCAGCGTATAGCGCGTGTTTCCTCCCATTGGGGCGTGGGTATTTGACCGTTCTGCCAGTCGCGACGGCACTTCCTGACGAGGAGGAGGAAATGGAGGAGGCGAACGGCAACCCGTCTTTGGTTCTGGTCGACTATCACGAGGCCCTGCGCGACGGCCTCGCGGTGCTGCTCGAGCGGCGCGGCTTCTCGGTGGTCGGATGCGCGACCACCGCGGCCGACGGCGAGGAGATCATCGCCGAGCGGCAGCCGGATGTGGCGGTTGTCGGGGTGGAGCTGCCCGACGAGCGCGGCACCGAGCTCGTGAGACGGATGCACGAACGCGGCACGGGGTCGAAGTTCGTCATCTACACCGGCCTCAGCGACCCCGACCTGCTCGGGGCTGCGTTCCGCAGCGGCGCCCGGGGCCTCGTCGCGAAGCCGGCGGGCCTGTCGGTGCTGGTCGAGGCCCTGCGCAAGGTCTGGCGCGGTGGGCGCTACTTCGACCCACGCTTCGCCCCGCCGCGGGAGGGTGGCAACGGCAACGGGAAGACGCTGAGCACCCGCGAGTCGGAGATCCTCGGCATGCTCGCGCGAGGGCTGACGGGAGAGGAGATCGCCCAGCGCCTCGTCCTCTCACCGGAGACCGTGCGCACCCACGTACGCAACGCGATGGGGAAGCTCGAGGCGCGGACGCGAACCGAGGCGGTCGTCAAGGCGCTCGAGCGCGAGGAGATCCAGAAGGTCTGAGGTCAGCCTGCAAGTCGCGCCGCGGCGTTCATCCAGACGACCAGGTTGAGCAACAGCATCGCCACCTTGACCCAGAGGGTGGGCATCGTGCTGTGGACGTTCACAGGCCCTGAATCGTCAGTGAACTTCCAGGTGCCCATCCCCGCTTTGAGGTAATCGGTACGTCCGGTTGTCACACAAGTTTTTCACTGTGGAGTGAGATTCGTGACTCCCAGGTCTTGTTCGGTGTGTGGTCGCCGCCGAGCATCTCCCTCCAAAACGAAAACGGAGGGAGGCATAGATGCTCTACGCACTGATGGGTTATCTGCACGCGGCGGTATCCAGGCGGATCTGCGAAATCCGGCGGCTGGCGGGGGAGACGGGACAGGGGACGGTCGAGTACGTCGGCTTGATCCTGCTGGTCTCGCTGTTGATGGTCGGGATGGTCGCGGCGATGAAGGGGTTCAACGGCAAGCAGGGGACCGAGCTCGCCGACGTGATCGTCAACAAGATCAAGGAGGCGGTCGACAAGGTCGCCTTCAAGTAGGTCGTGGCGCTGGCGCTGTTGTCGCCTCCAGGTCGACAAAAGCGCCATTCGCCTTCCGCATGCGAAACTCGCGCGATGCCAGCTTCACGCAGCTACGACAGGGCGCCGGCCGACATCCGGCCGGTGACGATCGACACCGGCTTCGTCGAAAGCGCCGCCGGCTCGGCGCTGATCTCGCTTGGTCGGACGCGGGTGATCTGTACCGCGTCCGTTCAGGAGCAGGTGCCGCGCTGGATGATGGGCAAGGGGAAAGGCTGGGTGACCGCCGAGTACGCGATGCTGCCCGCCTCGACCGGCGACCGCAAGCAGCGCGACATCTCCAAGGGCAAACAGGACGGACGCGGGGTCGAGATCCAGCGCCTGATCGGTCGGGCGCTGCGGGTGGTGGTCGACTTCAAGGCGATGGGCGAACGCAGCGTCTACGTTGATTGCGACGTGCTCGAAGCCGACGGCGGTACCCGCTGTGCCGCGATCACCGGCGGCTACGTCGCCCTGCGGCAGGCGTTCCAGCGTCTGGTTGACAAGAAAGCGCTCGACGCGCTGCCACTGACCGGCTCGGTCGCCGCGGTCAGCGTCGGAGTCGTCAACGGCCGCGCCCTCTGCGACCTCGACTACGGCGAGGACTCCAACGCCGAGGTCGACGCGAACGTGGTGATGACCGGCGAGGGCGGGCTGGTCGAGGTGCAGGCGACCGCCGAGCGCACGCCGCTCTCACGGGCCTCGCTCGACGAGTTGCTGGAGCTGGCCGAGAAAGGGATCGGCCGCCTGCGGGAGGTGCAGGAGCGGGCCGGGTGATCCTCGCCACCGGCAACCGGCACAAGCTGGCGGAGATGTCGGAGCTGCTGCCGGGCCTTGACCTGGAGCCGCTGCCGCCGGAGGTGGAGCTGCCACCGGAGACGGGGGATAGCTTCGAAGCCAACGCGCTGATCAAGGCGCGAGCCGCCCACGCGGCCACCGGCGAGGCGGCGCTTGCTGACGACTCCGGGATCGAGGCTGCCGACCTCGGCGGCGCTCCGGGCATCTACTCGGCGCGCTACGCCGGCGAGGGGGCCGACGATGAGACCAACCTGGCGAAGCTGCTGCGCGAAGTCGATGCGGCCGCCGGCGATCGCCGTGCGGCGTACGTGTGTGCGCTCGTCCTGATTGACGCGGACGGCGACGAGTACGTGTTCGAGGCTCGCTGCGAGGGGTCGTTGCTGCGCGAGGGTCGCGGCAGCGGCGGCTTCGGCTATGACCCCGCCTTCGTCCCGGACGAGACCGGCCGGGGAGACGAGCGGACGATGGCCGAGCTGAGCGCCGCCGAGAAGCACGCGATCAGCCACCGCGGCAAGGCGGCGAGGATGCTCGCGCGGCACCTGGGGCTGGAGGCCGAGGCGGCGCCATGATCCGCACCAAAAGCGGCGCTGCGGCACTCTCGATCGCCTCCAACTCGATCCTGATCGCGCTCAAGCTCGCCGCCGGCGCGATCACCGGCTCGATCGCGATCCTCACCGAGGCGATCCACTCGCTGGTCGACCTGGTCGCCTCGGTAATTGCCTTCATCTCGGTCCGCAAAGCCGACCTGCCGGCCGACGCCGAGCACCCGTACGGCCATGAGAAGGTTGAGAACCTGGCTGCGACGATCGAGGGGTTCCTGATCCTCGTCGGCGCCGCGGTGATCATCTACGAGGCCACCCACCGCCTCGCCGTCGGCGCCTCCGTCGAGAGTCTCGGCATCGGCATCGCCGTGATGGGGTTCTCGGTTGTCGCCAACCTCGTCGTCTCATCGATCCTCTCTCGCCGGGCCCGCGAGCACGACTCGGCGGCGCTAGAGGGCGATGCAGCGCACCTGCGTACCGACGCTTTCACCTCGCTCGGGGTCCTCGTCGGACTTGGCCTAGTGGAGGTGACCGGCGCCGTCGCCTTCGACTCGATCACCGCCCTCCTCGTTGCGGCGGCGATCGTCTGGGCCGGAATTTCCATCATCCGCCGTTCCTCCAGGGTCCTCGTCGACGAGGTGCTGCCGCCGGACGAGATGGACCGGATCGAGGCGGCCATCGCCGCCGCCCGCACCCCCGAGGTGGCCGGCTACCACAAGCTCCGCGCCCGCCGCGCTGGCAGCCGCCGCCACATCGACTTCCACGTCCAGTACCGCTCCGGCACCACCCTCGAGCGCGCCCACGAGCTTGCCCATCAGATGCGCTCCTCGATCGAGGCCGAGATCCACCACGCCGAGGTCCTGATCCACGTAGAGCCCGAGACCTCTATCCGCAAGTCTGAAAGCGGCCCATACCGTTCGGGTTAGTCGGCCTCGACCGCCGCCAGGAATCGCCGCAGGTCCTTCAACAGGAGGATTCGATGCAGTGAATCGGTCGGTGACCGATCGAACCCGAAGTTGTCGTAGAAGCCCCCAGCGCCAGGGAGGGCGTGGGCTACCAATGCGCGAACTCCCACCGATTCGGCGACTGCATTACAACGCAGCAGAGCGTCTTGGAGGAGGGATCTGCCGACGCCGCGACCCTGGTGCCTCTGGTCGACCGCGAGGCGAGCGAGGACGAGCACAGGCACCGGCCGCGTCGCCGGCTGTCCCTTCAGTAGACGTTCCGAGGCATCCTCGGGCAGGACTTGGCCTATCGCCAGCGAGTAGTAGCCGACGACCTGGGCACGGTCCGTGGTGACGAACGTGCGCGCTGAGCCGGCTGCCTCCGCATGCCGCGCTCGCCGCTGCAGCCAGTTGTCCATGTTTGGCTCGCCGGAGCTGAAGGCATCCAGGCTGTGCTTCCCCCGCAGCGGCTCCGGCCGCGTGTATGTCATCGCGGCGTGCTCTATTTGAAGACGCTTGGCTTCGAGTACAGCCGGCGGAGTCCGTCTGGGATCTGCGGCGGCTTCTCAAGGAGCTGAGCGAACTCGTCCCACTGGGAAGGGCCGAGAGGGAACTGGGTTCGATCCGCGAGCACACGCTGGGCCTCCGAGACAGCCGCGCTGCGGATGAAACTGCTGTAGCTCGTGTCGCTGGCCTCACTCGCAGCGCGTACCAACGCATCCTCCGATTCCTCGACTCGAAGGTTCCAGCGTCGGTCACGGGTCTCTCCAGTGCGGGGCGCAGCCATAGGAAAATTGTACAGACGTTGTACAGATGTTGAAAAGCTAAGGAGGCGGCAGCAGGTTCACGCCAGCGGCCAGGCCTACGGCTACGAGGGTGATGGCGTAGCCGGTGTAGCCGCTGATGGCGAAGAGGATGGCGGCGATCGCGGAGACGACGACGACCGTGATCCAGGAGGCTCGGGCGAGGGTCACTCTCGGTATTTTCACGCAGATGCCCGACGCTGCCGCAGCCGCCGCCCCTAGCGAGCAGTCCGCGCGGGCGGCGCTGGAGTACCTGGCCGAGATGTCGCCGGACCTGCGGGGGGCGGCCGTCCTCGGGTCTGAGGGTGAGGTTCTGGCGGCGACGGTTGGTGAGCCCGAGCGCTGGCGCGAGGACGCCGCCGCGCTGTTCGCCGCCGCCGACGCCGCCGAGGAGGTGCCGGTCGAGCAGGTCCACATCGCCACCGAGCAGGGAGAGGTCTTCGCGATCCGCAACGCGGGCCTCGCGGCGGTGGCCGTCACCGACCGCTTCGCCCTCGCCTCGCTGATGCTCTTCGACCTGCGCTCGATGCTGCGGGAGCTGGCGCGCTGATGCCGCCCAAGCCCCACCGGATTCTGCTCGAGCGGGTCTCGGTCTATGCCGACGAGGCCGCAGCCTTCATGCGGCGCCGGCGCGTGGCGCGCCGACCCTTCGCCCGCCTCTATTACCCCCACGGCCGCAGCGCCGATCACGCCGAGGACACGCGCAGCGGGGCCGAGCTGTTCGTCGCCGCCGGGCGCCTGATCGAGGTCGCCGGGAAAAGGCCGAAGCGTTGAGCGAGCTGCTCGACCGCGAGGTCGCCGAACACGTTCTCGCCCGGGCGCTCGCCAACGGCGGCCGCTTCGCCGAGGTCTTCGCCGAACGGCGGCGGGGGCAGTCGCTGGCGATCGATGAGTCGCGGATCGAGGCGGTCCAGTCGGGCGCGGAGGAGGGTGCCGGCGTCCGTGTGGTCGTGGACAACACCACCTATTTCGCCCACGTCGATGGGCTCGACCCAGCCGACCTCGAGCGCGCCGCCGACGAAGCGGCGGCGGCGCTGCGGGCGGAGCGCCGCGAGCCCCGTCCGCTGCAGTCGCGCGAGACCGAGCCGCTGCCGGTCCAGCGCCCCCCGGAAGCAGTGCCGGCTACTCGCAAGGCCGAGCTGCTGCGCGAGCTCGACGAGCGGGCGCGCGGCAGGGGTCCCGAGATCACCCAGTTCACCGCCTCCTACGCCGAGGCGCGGCGCACCGTCGCCATCGCCAATTCCGACGGCCTCTTCACCGGCGACGACCGCACCCGGGTCCGCATCGGCGCCCAGGCGGTCGCCCGCCGCAACGGCACCGTCGAGACCGGTGCCGAGACCCTCGGCGGTCACCGGGGCTTCGAGCTGCTCGAAGACGACCCAGGGCAGATCGCCGAGCAGGCGGCGACGAAGGCCTTGACCCTGCTGGACGCGGTCGCCGCGCCCTCCGGCTCGATGCCAGTCGTCGTCGGCGGCGGCTTCGGCGGTGTCCTCTTCCACGAGATGACCGGCCACGGCCTCGAGGCCGATCACGTCCAAAAGGGGGCGAGCGTCTATGTCGACAAGCTCGGTGAGGTCGTCGCCCAGCCGCTCCTCGACGCCTACGACGACGGCTGCCTCCCCGGCGAGTGGGGCAGTGACGCGATCGACGACGAGGGCCGGCCGACCCAGAAGACCCAGGTGATCGAGGGCGGCCGTCTAACGGCCTACCTCTACGACCACCTCACGGCCGAGCGCGGCGGGGTCGAGTCGACCGGTAACGGCCGTCGCGAGAGCTTCCGCCACCTGCCGATCCCGCGCATGACCAACACCTACATCGCCCCGGGCGACGCAGCCCCGGAGGAGATGATCGCCGAGGTCGAGCGCGGCTTCTACGCCGTCTCCTTCGGCGGCGGCCAGGTCGACCCCGCCACCGGCGACTTCGTCTTCGGCGTCAGCGAGGGGTACCTGATCGAGGGCGGCGAGGTCACCCGCCCCTGCCGCGGCGCCACCTTGATCGGCAATTGCCTGGAGGCGCTGGCGGCGATCGACGCGGTCGGCAGCGACTTCTTCATGAAGACCGGGATCTGCGGCAAGGGCGGCCAGAAAGTCCCGGTCGGCACCGGCCAGGGGCACGTCCGGGTGCGGGCGATGACCGTGGGAGGGACCGAGCGGTGACCGAGCTCAGCGCCACCGCGCGGCGCGCCGTCGAGGCCGCCGTCGACGCCGGCGCTGGCGACGCCGAGGCCTACGTATCCCGCGACAGCGGCCGCCAGGTGCGCGTTCATGGGGGCGAGGTCGAGAGCCTCGCCGCGGCGACCCAGAGCGGGGTCGGCATCCGCGCCTGGATCGGTCACCAGGTCGGCTATGCCTTCGGCACCGACCTCTCCGACTCCGGGGTGGCGGCGATCGCCGCGAGGGCCGCCGAAGCGGCCGCCGTCGCCGACGAGGACGAGTTCGCGGCGCCGCCGCGGCCGGCCGAGTTCGAGGCGCTGCCGGGCCTCAGCGATCCCTCGGTGGCGGAATGGGACGGAGCGCGGATCGCGGCCCTGGCGCTGACGGTGGAGCAAACGGCGCTGGATTCCGACCCGCGTCTGGTGGCGGTCGAGCAGGCCGTCTACGCCGATTCGGATGAGCGGATCGCGATCGCCTCTTCCACCGGCGTTGCCGGCGAGTACGAGTCCTCCAGCTGCTACGCGTATCTGCAGGCGCTGACGGAGGGGGAGGGCTCGCGCGAGACCGGCCTCGGCTTCGGCCTCGCGCGCGGGCCGCGGGGGCTCGATCCGGAGGCGATCGGTCGGGAGGGAGCGCGGCGCGCGCTGGCGATGATTGGCGCCTCCAAGCCAGCTTCCCGCGCCTGCCCGGTTGTTCTCGACGAGACCGTCGCCGCCAGCTTCGCCGGGTTGATCGGCGGCGCCCTCGGCGCCAAGGCCGTTCAGCGCGGCCGCTCGCCGTTCGCCGGTCGCCTCGAGGAGGAGGTGGCCAGTGGCGCCTTCGCCCTCCACGACGACGGGCGCGAGCCCGAGGGCCCTGCCTCCGCCCCCTTCGATGCCGAGGGCGTACCGCGCCGCCGCACCGCCCTGATCGAGGGCGGCCGGCTGCGCTCCTATCTCTACGACACCTACACCGCCAATCGCGAGAGCCGCGCCTCCACCGGCTCCGCTTCCCGCCAGGGCTACCGGTCGCTGCCTTCGGTTTCGACCTCCAACCTGGTCGTCGCCGCCGGCGCCCTCTCCCTCGACAAGCTGCTGGCGCAGGCCGGCGACGGCGTCTTCGTCACCGACGTCGCCGGCTTGCACTCGGGCGTCAACCCCGTCACCGGCGTCTTCTCGGTCGGTGCCTCCGGCCGCGTGATCCGCGATGGCGCCCTCGCGGAGCCCGTGCGGGAGTTCACGATCGCGGGCGAGCTGGTGGGGATGCTCGGCGCCGTCAGCGCCGCCGGCGCCGAGCCGCGATGGGTCCCGTTCGGGGGCTCGGTCAGTACCCCGCCGCTGCTCGTCGCCGAGATGGCGATCAGCGGCTCGTGACGTTTGGCTCTAGAGCGCGAGTTTCTTACGCCGTGGCCGCTGTTAGATTGCGCCGATCCATAACCCCCGAGGAGGACTTTCGACGTGACCAAGGCTGAGTTTCTGGACCAACTTGCCAATGACGATCGGCTCGGCAGCAAAAAAGCCGCCGGCGACGCGGTGGACGCGGTACTCGACGCGATCACCGGCGCCCTGAGCAGAGGCGACGAGGTCAGCTTCACCGGCTTCGGCAAATTCCACGTCGCCGAGCGCGGACCCCGCCAGGGAGTCAACCCGCGCACCGGCGAGCGGATCACGATTCCGGGCGGCAAGGTTCCCCGCTTCTCCGCCGGCTCGGCCCTGAAGACCAAAGTCAAGGGCGGCTGATTCGCTGACTGGCTTTTCGGATCGACTCGCGGCGCTCGTTGAGGAGCGCCGCAGTCAGATCTGTCTCGGCCTCGACCCCGACCCAGCCAAGCTGGCGGGGGAGGCGCCGCAGGCGGCCGACCCCGACGCTACGCCCGCCGAGCTGGCGGCTGCCGCGGTCGCCGACCACTGCCGCGCCCTGATCCACCGGGCCGGTCCTGCCTGCGTCGCCGTGAAGCCGCAGTTGGCCTGCTTCGAGCGCCTGGGAGCCCCAGGCTGGGCCGCTCTCGAAGCCACCTGCGAAGCCGCCCAAGAGGCCGGGCTCCTCGTCATCGCCGACGGCAAGCGCGGCGACGTACCGGTTACCGCGGCCGCCTACGCGCAGGCGCTGGTCGGCGCCACCGAGACTCCCTGGGGGCCGGTCGACGGCCTCGGCGCCGACGCCTTCACCGCCAACCCGCTGCTCGGCCGCGATGCTCTGGAGCCGCTGGTGAGCGCGGCGGCCGGGGCCGGGGCCGGTGTCTTCGCCCTCGTCCGCACCAGCAACCCGGGCGCCGCCGATCTCCAGGACCTGCCGGCGCCGGAGGCGCCCCTGCACGAGCGCCTGGCCGGGCTCGTCGACGAGCTCTCGGAGCACCTCCTCGGCAGCTCGGGACTGAGCGGCATGGGAGCGGTGGTGGGCGCGACCGAGCCGCGACACCTGGGTCGCCTGCGCGAGCTGATGCCCCGCTCGATCTTCCTCATCCCCGGCGTCGGGGCGCAGGGGGGTCGGCCCGAGCTACTCGGAGCCGCCTTCTCGGCCGGACGCGCGGCCGCGCTGGTCGCCTCCTCCCGGGGGATCGCCGGCGATCCAGATCCCGCCGCTGCGGCGGAGCGGCTGAGGGCGGCGGTTTGGGACATTTCGACCGCCTGAAGCAGGCGTTCGCGAATACGATCAGGCGCCGTCCACCGCTTTACCTCGTTTCATGGAATACCGCACCAGCTCTGCCGCCCGCCTCCTCGCCGCCATCGCCCTGGTGGTTGCGACGCTGGGCGTGGTCGTCGTGGTCGCCGCCGCGCTCGACGGCGATTCCTCTCCGCACCACGAGCGGAAGAACCAGCAAGCCCACAAGGAAGGCAAGCGGCAGCGGACGAAGGCGAAGACCTACACCGTCCAGACCGGAGACACGTTGACGGCGATCGCCCACAGGACCGGGGTCCCGATCGCCGAGATCCTCGCGCTCAACCCCGAAGTCGATCCGCAGATCCTGATCGCCGGGCAGACGCTGAAGCTGAGATGAGGCCCGGGCGCGCCGGCGCCATGCTGCTCGCCATGCTGGTCCTCGCGGTGGGGCTGGTCTCCTCGGCTCCGGCCGGGGCAGCGCCCGGCCCGGCGGAGATCGAAGCGAAGGAGTGGATTGTCGTCGACGCCCGAGGCGGCGACGTGCTTGCCTCCCGGGGCGCCGAGCGCCGGGTCTCTATCGCCAGCGCCACGAAGCTGATGACGGCCTATGTGGCGATGAAGGAGCTCGAGCTCGACCAGGTCGTCCGCGCCGCACCCTACGAAGCCCTCTACGGCGAGTCGCTGATGGGACTGCGAACGGGGGAGAGGGTCAGCGTCCGCGACCTCCTCTTCGGCCTGATCCTGATCAGCGGCAACGACGCCGCCCACACGCTCGCGATCGCGGCGGCGGGCTCCGAAGATCGCTTCGTCGCCCAGATGAACCGCTACGCCGCCGCTCTCGGTCTCGCCGACACGCACTACGCCAACCCGATCGGGCTCGACGAGCCCGGCAACTTCTCCACCGCCGCCGATCTGGCGACTCTCACCCGTCGCCTGCTGCGGATCCCGGCTTTCGCGGAGATCGCCGACGCGCCCACGGCCCTGCTGCGCAGCCTGCGCCCGCGGCGCCGGATCGAGACCCTGAACGACCTCCTCTACATGGTCCCGTGGGCGACCGGGGTGAAGACCGGCCACACCTTCGACGCGGGCTATGTCCTGATCGCCTCCGGCGAGCGGGACGGAGTCGAACTGGTTTCGGTCTCGCTCGGGGGTCCGACCGAGGAATCGCGCTTCGCCGATAGCCTCAAGCTGCTCGAATACGGCCTCTCTCAGTACCGGCGGCGGCTGCCGATCCGCGCCGGTCGGACCCTCGCCGAACCGGAGATCCGCTACTCGGGGGGAGCACTACCACTGCGGGCGGAGCAGTCCCTGCAGGTGGGATTGCGGCAGGGGCAGCGGCTCGACCTGCGGATAGCCGCCCCCGATGAGGTCGAAGGGCCGGTTCGCCGCGGCGCCAGGCTGGGCCGGGCAGCCGTCTTCGTCGACGGCCGCAGGGTCGGGAGCGTCCCCCTGCTGGCCGGCCGCGACGTGCCGGAGGCGAGCGCCTTCGATCTGGCCCGCACCTTCCTCGCTGACAACTCGATCCCTATCGCGGTGGCGGCGTTCGTGATACTCATGGTCGCGGGAACGCTGCTGCGCCGGCTGGCCCGCAGAAACGAGCTCAGGAGTCGAATCGGGTGAAGCCCAAGTGATCCTCACGGTGACCTTGAACGCGGCAATCGACCGCACGGTCGCGGTGCCGAACTTCCGCCTCGGGCGGCGCCACCGCGCCGTCGAGAGCCGCACCGTGGCCGGCGGCAAGGGGATCAACGTCGCCCGCGCCCTCACCCTGCTCGGCCGCCCGGTGATCGCCTCCGGCTTCGTCGGCGGACCGACCGGAGCCCGGGTCCTGGAACAGTTGAAGGAGGAGTCGGTGCTTACCGACTTCGTCCCGGTAGCTGCCGAGACCCGGATCAACCTCGCTGTGATCGACCCCACCTCGGGTGAGCAGACCGAGATCAACGAGCGCGGCCCGGGTGTTAGCGCCGGGGAGGTGAAGGCGCTCTTCGACCGGATCGCCTACCTGGCCGGCGGAGCGAAGATCTGCGTCCTCGCCGGCTCGGTCCCGCCGGGGGCGGGGGACGATCTCTACGCGCGCCTCGTCTCCGATCTCAGCCGCCGCGGCGTGGCCGTGGTTCTCGACGCCGAGGGGGAGGCGATGCTGGCCGGTGTCCGCGCCGGCGCCTCGATGGTTACTCCCAACGAGCGCGAGGCGGAGGAGCTGGTCGGGCAGGAGTTCGCCGACGGCAACGACCTCGCCCAGGGGCTCCTGGAGCTGATCCGGCTGGGGGCGAGCGAGGCGGCGATCACCCGCCCCGAGGGCTGCGCGGCGGCAGTTGGGGAGGGCAGCGGGCGCCGGCTGCTGGAGGTCCACACCGAGTCGTTGGACCCGGTCTCGACGGTCGGCTCCGGCGACGCCTTCCTGGCCGGCTACGTGGCCGCCCGCTACGACGGCCGCTCGCCCGAGGATTGCCTCGCCTACGGGGTCGCCTGCGGGGCCGAGTCGACGCAGCACTTCGGCGCCGGCACCGTCGACCGCAACCAGGTCGAGCGCCTGCTCGGCGAGGTCTCCGTGCACGACTTGGAGGTCCCCGCCGAAGTGTAGGCTGGCTAGTTCAACGCCACGCCTTGGAGGACTAACTTGGAAATCGAAATCGGCCGCGGCAAGAAGGGTCGCCGCGCATACGGATTCGACGACGTCGCGATCGTCCCTTCCCGCCGGACGCGCGACCCGGACGACATCGACATCAGCTGGACGCTCGGTCCCTACCGCTTCGACCTGCCGCTCGTCGCCTCGGCGATGGACGGCGTCGTCAGTCCGGAGACCGCCGTGCTCGTCAACGAGCTCGGGGGGCTGGGGGTGCTGAACCTGGAGGGGATCTGGTCCCGCTTCGAGCACGCCGAGGAGAAGCTGGAGGCGATCGCCGCCGCCCCCAAGCACGAGGCCACGCGGCTGATGCAGGAGATCTACACCGAGCCCGTGCAGGCGGAGCTGATCGCCAAGCGGGTGGAGGAAATCAAGTCCCGCGGCGCTGTCGCCTGCGGCTCGCTCACCCCGCAGAAAGTCCGCGACTACTACGAGGTGGCGGTCGAGGCGGGGCTCGACATCCTCGTCATCCAGGGCACCGTGATCTCGGCCGAGCACGTCTCGACCACGGTCGAGCCGCTCAACCTGAAGGAGTTCATCACTGAGGTCCCGGTTCCGACGGTGGTCGGCGGCTGCGCCTCCTACTCGACCGGGCTGCACCTGATGCGCACCGGCGCCGTCGGCGTCCTCGTCGGCGTCGGCCCCGGCGCCGCCTGCACCACCCGCGGCGTGCTCGGGATCGGCGTTCCGCAAGCGACGGCGATCGCCGACGTCGCCGCCGCCCGTGCCCAGCACATGCTGGAGACCGGCGAGTACGTCAACGTGATCGCCGATGGCGGCATGCGCACCGGTGGCGATGTCTCCAAGGCGATCGCCTGCGGCGCCGACTCGGTGATGGTCGGCTCGCCGCTGGCGCGGGCCAAGGAGGCGCCCGGCCGCGGCTTCCACTGGGGGATGGCGACCTTCCATCCCTCGCTGCCACGTGGCACCCGCGTCTCGACCAAGCAGGACGGGACGATGGAGGAGATTTTGCTCGGCCCGGCGCAGGAGAACGACGGCACCTTCAACCTGATGGGGGCGCTGAAAACCTCGATGGCGACCTGCGGCTACGAGGACATCCGCTCCTTCCAGCGGGCCGAGGTGATGGTGGCTCCTGCCCTTATGAGCGAGGGGAAGAAGCTGCAGAACGAGCAGTCGGTGGGCATGGGCTCGAATGGGCGGGCGGCTGTGTCGACTGGGGTCGCTGTATCGGATGACTAGTGGGTCCGAGGTGCCCCGGCCGGCGGGTCCTGTCGCCGTAGGGGACCCACCCTCCCCTGCAGAGCAGGGGAGGGTCCCCCCTACGACGCCACCCGCCGGAGGAGCCACTGAGGAGGTCCTTGTCCTCGACTTCGGGGGCCAGTACTCGCAGTTGATCGCCAGGCGGATTCGCGAATGCGGGGTCTTTGCGGAGATGCTTCCGGCCAATACGCCGGTCGAAAGGATTCGGGAGCGGAAGCCGAAAGGGTTGGTTCTCTCCGGGGGGCCTGCTTCGGTCTACGAGCCGGACGCACCCAAGTTCCCCACCCAGCTCCTGGATCTGGACATCCCGATGCTGGGGATCTGTTATGGGATGCAGGCGATGGTTCTCGCCCTCGGCGGCAAGGTTGAGTCGGCGGAGACTGGGGAGTTCGGGCGCACGGACCTGACGCTGCGGGAGGGCGGCGGCCGGTTGCTAGGGGGGCTGCCGGAGGAGCAGAGCTGCTGGATGAGTCACCGCGATGCGGTTTTCGAGGCGCCGGAGGGATTCACCGCGCTTGCCTCGAGCCCCAGCTCCCCGGTGGCCGCGCTGGAGATGCCCGACCGCGGCCTCTACGGGATCCAGTTCCACCCCGAGGTCGTCCACACGCCCTACGGCACCGAGATCCTCACCCGCTTCCTCCGCGACGTCGCCGGCTGCAGCGAAGAGTGGTCGCCGCAGTCGGTGATCGCCGAGCAAGTGGCGAAGATCCGTGCCCAGGTGGGCGAGGGTCGGGTTATCTGCGGCCTCTCCGGCGGCGTCGACTCCTCGGTGGCCGCGCTGCTCGTCCACAAAGCCGTCGGCGACAAGCTCACCTGCGTCTTCGTTGACCACGGCCTGATGCGGCTGAACGAGGCCGAGCAGGTCGTCGAGGCCTTCGGCCAGTTCGGGATCCCGCTCGTCCACGTCGACGCCGAAGAGCGGTTCCTGGCCAAGCTCGCGGGCGTCGACGACCCGGAGACCAAGCGCAAGATCATCGGCGCCGAGTTCATCCGCGTCTTCGAGGAGGAGGCGGCGAAGCTCGAGGACGCCGCCTACCTCGTCTAGGGCACGCTCTACTCCGACGTGATCGAGTCGGGCGGCTCCGACCACGCGGCGACGATCAAGTCCCACCACAACGTCGGCGGCCTTCCCGAGGACCTCGAATTCGAGCTGGTCGAGCCGCTGCGGATGCTGTTCAAGGACGAGGTGCGGGCGGTCGGAGCCGAGCTCGGTCTGCCCGAGCGAATGGTCTGGCGCCAGCCCTTCCCCGGCCCGGGCCTGGCGATCCGCATCGTCGGCGGCGAGGTCACCAAAGAGCGACTTGACATCCTCCGCGCCGCCGACGCGATCCTGCAAGAGGAGATCCGCTCGGCGGAGCTCTACCGGCAGCTCTGGCAGTCGTTCTGCGTGCTCCCGGTCGTCCGCTCGGTCGGTGTCCAGGGCGACGGCCGCACCTACGCCTACCCGATCGTGATCCGGGCGGTCACCTCAGAGGACGCGATGACGGCAGACTGGGCGCGGCTCCCCTACGACCTCCTGGAGCGCGTCTCGAACCGGATCATCAACGAGATCCGCGACGTCAACCGGGTTGCCCTCGACATCTCTTCGAAGCCGCCAGCGACGATCGAGTGGGAGTAGATCCCTAGCCGGACGCCCCGTCGGCCCCTTCGGCAGACGGTCCGGTTTCGAATAGCGCCAGGCCGATCACCGCCGAGATGGTCCTCGGGTCGACCTTGGCTGAGCTCGCCCTGCGGCTGCTGTCCTCCTGGGCCTTGACCACCCGGTCCGTCGCCTCGCGGAGGATCGACCTCACCTCCCCCCACCCGTGCTCGTCGAGGTGCAGGGGCATCCAGGTGAGGGTGGTGTCGTCTCGCCTGTCGATCGTTCCCGCTTCGAGCGCTCCCATCGCCTTGTCGAGAAAGGACTGGAGCGAGGCGTCGGTGACGGCGCCGCGCAGGGAGCGGGGTACCTGGCGCCACGCCTGGTCGCCGATGAAGACCCGGGGCCTTGCCTTGTAGAAGTGCTCGGTGGCGCCGCGCCGCTGCGCGGTCTGCACTAGCTCGAGGCAGCCGCAGCGGTCGAGGGCGCGAGTGTGGTAGGCGACGTGGCTCAGCCCTGTCTCGAGCTCGGCGGCCAGCATGTTGGGGCTCGCCACCCGCTCGGAGAGGACTTCCAGGATCTGGACCCGGGCAGGGTGGGCAAGCGCCTTGACCAGCCTCTGATCGAGTGCGCCTTCAGGATCTTCCTTCATGGGACGGGCTCCTTGTGGGAGAGGGGGTGGATACGCGGCTGTTCGCCATCCGCTCCATACGTATAAACCATTCAGGCTGGCTATTCCAGAACACGGGGTTTCCGTAAAGGACTCGTTCGCAATTCGCGAGGAGAGCACAAACAAGATTCATTCTCATTAAGCTTCCCGCCGTGCTCGAGCCGTTCCAGCTCCCCTTCGTCCAGCGCGGCCTGATCGAGATCCTCTTCTTGGCGGTCCCGGCCGGGTTGTTAGGGACCTGGATCGTCCTGCGAGGCCTTGCCTTCTTCTCCCACGCCATCGGCACCGCCACCTTCCCCGGTCTCGTCCTAGCCGACGGGCTGGGCCTGGGGGCCTCCGCGGGAGCGTTTGCGGCCGCCCTCGCCTTCAGCCTCGGCAACGCCCTCTTGGGACGCCGTGACCGCGGCCGCGACAGCGTCGTCGCGCTGGTTCTCGTCGGCTGCCTCGCCGGTGGCGTGATCCTCGCCAGCGACGTCTTTGCCTCGGGGGCGAACGTGGAGACGCTGCTCTTCGGCAGCCTCCTTCTCGTCGACAGCTCCGACATCGCGCTCGCGGGGGCCGCCGCGGCGCTGACCCTGGCGGTAAGCGTGTTGGTGGGGCAACGCTGGCTCGCCCGCGGCTTCGACCCCGAGGCCCCCGAAGCCGGCCACGGGCAGGCGAGGGTGCTCGACGCGGTGCTGCTGCTCCTGATCGCCCTCTCCACGACCGCCGCGCTCTCGGTGGTCGGGGCGCTCCTCGTTGCCTCGCTCTTCGTGGTGCCGGCGGCCACCGCCCGCCTCTTCACCCGACGGATGCGCAGCTGGCAGCTCGCGAGCGTCCTGCTGGTCGCGATCGAGGGGACTCTCGGCCTTTGGCTGTCGGTTGAAACTGACGCACCGCCGGGGGCGACGATCGCCTGCGTGGCGGGGGCCCTGTTCGCGCTCCTTGCCCTCGGTCGCGCCTGCCTGGGGCGGCTTCCGCGGCGAGTTCCGGCGCTGGCCGGGGCCTCTCTGGTCATCCTCCTGCCGGTCGCGGGCTGTGGCGCAGCGGGCTCCGGCGACGGCAGGCTCCAGGTTGTCGCCACCACCCCCCAGATCGGCGACTGGGTACGGACCGTCGGCGGTGAGGCGGTTGCCGTGGAGCAGCTGCTGGAGCCGAACAGTGACCCTCATGATTACGAGCCCCGCCCGAGCGACGTCGAGGCGACCGCGGCGGCGTCGCTGGTGTTCGCCAACGGCGACGACCTCGACGCCTGGGTCGAGGAGATCGTCGAGGACAGCGGCAGCGAGGCCCCGATCGTGGACCTGGGCGCCGCCGTGCCCGAGCGGCCGCCGGACGGCGACGATCCGCATTGGTGGCACGACCCCCGCAACGTCGAGGCGGCCGTTGCCGAGATCGCCACCCGCCTCGCAGAGGCAGAACCCGCGGACGGGCGGCTGTACCGGCAAAACGCGAAGACTTACCTGCAGCGCCTGCGGAACCTCGACATCGGCATCGCCGGCTGCATCGAGTCGGTCCCCGCCTCAGACCGCAAGCTGGTCACTGACCACGACGCCTTCGGTTACTTCGCCCGCCGGTACGGCATCGAGGTGGTCGGCGCCGTGATCCCCTCCCAGACCACGCAGGCGCAGTCTTCGGCCAGGGACCTCAGCGAGCTGACCGAGGTGGTCGAAAGGGAGGAGGTCCCGGCGATCTTCCCGGAGAGTTCGCTCAGTAGCGCCGCCGCGGAGGCGATCGCGCGGCAGACTGGCGCCACGACCGCCTACTCCCTTTACGGCGACACGCTTGGCCCGAGCGGATCCGCTGGCGACACCTACCTCGGCATGGAGGCGGCCAACGCCGACGCGATGGTCCGCGGTTTCACCGACGGAGCAAGAGGATGCAACCTTCGTCCTTGATCGAGGCACGGCAACTCGCGGTCGGCTACGGCTCCGGACCTCCGGCCGTGACCGGTGTCGACTTCGAGCTCCGAAAGGGCGAGCGGCTGGCGCTGCTGGGGCCGAACGGTGGCGGCAAGACGACGGTTCTGCGCGCCCTCTTGGGCCAGTTGCACCCCCAGGCGGGGTCCTTGCGGATCGATGCCTCCTGCGGCTCGGTGCCGCAGACGGAGCGTTCGCGGCTCGACTACCCGGTTTCCGCGCTCGAGGTGGCGACGATGGGGGCGCTGTCACGGCTTCCGTGGTGGCGGCGGCCCGCTCGCGCCGACCGCGAGGCGGCCCGCGGGGCGCTGGAGCGGGTGGGGCTGCGGGATATGGCGGAGGAGACCTTCGGCGAGCTCTCCGGCGGCCAGCGGCAACGCGTGCTGATCGCCCGCGCCCTCGTGCAGGATGCGGGCGTGCTGTTGATGGACGAGCCGTTCACCGGGCTCGATCGGCCCTCCGCCGAGCTCCTCGAAGGTCTGATCACGGAGCTGGCGACGGCGGAACGGGCGATCGTGATCGCCACCCACGACCTCGAGCAGGCCAGGCGTTGGGACAAGGTCCTCTGCATCAATCGCCGCCAGGTCGCGATCGGGGAGCCTGAAGCCATCCTCGATCGGGCCGTGCTCGAAGCAACCTACGGCGGGGCGATCGTCGAGATCCCCGGCGGCGGCGTCCTCCTGCCCCCGCACCACCACTGAGATGCTCGAGCCGCTCCGAGAGCCGTTCATGCAGAGGGCGATCCTCGAGCTGACGATGTTGGCGATCGCCGGCGGGGCGATCGGCTGCTGGGTCGTTCTCTACGAAACCTCCTACGCGGCGGAGTCGCTGGCCCACTCGGTCCTCCCGGGTCTGGTCGTGGCGGCGATCGCGGGTGTACCGCTTCTGCTGGGAGCGACGCCCGCGGTCGTGCTGGCGGCGCTGGCGATCGTCCTCGCCTCACGGGCGCCCGGCGTGACCCGCGACGTCGGCGTGGCCGTGGTGGTGACGACGATGTTCGGGCTCGGCGTCCTCCTGGCGCTCTCCGCGCAGTCGCCGCCGGGCCTGGACAACCTCCTCTTCGGCGATGTTCTCGGCGTCAGCGACGGCGACCTGCTCGCCGCCGCGGCGCTGATGGGGGCGGCGTCCCTGGCCCTCTTCCTCCTCCACGCGCGCCTGCTAGCGACCGGATTCGACCGCGCCGCGGCCGGCGACCTCGGCCTCTCCCCTGGATGGATCGAGGCGGCGCTGCTGTTGCTGCTGGCGGCGGCGATCGTCGTCGCGGTGCAGGGGCTGGGCAACCTGCTCGTCGTCGCCCTCTTCGTCGGCCCGGCCGCCGCCGCCCGCAACCTCTGCGATCGCAGCGTCCCGATGATCGTCGCCGCCGTCGCGATCGGGGTCCTCGCCGGCATCGCCGGCCTCTACCTCTCCTACTACGCCGGGACCGCCGGCGGCGCCTCGGTCGCGCTGGCGATCCTCTGCGCCTACCTGCTCTCGCTTCCGGCCCGGCAACTGCGCGAGCTGGTCGGCCGGAGGCGCATTCGACTCGGGGCTACGATCGGCTGAGGATGGAGACGGGTACCGACAGCCGCTGGGCCAAGCACGCCCTCGACACGATCGCCGCCGCCGGCCACCGCCGCGGCGGCGCCCGGACGGCCGTGGTCGAGGCGCTCGCCCGTCACGACTGCGCCGTCACCGCACTCGACCTCGACGGCGAGCTGAGCCGCCGCCAGCCGCCGGTCGCCCGCGCCAGCGTCTACCGCGCCCTGGAGCAGCTCGAACAGCTCGGTTTGGTGCGCCGGCTCGAGGTCAGCCGCGGCACCGCCGGCTTCGAGCGGATCGAGCCCGACGGCCAGCATCATCACCACGCGATCTGCCGCGCCTGCGGCCGCATGGTCCCCTTCGAGGACCACACCCTGGAGCAGGCGATCGGCCAGCTCTCGGACAGCATCGACTTCAAGGTCACCGAGCACGACGTGGTGCTGCGCGGTACCTGCCAGCGCTGCTCGAGTTGAGCGGCTCGGCTCTTTAGCTCAGCTGTACGCGTCCCACTTTTCGAGATAGGGGAGCGGGTCGAGGGGCGAGCCCCCCTCGTACCAGCCGGGGGCGTCCCACATCTCGAAGTGGAGGTGGCATGCGGTGGAGGAGCCGGTGGTGCCGACGAGGCCGATCGGCTGGCCGGTGCGGACCGTTTCGCCCTCCTTCAGCGGCGAGGGCCGGGGCATGTGGGCGTACATGAAGTCGTACTGGGTGCCCTTGCCGTCGATCACGACGTAGTTGCCGGCGGCGTTGTCCCAGGCCGACATCTGGACCCGGCCGCCGCGGGCGGCAACTAGGGGCGTGCCGCAGGCGGCCATCACGT
This sequence comes from Solirubrobacterales bacterium, assembly GCA_035705945.1. Taxonomy (GTDB): domain Bacteria; phylum Actinomycetota; class Thermoleophilia; order Solirubrobacterales; family 70-9; genus VAYN01. The sequence goes on from DASSVR010000098.1 coordinate 20,316, forward strand.
CCTGACCCTGGTGGGTGTGGCCGGAACGGGCGGCGCCGAAACGTGCTCCGCCCTCGCCAAAGTCATGGGCGCCGAGTACGGGGAAGGCGTAGCCGTAGAAGCTGAAGCCGAGGCTGAGCGTGGTCGAGGCGCTTGCCTTGCGGGCGGCGGTCGGGGTCCGTCCCTGCGGACCGATCCGGAAGCTGTAGCGGCCGTTGCGGGCGGGGCGCCCTTCGTTCGTGGTCCCGTCCCAGCGTACGCTGGCGGCGACGTTGGGGGCGACGTCCTCGCGGTAGAAGGTCTTGATCACTTCCCCGGCGCTGTTGACGACGTCGATCCTCAGGTCGTTGGCGGGCTGGTTGCTGCCGATCGTGTAGCTGAGGCGGGGGTAGCGGAAGCCGAAGTAGAAGGACTTGCGGGGGGTCGTCTGGCCGGCGACGAGGGTCAGGGCGCCGGCGCTGGGGGAGCTCGAGGGCGATCCAGTCGGGCTGCCCTTGGCGGGCGCTGCGCCTGGGGTTCCGGCACCGCCGGTGGCGGCGGCGGCCGTGCCCGAGAAGCAGGCCAGCAGCGCGATCGCGGCCGTTACGCCTATCTGTCCGGCCACCCGCGGCCGGACGAACCCTTTGCTTCTCAACCCCTAGCCCTCTCTTTCGGTCGCCTGCGGAGTTAGCTGACGGGCTCGCGCTGAAAGAGCTGCGCTACGGACGGTTTCGTCCGATTCGCCCCTGAGACCTGCAACGGCCTCTTCGGTTCCTCCGCTCCCGGGCGGTGGCCCGCCCGGGATTCGGCTATTTGCTCGCGCGGCAATATACCCGACTGTCCGGAGACACCCGCGCACGCCTGGCGGCACCGGACACTTCGCGGGGCGTCGTCCTCGGTCGGCCAAATAGCGCTGCTATTCGGCCTCCCTGCGTCCTACCCCCGCTCGGTCCGGCACTCGCCAGCCGCACACGCGTGTCTCCGGACAGTCGGCGCGCGAATGCGGCTATCATCCCCCGGCCGCGTGGGAAGTTCCCCGCGGTTTTTGCGCGATGAAGACCTTTGTAGCCACTCCCGCCAACCGCCAGCGCGACTGGTACGTCGTCGACGCCGAGGGGAAGACCCTGGGCCGTCTTGCAACGCAGATTGCGGACGCGCTGCGGGGCAAGCGCAAGCCCGAGTACACGCCGCACATCGACACCGGCGACTTCGTCGTCGTCGTCAACGCGGAGAAGATCCGCGTCACCGGTGACAAGCTGGCGCAGAAGACCTATTACCGGCACAGCGGCTACCCCGGCGGGATCAAGTCCCGGACGCTCGGCGAGATGCTCGAGCGCAGGCCGGAGGAAGTGATCCGCAAGGCCGTCAAGGGGATGCTGCCGCGCAACCGGCTCGCCCGCCAGCAGCTGACCAAGCTGAAGGTGTACGCGGGGCCGGATCATCCGCATGCGGCACAACAGCCGAAACCGATGGAGACTGACTGAACTTGATGGACGACGAGAAAACGCCCCAGCAGGACGAGAACCTCGAGCCGGACGACGGAACGGCCGAGGGTCAGGAGCCTCAGGCCGCGGGTCCTGTCGCGGACGAGGGGTCCTCGTCCTCGCAAGCTGCGGGCGAAGACCCCTCATCCGCGCCACCCGCGGCAGAGACCGCTGAGTCTGAGGCTCAGGCCGAGTCAGCCGAGGGTGAGGGCGTCGATCAGGCTGAGGGGTCTGAGGGGGAGCCGTCCGAGGAGGTTGGTGAGGAGCCCGTTGCCGAAGAGGTGACTGAGGAGACTCCGCCGGAGCCTAAGGCCGAGGAGAAGAAGAAGGATGTGATTCCTGGGGCTGACCTGGAGCCGATCCTGGTTGAGCCGGAGGGGCCGGAGTTGAGTGCCGAGGAGCGTGCGCGGCTCGAAGCGGAGGAAGAAGAGAAAGCGCGGCGGGAAGCGGAACTTGCGGCGACCGACGAGCCCGCTGCGGCTGCCAGCCGGGCGCCGGCGAAGATGGACAAAGGCGCCCGCTTTCTCGCCACCGGCAAGCGCAAGAGCTCGATCGCCCGCGTCACCCTCCTCCCCGGCAACGGCAAGATCGAGATCAACAAGCGCAGCCTCGAGGAGTTCTTCCCGCGGCCCCTGCACCAGACGATGGTCAAACAGCCGCTCGCGGTCTCCGGCTACGAGGGCAACGTCGACGTCCGCGTCCGCGTCCACGGGGGTGGCATCAGCGGCCAGGCGGGGGCGGTGCGCCACGGCGTCGCCCGGGCCCTGACCGAGATCGACTCCGAGCTCCGCGTCGACCTCAAGCGGCGCGGCTTCCTCACCCGCGACGCCCGCGTCAAGGAGCGTCGCAAGGCCGGTCTCAAGAAGGCTCGTAAGCGGCCTCAGTTCAGCAAGCGCTGACGGGAGCGGGGTGACTACCGCGCGCAAGCTCTTCGGAACCGATGGGGTCCGAGGAGAGGCTGGCACCTTCCTCACCGCCGAGCTGGCCACTGCCCTGGGCCGGGCCACGACGGCGACGCTCGAGGCCGAGCGCCCGCAGGTCCTGATCGTCCGTGACACCCGCGAGTCCGGGCCGATGCTGGAGACGGCGCTGGCGGCGGGCATCGCGGCCGCCGGCGGCGACGCGATCCTCGCGGGGGTCCTGCCAACGCCCGCCGCAGCGATCCTCGTCCAGCGCCTCGGCCTCGACCTCGCGGCTGTCGTCTCGGCCTCCCACAACCCCTTCCACGACAACGGGATCAAGTTCTTCGACGGGCGGGGCGTCAAGTTGGACGACGAGGTCGAGGCGCGGATCGAGGCGCTGCTCGACGAAGCTCCGGCCGCCGAGCATCCGGGGCGGGTGACGGAGCTCAACGCCGGCCTCGAGGACTACTTGCGGGCGCTGCAGTCGGCCTTCCCACTGGATCTCTCCGGCCGCCGCGTCCTCCTCGACTGCGCCAACGGCGCCACCTTCCGCGCGGCGCCGGCGATCTTCGAGCGCCTCGGCGCCGAGGTCGAGGCGATCGGAGTCGAACCCGACGGCTGCAACATCAACGCCGGCTGCGGCTCCACCCACGTCGAGGCGCTGTCCGAGAGGGTCGCCGCCTCCGACGCGGAGATCGGCTTCGCCTTCGACGGCGACGGCGACCGCGTTCTCGCCGTAGACGGCTCCGGCCGCGTCCACGACGGCGACGAGCTGATCGCGCTTGCGGCGCGCGGGATGAAGGCCCGAGGCGAGCTCGAGGGCGGGGTGGTGGTCACCGTGATGAGCAACTTCGGCTTCCACCAAGCGATGGAGGAGACGGGCGTCGAGGTCGCGGTGACCCAGGTCGGCGACCGCTACGTGATCGACGAGATGGGGAAGCGCGACTGGTCCCTCGGCGGCGAGCAGTCCGGCCACATCATCTGCTCCGACTTCGTCCCCACCGGCGACGGCATCGCCGCCGCGCTGATGACGATGCGCGAGCTGGGCGACGCCGGTCTCGAGGAAGCTGTCCCGATGGAGAAGCTCCCCCAGGTCCTCGTTAACGTCGAGGTCGCCGACCGCGAGGCGATCAAGGACGCCGCTGCGGTCTGGGAGGCAGTCGAGCGCGAGAGCGAGGCTCTGGCTGGTCGCGGCCGGGTCCTCCTGCGCCCCTCCGGAACCGAGCCCCTGGTCCGGGTGATGGTCGAGGCCCCGACCGATGACGAGGCCGAGGCAATCTCCGAGCGCCTGGCCGGCCTCGTCCGCGACGAGCTGTCCTGAGAGCTCTGACTGGGATCAGACTCGCACGACCGCTACGTCGTCGAAACCAGAAAAATCGGAGTCTTGAGTTAGGACCGCGGCTCCATGTTTCATAGCGGTCGCTGCGATCCAGGTGTCGTGGCGGCGGAGGCGTCGGCCACGGGAACGCTCCGCCGCTGCGATGCGGGCGAAGCAGCTTGCGACCTCGGGGCCGATCGGCAGGAGGGGGTAGGTTGATTGGACTCGGGAGAGGGTTGAGAGCCGGCGGGCGCGGGCCTCGGGATCGATTGCCCGCAGGACCCCCAGCTCCAGCTCGGCGACGGTGATCACCGAGACGGCGATCTTCTCCGGAAGCTCTCCGAGCTCACGACCCGTCTCCTGGGCGATGAAGATGGAGGTGTCAGCGACGGCTTTGCTCAATCGTCGAGCTCGGCGCCACGGACGTCGGCGAGGTCGTCGAGCAGGCCTGGATCGGCGGAGGCCTGGCGCACGATCCGGCGCAGCTCGGAAGAGGGAACCCATGGATCGCGCTCCTCGATGTGAGGAAGGATGTCAGCGACTGGCCGCCGGTTGACGGTGAGCGTCAGTCGTTCTCCGGCTTCCAGCTCGGCGACGACCCTTGAGGTGGAGTTGCGGAGCTCGCGAATGGAGACGTTTCGAGTCACGTGCACGACTGTAGCACTGATTGCTACGTGAATCCCGACGACTCCGCGGCCGGGACCGGACACCGCCGGCCCTCTACCCTTACTCGCCTTCATGTGCGGCATCGTCGGATACGTGGGCGCCAGGCCCTGCGAGGAGCTGCTGCTCTCGGGACTGGAAAAGCTCGAATACCGGGGCTACGACTCGGCCGGCCTCTCCGTGCTCGCCGACGGCGAGGTCGAGAGCGTCCATGCCGTCGGCAACCTCGGCAACCTGCGGGCGGCGGTCGAGGCGCGGGCCGACAACGGCGCCGGGCCGCTGCCACCGGCGGAGACCGGCATCGCCCACACCCGCTGGGCGACCCACGGTCGCGTCACCGAGGAGAACGCCCACCCGCACGACGACAGCTCCGGCCGCGTCCACATCGTCCTCAACGGGATCGTCGAGAACCACGCCGAGCTCCGCCGGCGCCTGCAGGAGGCGGGTGAGGCCTTCACCTCCGAGACCGACGCCGAGGTCGTCGCTCACCTGATCGCGGCTCACTACGACGGCGATCTTGCCGCCGCTGTGCGGGGGGCCTATGCCGAGTTGCGCGGCCACTACGCCTTCGTCGCCATGCACGCCGACGAACCCCACCGGCTGGTCGGCGCTCGCAAGGAGTGCCCGCTGGTCGCCGGGGTGGGAGAGGGAGAGGCCTTTCTCGCCTCCGCGATCCCCGCCTTCCTCGCCGACACCCGCACCGCGATGCCGATCGAAAATGGCGAGATCGTCGAGATCGAAGCCGGCTCGGTGCGGGTCACCGATGACGAGGGGAACCCGGTCGAGCGCGCCCCCGAAGAGGTGACGTGGGACGCCGAGGCCGCCGAGAAGGGCGGCTATGAGACCTTCATGCTGAAGGAGATCCACGAACAGGCCGACGCCGTCGCCGAGACGATCGCCGACCGCCTGCCCGGCGACGAGGGTGTCGAGCTGTCCGGCGTCGACCTCTCAGACGAGTTCCTGCGGGACGTCGGGCGGATCGTGATCGTCGCCTGCGGCACCTCCTATCACGCGGGCCTGATCGGCCGCTACGCGATCGAGGAGTGGGCGCGGGTGCCGGTGGAAATGGACATCGCCTCCGAGTACCGCTACCGCAACCCGGTAATCGGGCCGGGTGATCTGGTGATCGGGATCACTCAGTCGGGGGAGACCGCCGACACGCTGGCGGCGATGCGGCTGGCGGGCGAGGCCGGCGCCACCGTGCTCGCGGTCACCAACATCATGGGAAGTCAGGCGACCCGGGACGCCGATGCCGTCCTCTACACCCGGGCGGGGCTGGAGATCGGCGTCGCCGCGACCAAGACCTTCGTCGCCCAGATCGCCGCGATGTACCTGCTGGGCCTGCGGATCGCCGAGGTGCGCGGCACCCTGCCGGCCGAGCGACTGGCCGAGCTGGTCGCCGATATGAAGTCGCTGCCGTCGAAGATGGAAGAGACGCTGGCAGCGACCGAGGACGCGGCGCGCGAGGTCGCCGCCCGCCACGGCGACCAGGATTTCTTCCTCTACCTCGGCCGACATATCGGCCTCCCGATCTGCCTCGAGGGTGCGCTGAAGCTGAAGGAGATCAGCTATATCCCCACCGACGCCTACGCGGCGGGGGAGATGAAGCACGGCCCGATCGCCCTGCTCGACGAGTCGACGCCGGTGATCTGCGTCGCCACCGAGAGCCCGGTGCTGGAGAAGATCCTTTCCAACGTCGAGGAGGTGCGGGCCCGCGGCGCCCAGACGATCGCGGTCGCCACCGCCGGCGACGATCGCGTCGCCGAGATCGCCGACGAGACGATCGAGGTTGCGGCGACCGACTGGATCCTGCAGCCGATCGTCGCGATCCTGCCGCTGCAGTTGCTGGCCTACCACATCGCCCGCAACCGCGGCCTCAACGTCGACCAGCCCCGCAACTTGGCCAAGACCGTCACGGTGGAGTGACAATTCGGCCAACCTCGTTGCCGGTCGGCTGAAGTCATCCAAAACGGCCGCTAGGATGCGCGACCGCGTGAGGTCCCGTCCCGTCCTACCTGCGTTCCTTGCTGCGCTCGCTGCGCTGATCGTTGCTGGCTGCGGCGCTGGGGGCGACGGCGCGAGCGGTGGAGGTCCCGCCTCGGTGGCGCCCGCCGGCACGCCGCTCTACCTCGAGTTCACGGTGCGCCCGACCGGCGAGACGAAGACCAACGTCGAAACCCTGGCGAGGAAGATCGCCGGAATCGAAGATCTCGGTGCTCTGATCTTCGAAGAGCTCGAAGAATCGGCCGCCGAGGAAGGCGAAGAGATCGACTTCGAGACCGAAATCGAGCCTTGGCTGGGGGAGAAGGGGGGCTTCATCTACCCCGAGTTCTCGGAAGGCGACTTCGAAGGGTTCGCCCTGGCGGTCGAGGTGACCGATTCGGGAGCCGCCGAAGGGTTCATCGAGAACCAGACCAAACGCTCGGAGGAAGAGATCACGAGCGGCTCGTTCGAAGGCATCGACTTCCAGGTCGACGAAGACGGGGAAGTCGTCGGGGTCGTCGGCGACCTGATCGTGCTCGCCGAGGAAGAAGCGATCTTCAAAGAAGTCGTCACCGCTTCCAACGGCGAGTCCCTGGCAGAGCAGGACGTCTACTCGGATGCGGTCTCCGCGAACCCCGACGAGAGCGCCGCGGACGTCTACGTGGACATCGGCGGCCTGATCCGCGTGGCCGAAGCGAGCGGCGAAGTCGACGAGGACGCGAGGCGCATCTTCGAAAACGCCGGCATCGAACTCGACGAGGCGACCGCCACCGCCAGCTTGATCCCAGGTTCAGATCGGATCGAGGTCGACATCGCCAGCAACGCCGCCGGCGAGAACCCGCCCTCGGGCGACGCGTCTGAGCTGCTCGGCTCTTTGCCCGCCACCGCCGTCTTCGCCTTCGCCGCGCCTGATTTCGGCGATCGCTTCGACGAAGGGATCGACCAGATCGACGAGCAAGGGATCCCGAGCGAGGGTGTGCAGCCGCACCAGCTGAAGAAGACGCTGAAGGAAGCCGGAATCGACCTCGAGGCGATCGCCGGCTCGATCGGCGATGCCGGCGGATACGTGACGGGCAACAGCGAAAGCAGCCTGGGCGGCGCCGTGGTGCTGGAGACCGAAAACGCCAACCAGGCCAAAAACACCGTCTCCAACATCGGCCTCTTCCTGCGCTCCACCGGAATCCCCGGCATCACCAGGATCGGCGAGGGAGCAAGCGGCTTCTCCATCCGAAGCCCGGAGCTGGGACGCCAGCCGGTCGTGGTCGCCGCCAAAGGCAGCCGCATCGCCATCGGATATGGCCTCGCTCCGGCGCTGGCGAGCTTCGAGGAATCCGGACAGACCCTGGCCGACCTCCCCGCCTACGAGGAAGCCGTCGCCGCTCTCGGCGACACCCCGATCGCGGCTTTCGTCGACGGCTCCTCGGCGCTGAACCTCATCTCCGCGCTGATCCCCTCCGGCGACGAAGGCTTCGAAGAAGCGGAGCCGTACCTGGAGAAGATCGAGTACCTGGCGATCGGCTCCGAAGCCTCCGACGCTCTCATCACCGCCAAGCTGATCGTCGGCATCGGCGAGTAGCCGACGCCGGCTTACGTCAGCTGCAGCTGACGGCGCTCGCGGACGATCGCGAAGGGATCGTCGCGCGATTTCGGCGCCCGGTGCGACCGGATCTCCTCCCGCAGTCGAGTCAGGGCGTCCCCCGCAAGGTAGTACCGCGCCCGACGCTCTCCGACCGCCTCCAAGAGGCCACTCTCGACCATCGCTTTCAGGTCTCGGGACGCAGTCAGGTCGCTGATCTCCTCTCCCATCGCGGCCTCGGCGGAAGATCGGTAGATCTTGCGCCGGATGCGGACGCCGATCGCGGCGTCCATCAATCCCGCCGCGCAGCGTTCGGGAAGTCGGTTCTCTTCTGCCAGCTCGACGCAGGTGTTCCAGAGGGTCTCGATCTCTTCACGACGCCGCATCGTCGTGATCGCCTGCAGGTAATGGGCGCGCATGCAGAAGCGAATCCAGGGACGCGCGTCCCTCTCGGGATGCCAGCCCCCAGCCCCAACCTCTTCGAGGAGGGAGTAGTAGGACTCGGTGTTACGACCAAGGAACTCCTCGATGCTGGAGAAGACAGGGGCTATGACGCGGTCTCGCGCGAGCACCAGCGTCTGCAGGCACCTAGCCATCCGACCGTTCCCGTCACTGAAGGGGTGGATCATCGTGAGGTTCAGGTGCGCCATCGCGGCCTTGACCACGACTGGAGCATCCTCGCGATCGAGTTGTCTCAGCATTGCCGCGATCAGCCCCGGGATCTCCTCGTTCGCGGGACCCTCGTAGACGATCTCGTCCGTTGCCTCCTTGTGCACGAAGATCGGACCGGGTCGCCACCGCCCCGGATTCTTTTTCAGGTCATATTTGAGCATCATGAAGTGGAGGCTCTTGAGGAGCCCCTCGTCGATCTCGAGGCTCTCGTCGTCGGCGATCTGTAGGACATAGGTCATCGCGTCCCGATAGCCAGCGAGGGCCAATTGCGTCTCCTCCTCCGCGTCAAGCGTGGGTTCCCCCTCCACCGCGGCGATCACGTCGTCGAGCGACGCGTTGTATCCCTCGATGCTGTTGGAGCCCTGAACCGCGCGCGCGAACGCCATGCGGCGGAGGGTGCCCGACCAACGGCGAGGCTCGGCAACCCGATCCCGGAGCCGCTCGCGCTGCTCCTCGAGGATTGCGAGAACCTCGACTTCGTCTTCGCGTAAATCCGGCGTTCGAAAGACCATGATGTTTTGAAAGTATCAAACACGTAGCCTTGAAGATATTTATTAAATATCAATGGATCATTTTCCAGAACCTGATTTAGGCTGCCCGGATGGAGCCCTGGCTCAAGCCTCTGTACGACGCCGAGGGGATGCGGGCGGTCGATCGGTGGGCGATTGAGGAGCGGGGGGTGCCGTCGCTGGAGCTGATGGAGGCGGCCGGCAGGGCCGTCGCGGAGGCGGTGGCCGAGCTTTCGCCGCAGGGGCCCGTGCGGGTGGTCTGCGGGAAGGGCAACAACGGCGGCGACGGGTTCGTCGCGGCGCGGGTGCTGCGGGAGATGGGCTTCAAGGTCGAGGCGCTGCTGCTCTGGCCCGGGGACGAGCTGCGGGGTGACGCGGCCGCGAACTTCGAGCGCTTCGGGGAGAACTCGATCGAGGGCGATCCGGCGGCGCGGCTGGCCGGTTCCGGCGCCGTTGTCGACGCGATCTTCGGCACCGGGTTCGAAGGGGCGCCGCAGGGACCGGCCGCCGCCGCGATCGCGGCGATCAACGGCTGCGGCGCGCCAGTCGTCGCCTGCGACGTCGCCTCCGGGGTCGACGCCTCCAGCGGCGAGGTCGCCGGCGCCGCGGTCCGCGCCGACGTCACCGTCAGCTTCCACGGCGCCAAGCTTGGCCACCGGATCGCGCCGGGCAAGTGGCACACCGGCGAGTTGCGCGTGGCCCCGATCGGCATTCCAGCCGGCGCGCCGGGAGAGGCGGCGGCGGGGGAGATCGACGCGGCCGTGCTGGCGCTGGCTCCACGCCGCGGCCCGCGCTCGACCAAGTTCAGCTCCGGCCAGGTGACGATTGCCGGCGGCTCGCGGGGCCTCACCGGGGCGGTGCGGATGGCCTCGCTGGCGGCGATCAAGGCGGGAGCGGGCTACGCGACGGTCGCGGTGCCGGCCGATCTGGAGGTCGTCTTCGAGCTGGCGCAGCCGGAGGTGATGTCGGTCGGCTGTCCCGGCGGCGACGCGTGCCTGGTACCGGCCTCCGAGAAGGCGGTGCTGCGGACCTTCGCGGGTGCCGCCGCTGGAGTACTGGGTCCGGGCCTTGGGAAGGATCCGGGCTCCTTCGAGCTGGCGCGGGAGGTAGCCGGCAAGATCGAGGTGCCGCTGGTGATCGACGCCGACGGCCTCAACGCCTTCGCCGGCCGGCTCGGCGAGCTGGCGGGACGCGAGGCGCCGACGATCCTCACCCCACACGTGGGTGAGCTGGGCAGGCTGCTCGAGCGCGACTCCGGTGAGATCGACGCGCACCGACTGGCCTGGGCTCGGGAGGCGGCGGAGGCGGCCCGAGCGACCATGATCCTCAAGGGCGACGACTCGATCGTCACCGACGGGTCCCGCGTCGCCGTCAACGCCCTTTCCGCCCCCGGGCTCGCGACCGCCGGTACCGGAGACGTCCTCTCGGGGATCACCGCGGCCTTCCTCGCCCGCGGACTTGAGCCCTTCGCCGCCGCCTGCGCCGCGGTCGTCGCCCACGCTCGCGCCGGGCGCGACGCCGCGGCGCGAGTCGGCGCGGCGGAGTCGGTTATCGCGGGAGACGTGATCGACTCGGTTCCCGTGGGGATACGTCCCGACACCCCCGTCGAATAACCTCGCGCCGATGAAGACCGCCGGAGAGATCATGGCCCGCGACGTCCCCACGGTCCACCCCAGCGACGACGCCCGCACCGCGATCGACCTGATCGCGAAAGCCGATCTCGGCGCGATCCCGGTCGTCGACAACGACAACAAGCTGATCGGCATCGTCAGCGAGTCGGATCTCGTCCTCAGCGAGGAGGAGTCCGACCTGCACCTTCCGCACTACCTCAACATCATGGGCGGCATCGTCTTCGTCGGCTCGATGAAGGGCTTCGAGGAGCGGCTGGAGAAAGCCTTCGCGACGGAAGTCTCGGAGCTGATGACTGCCGACCCGGTCGTCTGCCACGACTACGAGTCGGTCGACCGAGTGGCGAGGAAGATCGCCGAGAAGCACCACAACCACCTTCCCGTGGTCGACGCCGACGATCGCCTCGTCGGCATGGTCACCAGGGCCGACGCCCTCTCCGCCCTGGTCGCCGAGCCGGAGTAGTCATGGAGCGGGCGGTCGCCCGGATCGACTATGACGCGGTGCGGGCTAACTGCGCCCGGCTGAAGTCCGAGCTGGAGGGGGCGGAGCTCTGCGCGGTGGTCAAGGCCGATGGATATGGCCATGGGGCTGACGGTTGCGCCAGCGCTGCCCTCCAGGGTGGCGCGACCCGGCTGGCTGTCGCGACCGCGAGCGAGGCCGAGCAGGTGGGCCGTCGGTTCCAGCACGTGCCGCTGCTGACGATGGGGGCGCTGACGGAGGAGGAGGTCGACGTCGTCATCTCGTCGGGCTCGGAGCTGGCGGTCTGGCGCGAGGACTTTCGGCGCCTGGTGGCAGCCCGGGCGCGGGCCCACGGTCACCGCGCCCGGGTTCACGTCAAGTACGACAGCGGCATGGGGCGCCTGGGCAACGGCGACGCCGCTGAGGTCCTGGCGCTGGCTCGGGCCTGCGCCGAAGATCCCGACCTCGAGCTGGCCGGGATCTGGACCCACCTGGCGACGGCTGACGAACCGGACTCCCCGTTCTTCGACGAGCAGCTCGACCGCTTCGACGAGGTCGCGGCCGCGGTCAAGGCCGAGCATCCCACCGCGATCGCCCACGCCGCCAACAGCGCCGCCGTCCTGCGGGACCGGCGCTCGCACCACGACATGGCCCGCTGCGGCGTCGCCATCTACGGGCTCGACCCGTTCCAGCGCGATCCCGTCGCGCAGGATCTGCGGCCGGCGCTGTCGCTGCGCTCCTACGTCGCCGACGTCAAGCGCTTCCCCGCCGGCGCCAGCGCCGGCTACGGCCGGAGATGGAAGGCGCCGACTGACACTTGGGTCGGGGTGATCCCGCTCGGCTACGGCGACGGCGTCCGCCGGGCGCTCACCAACAACGCCGAGGTCCTCGTCGGCGGCCGGCGCCACCCGCTGGTGGGAACCGTCTCGATGGACAACATCACCATCGACCTCGGACCGGAGACCGAGGTGGAGCCGGGTGAGGAGGCGGTGTTGATCGGCCGCCAGGGAGAGGAGGAGATCCTCGCCGAGGAGGTCGCCGCGCGGCTGGAGACGATCAACTACGAGATCACCTGCGGAATCTCCGCGCGGGTCCCGCGGCGGCCGGCATGAGCCCGGTCGAGAAGCTCGCCTCGGCGCCGGTAGTGGCCGCCGTCCGGGGGGCGCTGGAAGGGGGCGACCCCGTCTGGGTCGTCGGCGGCGCCGTGCGCGACGCGGTCCTCGGCCGCGAGGTGACCGACCTCGATCTCGCCGTCGCCGGCGAGCCCGGCCGGGCGGCGCGGGCGATCGGCAAGGCGCTGGGCGAGCACGCCTTCGAGCTCTCGGCCGAGTTCGGCACCTGGCGGGTTGTCTCGGCCCGTCACGGGTGGCAGATCGACCTCACCGCGCTGCGGGGAGAGAAGATCGAGGACGACCTCGCCGCGCGGGACTTCACGATCGGCGCCGCGGCGGTGCCGCTCTCCGGAGAGGAGCTCGTCGATCCATACGCCGGTCTCACCGACCTGGCCGAGGGCAGGCTCCGTGCCGTCAGCGACGAGAGCTTCCCGAGCGATCCCCTGCGGCTGCTGCGGGCGGCTCGCCTCGCCGCGGAGCTCGACCTCGAGGTCGACGAACGCACCGTCCAGCTCGCCAAGGCTCACGCCCCCCGCGCCGCCGACCCGGCGGGGGAGCGGCAGTTGGCCGAGCTACGCCAGCTGCTGGGCGGGCCGGATCCGCTGCGAGGTCTGCGCCTGCTCGGCGAGCTGGGGATAACGCCAGTGGTCCTGCCGGAGCTGGAGACGCTGCGCGGGGTCGAGCAGGGCCCGAACCATCACCTCGACGTCTACGACCACACGATGGCCGTGCTCGAGCACGTTCTCGAAGTCGAGGCGGACCTCGATCGGTTTGCCGGAGACCGCGCCGGCGAGGTGGCGGAGATGCTCGACGAGTCCCTCGCCGACGAGATGACGCGCCGCACCGCCCTTCGCTTCGGCGCCCTCTTTCACGACATCGCCAAGCCGGCGACCAGGGCCGAGCGGGACGGCTTCGTCGGTTTCCGCGGCCACGACGAGCTCGGCGCCGACATCGTCGGAGCCGTCTGCCGCCGCCTCCGCGCGAGCCGCCGCCTCACCCAGCACCTGCAGGGCCTGACTCGGCATCACCTGCGGCTCGGCTTCCTGATCCCGGAGATGCCCCTCTCGGCACGGCGGGTCCACGCCTACCTCCGTGCCACCGAACCGGTCACGGTGGACGTCACCTTGCTAACGGTCGCCGACCGCCTCTCGGCCCGCGGCCACGGCCCGATCGCCAGCCCCGAGATGGTCGCCGCGCACCTGGAGCTGGCGCGCGAGATGATCGCCGCCGGTCTCGACTGGCGGCGTGAAGGGCCGCCGGATCCGCTCCTGCGCGGCGACGAGATCGCCGCCCAACTGGGCATCGAGCGCGGCCCTGAGCTTGGGTCGGCCCTGGCCGAGCTGGAGGCGGCGCAATATGCAGGAGAAGTAACCGACCGGGCCGGTGCCATCGAGCACCTGCGCCGTTAGATACGCTGCCGGCCGCATGGCCAAAGAGGAAAAGATCGAAATGGAGGGGGAGATCACCGAGGCTCTCCCCAACACGATGTTCCGCGTCAAACTCGATAACGGCCACGAGGTGCTCGGCCACATCTCCGGCAAGATGCGCCGTCACTACATCCGCATCCTCCCCGGCGACCGCGTCAAGATCGAGCTTTCGCCATACGACCTCGACAGGGGTCGAATCACCTACCGCTACAAATAGAGCGGCTGCGGGTCCGCCAACTCGGCCACCAGCGCCGACCAGGCGAAGTCGCGGGCGCCCAGCCCCTTGCCGTTCCGCGGGTCGTAGTACTCGCGCAGGCCTTCGCCGGCTACGGCGCCGATGACGCCGTCGGCTAGCCGCTCCGCCTCGGCCTCGTAACCGAGTCGGCGCAGGCCCAGCCAGACCAGCCAGGCAGAATTGACCCAGGTGGGGCCGCGCCAGTAGCGGCGGATCGGGCCGCGGCCGCCGCCGGGTTCATAGCTTCGCTCGCTGGCCGCGACGGAAGGCGGTGCGACCGGCGTCAGGAACTCGCGCTGGTTCAGGAGGTGCTCCTCGACCAGGCGGCGGCCGATCTCCTCCGGCAGGTCGGGAAGGGCGAGCGGCGCCAGCGCCGACCAGGTGAGGGTCCGCGGGCGGGAACCGCCGGGCTGGGCCTCGTCGAGGAAGAGGCCCTGCCGCTCGTCCCAGAGCCGATCGACCAGCGCCGGCGTCGCCGACGTACGCCCGATCGCCTGCAGCGAGAGCGACCAGAGCGTGTTGACGAGCGGTTCGCAGAGGACCGGCCCGCCCGCGTCGCGGAGGCGCCGCGCGTCCCAGCCGAGCCCGCGGTTGCGGTGGACCAGCAGGGGGAAGCCGGGGCGCCCGTTCGAGCGCCATCCCCAGGCCTCTTCGAACTTCGGCGAGGCGTCGAGGCCGGACTCGTCGGGCTGGACGATCCACAGCAGGCCGTCGCCCTCAAGGTCGCGGTTGCGGGCGAGCCAGTCGAGCTGGGCGGCGATCCGCGGCTCCTCGTTCGGATCCCCGACGGCGATCCGCCAGGCCCAGGCGAGCAGCGGCGGCTGGATCGTCTCGGTCACCTCCGCCCGGCGCGAGGCGACGTTGTAGAAGAGGAGCCGCACCAGGGAGACGTGGTTGCGCCAGAAGATCGTGTGGCCGATGAACCCGTCGGGCCGCTGCGCGGAGAGCAAACTCTCCAGCTCGGCCCGGGCGCGGGCGGGCTCGAAGCGCCGCCAGACGATCGCCGCGAAGCACGAATCCCAGTACCACTGCCAGGGGTAGCGCCTGGGGCTCGGCTCCGTGTAGCTGAACTCGGTCTCGCCGCGCCGGCCGGTCACCCAGTTCTGCCGCAGGACGCGCTCGGCCTCGGCAAGGGCCGCCTCGCGCTCAGACATTCGTGCGGCGCATCTCACGCAGCGCCAGCGTGCCCAGGACCAGCAGCAGCCCCGCCATCGCCACCAGTCCCGGCCAGGTCTCACTCCAGGAGACGCCGCCGACGAAGCCCTGGCGCGCCGCTTCGACGACTTCGGTCAGCGGGTTGACGCTGGCGACCTCCTCCAGCCAGGGCTGCAGCAGGGCCAGCGGCGCGTAGGCGGGGGTGAGCAGGACCAGCGCCATAGTTCCCGCCTGCATCAGCGGCGCCGCCGACTGGCTCCTGAAGCGCAGCGCCAGCATCGACCCCCAGCAGGCGGCGACGGCGGCCGTGGCGGTGACCATCAGGTAGCAGATCAGCAGCCCATCGAGGCCGGGCCACTCGGCGCCGAGGGCGAAGGCGATCGCCAGCACGAAGGTAGCCGGGATCAGCGCCCGGGCGCTGGCGGCGAGGACGTTGCCGGCGAGCAGGACCCAACGGGGCGCGGGGGAGACGAGGAGCCGATCGACCCAGCCCTGTTCGTAGTCGCGCGCCAGGTTGACCCCGGCCGCGGCGCCGGTGAAGCCGGCGCCCTGCAGCATGCTGATCGGGACGATGAAGCTCTCGTAGGAGCCGGTTTCGAAGCCGTTCAGCCGGGTGAGGGCGCCGAAGACGCCGTTGAGGCCGAGAAAGAAGATCGTCGGCGCCAGCACCCCGGGAATCGCCGCCCCGGGGACTCGCAGCAGCTCGTTTTTCGCCCGCGCCATGAGGGCGGCGATCGTCGCCAGGTTTGCGCGCCAGGCCGGGATCGAATCGACTTCCATCAACCCACCCGCAGCCGGTGTCGCAGAGCCCGGGCGCTGAGCAAGAGGCCAAGGGCAACGATGCCGGCGATCGCCGCGAGTGCCTCCAAGGTGTGAGTCGCGTCGATCCCGGAGATGATCGGCTCCCGCACCCCTTCGACGATGAAGCTGAAGGGGTTGTATTCGGCGATCGTCTTCGCCGGCTCGATCATCAGCTGCTCCGGGAAGAAGGCGGACGAAAGGAAGAGGACGACGAGGACGAGCGGGAAGAGGCCCTGGACAACGCTGGCGCTGCCAGTCCGCAGGGCGATCGCCGCGCCGATGCCTCCCACCGCCAGCGATGAGGCGGTGATCAGCGCCGTCGCCAGCAGCGCTCCGGCGACACCGCCCTCGATCTCGGCGCCGAAGATCAGCCCGATCGCGAGGAACCAGATCGCGGCGAAAAGCCCCAGCGCCGCGGTTCCGGCGAGCCGGCCGAGGACGATCGCGAAGCGGGGGATCGGAGCGGCGAAGAGACGGTCGGTGAAGCCCATCTCGATGTCGACAGCGAAGGCGATGCCGCCGCTGTTGCCGGCGAGCATCATCGACTGCATCATCGCGCCGGCCAGCATGAACTGGAGAAAGCTTTGGACCGGCGGGAAGCCCGGCAGTTCGACCCCGGCGCCGGCGCCGCCGGTCTGGATCGCCAGCAGCAGGGTGGGGAAAACGATGATCGGGGCAATCAGCTGCGGCCGGCGGAAGGTCTGGCGGATCGAGCGGGCGCCCAGCGCCCGCACCACCCTGGCGCTGGCGATCAGGTCGCTCACGCCGAGGCCGCCTCCTCCGCCCGCTCGTCCTCGTCCTCCTCTTCGAGGTGGTAGCCGGTCTTGGCGACGAAGACGTCGTCGAGCGTCGGCCGCACGAGCTCCAGCGACTCGACCGTGATGCCCGCCTCGTCGAGGGCGCGGACGACTCGCGGGATATCCGCGGCGCCGTTCTCGACCTCGAGCAGGACGCGCTTGCCGTCCTTCGGCGGTAGCAGTCTGCCGAGACTGCGGCATGCCTCCTCCGCCCGCTCGTCCTCGTCCTCCTCTTCGAGGTGGTAGCC
>DASSVR010000099.1:0-4356 GCA_035705945.1 Solirubrobacterales bacterium
GCGGCCAGCTCCGCGAGGCCACCGGCGTCGGCGACGAGCAGGCGGCGGCGGGCGGCGGCGGCCTCAAGCGCAACCAGCGGATGGGTCTCGAACTCGCTCATCAGCACGACCAGGGAGACCTGTCTGAGCAGCTTTGCCATCCCCTCCGGATCGCCCGCGGGAACGCTGGTGATCTCCACCTTCCCGTTCAGCCCCAGGTCGTCCGCCTGGCGACGCAGCTCGTCCTCGTAGGGCCCGTGGCCGACGATCAGCAGCCGCGCCTCGGGCACCCGCTCCAGCACGCGCGGAAAGGCGGCGAGGACGCGGTGGTGGCCCTTGTAGCGCTCGAGACGACCGATCGAGGCCAGGGTGGGGACCTCCGGCTCGGCGGCTGCGAGGTCGGCGTCTGAGAAGCTGAGATCGGTCCCGTTCGGAATCAGCGCGAATCGCTCCGGCGGCAAACCGAGAACCGATCCGTACTGCTCGACCTCGAAGCGCGCCACCGCAACCAGCCGCGCCGCTCTCCGCAACAGCGGCCGCAGCAGGCGCATCTGAATCCGGCGCGAGCGGTTGCGCAGCTGCGAGGAGTGGCCGCCGCCGTGGAAAGTGACGACGTAGGGAATGCGCAGGGTGAGCGCGCGCAGCATCGCCAGGGGCGCGACGAGCGTGTGGTAGCTCTGGACGTGGACCAGGTCCCAGCTCTCGCGTCCCATCCCCCGCCAGATCCCGGGCGCCAGATACCAGTCGCGGCCCCGGGGCCAGGCGCGGACGGTGCGGATGCGGACCCCGTCGTACGTCTCGGTCTTCGCCTCGACAAGGTCCGGGTCAGTGCAAAGGACCTCGGCCCGGGCGCCGGCGGCAACCATCCGCCGGCTCACCTCCATCACGTGCCGCTCCACCCCGCCCTGAGCAAGCGGGCTGCGCGGAGTGACGATCAAGACCCGCGGCCTGCCGCCGAGCTCGGGATCCGGCTCGGCGCCGCGATCCGGCTTGGCGAACCCGGCGCGAACGCGCAGGTAGTCCGTCGTGGTCGCGGCCAGGCCGACGAAGATCATCGCCGCGCGGCCGAGGCCGGCGAGGTCGCCCCGCGCCGCGTCGCCGAGGTCGCGGAGGAAGCCGAGCGGCAGCGTCCGCCGCACGTAGGAGCGCTCGGCGGAAAGACCGTCGTCGCTGCCGACCATTCCGGTAAGCACGGCCTTCGAGCGCCCCTCGGCGCGGCAGCGGTCGAGGAAGTAGCGGACCGTCCCCCGGGCCGGCGGCACCACGTGGTCCACCGAGGCGTCGGGGTCGTAGAGGATCTCGGCCTCGGGCCAGCGCTGGTGGACGCGGATGCTGAGGTCGGTCTCCTCGCAACCGACCGGCAGCGTCCCGACTCGGCCGAGGTCGTGGCTGAAGCCGCCGACCTCGAGCAGCGGCCGGCGGCGGAAGGACATGTTGGCGCCGACCAGGTTGCGCACCGGGGAAAGCTCCTGCGGCATCCCGGAATGGGTGCAGCCGACCACCCAGTCGAACTCGGGCGGGAACCAGCCCGGCTTGCCCTCGACCCAGCGGGGGCGAACCGTCCCCCCGGCGCCGAGGACCTCCGGGTTAGCGTAGGCGTCGGCGAGGCGCCGCAGCCAGTCCGGGCTGGCGATCGCGTCGTCGTCGAGGAATGCGACAACCTCCCCGCTCGCCTCGGCGACGCCGGTGTTGCGCGCACCCGACAGTCCCTGCTTCTCGCGGTTGGCGACGATCTTCAGCTCCGGCCAACGCTCGCCCACCTCAGCGAGGAGTTCCGGCGCGTGGTCGATCACGAGCACGATCTCGTGCGGCGGCAAAGTCTGCCCGCGCAGCGAATCGATCGCTTCGGAGAGGACCTCGAGCCGATCGCGGGTGAAGGCGCAGATCACCACCGAGATGCTCGGCGGTGCGGCGGGGTGCTCGGCGGCAAGATCGCTTTGCAAGGGGCGGATTCTGGCACGGCCGAGGGTCCGCTCATGCGAGGCTTCAGCGATGCGAGTGATGATGCTGGCTCAATCCTTCGCGCCGATCGTCGGCGGCGAAGAGCGCGTGGTCGAGGACCTCAGCCGCGAGCTCGTCGCCCGGGGCCATGAGGTCTCCATCGCGACGTTGCAGCAGCCGGGCGGAGTCAGCCCCGATGAGGTGGCGGGCGCGCCCGTTCACCCCCTGCGCAGCACCAGCTATCGGGTGACGCGGAGTCACCAGGACACCGAGCGGCGGCACGCCCCCCCAGCCCCCGACCCCGAGACGGTGCGTGACCTGCAGCGGGTCCTGCGCCGTGAGCGGCCGCAGATCGTCCACGCCCACAACTGGATCGTCCACTCCTACCTACCGCTTGCCCGCGGCGCCCACAGCGCCCTCGCCTTCTCCCTGCACGACTACGGTCTGATCTGCGCGACGAAGCGGCTGCGGCGCAAGGACAAGCTCTGCTCGGGCCCCGCGCCGGTCAAGTGCCACGTCTGCGCCAGCGGGCACTACGGACCGGCGAAAGGGCTCGTCGCCGCCTTCGGGACCCGCTCGTTCGAGTCGCGCTTGCGGCGCAACGTCGACGTCTTCCTGCCTGTCAGCTCGACCGTCGAGGAGCTCTGTCGGATGCGCGAGGGCGACGTCTCGCGGGTGATCCCGAACTTCATCGGCGAGCTGCCCGCGCCCGCGCCCGAAGACCTCCGCCTGGTCCAGCTTCCCCAGGAGCCGTTCATCCTCTTCTTCGGCGACGCGACCGAGGACAAGGGAGCGTGGCACCTGGCCGAGGCATATAGCCAGTTGGAGGATCCGCCGCCGCTCGTCCTCGTCGGTCGCTGCTATATCGACGAGCTGCGGAAACGCCCCGGCGTCCACGCGACCGGGCCGTGGCCCCACCGCCTGGCGATCGAGGCGCTGCGCCGGTCGCTGTTTGCCGTGGCGCCGTCACAGTGGCCGGAGCCTTTCGGACTCGTCGCACTCGAGGCCGCCGCCGCCGGGAAGCCGATCGTGGCCTCCGACGTCGGCGGCCTGCGCGACATCGTCGTCGACGGCGAAACCGGGTTCCTGGTCCCGCCGGAGGACCGGATCTCCCTCGTCGAGGCGTTGCGAACGCTGATCGCTGACAAGGCGCTGAGGGAGCGGCTGGGGGCGGCGGCCAAGCTGCGGGCGGCGGCCTTCAGTCCCGAGGCGATCGTGCCCCGGTTCGAGGAGGCCTACAGGTTGGCGATCGCACACCGTCATGCACGCGGCGGATGAGCGCACCTTTGCCCTGACAACGCGGGTGAACCTCCGTTCACGAGGGGAAATGAACCAGTCCGTGCGGAACCGGCTGCTCGCCGGCACCTTCGCGCTGTTCGGTCTCCGCCTGCTCCTTTCGCTGATCCGAACGGGTCCCGTTTTGGTCGCCGATGAGACCGGCTACCTGACGAATGCGCGCGTGCTCACCGGGGGACTGCCTGGCCAGCTCGAACTGGCGCCCTTCTACCGCGGCGGCTACTCGCTACTGCTGGCTCCGATCGTGACGCTGGTCTCCGATCCCACCTTCTCCTACCACCTGATCCTCGTCCTCAACGCGGCGCTCGCCGCCTCTGTCCTGCCGCTGCTCTACCTGCTCCTGACCCGCTTCGGCGGCGTCCGCCCCGAGGCCGCCTTCTGGGCGGCGCTGGGAGGAGCGGCCTATCCCGCGCTGACCGTGCTCTCGCAGGTGGCGATGTCCGAGAACGCGCTGGTCCCGCTCGTCTGCCTCTGGTTGATCGCCTTCGGCGGCCTCTTCTCGGCGGGCGCGCGGCGGGGCGAGATCGCCTGGGCGGCGGGGCTCGGCGCCGCCACCGGCGCCCTCTGGGCCGTCCACAATCGGATGATCGTCGCCCTCGCGATCGCCGTCGCGGGGCTGGTCTGGATGGCGGCGCGCCGGCGCTTGCGCCCCGCGGCGCTGGCGGTCGGGCTCGGCGTCATCGCCCTTTCCTTCTACGGCGTCCATCTCCTCGACGCCTTCCTGATTGACGACAACTACGCCGGCTCGGCACCCGACGAACTGAGCGACCGGATGGACGAGCTCTTCGAGTTCCAGGGCGTGAGGACGGCGCTGGCGAATCTGCTCGGCCAGAGCTGGTACCTGCTGGTGGCGACCTTCGGCCTGGCGGCCGCGGCCGCGCTTGACTTCTTCCTCCGTTGGCGCGGTCGCGAGGAGAGCGGTGAACGCGGCGCGGGGCTCCCGCTCCTGGGGATCCTGCTCGCGCTCGCTGCGCTGCTGTTGCTGATCTCCGCCGCCGCCTTCCCGGAACGGACGCGTCCCGACATGCTGATCTACGGCCGCTACACCGAGGTCGTTGCCCCGGCCCTGATCGCCTTCGGCCTGGCCGCCCTCGGCAGGGTGTGGTTGAGCTTTGACCCGGTATCCGGGTCAAAGCTCAA
>DASSVR010000100.1:0-22244 GCA_035705945.1 Solirubrobacterales bacterium
TGGCCGATTTCACCACCGGCGGGCCTTCGGTGACTTCCTTGAAGGCGAAGGAGTGGCCGGTGCCGGTTTTGTGGGAGGGGACGTAGAGGTAGCCCTTGTTCGGGCTGAAGGGGCCGTTGTCGACCCCGATCTGCGCCCCGAATTCCCCCGAGAAGGTGAGCTCTTTGATCTCCGTCACGAATTCGCCGTCTTCGTCGAACTCATACAGTTTCTTGTTTTCCGTGTCGTGGACGAAGACGTGGCCACTCACTTCGTCCACCGCCACCGACAGCAGGTTGCCGATGTCGCCTCCCGGCAGCGCCGGCTCTTCGATCGAATCGACTTTTTCGTATTCATCTTCCCCGTTCACGCTCGTCATGTCGAAGATCTCAATCCGCCTGATTGAGGTACCGCCCGGTTCGTGGCTCGCGTAGATCCGGTCGTTGCTGGCGTTGACCGCCATCCCGGTGCCTTTCGCCGCGGCCGTTCGGAGTTCTTCGTTGCTTTCCGCCGCCGAGCTGTACTCGACCACGCCCGCCTCCCTGGAGTTGACGAACAGGTGGTCGTTCTCCACGTTGATCGCCAGGCCGTAGGGCCGTGAGTCAAGACCGGAGGCGATGGTCACCGGTGCGTTGCAGTATTCGATGTTCCCCGCTTCCGGTTCATAGACGCATGGGATGTAGCGGTAGAGCTGCTTTCCCACCGTCAGGCCCCCGACGTATAGGACGCCCTGGCTGTCGATCGCAAGCGACATCGGGCCGTAGGGGGGAGAGGGAGCGAGCTGGTCGATGAAGACGCCGCTCGAGTCGAAGATGTCGATCCGGCCTTTGCTGCCGTCTTCCTCTTTCCCGAAGCTGGCGACATAGATGTTGCCGTGGAAGTCGGTGGCCACCGCCCGCGTGTCCCTGAAGATTTCCGGGGGATGGGGCCCTTCTGGCGGGGTCGTCGGGCAGCCGGGGTCTTCGACAGGATCGAGCGATTCGGCTTTGCAGCCGCCGATCAGAGAGAGATTCGGGTCGAAGACGCGTTCGCCTTCCGCCGCGAGGGCGGGGGGGGCGATGATGCCGGATAGGGCGAAGAGGGCAAGGGCCGCAGTCCGCAGCGCGAGCGATCGCCCCTTTCCGATCCTGCTCATCGCATCTCCTTCGCGCCGGTCACGCCTCGCTGGCCGTTCACTGCTCCCCCTTGCCGCCCGTCCCGTAGGCATACTGCCACGTTTCCCAGACAGTCGAGAGTAGTCCTCTGGTTCAGACCTGTCAAGACCCAGAAGAAGAGAGCCGCCCCCAGTTGATGGGGGCGGCTCAGACTGTCTGGCCTAATTGGCCTTCAACGTCTGTCTATGACGAGACGCCGAGTCCGCTCGGGCTTGTGACTTCGTAGTCGCCTTCCCATACAGCGGAAGGAATAGAGCCGCAGTCGAGCACGGCGTTGATGTGCAGTGTCGCGTTACCTGAGGAGACGCCTGTAAAGGTACCGATGTCCGTTGTGGTGTGGGTTCTGCAGGTTACGTATCCGATGAGAGGAACTCTAACTGTTACTGTAGCTTCCTCAGAGGACACGATTCCCTTTGTTGCTTCGGTCCACCGAATCTCCAGCTTGCCTGGAGCGTGAACTGTCACCAGTCTCGTGCAATTGGTGAAGGTCAGGGTCGAAAGCGCCCCTGTCACGGCCGAACCGGTGGTGGTCGACGTGGTTCCATGCACATGCGACGTGGTGCATGTGTTTTGGGTGAATTCGTCTGTGTCAAACAGCTCAGCCGAGGTACCAGACTCAAGGCTCGCTGTAATTGTAATTGGTTCGTTTTTTGTCGTTCCGCCGACCTCGAGTGTCGTCGCCGAGGCGGTGCTGGCAAACGCCATAAAGGCCATCGCCGAAACCGCGGCGACGCCGAGCATCTTCAGGTACTTCATGTATTCCTCCTTGATCCGGCGTCGAAGCGCCGGTTGTTTTCCCTTGCCATTCCTAACCTCGCCCGCGCTTCCAATCAAGAATGTTGGAGCGGGAGCGGGAGCGATGGCCGTTTGAGACTGGGGCACGATCGAAAAACCCCTGCATCTGGTGTGCGATGGATTCGCGCGGACGTCGTTTTGCGCACCGCGTCATGGCGCATCTACAACTCAGTGGGCCTCCCGGCCATCGGGACCAGGGTCTCGCGCAGAGTTTCGACGACGAGTAGAGCGAGCGCCCTGTCTCCGCCGAACTCGATCTCTGCGCCCTCCTTTCCGTTGACCCAGCGGAACCAATCGAGGGCGGGGCCCGCTGCCCAGGCGTCGGCTTCTCGATCGAAGCGGGTGACGCAGGAAACCGGCTTGCCGTCCATGAGCGCGACCGTCACTCCCGCGAAAGCGGCCTCTTCCCCCTGTCGCACCTCGACGGAGAGCCGGCAGACCCCCTCGACCTCGGACGGCAGCTCGATCAGCGGGATCGCCAGGAGAAAGCCTGCCTCTATGTCGTGGCGCCCGAGGCGGGGCGTGTGCGCCTGGGCGTAGCGGCGCTCCCAGGCAACGGCGGCCGTCAGGGTCGGCACGGCTTCGCGCAGCCAGCGCGTCACCCTGTAGGGCGTGGCGCGGCCGGAGCCGTTCGACATCGCCCCCAGCAAGCCGACGAGGCGCATTGCGGTCAGCCTCCGCTCGAGGGTCGGATAGCTGATCTGCGGGATCAACCGGTCGAGCTCGGTCAGCGCGAGCGGCCGGGCCGCGAGCGCCCTGACGATCGTCGTAGACCAGCCGTCCACCAGTGCCTTGGTGGCGCTCTTGGCGGCCGGACTGCCGAGCAGGATCGGCCCGTCGGGCGCTTTTTCCAGCCACCGCTGCAGGACCTGCCCGACCCTGAGCAGCATCGAGCCCACGGGAGTGATCGCGTAGGTGACGGAGCTGGGAAAGCCGTCCTCCCTCGTCCGTTCGAGCACCTCGACCTCGACCAACTTGCGAAGGTAGGTACGCAGGGTGCTCGCCGGCGGAAGCCCAACCGCCTGACTGAGCTCGGTCAGCGATCGGTTCTCGTCCTCCAGCGCTTTGAGGACGTGAACGTTGAGGGGTGCCGAGAGCAGGCCCAGCGCGGTCCCCCCTGAGCGCAATGCGACACCCCCTTTCGGACTAGCTGATGGCTAGCTCATACCCTGATTGCGCCAGATTAGCATAAGAGAACTCGAATATTTATTTATCTTAGACAGGACGGCTAGCTTCTCCGCGCCGCGGCGAAGATCTCGAATTGGCTCTCCGTCGGTTCCTTCGGGCGGCCGTTCCCGTGGAAGACGCGCTCCAGGGTCATGCCGACGGAGGAATAGATGCCGCGCAGCTCGTCAACGGTGTAGAGGCGCTGGCGGAATTCGATCCGTTTGTCGAGACCCTCGAGGACCTCGCCGAAGCGGACTGGGATCATCGCCCCTTCCATGTAGCTGTCCTTCTTGTTCCAGCGGTGCTCGACGAGTTCGACCATGCCGGAGCTGGGGATCCAGGAGCGCTGCGGGAGGTTGGCGCGGGCGTAGAGGACGTTGGGAACCTGAACCAGGTTCTGGCCGCCGGGCTTGAGAGCGCGGGAGATGACCTCGAAGGTGCGGTGGTTCTCCTCGTCGGTCTCGAAGTAGCCGACGGCGCCGTCGTTGAGGTTGAGGACGATGTCGAACTCCTCCTCGAAATCGAGCTCGCGCAGGTCGCCCTCGATGAACTCGACCTCAAGCCCCTGCTCCTCCGCGTCCCGGCGAGCGATCTGCGCCAGTTCGGTGCCGATCTCGACGCCGACGACGGAGAAGCCGCGGCGCACCAGCTCGAGGGAGTGGCGGCCGGTCCCGCAGGCGAGGTCGAGGATCCGCTCGCCCCCCTCGGGCCGCAGCATCGTCAGCGCCCGGTCGATTTCCTGCCCGGTCCGCTCGGTCCATGCCATTTCGGCTGACATACCGTCAAAGGCCGTCGCGTACCAGTCCTGCGGAATCTCCTTCTGAAGAACGCTCATCTCCCTCTCCTCTGCCGCTTTCCCATTGCACAGGAAAGCTTAAAAGATCAGGAGCCGTGCTGCCTCTCTTCTCGGCGGTGCCGACGAACCAGCGGCGCGATGTAGCCGATTAGGACTCCGATTCCGGCGGCGAGCAAGATGACGACGATCAGCGGCGCCTTGAAGCTGGCAAAGAGGACATCGAAACTGACCTCCTGCGAGTTCTGCAGGGCGACGATCAGGACGAGAGCACTGAGGAGCCCCACCAGCCAGGCGCGCCAGTTAGTTGGCTTGGGCTCCTGCGGCATCGATCGATCTTAGACTTGGACCATGGGAACCGCCCAACGCCCTGACCCGACGGAGTCGGTCCGCCATCAGCTGCGGCCGCTGTTCGACCAGGTCGTGATCAAGGAGCTCGACCAGGACCGGGTGCGGCGTTCGGGCTTAGTGGTCCCACCGGGGACGCATGAGCCGCCGCCGGAGCAGGGAATAGTGCTCGCGGTGGGGCCGGGTCTGGACTGGTGGGTCGGAGCGGGGGTCGAGATGCCGGTGCAGCCTGGAGACCATGTGGTCTTCCCGTCTGCGGCTGGAGTTTGGGTGGAGGTCGACGAGGAGCGGCTCCTCGTCTGCCGGGTGACCCAGCTGCTGGGCGTACTCGAGTCGGCTTCGCTCGATCGAGACTAGCGGCTTTCCGATCATTCAGATGATGCATTGGGTCAAGCCATAGTTCTTAAAGCGATTTCTAACCTCCACCAAGGGATTCCCGCCACTCACTAGACTCGGATCGGCCTGGAGCTTGTCAACCGCCTCTTCCATCGTGCGGATGATGTTTTGAATCTCCTGCCTCTCAGCCGTAGGGGGATCCAACTCCATCAACTCAGTGATAGCCCGTTCCATGGGAGGTAGCACGACTTTGGCTGCTGCAGCCTCCCGCTTCTCCGGGGTGACTTTAACTCCCTGGTACTTCTCAAGAGCTGCTTCGAGCCTTTCTTCCTGTTCCTGCTCCCAGTTATAACAGACAAGAACTGCTTGTTGCTCGAATTCTGCTTTGCTCATCGGCGAACTGTCTTCGCTATCCCCACAGCCGTTGAGTGCAGCGAGAATAGCTATAACCGCTATGCCGAGTAAGGATACGGCTCTTCCCCTGCCCACAATTTTCACCTCCGTTTTATTGCTGAACGTGCAAGTCCAGCTCCGCACCTCACCGGGTGCGGAGCTGGACAACCTCAGCCCCCTTTACCTCAGGGGACGCTGACGGCCCAAGTTCCAATCGCATTGGCGTTGGTCGCTTCCCTGGCGACCGTGAACAACGCGCCACTCGTCCTGAGCCTGACCTGGTTGACAACTTCCGATTCGAAGTTGACGGTCGGTTCTCCCGCTGCTTTAGATTCTTTTTCTACATAGACACATACCTTCCCGGCGTCAGGATCGGGGGTACTTGCCGTCCCACCGCAGAACAGTGGGTCCCGTTCTTTGAATTCGAACGTTTCCGGGTCGAAGTACCTTTCTTTCCCGTTTTCCCTTACGAAACCGATGTCCGTGGGAGCCTGCGCAAGTGGAATGGTGAACGAGAGCGCCACATACTGGAAACCAACCGGCCCGGGGGAGACTGCCCAGGTTCCAGTCTCGATACCACCCGACGGCATCACGCATTCCGGGTTACCTTCCGTACACGCTCCATCTTCGCCGTCTACGCCGTCGGTGCCATCTTCCCCCGGCGTGCCTTGAAGACCCTGTTTGCCTTCCGGGCCCTGTTTGCCTTCAGCCCCGGCAGGACCCTGAGGACCGGTGGCGCCAGCGGGCCCCGCGGCGCCGTCTTTACCGGCGAATTTTTTTGCGATGGCAATTACTCGTTTTTCCTGTTTTTTGGTCAGACCACCTGCGGCATAGGCCGCCCCGGCCAATGCGGCAACTAACGCCACAATGGCTACGACCAGACCGGTCGTGCCGAGCTTGTTTTGAATTCGAGAGAACATTTTTCCTCCCCTGTTTGGTTTGACAAACGCTGGCGCCGACAGGCGTCTTGCTGGTCACGGAACAGGTTTGTTCCTCCGGTCCCCCTGGTGATGCAGTCCCGGGCGCGTCCCTGGCACGCCAGAACTATGGAAGTTAAGCTGGCGGAACAGCACTGTCAACGACCTGAGGGGTGACAAAAGCTCAAACGGTGAGTGCTATATGTAGCATGCTCACTTTGTCACCCCGGCGTGTGACGGGTGCGAGGTGTAGCTGTCCGGGGTTGACGATGTGGTACGCGCGCTGGCTACCGGCCACCACACCCCATCCGGATCACCGGCTTCGTGATGAGTTCGCGCCCGTTTTGGGCCCGGAGCTTGATCTCGGCGCGGCGTTTTGCCTTGCATAGGTTCGCACTGTTTTCGATCAGGCCGCGTTTGCCGCCGAAGAGGTTCATTTCAAAGCGAGTGACGGGGGCATCGGGGACTCTGAGGAAGCGGGTTCTGACCCGCGAGTTTTCGGTTCCCTCCTTCTGTACGGCGTCGATGAAACCGACCAGGACGATGCGGATCGGCCCCCTGAGGTCGGCGACGATGTCAGGCAGTTCGCGCTCGCCACCGTTTGAGCGGAAGTAGACCTTGCCTTTCAGCGGCTCGTCTAGGAGCGGAGTAATCGCCTTGGCGATGCCGAGAACAGAGCCTCTGGGGCAGGCTTCTTGGGCGAACTGCACGCGGGTGCACGGGGCTGAGATATGGGCGTTGTCGATGAACTGGGTAGGCGGAAGGATCACGGTCGCGGCCTGGGTGTTGGCTTGGCCTGGTTTCTGGGTGAGGACGGCCCTAACGGCCGGGTTCCCGGTTCGCTTCGTGGCCCCCTTAAAGGTGAGGCGTAGCTTCGGGTTGTATTTGAGCCTGGCGCAGTTGGCCGCCTGGAAGCCGTCGGCGGGTTCAGCTAGGGCGCCGTTGCTGGCGATGAGGGTTGCGAAGATTTTCTTCTTCGAGCAGCCGGTTGGGTTGAGGGTGAAATTGGGGCGGTCAATGACGACGTGGATCGTGCGGTAGGTGATGGGGACGCCTTCCAAAATCTGGGGCAGGGGGTCGGTGGCGATCGTCGCCCTTGCGGTCTCGGGCTCGACGTAGATGCCCGCGCGGTTGACCACCGTGCCGAGGTCAAATGGGCCGGCCTGGGCGGGGACCACGCTGAGGATTGAGTAGGGGGCGCCTTTGTAGGGGCCCGCGAGGTAGACGGCGGTCGGTGATTTACCGGGCTGGGGGATCCACAGCGGAGCGGCGCCGACTCCGGCGGCGGCAATGAGCGAGCCGACCTTTGAGGACTCAGGGCAGGCGCCGGTGGCCACATGGGCCTCCGGACAGAGCGGGACGCCGGCGAGCCTTGCTAGGAGGCCTTGCGGCATGTGGACGGACATCGTGGAGGGATTGGCTTCGCCATCTCGGCGGGTGAGGGTGAGGGCAAAGGGGGAGAAGCTGCCTGCGGAGGCGCGGGTTGAGCCGGCGGTGAGCCCCGGTGCAAACCCACCCTTCCGGCAACCGCTCGTGATCTCCATCGCCGTGTCGCTTTCGACCGCCGGTTTCCCCGACCACGGGGTAAATTGGAAGTGGGTCTGGTAGGTGCCGCAGGTAGGCGGAGTCGCCAGCGGCGCCCGTGCCCCGCCGAAAACGTGCAGCTTCAAGCTCCTTACCGGTACCTGAGGCAGGCCCCCAAGGGTCTCGATCCCATTGAAGATCGTCGTCACCTGCCCCGTCAAGTTGTCGACCTTGATCTCGGCCGGCAGCTTCAGGTGCACACCCAATTCGTCTGCGACCAGCCAGAACCGGAAGAGTTGGTCTGGCTCAGGCGGGCGCTGGTAAAGCGAGCCATGAAGAGTGCGTTCGAGCGCCGGAACCTCGACCTCCGCCGAGCCGAACTTGGAAGCGTTGGGGCAGTGCGAAGATTCATTTCTGCCATACCCCACCTGCTCGGAGCTGCACGCTTCCATAGCGCCGCCCGCGGCTGGATTAATCGTCAGGCCCTGGGGCAGGGTCACCACAGCGCTCTTCAGAGTCGAGGTGGCACGCCCCTGAGCGGTTTCATCCTGCGGGATCAGGAGCTCTGCGTCCAGCCCAGTCGGCGCCGCGGCTTCTGAATTCGTCGCGACTGCCGAGAAGGTCGGTTCGAAGGCGAGTTTTCCGCAGCCGCTTATCTGCGGGAAGGACACAGTCATCGAGCTCGGCTGGTCGGGCAGCTGGTAGCTACGCGCCGTGATCGTCATCTCGCGTTCCAGTGAACAGTCGGTCGGGTTGGAGAGGAAGGGCGCTTCAGGCAGAGTTGCCTCCCGTCCGTCTTCGGGCGTTTCGTGATTGCGCGCTTCCAGCGGCGTGAGCCGCAGCCCGTCGTGGCTCGACGCCGCCGGCACCCCCCATAGCGTCGTCGTCGCTTCCAGCAGTCCCGCTGCCGAGGGGGCACCTTCCACCGAAGCGATGAGGCTGTAGTCGCTCGGGTCGACGCGGACGTTGATGAAGGTCGGGTACACGGCTGCGAAAAAGCCGAAGCGGGCGACTATGTCCAAGCCTTTCGGCGGCTCCATGTTGTAGACGGGCTCGGTGAAGGTTCCCGATACCGGGTTCAGCACCGTGACCGCCGAGATCCCGACCTGCGAGTCCAGCGGGCATTCGCTTTCTTCTGGTAGCTCTCCCAGCTGATCGACGGTGCACCGTGGAATCGCCTGGGGGTTGCCGATCATCCCTGGCGGCAGTGCCACTTCGACATCGCGAGTTTGAGCATAGGGTTCGATCCCCGTCCTAGTGAGTTTGAAGCTGGTCGTTAGATCAGCATGGGCTCCCGCCTGTGCGCTGGAGAGGGAAACGGAGACAGATTCCAGCGCGTATTTCTCGAATTCGTCCGCTGCGCTGGCCGGGGCCACCAGAGCGCCCATAGCGGTCAATGCCACTACAGCGAACCTCCCGAGCCAGCTCATTTCGCCGCTCGTTTCTGGGAGCTAGATCTCTGCCGGTGATGCTTTTTGACGCAGCGCACCTTGCCATGGCGCCTCACCTTGCGGAGACCCTTGCGGCAGCGACGGCGAGGGGGCTTCCCGCTCTCAGTGGGGAACGTTTGGGAAGTCACGAGACTCGGAGGCAGAGGCAGTGGCAGATGACACGCCTCGCCCTCGCAACCTTCGCTTCGGGGTATGGGGAATCCGCCACCGACCCGGGCGTCGTAGATCGACGGCGTTTCGGCAGAATCGCTAGACAACAGCATGTCGGCGGTCGTGAAGAAGACATCGTCCCCGCTGTCGCTTACCCCATAGAGATAGTCATTCCGGTTACTGTGCCCTGAGGAGATCAGGTGGACGCAGCCGTCTTCGCGTTTACAGCTGCCCAGGTCTTGGTCCTCCCACTCGTAGACATCCTGCAACTCATCCGTATCACCGGGAACCAGAGCTTCGGTCGACTGGAAGAAGGCACGGCGCCCGTCCGATCGCAGATTCGGTACGGGGACATATGAGGTGAGCGGCTCCGGGTCGCCCAACGCCAGGCCGAGAGATTGCAAGGTTGCCTCTCCGTCTGCGGCCACCCCCGTCGGATTGCAGGAGAGACACTGAAGCGTTCCCCCTATCGAGTCATACCGGTAAACCTGCGTGTGCCCTTCAGGGTCATATCCCGTCAAGCCCGCACGCGATTGGAAAAGCAGCACGCTGCCATCCGGATTGGTGCGCGACGGATCCTTGGCGAGGCTGCCGGGGGGAGCGACGCTCGGACCTACCGCCTCTATCCAGAGACCGAGGCCGTCGATCCTTTCGACACCCTCGAATTCCCCTTCGACATCCCGTTCGGTGACGGTGCCGACGAAGCCGATCTGCCCTTCCTTGGAGAGGTAGAGATTTTCTTTGCTGGCTTCGGGCGTATCGCCGAGCGGGTTGGGGTCGGTTGGGATCGCTTCCTGCGAGACGAAGTAGGCGGCGGTGCCGTCGGCGGAGACGTTGACCGGGATGACGTCACCGGTTTCGGTGAACTCGATCACCGTTCCGGTTCCCACCTCGAAGGCTTTGAGGTCGCCTTCCTCGACATAGAAGATGCGGCCGCCGCCTTCGCTGATGCCGGCGAAGGTGGTCCCGTCGCCGATCTCGAAGGTCTCTTCGTTGTCGAAGCGCAGATAGAGCGCTGCGCCGATCCTGAAAGCGATGCCCTTGCCGTCGAGGGAGGCGCCTTGGTAGACAGCGGTTTCGCCCGCTCCCGGCGGAGAGTCATGGGGCAGCAGCGAGATAACTCGGGTTTCCTCTTCGCCGGTGATCGGATCGATCGTGCGGTCGTAGATCGCGCGGGTGCCGTCTGGCGGCGCGTTCGGCTCGAGCTGCTGGGGAGTGGAGCCGTTGCTGCCGGTATCGAAGACGATGTGGCCACCGTCTTCGCTGATCAGTCTTCCCACAGCCCGAGGATCGGTGCCTAGACTGCCGCGTCCAACCAGCTCCGAATGCCCGTCGGGATAACGGACGTAGCTGGTTTCATCTCCTTCGACCGCTGCACTGCCCCTTCCCCCTGCGGTGCTCCAAAAGGAATAGTTCTGGTCGGGAGAAGTGCTGCCAGGCAGCAGCTCGGGAGATTCGGCCGCGGTCGGACCGGTGTATCTGGTGCTCCAACCGGCCGCCCCCCGCCTCGCTACGTATGGATCGCCCGCAAGGGATCCCGTCGCATAAGCACCCGGAATCGATCCCCCTTCGATTTGGAAGGAGACCTCATCGCCCGCGGGCGATGAGGTGCGCGTCGTGAAGTAGGTGCCGAGCTGCCCGATCCGCGGCGAGCGCGCATTGGTATCGGCAGGAGTCACCAGCTCGTAGGCGCGGCAGTCCGGTAGAGATGACGATGGACCCGTCCGCACTGCGTCATTTGGACAAGGCGAAATCGGGTTCAGCGGGTAAGTTCTGAATCGCCCTTCCTCTTCGTCACTTCCTTCTTCGTTCGTAGCAACCACCCGGAAGCGGTAATCGACACCGGGGAAAAGCCCAGCCGCTGCGGCGGACACTGGGGCTCCTCCTTTGCCCGCTGGCAGTTGCCCACCGACAAGAGTGGATGCCCCGGCAAAGCCTTCTAGTTCATAGCTTTCCTGCGTCGTTATCTCGAAGGCATAGGTCGTATCGAGGTTGCAGGGATCGATCGTCGCCAGGAATTCGACTTCGTTTTCCGTGACTCCGGTGAAAGAGAACGACTCGACCGCCGGAGGGCATTCTTCGGCGGGACCGAAGGCGAAGGAATGACCTACGCCGCTCGGGTGCGAGGGAACGAAGAGGTAGCGCCCAAAGTCGTTTACGGCTCCATTGGGGCTGAACGGGCCGTTGTCCACCCCGAGCTGGCTTCCGCTGATGAACTGGAAACCATGTTCGATGGTCGATACGTATTCCCCACTTTCAGTGAGCTCGTACACCCTATTTGCTTCTTGATCGAAGATGAAAACATGCCCAGTTCCTTCGTCAGCTGCGACGGAAAGTGGTCCAGCAAATTTCCCCCCAGGCACGGCGGAGCCCTCGATCGTGTCCAACAGCGCGTGAGGCGAGGTGAGTGCTAATACCCTGATCACATTGCCGGAGTGCGTTGCGTAGATCCGCCCATGAGCGGCGTCAATCGCGAGCCCATAGCCACTCGGGTTGAACACTTCCCCAACGGGTTCTTTCAACACTTTGCTTTCTTCTGCTGCTGACCCGTATTCGACGATGCGCGTTCCGAAGTTGGCGAACAGATGATCGTTAGCGATATTGAGCCCCAGTGCGACCACCGGGCTAGAGCCTTTTTCTTCGATAATTACGGGAGGATTCGCGTATTCAATTTCGCCCGTTTCCGGGCTGTATAGACTCGGGGAGTACCTATAGATTCTTTTTCCTGCAGCCAAGTTGCTTACGTACAGCGTGCCTTTGCTGTCAATAGCAAGAGCCATCGGACCGGCCGGATCAGGTACCTGGGTAATGAACACACCGGTGGGATCAAATACATCAATCCGTCCTTCCGACCCACCCGAGGATTTCCCGATAGTCGCAACATAAATGTTTCCGTAGAAGTCCGTCGCAACGCTACGAGGCTTGGCAAAAGAACCGGGATGCGGTGGGTCGGGGCATCCGGGA
The DNA here is from genome assembly GCA_035705945.1 of Solirubrobacterales bacterium. Lineage (GTDB taxonomy): Bacteria > Actinomycetota > Thermoleophilia > Solirubrobacterales > 70-9 > VAYN01. Next base: position 11,972 of record DASSVR010000100.1, read on the forward strand.
TCTGCAACAGGATCGAGGCTTGAGGTAGTGCAGTCGCCGGTCAGCGAATGAACTGGATCGAAGACATGGGTGTCGGCTGCCCTTGCGGAGGGCATATTTGGAAGCGCGAAGGAGAGTGCGAACGCGAGGATCGCGAGGATCTTCTGCCCATTCAGTTGTCCGAGAAGCTTGAGTTCCGTCACCTGCTCGTCTCCCTGCGCCGCCCTTGAGTTCCCTACCGGCGCTAAGTCGAGAGAGGGTAGGGACGACCGCTACCTCCTGTCAATCGGACTCGAGTGACAGAATCGACACGCAATCCGGCCGCTTTCAGGCGGCCGTTATGTCGCTGACTCCCCTTGAGATCAGCTTGCCTCGACGTTGAGACCTGTCGGGCTTGTGACGGTGTAGGTGCCGACCAGGCGTGCGCTGGAGGGGCACGTGCCGTCGCCAGGATTATCGATAGCGCCTACGATTGGAACTCGTGCCTGTGTATGAGGTCGCGCCGCCTGTGGTCACTAGCCTCCACGTCGTTCCGCTCGCCAGCGAGGCGGTGCTTCGATGCCTTCGCCGAGGGCAGTCGTGTGTTTTGTAGAGCTTGGTTCCGGAGGCGTTCTTGCCCAGAACACCACCAACGCCGAGACCACCACCGCAGTGGAGCTGAGTATATTTACGTACTTCATCGTTACGTCCCCATCAATAACTACGGCCGCCCGAAGGCGGCCGTAGTTCAAACAGATGTTCCCTTGATCAGCTTGCCTCGACGTTGAGACCTGTCGGGCTTGTGACAGTGTAGGTGCCTACCCAGCGCGCGCTGGACGGGCAGGTGCCGTCGTCAGGATCTTCGGCTTTCCGCGTCACAATGGCGTTGATGTCCATGGTGGCGTGTCCGCTTGTGCTGCTGTTCCCTGTAAGGGTACCCAGGTGGGTCCCTTCGCCGGCGACGTAGGTGCAGGGGCCGAAGAAGGTGTCGACTGTCACCTCGAAGTCTTCGGCTGTAAGTGTACCGTTTGTCGTACCAGCGATGTGGTGAATCACCAAGTTGCCGCCCACGGTCGTGGTCACGGAACCGGTGGAGCAGTTGGTCCAGGTCAGATTTTCGGGTTCGACGTTGCCTTCCACTGTTGCGGATGCACCGCCGGCATTTTCGATTTCACCAGCGACCGATGAGCTGGTGCATGTGTTGAGGGTCGTGCCGCCTGTGGTCGTCAGACGGGACGACGTTCCGCTCGCCAGCGAGGCGGTGATTTCGGTGCCTACGCCCAGGGCGGTGGTGTGTTTGTAGAGCTTCGTCGCCGAAGCGGTGCCGGCTCCGAACGCCATCAGAGCCATGGCCGCCACAGCAGCGAGGCTGAGCATTTTGAGGTACTTCATATGATTCATCTCCTGTTCCCGGCGTGAAGCGCCGGTTTGTAGTTGCCTGCGGCGGGAGGTTTGGGTTAGCCCCTCCTCCCGTCACGGGTTCTTTACTAACACGGGTGATCCAATACTCAAAAGGTTTTAGGGGTGACAGGGCCGCTGAGTTGGGTACGTCACCAACACTTTGGTTTTCCTTAGCTCGGAGTGACATCTGTCACCCGGTGAATGAGTCACTCAGCAGTACCGTGTCAGGGCTCGGAGCGCATCTATCCTCGCCTCCATGTGCTGGCAGGCAGGGGATTGGCGGAGTCTTTGAGCCGAGTGAACGCGCGGGACGCGGAGCTCACTACGGCTGGCGTACTACGGCTGCTCAGCGCTGGCGCTAGTGGCGCCATTCTCATGACGCTGGGGAAGGGTGAGCTGCGGACCAAGGGACTGACCGAGCATGTGCCTGGCTACTCGCCGCGGACCATCTATCGATACGCGGGCAAGCTGGCCGAGCTCGGGATTGTGGCGCGGCGGGAAGAGCCTGGCGTCCCGTCGAAGGTCGTCCACAGCCTGACCGAGCCTGCCGGGCGGGAGCTCTACGAGTTGGTGGAGGCATACGCCGACGCGTCTCTGCCCCGACTTCCGAATGGGGACATCGGCGCCCACGCTTGGGGCTCGCTGGCGCTGTTGGCGGACCTTTGGGAATCGGGCATGTTCGACCAGCTGAATCGGGGTCCGCGGACGCCTACCGAGCTAGCGCGGGGGGAGCACGGGCTCAGCTTTCACCAGGTGAGCCGGCGGGCGACTCTGTTCGCGATCGGAGGTTTCCTCCGGGAGAGCCAGGAGTCGACGCGGCGTAGACGTTATGAGTTGACCCCTCAGGCCCGCAGAGGCATGGCCCTGATTGCCGGCATCGGCCGTTGGCGGAGACACCATGTCGTGCCTGAGGGCATGACGGGATTGAACGTCGACGAGGTTGCCGCATTGATGCGGACGGTGCTGCCGCTGGTCGTCCTCCCGGACCATTCCGGCAAGAGCTTCGAGATTGGGATTTCCCCATGCAACGGAAGCGGGGAAGGAGAGCAGCTCGTGCGGGCACAGGTCGGATCCGAGGGGGGTGTCCTGAGTGAGCCGAGCCCGGAAGGGGCGCCCAACGCCTCAGCGCACGGCAAGGTCCCGGCATGGGTTGACACGGTTCTCGATGGCCCTCGGAACAGCCTCGAGATCGAGGGGGACGCTGGGCTGATTACGCAGTGTCTGAAGCGGCTCCATTCGGCGCTATGGGGACATGTTGAGGACCAGGCAGCCCCGTCGGCCCTAGCCCGCCTCTGAGAAGGCGGGCTCCGGCTCTCCCTCCTGGTGGGCCGGCAGCGCGTCTGGTCGCGGGGACCGGAGGACGAAGATGGCTATCGCCGCGGCGATCGCCGCCAGACCCGCGCCAATCAGGTAAGCGAGGTGGTAGCCGGAGGTGAGAGCCGCGGGAAAGCTCTCGCCGTCGGCGAAGAGGGTTGCGGTCCGCTCGGTCGAGAGCGTCGCCAGCAGTGCCAGACCGACCGCCCCGCCCACCTGCATGCTGGTGTTGACGAGGCCGGAGGCGAGGCCGGAATCCTGCGGGGTCGCTCCCGACATCGCCAGGGTCATGATCGCGGGGAACGAGGTGCCGACGCCGACGCCGATCAGCAGGAGGGGCGGCAGCAGGTCGGTGAGGTAGTTGCCGTCGACCGGAGTGCGGGCGAAGAGGAGCAGGGCGACGACGACCATGCAGACGCCCGGGATCAGGGTCGTGCGGGGGCCGAAGCGCATGATCAGCTTTTCGGAGAAGCCGAGCGAGAGCGTTCCCATCACCAGGGTGGTCGGCAGGAAGGCGAGGCCGACCTCGAGGGGGGTGTAGCCGAGCACCCGCTGCAGGTAGAGGGCGCCGAGGAAGAACATCCCGAACATGCCAGCGACCAGCAGCGCCTGCAGGACGTTGGATCCGGCGACGTTGCGAGAACGGAACAGCCGCAGCGGCATGAGCGGCTTGGCGATCGTCGCCTGGCGGTGGATGAAGAGTGCCAGCAGCGCCGCCGAGATCGCACTGAGGACGAGGGTGCGGGAATCCCCCCACCCCCACTTCTCGATCTGCAGGATCGTGAAGACGCCGAGCATCAGCGAGACCGTGAGCAAAACGGCGCCGCGGTAGTCGGCGCCCTGGCCGAGGCCGATCCCATCGGGGTTGGCGACCAGACGCGTCGCCAGGTAGGCGGTGAGGACGCCGATCGGGAGGTTGATGAAGAAGATCCAGTGCCAGCTGATCGCCTCGGTGAGGACGCCGCCGAGGAGGAGGCCGATCGAGCCGCCGGCGGAGGCGACGAAGCCGTAGACGCCGATCGCTTTCGCCTGCGCCCCCGGCTCGGGGAACATCGTCACGATCATGCCGAGGATCACGGCAGAGGCGAGGGCGCCGCCGACGCCCTGGACGAAGCGGGCGCCGACCAGCATCTCCTGGGTCTGCGAGGCGGCGCAGATCAGCGAGGCGACGGTGAAGATCCCGAGGCCAAGCAGGAAGACGCGCCGTTGCCCGACCAGGTCGCCGATGCGGCCGGCGAGGAGGAGCAGGCCGCCGAAGGGGATCATGTAGGCGTTGATGACCCAGGCGAGGTTGGTCTGGGAGAAGCTCAGGTCGTCCTGGATCGAGGGCAGGGCGACGTTGACGATCGTCGCGTCGAGGACGATCATCAGCATCCCCGCGCAGAGGACGTAGAGGGCTAGCCAACGGGTGCGGTCGTTCTCAATCGTGTTCATGCAGGTGGGGACTCCTGGACTGGTGTGGACTGGTCGCCGTCTCGTCAACTACAGGTCCGGCAGGCCGATGCGCCGGAAGACGGCCGCCACGTGGCCGGGGGAGCCACGCGGTCAAGTCAACGAGAATAGCCGTCCGGGGTGCTCGCCGGACGGGCTACGAAGGGGAGCCCTGCTTGGGACCCTGGCAGCGCCTGTCTCTACACCGGATAACTGAAAGTCGTCTTCGCGGCGGAGCGGAAGTCGGGGTCGCCCCCGAGGACATCGCGGGTAGCCTGTCCCGTCCTCTCGAAGATGGCCTCCATCTGCTCTTCGTTCACAGGCAGAGGGGTATCAGCCAAATGGGCGGCAGCGTGATCCTGGTTTAGCTTGTGAAACAGCTGGTCGGGCTTAGGCTTGACCCTGATCGCCAGTTCGGTAATTGGAGCTCGTCGACTTTGGGGCCACTGATTGAATGGACCGAAAGCCATAATCCAGGAGAGCTGTTCCTCACCGGTGATATCGAGCCGTAGCGCAACGGTCACCCAGTTGGGGTGGGAACGATCCTCCTCCATGGTGATCTCGGTATCGCGAGCTAAAGCAGTGCACAACTCAAGCAGCTCTGACACCCGGGTTATCTGCGGGAACAGCAGACTAAGGATTTCACACTCTTCGAAGGCGATCGCGCTCTTCAGCGCGAAAGGAACAGTCTCCGGTATCGATTCCCGAAGTTCGTCCCCTTGACCCGCGAGGACGAGGTAAGGCCACTGCAACGGGGCGATGTTCCGCGCAAGGTGCCGAGCGAACAGGCAGCCCGTCTGCCCGGTTTGATGCCAATGGCGCATCACTGCAGCGGCGAAAAGCGGGTCCCGCCAGACCAGCTCGCTTGGTCGGCCCGAAGCCAGCGCAGCGACTTCATAGTCGTCACGCGTGGGGAAACGGCGGCGGCCGTAGGAGACTGACTTCTTCAACTCCAGGTCTAGCGGCTCAAAGCTCAGAACTGTCGTGACCGGACTCATCAGTGAGAAGGCGGGCAACACCGGACTGGAAATCCTGCTTGCCCCCTCGAGCTGGATGACGAATATGCCGGCATGGGACCTGCAGCGTACCTAAAGTTCGCTCAGCTACGCGGCCAACGGCGACAACGGTGTCGATCTGCCAGTCACTGAGGATCTTCAGCAGAAATTCCCTCCCCAGTAGCAGCTCGTCTTTCGTTGGTGTCCGATTGGTGTCCGGGCTGTCACCGTAGGCGTGGAAGGGAAAGGAGGCCCACAGCAGAGGGACGAACTGATGATGGGCGAGGACCTGCCACATCGCGGTAGAGGTTTGCTCTTTTGGCGGATAGTGCTCCTCGGCCGGGGGTAGGTATCCGTTTTGAATCCCGAACATTTCTAAGCGATCGACACCGTCAACCACGACGGGTACGTCCGCAAAGGGAACCCCCGTTACTTTCGTGCCTCGATAGCCGGGACACTCTCCCACCATGAGAACGTTGGGAGAACGTTTTTGGAGGTCATGCAGGTAACAGGCAAGGTTGTGCCTGCGTACCGCATTCGCCTCTACGGACGTGGAGTAGAAGTTGGAGAAGCTGGCTTCCGAGGGCACCGACGCTAATTCGTCGACGAACTTGGCTATCCAGCGGCTTTTCCCGGCGCCCATCCCCCAGAGAGCCTATGTTGCCCCGCGGCTGCTCAGCCACGCCGGCCGAAGCTGTGGCCGGTGGGGGCGACGGCGTGGAGCTGGGTAGCGGCTTGGTCCGGCTCGAGGGGGGCGAGGTCCCTGACGAGGACGTTGATCGTGCCTTCGCGACGCTCGAGGCGGCCGCGGGCACGGAGGAGGGGAGCGGCGCGGACGAGGGGGCGGTGGCGGTCGTAGACGGGTGGGGGGACGATGAGGTTGATGGAGCCGCGCTCGTCCTCGAGGAGGAGGAAGGTGATGCCGTTGGCGGTCTCGGGGCGCTGGCGGGCGGTGACGAGGCCGGCGACATCGACGGTGGAGCCGTGGTCGATCCTCTCCAGATCGGTGCTGCGGGCGAGCTTGGGATCGAGGCCCGGGCGAAGCAGCTCCATCGGGTGATCCGCGAGGGTCATCCCGGTCGAGCGGTAGTCGGCGATCAGTCTGCCCCAGTCGCCCAGGGGGTCCAGCTCGGGCGGCCGCGGCGGCTCCATCGGCAGCGCCAGCTGGGTGCCGCCGGCCGCACCGCGGCCGGCGCCGGTGACGCCGACGCGCCATAGAGCCTCCCGGCGGTCGTCCTCTGAGCCTGCGGGGATCCCGTCGAGGGCGCCGGCCCAGGCGAGCCGTTCGAGGCTCGGCAGCCCGGCGCCAGAGCGGGAGGCGAGCTCGGCGATCCCCTTATAAGGACCGCCGCGCTTGCGCTCGGCCACCAGCGCCTCCATCTCCTCCTTCCTGACCCCCTTCACGTAGCCGAGGCCGATCCGGACCGCGAGGCGCGGCGATTCGACGTGGCAGAGGACCTTGCTGCGGTTGGCATCGGGCGGGGCGATGCGGACGCCGCGGCGCTGGGCCTCGTGGACGAGCGAGTCAGGCGGGTAGAAGCCCATCGGCTGCTCGTTCAGCAGCGAGCAGAGGAACTCGGGGCCGTAGTGGATGCGCAACCAGGCCGACTGGTAGGCGAGCAGGCCGAAGGCGGCCGAGTGCGCCTTCGGGAAGCCGAAGCCGGAGAAGCCCTTGATCTGCTCCCAGACGCTTGCAGCGATCTCCTCGGCGACGCCGTTGGCGGCGGCGCCGAGGAGGAAGCGCTGGCGGTGCTCGCGGATCGCCTCCTCGGAGCGCTTGCGGCTCATCGCCCGCCGCAGCCCCTCCGCCTCGGAGGAGCTGAAGCCGGCCAGCGCCATCGCCACCTCGATCACCTGCTCCTGGAAGACGATCGTCCCCAGCGTCTCCTCCAGCACCGGCTCCAGCAGCGGGTGCTCGTAGGGAATCTCGTAGCCGGGGTTCTCGCGGAGGAGCTTGCGCCTCTCTATATAGGGGTGGATGGCGCCGCCCTGGATCGGGCCCGGCCGCACCAGCGCCACCTGGACGATCACGTCGTTGAGGTCGCGCGGCTGGGTCCGCGGCAGCATCTGCATCTGCGCGCGGCTCTCGATCTGGAAGACGCCGGTGGTCTCGGCGGTGCGAATCGACTCGAAGGTCTCGGCGTCGTCGAGCGGGATCCGCGATAAGTCGAGCCGCTCGCCGCGAGCGCGGCCGACCTCCTCGACGCAGCGCTCGACCGCCGAGAGCATCCCCAGCCCCAGCAGGTCGATCTTGAGGAAGCCGGCGTCGGCGCAGGAGTCCTTGTCCCACTGCACCGTCTGTCGCCCCTTCATCGCCGCCGGGACGACCGGGCAGACGTCGATCAGCGGCCGGGTCGAGATCACCATCCCGCCCGGGTGCTGCGAGGAGTGGCGCGGTAGCCCCATGATCTCTGCCGCCAGGTCGAGCAGCACGCGCCAGCGCGGCTCCTTCGCGCGCTCCGGGCCGAGGGCGGCGGCGAGGTCGCGCTCGATCTCAGCAGCGCCCTCGTGGAAGCCGACGGTCTTCGCCACCCGGTCGATCTCCGCCGCCGGTAGGCCGAGCGCCTTGCCGAGATCGCGGACGGCGCCGTGGGGGCGGTAGGTGGGGAAGGCGGCGACGAGGGCAGAGCGGTCGGCGCCGTAGCGCTCGTGGACGCGGGGGATCAGGACCTCGCGGATGTCCCGCGGGAAGTCGAGGTCGATGTCCGGGACCGAGGTGACTTCCTCGTTGAGGAAGCGGCCGGAGAAGAGGCCTGTCTCCACCGGGTCGACGTGGGAGAGGCCGGTCAGGTAGCAGACGATCGAGCTGACGCTGGAGCCGCGCCCCCGGCCCGGCGGCAGGACGCCACGCGCCGACTCCGGCCCGCGCACCTCGGCGGCGACCTCGCGCGCCAGCTCGAGCAGGTCGCGGTGGAGGAGGAAGAAGCCGGAGAGGCCAAGCTTGCGGATGACCGCCAGCTCCTCCTCCAGCCGCCACTGTGCCTCGAGCAGGCGGGCGCTGCCGGCGTACCGCTCACCGAGATGGTGGTTGCAGACGCGGGCGAGCTCGGCGTCGGCTGTGGGCTCCTCGGCACCCGGGTAGCGGTAGCCGAGCTGCTCGGTGAGGTCGAAGCGCAGCCGCTCGGCGAGGCGCTCGGTCTCGGCGACCGCCTCCGGGTATTCGGCGAAGCGGGCGGCCATCGCGCCGGGCGAGGTCAGCGAGGAGGTCGAGTTTCCGCGACGGTAGGGCTCGGACTCGTCCAGCGTCTCGCAGCGGCCGACCGCCACCAGCGCGTCTTGCAGCGGCGCCCGGCGGCGGTCATGGCAGTGGACGTTGCCGGTGGCGACGCAGGGGACGCCGAGCCGCTCGGCGAGCAGCTCCAGCCACCGATTGCGCGCCCGGTCCCGCCGCCAGTAGGGCCGCTGCAGCTCAACCCGGAAGCGGTCGCGGCCGAAGGCGTCGAGGAGCCGCCGAGCAATTCGCTCCCCACCCGCGGTGTCGCCCCGCTCCCAACTCCCCGCGAGGACCCCGTCCCTTGCGCAGCCCGAGAGACAAACCAACCCCTCCGCGTGCTCCTCCACCTCCTCGAGCGTCGCCCACGGTTGAGTCTGCGTCCGTCCGGTGTTGTCGCGCGTGTGCGAATGCGCGGCGGTCAGCAGCCGACAAAGATTCCGGTACCCGACCTCGCTTTCGACGAGCAAAGTCAGGTGAGCGGTCCCTCCGGCGGGTGGCGCGGAGGGGGAACCCCCGCGCGCAGTCCTGTTTGTAGAGCACGGGGGTTCCCCCTCCGTGACAGGACCCGCCGGCCGAGCGCCCACAGTCAACTCCGCCCCGGTGATCGCCCGCACCCCAAACCCCTTGCAAGCATGCGCGAACTCCATCGACCCCCACACTCCGTCGTGATCGGTCAGAGCGAAAGCCGGATAACCATGAGCGGCAGCGGCGGCAGCCAGCTCCATCGGCGTCGAAGCGCCGTCGAGGAAGGAGAAGGCGGAATGGGCGTGCAGCTCGACGTACATCGCCTACGCCCGCTGCCGGTACCAGCGCTGGGAGCCGGCGCGGCGGAAGACGGTGAGAGCGCGTCCGTCCTCCAGCACCAGCTCGAAGTAGTGGCGGCGCAGCGGCTTCGGCGTCCACCAGCGGTCCTCGACCAGCCACTCCTCGCGGACGATCTCGACTGTGACGTCCTCCACCCGCAGAGGGGCGCCGCGGGGGTCGGTTCGGACCGCCACCCGTTGGGGGGCGTAGAGACGGCGGATGCCGGGCATCAGAGCTCGGGATAGGGAGTGAGCATCGCCCAGCGCTCGGGCACCCGGGAGCGGACATCGACCGGGAGGATCCGCAGCAGCGCCTCCGCCCCCTGCGCCGCCCGCACCTCGCGCACCGCCGCGCCGAGGCGGCGGTGCCGCGGCTCGCTTCCCCCAACCGCGAGCTCGAGCTGGTCGCGCGCCGGCGGCCCCAATCCCAGCGCTCGCAGCCGCAGCGCCAGCGCCGGCCCCGGCAGCTCCTCGAGGCGAGGGACGAGGACGTTGCGCAGGACCCGCGCCGAGGCGCTGGGCCGGCCGAGCCCCTGCTCGACGCTCCAGCTGCCGCCGCCGGCGAGGAGCGCGCCGAGGCGGAGGCCGAGCAGGGTCCTTCCCTTCCGCCGCGGCGCCGCCAGCAGACGGTCGACGAGCAGCTCCAGCGCCCGGTCGAGCTGGCGCCCCGCGGTCCCCTCCGGCAGCTCGATCTCCTCGGCCAGCTCCTCGTGCGGGATCCGCGGCCGCAGCAGCTCCTCCTCTCCGCGGCAGAGACGTCGCGCCCGCAGGCCGAGGGGCCCGAAGCGATCGGCGACCTGGTCGGCGGAGAGGCGAGCGAGGTTTTGCAGGGTCGCGATCCCGAGCCGCTCAAGCGCCTCGATCAGCTCCTCGGCCTCGCGTTCGGGGACGCCGAGCCGCGAACGAAGGGCCTCCACCGGAACCGGACGCGGCCAGTCGCCGGCGGCAAGGAAGGCCGCCAGTCTGGTCGGGCCGCTGGCGACCACCAGCCCATCCCCCACCACCCGCCGGGCGGCCCTCAGGACTCCGGCCGAGTCGCCTCCATAGAGACCGCGCAGCCCGTCAACCGCGAAGAAGGCCTCCCCCGGTTGCTCGGACTCGACCGCGGCGCCAATCGTCTCCAGGGCCCGCACCATCGCCTCGGTCGCCTCGGCCCG
>DASSVR010000101.1:0-7343 GCA_035705945.1 Solirubrobacterales bacterium
AAGCGTCCTTGGGCATCGTCGCGGGCGGCGGGGGCCACGCCGCCGGTGGCAAGCCCCGCGACGGCAGCCTCCAGCCGCTGGGCGTTCTCGTCCAGCGGGGCATCGGGGTCAAGCTCGACCAGCGCCAGGAGGCTCGCCTGCTGCGACGTCGCCGGCACCACCCGCGCCGGCTTCTCGGAGAGTTCGCAGGCGCGCTCCGCGGCCATGATCACGTTCGAAGAGCTGGGCAGGACGATGATCTCCTCGGAGGCGATGCTGTGGATGCCGGCGAGCAGCTCATAGGTCGAGGGGTTGAGGGTCTCCCCGCCCGGGACGACGAGGGCGCCGAGCTCGCCGAAGAGGCGTTGCATGCCCTCACCGGCGGCGACAGCGATAACGCCGGTGCGCCCGCTGAGGCGGGCGTCGCGCTCGGCCATCTGCTCGCGCATGTCGGCGACGTCGAGGTTGGCCACCTCGCCGATGCCGTCGAACACGGCCACTGCCGTCTCGGGCTCATCGGTGTGGACATGGACCTTGAGGGTGGCGTCGTCGCCGACGACCAGAACCGAGTCGCCGAGTGCCTCCAGCCGCGGCAGGTACCCACGGTTGCCGAGGCCGCTACCGGAGACGATGAAGTTGGTGCAGTAGCGGTAGCGGCTGTCCTCGTGATGGGGCAGGCTGCGGCGCGGCGGCTCGTAGTGGTGCACCTCGGGCAGCTCGGCGCCGTCCCCGCGTAGACCGGCGACGACCCCGGCGAGGATCAGCACGAGCCCATGGCCACCGGCGTCGACCACCCCTGACTCGCGCAGCACCTCGAGCTGCTCGGGGGTGCGGGCGACGGCGCGCTCGCCCTCGGCGATCGCCCGTTCCAGGACCTCGGCCAGGACCGCGTCCTGCTCCTCTTCACTGACCTCGCGGCCGAGCCGCTGCTTGCCGTCTTCGAGGTGGGCGAGCTGGCGGGTCAGGGAGTGGGCCATCTCGCGGAAGACGGTCAGCATCGTCCCCTCGGCCGGGTCGCGGACCGAGTCGTAGGCGGCGTCGGCGGCGCGGGCGAAGGCGGCCGCGACGAGGGTCGGGTCGATCAGCTCCCCGGGGCGGCTGGCGAGCTCCTCGGCCGCGCCGCGGACGATCTGGCTGAGGATCACGCCGGAGTTGCCGCGGGCGCCCATCAGCGCCGCCCGCGCCAGCGCCTGGACCAGCTCGGCACGGCCGACCTCGTCGACATCCTGGCCGTTGAGGCGGTCGAGCTCCTCCATCACCGCCCGCAGCGTCATCGCCATGTTGTCGCCGGTATCGCCGTCGGCGACCGGGAAGACGTTGAGGTCGTTGACCTCCTGGCGACGGGCCTCCAGCGAAGCGTAGGCAGAGCTGACGACCCGCCGGAAGCGGGCGATCTGGGGTTCAGGCATCTAGGGCAAATCTAATCGCCGCCAGGGACAACCAGCAGGCCGCCGTAAGCAATTGGTACGGTCCTCGCTCCAAAATAAGGTTTCCGACCAGTCAAAGCGACCACGCGAAATTCCAGGAGGTCGTCCTGAGGCCAGCTGATCAAGCCAGGGGCCGCACGGCGAGGAGCTAGTAGCAGCGCTACTTGCGACGAGCTGGGTGGTTCCTGGCGCCGGTCAGATGGCCTCAGGCGGCCTTCTGGACCTTGCCGGCCTTCAAGCACCTAGTGCAAACGTACGCGCGCAGGGGGCGGCCGTTCTCCTGGATCCGGACCTTCTGCAGGTTCGGATCGAAGCGCCGCTTGGTGGCGACCATCGAGTGGCTGCGGGACTGGCCGAACGCCGGTCCCTTGCCGCAGCTGTGGCAAACCTTGGCCATCGGAGGCGGGATGGTACAGGGTGCCGAGGTGCGTCGGGCTAGCGCCCGACCTCGCGCTTCAGCAACGCCATGCGCGCCACGGTGAGGGCGGAGTTGCGGCCCTGGTCGCGCTTGTCGCCGCCGGCGCGGGCCAGCGCCTGCTCCATCGTGTCGCAGGTGATGACGCCGAAAGCGCAGGGGACGCCGGTGGCGAGCTGGACCTCCTGGATGCCGCGCGCGGACTCGGCGCAGACGAAGTCGTAGTGGTCGGTCTCGCCGCGGATGACGACGCCGAGACAGGCGACGCCGCCGATCTCCGGGCCCCCGCCCTGACCCGCATTCCTCCGCCGCACGCCGTCGATCAGCTCCTTGGCGGCGAAGGGCAGCTCGAAGGCGCCGGGGACGGAGTGGTGGGTGACGTTGCCGATCGGCACCCCCGCCAATTTGAAGCCCGCGTCGGCGCCCTCGAGCAGGCGCAGCGCCAGGTCCTCGTAAAAGCGGCCGACAACGACGCCGAACTGCAGATCCGCCAGCTTCGCCTTCTCCGCGTCGGTGAACTCCTCGAGGAACGCCCCCGCCTCAGCCATCGCCGTCCTTCGCGCCTTTGCCGTCCCTAGCGTCGCGTTCCTCCTCGTCGTGAATCATCTCCTCGTCGAAGGCGAGCCCCTGATGGTGCAGCGAGTGGCCCATCTTGTCGCGCTTGGCGCGTAGGTACGCCTCGTTGTGGGCGTTGGGGACCGATTCGATCGGCACCTGCTCGGTGACGGAGAGCCCGTAGCCCTCCAGGCCGACGATCTTTTTCGGGTTGTTGGTGAGGATGCGGATGCTGGTCAGGCCGAGGTCGCCGAGGATCTGGGCGCCGATCCCGTAGTCGCGCAGGTCGGCGGGGAGGCCGAGCTTGAGGTTGGCCTCGACCGTGTCCGCCCCCTCCTCCTGCAGCTTGTAGGCGCGGAGCTTGTTGAGGAGGCCGATGCCGCGGCCCTCCTGGGAGAGGTAGAGGAGGACGCCGCGGCCCTCGCGCTCGATCATCGAGAGCGCCGCTTCCAGCTGCTCGCCGCAGTCGCAACGCATGCTGTGGAAGACGTCGCCGGTGAGGCACTCGCTGTGGACGCGGACGAGCACGTCCTCGGCGCCGTCGACCTCGCCCTTGACCATCGCCACATGGTGTTTGTCGTCAACCAGCGAGCGGTAGCCGACCGCGGTGAAGTCGCCGAAGACGGTCGGCAGGCCGGTCGCCACCACGCGCTCGACCAGCTTCTCGGTCCGCCGCCGGTAGGCGATCAGGTCGGCGACGGTGATCATCTTCAGCCCGTGCTTCTCGCAGTAGGGGATCAGGTCCGGGACGCGGGCCATCGTCCCGTCGTCGTTCATCACCTCGCAGATCACGCCCGCCGGGGTGAGCCCGGCGAGGCGGGCGAGGTCGATGCTGGCCTCGGTGTGACCGGTGCGCTCCAGCACGCCCCCGTCTTTGGCGCGCAGCGGGAACATGTGGCCGGGAACGACGATGTCGCGAGGGCCGGATTCGGGGTCGATCGCGACCTGGATCGTGTGGGCGCGGTCGTGGGCGGAGATGCCGGTGCTGACCCCGCCCGCGGCCTCGATCGTGACCGTGAACGCGGTCTGAAGCGGCGCCTCGTTCTTCGCCGCCATCAGGTTGAGGCCGAGCCGTTCGCAGCGCTGCGCCGTGAGCGCCAGGCAGATCAACCCGCGCGCCTCCTTGGCCATGAAGTTGACCGCCTCGGGGGTGGCGAACTGGGCGGCCATCACCAGGTCGCCCTCGTTCTCCCGGTCCTCGCCGTCGCAGACGACGACCATGCGGCCGGCGCGGATCTCCTCGATCGCTTCCTCGATCGTCGCGAACGGGCTCTCCCCCGCCGCCCTCGCCTCGTCTTGTCGCTGGGTCTCCGCCATCGGGCTCACGCCTGCTCCTTTCCAGCGAATGGTGCCACCAAACGCTCCACGTACTTGGCGACGATGTCGCACTCGACGTTGATCTTGCTCCCCGGCTCCAGTTCGCCCAGGTTCGTCCGCTCCAGGGTCTCGGGGATCAGCGAGACCTCGGCCCAGGTGTCGCCCAGCCCCGCAACCGTCAGGCTGACTCCGCTGAGGGTGATCGAGCCCTTGTCGACGATGTAGGGGAGAAGCCGGGTGGGGAGATCGACGCGAACTCGCCGCGCGAACCCGTCCTCCTCGGTTGACGCAACCGTCCCGATTCCGTCGACATGCCCTTGGACGATGTGGCCTCCCAGTCGGTCAGATGCCTTCATCGCCAGCTCGAGATTGACCCGGCTGCCCTGCTCTATCGCATCGAGGGCGGTCACCTCCAGCGTCTGATTCATCGCCTCCGTCTCAAAGCTGCCGCCGTCGATCGCCGTGGCCGTCAAGCAGCAGCCGTTGACGGCGATCGAGTCGCCGAGGGAGAGCTCAGCCGCAAGGGTCGAGGAGATCCGCAGGCGGGCGCCGTCGGAGGCGCGATCGACCGACTCGACCTCGCCCACGTCCTCAATCAGCCCGGTGAACAACTCACCACTCCTTGAACCGCGCTCGGATCAGCGTGTCCTCTCCGACCCGCTCGCTCGTCGACGACAGGGCGGCTAGGCGCGCGGGTCCTGTCGTGGTGGTCACCCCCATGTGCTCAGACGCCGCTTCGCGGCGTCCTCCGCTATGGGGGGCCCCCACCACCACGCCACCCGCGCGAGAAGCCGAAGTCGAAGGACCGAGAAGCATGGGAGCGATGAAGGTACGGGATTCGTCCAGTTGTTCGGCGGCCATGAAGGCAGACGCCAAGGTCTTGCCGCCCTCGAGGAAGAGGCTGGTGATTTCTCGCCGACCCAATTCCGCAAGTGCGCCCTCAATATCGGTTGCGACAAGGATCTGCACGCCAGCATCCTGAAGGTGCCCGAATCGATCAGTGGGAGCATCGGGGGCAACCACAACCAGCACTGGGGACTGATCCAGCGTTTGCAGCAGCTGACTATCCAGCGGCAGGCGGGCCTGACGGTCGAAGACGATGCGGAGGGGCTGGCGAGCGCCGTTGATGCGGGCGGTGAGCAGAGGGTCGTCGGCGAGGACGGTGCCGATGCCGACGCCGATTGCGTCGCTTTCAGAGCGCCATTTGTGAACCAGATCCCGGCTCTGCCCACCGGAGATCCAGGGACTGTCGCCAGGTGGCGTCGAGGTCTGGCCGTCGAGGGACATCGCCATCTTGAGGACCACGAGAGGCAGACCCGTGCGGGCGTGCTTACGGAAGGGCTGGTTGAGGCGCCGCGCCGCCGTCGCCTCGGCTCCCGCCGCGAATGCCACCTCCACCCCGCCGTCGCGGAGGATCCCGGGGCCGCGGCCGGCGGCCTTCTCGGTGGGGTCATCGGAGGCGACCACGACGCGCGCGATCCCGGCCTCGAGGATCGCCTCGACGCATGGCGGCTGGCGGCCCCGATGCGCGCAGGGCTCCAGCGTCACGTACATCGTCGCCCCGGCGGGGTCCTCACCGCGGCGCCGGCAGTCCTCCAGTGCAGCGCGCTCTGCATGCAGTCCGCCCAGCTCCGCATGGAAGCCCTCGCCGATAACCTCGTCGCCCCGGACGATCACCGCGCCGACAAGCGGATTCGGACTAACCCCGCCCCGCCCGCCCTCGGCCAGCTCCAGGGCATGCCCCAGGTGACTTCGATCCGTCGCAGTTAGCTGGGAATTCATGGTTGATTGACTCGTCAATCAGTCTACCGCCGCGCTCCCTCGCGCGGGTGGCGCGAGGGGCGGACACCCGCGCGCAGTCTTTTTGTAGAGCACGGGTGTCCGCCCCTCGTGACAGGACCCGCGCGCCGGGCGCCCGAATAGTCTGAGCACCCGATGAAGCTCATAATCCAGATCCCCTGCCTGAACGAGGAGCAGACGCTTCCCGCGACGATCGCCGACCTGCCGCGCGAGCTCCCGGGCATCGACGAGATCGAGCTGCTGGTGATCGACGACGGCAGCACCGACAGCACCGTCGAGGTCGCGCGCGAATGCGGGGTCGAGCACATCGTCCGGCTGACCAACAACAAGGGGCTCGCCGCGGGTTTCCAGGCGGGGCTCGACGCCTGCCTCAAACTCGGCGCCGACGTCGTCGTCAACACCGACGCCGACAACCAGTACCGCGGGGCAGACGTGACCAAGCTGGTGGCGCCGATCGTCGCCGGCGAGGCCGACATGGTGGTCGGCGACCGCCGCGTCTCCCAGATCGACCACTTCTCCGGCTCGAAAAAGAGCCTGCAGCGGCTCGGCAGCTGGGTCGTGCGCCGCCTCTCCGGCACCGAAATCTCCGACGCCACCTCCGGCTTCCGGGCCTACAACCGCGAGGCGGCCCTGCAGCTGCTCGTCGTCGACAACTTCACCTACACGCTGGAGAGCCTGATTCAAGCGGGCAAGATGCTGGTCGCGGTCGACGAGGTGGAGGTCGGAACCAATCCGAAGACCCGGGAGTCCCGGCTCTTCGCCTCGACCGGCGCCTACGTGAGGCGCAACGCCCCGGCGATCCTCCGAATCTACGCCCGCTACGAGCCGCTCCGCGCATTCGCCACCGCCGGCGTCATCGTCCTCCTACTTGCCTTCGCGGCCTGGATGCCGTTCCTGATCGATTGGATCTTCAACGGCGACAGCACCGGGCACGTGCAGTCGCTGATCCTCGGAGCGGTCTTGTTCATCTCGGCGGTGCAGCTCTTCGCTCTCGGCGTCCTCGGCGACCTACTCGCCGGCCAGCGGGTGATGACCCAGCGCGTCTTCGAACGGGTGCGGCGAGTCGAGCTGGCGCTCGAAGTCGAGCCGTCGCACTACGAGCGCGGCGGCAAATCGGAGTGAGCAGGCGGCGGGGCGGCGAGGCCAACGCCGCCGAATACGGCAAAACCGCGAGCTTCCTCGCGATCGGAGTCGGCCTCACCGGCGTCATCACCTACGCCTACTTCCTGATCGCCTCCCACACCCTCTCGACGACGGACTACGGGCAGATAGCCGTGCTCTGGTCGGCGGTCTTCATCACGATCTCGACCCTCTACCGGCCCGTCGAACAGCTGCTCAGCCGCCACATCTCCGAACGGCTGCTCAGGGACGAACCGCTGGCGCAGGAGATGCGGGTGGCGGCAACGATCCAGATCGGACTGGCGATGGTCTTCGCGGTGCTCGCCCTGGTCCTCCGCGGGCCGATTCAGGACGACCTCCTCGAAGGCAACGAAACGCTCTACTGGGTCTTCTTCGGCGCCGTCCTCTTCTAC
This sequence comes from Solirubrobacterales bacterium, assembly GCA_035705945.1. Taxonomy (GTDB): domain Bacteria; phylum Actinomycetota; class Thermoleophilia; order Solirubrobacterales; family 70-9; genus VAYN01. Next base: position 7,026 of record DASSVR010000101.1, read on the forward strand.
GCCGCCAGCTACTTCGCCCGCGGCTTTCTCGCCGGCGAGCAGCGTTTCGGGCTCTTCGTCGCGATGATCCTCTCCGAATCGTGCTTCCGCACGGTCTTCGCGGTGATGGTCGCGATCGGCATCCTCAGCGGCCAGTCGGCGGTGGCGATCGGGATCACCGCGGCGCCGGCGCTGAGCCTGCTGGTCGTGCCGTTCGCCTTCGCGCGACGGGCGCAAAAGGAGAAACAGGTCGCCGGAGCCACCACCCCCGGTACGCTCGGACGGGAAGCGGAGGACGTGTCGGTTGACGATTTCTCCTTGACGCAGGGCGGCGGCTTC
>DASSVR010000102.1:0-2488 GCA_035705945.1 Solirubrobacterales bacterium
GAGGGTCCTCCGGCCGGCCCCTCACAGGGGGGAGAGACACGGATGCCTGGCGACTTGGGTCCCCTATGCGGGACTCAACTCGCCAAGGGCGGTCTGCGGAGGCCTGGAAGCTGGCGAAGCGGCAGCATGGTGTGATTGCGCGGAGTCAGTTGCTTGCCCTCGGGTTTTCCCCGAAGGCCGTCAAGCACCGCGTTTCGGTTGGGCGGCTGCACCCGATTCGCCGGGGCGTTTATTCGGTGGGTCGACCGACCGTCAGCGGCCAAGGTCGCTGGGTGGCCGCGGTTCTGGCGTGTGGCAAAGGCGCCGTCCTAAGCCACTCCAGCGCGGCAGCGTTATGGCGGATCGGTTTCGAGGAGCCCTCCGTCATAGAGCTCTCCCTACCCAGCCAGTCCCATCGGGAAGTGCCCGGACTTCGCGTTCACCGCCGTCCATCCCTTCAGCCGCGCGACGTCACCACCCGCCACGGCATCCCCGTCACCACGCCAATCCAGACCATCATCGACATGACGTGCCGTCTCGACCGCCGCGGGATCGAGCGGATGATCAACGAGGCGGACAAATACAACCTCACCAACCCGCCGGCGCTGCGTAAGACCTTGAATCAGCGCACCGGCGAGCCCGGCGTCGCCATCCTCCGCGACATCCTCGACCGGCGCACCTTCCGCCTCACCAAGGAGGAGCTCGAACGCCGCCTCCTTCCGCTCGCGCGTAAGGCCAACCTCCCAGTCCCGCTCACCGGGCAATGGGTCAACGAGTTCGAGGTCGACTTCTACTGGCCCGACCTCGGCCTCGTCGTCGAGACCGATGGGCTCCGCTACCACCGCACGCCCGCCGAGCAGGCGCGCGACCGTCTTCGAGATCAGGCTCACACTGCCGCCGGCCTCACTCAGCTTCGCTTCACCCACGAGCAGGTGCGCTATGAGCCCGACTACGTGCGGAAGATCCTCGCCCGGACCGCCAGCCGCCTTGCTGTCTCGCTGACGTAGCCGAGTTTCCTGGATTCCCTGCCTCTATCGTTCAGGAAGCGCCGGAGTGGCGGAACTGGCATACGCGATCGACTCAAAATCGATTGCCCTTAGGGGCTTGGGGGTTCGAATCCCCCCTCCGGCATAGAAGCGCGGCTCAGGCCGGTTGAGGCGAGGCGCCGGCGCCGTATTCCTCGCCGGAGCCGATTGGGCGCTCCTCCTCGACGTGCCACTCCTGGTTGAAGGCGTAAAGCGCGGCGGCGATGAGGACGATCTGCAGCAGGCCGAGGAGGACCACCAGCAGCCCGATCAGGTCGGAGGGGAGCAGGGCCTCGTCGAAGCCCGCCCGGTCGCGGTTGAACCAGCTTTCGGCGCCGACCGCGCAGAAGATCGCCAGGATCATCGAGAGCGCGGCCGCCACCGGCAGAATGCCGCGGTTCCAGCGCGAGACGAGGAAGGCGAAGAAGGCGTAGAGGATCGCGTAGATCGCGCAGACGATGCCCATGCCGCCGCCCCCCCTCAAGAGCGACCAGCCGCCGATCGTGATCAGCCCCGCGATGACCGCCGTCGCCGCCAGCAACAGCACGACCACGAACTTGGTCGTGATCGACCCGGCCTTCTCGCGATTGGGCCGCCAGAGTTCATAACCCGGCCTCACCTCTCCTACCGCCACGGCCCGATCATAGAATCTGTAAGTGACGCGGCCCCATTGGCCGCGCGTTAAGGCCCGGCCGGGCCAGCCACGCGGGCGTGGCGGAATTTGGCAGACGCGCCAGGTTTAGGTCCTGGTGGGCTTCGGCCCGTGGGGGTTCAAGTCCCTCCGCCCGCACTCCCCGGTACAAAGCAGAATTCGGGGGTCCTTGTGCCCACTGACTCGGCTCGTCCTGGAGGCTCGTGCGCCAGTTGGTGCGCCAGTCAAGGCAAGCTTTCTGTCTCGCTGGGCTGCAATCTTTGATCCATGCCGGAGGTGCTGCTGATCGTGACGCCCGCCCTGATCACTTTTCTCGTGGGGCGGAGCTACACGGTGCCAAGCGATGTTCGACGCAACGATGAGCGCATCATCAATCGCGATGAGGACCTTGGCACTTGGATCGCGGATAATCGAAGGCTGGTCCGTAGAGACTTCCTCAGAATCTGGGCAGCGGAGGCTCGCAGGAAAGATGGTCCCGACTACTCCGTGAGCCAGTGCCAGAAAGTTAAGAACGAAGTGCTGCGGCGCTATCGGGATGAGTTGCGTGACAGCGAACGAGTGGTCCGGGACGTATGGTTGGCGGAGCAGTTGCCGCACCGGCTCTGGCGTCGCATCATTAGACGGCCGGTTCCCGAGTTGATGGCTCCAATCGAAAGGGCTCACACCATCGCCGAGTGGGAAACGAGCGCGGAGGACGCCTTGAAGGCGGCCGAGGAGTTAAGGGCCACTGCGGAACAGCGTCGTGCCGAAGCTGGCAAACCGCCGCTTCGCCCCCTTCGACTTGCTGAAGTCGTCTGAGCTCACCCATCATGCGACGGGGGCCGGGACCTCA
>DASSVR010000103.1:0-41595 GCA_035705945.1 Solirubrobacterales bacterium
GATCCTCCTTCTTGTAGCTCAGCTCGGCGATTCCGCCAATTGGTTTGCCGCCCTTCCCGATGACGATGGTCGGCACCTCGGTCCTCGCCTCCGGTTCCTTGGCCTGCGTCCCAGCAACTTCCTGCTTGCCGATCGCGCCGCCGCCGGTGATTGGCTCGTCGTCCTCTTCACCGCCGCTGAGGACGATCAGCGCCACCACGGCGACGATCGCCAGCACACCCCCAATCAGTGCGTTTCTCTTGCTCATCGCTCGCAAAGAAGGGTGGCGGGCCGGCGCACGGGCGGCCAGGATAACGTCCCGCCCTCCGTGCGCCCCGGACGCGAGAACATCGCCGCCCCCGACCTGCCGGAGGGCCTCGCCTGGGTCGGCGCCGAGCCGGAGTCGATGCCGGCCCTGACCGCCGGCGGACCGGCGATCGTCCACTTCATCGAATACGCCCAGTTGAACAGCGTCCGCACCCTCCCCTACCTCACGGAGTGGCGGCGGCGCTACCGCGAGGCGGGGCTGAGCGTGATCGCGGTGCAAGCGCCGCGCTTCTCCTTCGCGGCCGAGCCGGAGCTCGTCGCCGCCGGGTTGGAGCGGTTGGGGATCGACATCCCGGTCGCGATCGACGCCGACCACGAGCTCTGGAGCGCCTACGGCTGCGAGGGCTGGCCCAGCCTCTTCCTCTGGAGTCTCGGCGGCGCCCTCTCCTGGGTCCATTTCGGCGAGGGCGAATACCGGGCCACGGAGGAAGCCATCCAGGAAGAGCTGCGGGAGATCGACGCTCTGCGGGAGCTGCCGGAGCCGATGGCGCCGCTGCGGTCAACCGACGGTCCCGGGGTCCACGTCATCCCCCCCACTCCCGAGTACTTCCCCGGCGGCTCCTGGGAGCGGCCATGGGTGGCGGGTGAGGACAGCGAGGACCTGGTGCTCGACTACCAGGCGGGCGGCGCCTACGCAACGATCGAGGGCGAGGGCGAGATCGAGGTGGAGATCGACGGCGAGTGGCGGACGCTTCCCCCCGATCCGGTCCCGGGCCTGCGCACCCTTGCCGAGCACCCACGCCACGAGGCCCACAACCTCGTCCTCCGCCCCACTCCAGGCGTCAAGATCTGGTCGATCAGCTTCGCCGCCGGCGTACTCTGATCCCACCCCCGTCTCCAACCAGTCCGACCCGAGGAGGAACCATGATCACCAAGACCGACTTCATCGGCATCCCATCCACCGATGCGGAGCGCACGCGCGCTTTCTACGTCGAAACCCTCGGCCTACGGCCCGACGACCACAGCCGCTTCGAGTGCTGGGCCGGCGACACCTGCTTCGGGATCTGGGAGCCGACCAAATTCGGGATGGAGTTCGCGCCGCAGAAAAACGCCCATCCGGCGCTCCACGTCGATGACGTCAAAGCCGCCCGCGAGGAGCTGGAGGCCAAAGGCGTCGAGTTCATGGGCGACGTCCTCGATACCGGTGTCTGCCACATGGCCTTCTTCACCGACCCCGACGGCAACGACCTGATGCTTCACCATCGCTACGCGGCCTACGAGGGCTGACGGGCGGATCGAGGAGGTTGGGGAACCCTCAACCGAACCTCCCCGCTGTTGTGAGGGCGAGGGTTCCCCAACCTCCCCAGGGCGATTAGGTCAGCCCCGCGCCGCGATCTCCTCGCGGATCTCTTTCGGGAGCATGAAGCGGACATCCTCGTGGACGGTCCGCAGCTCGGAGACGTCGTCGGCGCCGCGCTCGCGGAAAAAGGAGACGAGGCGCTCGACCAGCTCCTCGGGGGCGGAGGCGCCGGAGGTGATGCCTACGGTCTCGACGCCCTCCAGCCACTCCTCCTGGACCTGGGAGTGGTTGTCGATCAGGTGGGAGGCGGCGCCGTGTTCGCGGGCGACCTCGACCAGGCGGTTGGAGTTGGAGGAGTTGGTCGAGCCGATCACCAGCACCAGCTCGCACTCGCGGGCGAGCTGCTTGACGGCGATCTGGCGGTTGGTGGTCGCGTAACAGATGTCGTCTGACTTGGAGCTGACGATGCCCGGGAACTTGGCGCGGAGGGCGGCGATCACCTCGGCGGTCTCGTCAACCGAGAGGGTCGTCTGGGTGATGAACGCGACTTTGTCCGGGTCCGGGACCTCGAGGGTCTCGACTTCGTCGGCGGTTTCGATCAGGACGATGCTGTCGGGGGCCTCGCCGGTCGTCCCTTCGACCTCCTCGTGGCCCTCGTGGCCGATCATGATGATCGTGTAGCCCTGGGTGGCGAAGCGGCGGGCCGAGACGTGGACCTTGGTCACCAGCGGGCAGGTGGCGTCGATCGTCCGCAGCTCGCGCGAGGCGGCGTTTTCGTGGACGCTCGGGGCAACTCCGTGGGCGGAGAAGACGACCATCGCGCCCTCCGGCACCTCGGTCTCCTCCTCGACGAAGATCGCGCCCCGCTTGGCCAACTCCTCGACGACGTGCTTGTTATGGACGATCTCCTTGCGCACGTACACGGGAGCGCCGTAGAGCTCGAGCGCGCGCTCGACCGTCTGCACGGCGCGGTCGACCCCGGCGCAGTATCCACGCGGCGCGGCAAGCAGCACCCGCTTGGGCGCGGTGGCGGTGGCTGGCATGCCCTCAGGGTACCGAGGGACGTTTCTGAGTTTGACCCCCGCGGGTGGTGGGGAACTCAGAACGGTGGATGGATTGCGGAAAACTCGGGCGGAAAGCTCCGAAAATGCGGCCTAAGTAGCCTTGCTGGATGGCAACCTCAGGCCGCCATTTGGACCGCCTCACCGCCGTCGACGCCTCCTTCCTGACGAACGAGAGCTCGAGCAGCCACATGCACGTCGGGGCGATCCTGATCTTCGAGGGGCCGCCGCCGAAGTACGTCGACCTGGTCGAGCACGTCCGCAGCCGCATGCCGCTGGTCCCCCGCTTCCGGCAGAAGCTGGTGGTGCCACCGTTGGAGGCCGGCCGGCCGCTCTGGGCCGACGACGTCAACTTCAACCTCACCTACCACATCCGCCACACCGCGCTGCCCGACCCGGGAGGCGAGGAGCAGTTGAAGAAACTGGCGGGGCGGATCTTCTCCCAGCAGCTCGACCGCTCGAAGCCGCTCTGGGAGATGTGGCTGGCGCAGAACCTGGAACGGGACCGCTTCGCGATCCTGACCAAGACTCACCACGCGATGGTCGACGGGATCTCCGGCGTCGACATCGGCACCGTCCTCTTCGACCTGGAGCGGGACGCCAAGCCGACGAAGCTGGAGGACGACTGGGTGCCGCAGCCCGAACCGGGCACGACCGAGCTGGTGACGCGCGGTGTGGCCGACGCCCTCGCCGCCCCAATCGAGCTCGCCGAGCGGGCGATCGACGTCGTCCGCAAACCCGAGGCGGCGGCGAAGAAGGCGATCGAGGCGCTCGAGGGCATCAGCGAGATCGTCAGCGCCTTCGCCGACCCGGCTCCCGACGTCCCGCTCAACGAGGAGATCGGTTCGCACCGGCGTTACGTCTGGGCGCGCTCGGAGCTGGCGACCTTCAAGGCGATCAAGGACACCTTCGGCGGCACCGTCAACGACGTCGTCCTCGCCGTCGTCACCGGGGCGCTGCGTAAGTGGCTGCACGGTAGGGGCGTCCGCACCGAGGGGCTGGAGCTGCGGGCGCTGGTGCCGGTCTCAATCCGAACGGAAGATGAGCGAGGCGACCTCGGTAACCGGATCGCGCTGATGCGCGGGCCGCTGCCCGTCTACATCGAGGACCCGGTGCGACGCCTGCGCACGATCAGCGACGCGATGGCGGGCCTGAAGCGCTCCAAACAGGCGCTGGGCGCGGAAGTGATCTCTCGCTTCAACGACTTCGCCCCGCCGACGCTGCTCGCCCAGGCCTCGCGGATCAACTTCTCAACCCGCCTCTTCAACCTGATCGTCACCAACGTGCCCGGACCGCAGGTGCCGCTCTACGTCCTCGGCAAGGAACTGGAAGAGGTCTTCCCGGTCGCCTTCTTGCCCCAGAACCACTGCCTGGCGGTGGCGATCATGAGCTACAACGGCAAAGTCGGCTTCGGCCTCCTCGCCGACTACGACTGCGTGGAGGACGTCGAGGTCGTCAGCAACGGCCTCGACGAATCCCTGGCCGAGCTCGAGGCGGCCGCCGGCAAGGCCGTCAAAGCAGCGTAGCCGGGTTTTCCGCCGGGTAGCGAAGAAGGGCCATGCCGTTCCTGATCATCCTCTTCATCGTCGTCCCAATCCTGGAGCTATACGTGATCATCCAGGTCGGGCAGCTGATCGGGGTGGTGCCGACGCTGGTCCTGCTGCTGGCCGACGCCCTGCTCGGCTCGCTGCTGCTCAAACACCAGGGGCGAGGCGCCTGGAGGCGCTTCAACGAGGCGCTGGCGGCGCGCCGCTTCCCCGGCAAAGAGGTGGTCGACGGGGTGCTGATCGTGATCGGCGGAACGCTCCTGCTGACGCCCGGATTTCTCACCGACATCCTCGGCCTCTTCCTGCTGATCCCGCCGACTAGGGCGATCGCACGGCGAGTGCTGAAACGGTTCACGATCGGGCGCTTCGCGGTGGTCGGGGTGGGCGGGGGGCCCGGCTCGTTCCCACCGCCAGGCTCTGGTCCCAGACCCGGGCCCAGCCGCGACTACGACTTCGACGGGACGGCAGAAGAGGTGCCCGACCCGGACGAAGGCGAGCCCCGGCTCCCCCACAGCGACCGGGGCTGATGGGCACCGAGGAGCGGCAGACGCGACGCCTGCTGGCGCGCAAGCCGACTCCCGAGGACCGGCCCCGCTACCACTCCCACTTCACGCACCCAGAGGTGGAGGGCTGGCTGCGCCCCTCTCCCCTACCGCCATTCGATGCGGAGGCCATCGAGGAGCTGGTCGACGGCGACTGCACCCACTGGGCCGATCACGGCTTCGGTCCCTGGGTCCTGGTGGACAGGGAGACCGGCGCGTTTGCCGGCCGCGGCGGTCTCGTCTGGACCGCCGTCGAAGCCACCGCCGAGGTCGAGCTTCCCTGGAGCATCGAGCCCCGCCTCCAGGGCCGCGGCCTCGCCACCGAGGCTGCGATCGCCGCCACCGAGTGGGCGCGCGAGCTCGGCTTCGAGGAGGTGATCGCGCTGACCCTGCCCGCCAACGCCGTCTCCCAGCGCGTCGCCGAAAAGGTTGGGTTCACGCGGGAGCGCGAGGTCACCCACGCCGGCCTCCCGCACCTGCTGTTCCGGCTGCGGCTCGGCGGCTGATAGGCCGCCGTCCACCTGCAAGCGGGCGGACTCAAGAAGTTGGCGAATTGGTCGATCTGTCCAGTACCTTGAGCTCCCTCCTCCCTCAAACGGCTCCCCCCGCGCCCTCCGCAGAGGATGCACTGAGCTCCCTGCTCGCCGCGGTGCAGGAGCTCTCGCTGGCGAGCTCGGTCGAAGAAGTGCAGAGGATCGTGCGCGTGACCGCCCGGCAGCTGGCGGGAGCGGATGGGGCCACCTTCGTCCTCCGCGACGGCGAGCGCTGCTTCTACGCCGACGAGGACGCGATCGCGCCGCTCTGGAAGGGGCAGCGGTTCCCCCTCGAGGCATGCATCAGCGGCTGGGCGATGCTGAACCGACAATCGGTGGCGATCGAGGACATCTACGCCGACGAGCGGATCCCGCATGAGGCTTACCGGCCCACCTTCGTCAAGAGCCTGGTCATGGTCCCGATCCGCCGGGTCGATCCCTTGGGCGCGATCGGCATCTACTGGGCGGCGCTCCATTGCCCGAGCGAACGGGAGATCGGCCTTGCCCAGGCACTCGCCGACAGCACGGCTGTCGCGATGGAGCACGTAAGGGTGCTGGGAGAGCTGAAGGAGGCCGCCGCGTTGGCCGAAACCGACGGCCTCACGGAGCTTCCCAACCGGCGTGCCTGGGACGAGGTCCTCGCCAGCGCGATCGGCTCCGGCATCCGCGAGCTCTGCGTCGCCCTGATCGACATCGACCACTTCAAGACCTACAACGACTCCCACGGGCACCAGGCGGGAGACCAACTGCTGCGCAACGCCGCCACCGCCTGGCGGAGCACGGTCCGCTCCGCCGACATCATCGCCCGCTTCGGCGGCGACGAGTTCGCCGCGCTGATGCCCGACTGCGACGTCAGGAAAGCGGCGGGGATCTGCGAGAGGCTCTGCCGAGCACTGCCCGCGGACCAGACGACCTCGATCGGACTGGCCCAGTGGGACGGCATCGAGAGCGCCGAGTCCCTGCTCGCGCGAGCGGACCGGGCGCTATACGAGGCCAAGCAGTCGGGACGCGGCTGCGTGTCCGTCGCGCCCTGAGGCATCAGCGAAGCGTCGAAAACCAAGCGCTCACTGGTAGGTGCGGATCGTCCCTATTTCTTCCTCGGCAAAGAGTTCTTCGGCGCCGAAGTTGCCGATGTCGAGATTGCCGGTGGAGTCGAGGTTCGCCAGGACTTTGTCGGGCACGTCGAAGGTGATCGTCCCCGTAAGCGTGTTTTGAGGCTGGATCTCGGTTCCCTGCCAACCAAATGATCTCTGTTCGGTCCCGTTCTGCACTTCGAAATCCTGCGTGTAGACGTTGCCGTCGATGTAGAGAACGGCCTGTTCTTCTTCGAAGTAGGCCGGAGCGCGAGTCAAGTTGGTGATCGTCAGTTCGAAGGTCACAAAGGTCCCGTTCGCGGTTTCAGGGCCAAGGTCACTGCTCAACGTCTTCGCATCCCTGATCCCGAGCAGCTCTGCTTCCAGGGTCTTCAGCTTCAGGACACTGCCCTTGTTGACCACGACCCACTTCTGGCCTTCTTCGAAGCAAGTCCCCTCCCGACGTGGCGGCGCAGAGATTCCCGCGGTCTCGCAATCCCCCTCCGCATCGTCCTTAGAAACCGGATCCGATTCTGCTTCGCCTTCATCCGCGAAGCCGGATGACGTTTCCGCCTCGGTCGCCGTAACGGTCTTCACGACCGTGGTCGAATCACCTCCGCCCGCGACAAGGGCACCCGCCACCCCCGCAAGCAGCAGGAGGAGGATCCCACCCAGCACGGCCAAGACCCTTCTCGAAATGGTGATGGTCAAGAGGCACCCCCGCGGTTCGCTGATTAAAGCGGTGGGAGCTTATCCATCTGGCAACCGAGTATGTACCCATCGAGAACTGGGCGAAGACGCAAAGCTAGAACCCGAGGGCGAACTTGGCGTCCTCGGACATCATCTCCGGGGACCACGGGGGGTCGAAGACCATCTTCGGGTGGACGGCGGTGACGCCCGGGAGGTCGCCGACGAACTCCTTCATCTGTTCGGAGACCTGGGGGCCGATCGGGCAGGCGGGGGTCGTCAAGGTGAAGGTGACGTAAACCTCGGAGCCCTCGATGTCGACGTCGTAGACGAGGCCGAGGGAGACGAAGTCGAGCCCGAGCTCGGGGTCGATGACCTCCTCGAGGGCCTCGAAGACGTCGTCCTCGGTCAGGGTTTCGTCGTGCTCCGGCGCGACCTGGTCGGATGAGGCTGCCTGGTTCTCTGACATGGCCCCATGGTAGCCAGGGCACGAACCCGGGTCAGCGTGGCTCGGGCGGCGGGCCGCCGTCCGCCGGGGACAGCTCCAGCTGCCACCAGCCGACGTCGCGCCAGGCGCCGTTCTTCCAGCCGATCCCGCGGTTGACGCCGACGGGCTCGAAACCGAGGCGCTCGTGCAGGGCGACGCTGGCCTCGTTCGGGAGAGTGATCCCGGCGCAGGCCATACGGAAGCCGCGCTCGCGCAGGCGGTCGAAGAGCGCCTCGTATAGGGCGCGGCCGACGCCGCGGCCGCGCTCGGCCTCGGCGACGTAGACGGAGACGCCGGCGCTCCAGCGGTAGGCGGGGCGCTCCTGGAATGGAAAGGCGTAGGCGTACCCGGCGATGCCGCCGTCGCGCTCGGCGACGAGCCAGGCATGGCTAGCGCTGTAGCGCTCGATCCGCCTCGCGAGCTCCGCTGCGTCAGGAGGCTGCTCCTCGAAGGAGACGGCGCTGCCCTCGACGTACGGCGCGTAGATCGCCGCGCAAGCGGCGGCATCTCCCGCGGGGTCGCCGTCGCGGATCAGGGGTCGGTCCATGGGGGACGGCAATCTAGGGCAATCGCTTAGGCTGCGGTCCATGAGCGAGCAAGGCCAGATCGTGCGGCGATCAATCGGAATCGTCCTCGACGACGGGGGGCTGCTGGCCCTCACCTCGACCGCCCCCGACGGCGCTCCGGGGCATGGCGAGGAGGAGGTCACCGCCGTCCTTTGCGACCCCGACGGGGCGCCGCTCAGGTTCGAGGAAACCCTGCTTTCGACCGAGTACGGAGAGGATGGGGTGCAGCGGCGCGCCACGCTCGAGCTGTGGACCGACGTCGAGGAGATGCGGCCGCTGCGCGGCGCCGGCACGATGATCAATTCCGTCTGCGTGCGCCGCCAAGGAGTCGACTCGCAGATCGCCTTTTTCCGCTGGTCGGTCGAGGGGCGCGGGGGTCTCGGCACCTACGAGGTCGCGCGCAGCGCCCATGAGTGAGATCAGGGCGATCGTCTCCGACTTCGGCGGCGTCCTGACGACGCCGCTGCTCGCCTCCTTCGCGGCGATCCAGGACGACATCGGGATCTCGGCCGAGAGCCTCGGCCTGGCGATGCGGAACGGTCTCGCCGAGGGTGAGGAGATTCCGCTCTTTCGCCTCGAGCGCGGTGAGATCAGCGAGGACGAGTTCCTCGATCGCCTCAGCGAGGGGCTCGAGCCGATCCTCGGCCACCGGCCCCACCTGCACCACTTCCGCCACATGTTCTTCGACGCGCTCGACCCGAACAAGCCGATGCTGGCGCTGATGCGGGAGCTGAAGGCGAGCGGGCTGAAGATGGCGCTGCTGACCAACAACGTCCGCGAGTGGGAGCCGCTCTGGCGCTCGATGCTGCCGGTCGACGAGATCTTCGAGGAGATCGTCGACTCCGCCTTCGTCGGCTGCCGCAAGCCGGAAGCGCGGATCTACGAGCTGACGCTGGAGCGGATCGGGATGCCGGCCGAGGATTGCCTGTTCATCGACGATATCCCCACCAATTGCAAGGGCGCCAGCGAGGTTGGGATGAACGCCATCCACTTCCGCGAGAACGAGCAGGCAATCGCGGAGATCCGTGCCGCGCTCGGCCAGACCAGCCCGGCGAGCAACCCCTCCTAGACCCGCTCACGCTCGGCGGCGGCGCCGTCGCCTCCGCGTGCCGGCGCCTCGCGCCAGCGGCGGGCGAACGGCAGGCGCCAGCTGTGGGGGGCGATCAGGGCGCCGATCTCGGTCGGCCCCCAGGATCCCTGCGGGTACGGTTTCACCGGCGGCGGGTCGTGCAGCAGGGGTTCGGAGACTTCCCAGAGGCGTTCGATGCCCTGGGCGGTGGTGAAGAGGGTGTGGTCGCCGACCATCGCGTCGCGGATCAGCCGCTCGTAGGCCTCCACGGTCTCCCCGCGGTAAGCGGATTCCTCGAGCGAGAACTGCATGCTCGCCTTCTCCAGCACCATCCCCATCCCCGGTCGCTTGCCGTAGAAGGAGAGCGAGACGCGGGAGGACTCGTCCAGATCGAAGGTGAGGTGGTCGGGCCCATAGCGGCCGACGCGCGAGTGCTCGGGGAACATCGCCTGGGGCGGTTCGCGGAAGGCGATCGAGATGATCCGGGCGCTTTCCTCCATCCGCTTTCCGGTCCGCAGGTAGAACGGCACCCCGCTCCAGCGCCAGTTGTCGAGCTCGCAGCGCAGGGCGACGAAGGTCTCGGTGCTGGAGTCCGCGGCAACCCCCTCCTCCTCGGTGTAGCCCTCGTACTGCCCGCGCACCACCCGCTTCGGGTCGAGCGGCTTGAGGCTGCGGAAGACCTTGTACTTCTCGGCGGTGATCGCCTCCGGGTCCAGCGCCGTCGGCGGCTCCATCGCGACGAAGGCGAGGATCTGCATCAGGTGGGTGACGACCATGTCCCGGAAGGCGCCCGTCTTCTCGTAGAAGGCGGCGCGCGTGCCGACCCCCAGCGTCTCCGGCACGTCGATCTGGATGTGGTCGATGTGATTGCGGTTCCAGATCGGCTCGAAGAGCCCGTTGGCGAAGCGCAGCGCGAGGATGTTCTGGGCGGCCTCTTTGCCGAGGAAGTGGTCGATGCGGAAGATCTGGTCCTCGTCGAGGACTTCGTGGAGGATCTCGTTCAGCTTGCAGGCGCTCTCGAAATCGGTCCCAAAGGGCTTCTCCATGATCACCCGCGCCCGCTCCGAGATCCCGCACGTCTTCAGCATCTGGATCACGTCCGGCGCCGCCGTCGGCGGCACGCTCAGGTAGTGGAGCAGCCGCATCTCCGAGCCCAGCTCCTCCCTGGCCTCCCGAACCGCCTCCCTCAGCCCGTCGGGCGCCTGCGAGTGCGGCACGTAGGAGAGCCGGCGCGAGAACTCGTGCCACTCCTCGCCGCCGAAGGAATGGCGGGCGAACTCCCGGCAGGCCGATTCAGCAATCGCCCGGAACCGCGCGTCGTTGATCTCTTCCATCGAGACGCCGATGATCCGGAACTCCGGCATCAGCCCCGCCTGGAACAGCCGCAGCAGTCCCGGCAGCAGCTTCCGCCGCGCCAGGTCGCCCGTGGCGCCGAAGATGACGATTACGTGCGGGGGAATCTCCAAGAAAGCCGAGCTTAGCCGGGCTAGTTGTCCGAGCCGGCCCGGTCCCACACGTACAGCTCCAGCGCCTCGCCGGCAAGCTCCATCAGGCGGGGTGGGCCGAGGAGGCCGAGGACTAGCTCCAGGGCGTCCTCCTCGGTGACGCCGGAGTCGACGGCCTCCTCGCCGCGGAAGCCGGCGGCGAGCTTGAGGGCCTCGCGGCGGTTCTCGCCGAGCGAGCCGAAGGCGCCCATCAGGAAGTCGCGGTTGGGAACCGGCTGACCTACCTCGAGGGAGCCGTGCCAGGCGGCGAGCATCGAGAGGTCGTGCTCGTCGAGCTCGGAGATCGCCTTCGCGTAGTGCACCTCTAGCTCCGAGTCGGGGATCTCGTCGACCCAGGCACGGACCGCCTCGCCTAGCAGCTGGCGGCGGGCCTCACGGCCGATCGAGTCGGCGATTACGCGGATTGCGTCGGCGGGATCTACGAAGCAGAGGGACATCGGCTGGCCCAGAATCTAGAGGCGGCCGACGACGCCAAAAGATGCCCGCCATTCCCCCAGTTTGCGGGGTGGCGGCGGATGCCTGGCGGGCAGCGCCGGAGCCGTCCGTAGGCTCGGGTCAGTGCCGCTGAAACTGATCTACGGACCACCCAACTCCGGCCGGCGCGGAATAGTCCTCGATGCTTTCCGGCGGGCGATCGAGCGCGACCCGCTGCTCGTGGTGCCGACGGCCGACGACGCGTTTGACTTCGAGCGCGAGCTCTCCGCGGCGGACACGCCGTCCGGGTGCGCTGTCCTCGGCGGCTCCGTTTCGACCTTTCGCGGCCTCGCCGCCGAGGTCGCCGGCATCTGTGGTTTCCCACCATCGCGGCCGCTGAGCGAGGCCCAGCGCCTGCGGGCGATTGCCGTCGCGGTCGAGCGGCGACGGAACAGGCTCGGACCGCTGCGGCGCTCCGCGGCGCACGAGGGGTTCCCGAGCTCCCTCTCCGCCCTCCTCGACGAGCTGCAAGCCGCCGGACTGGACCCGACGGCGGTCGAGGCAGGTGCTGCCACCCTGGATCGATCCGCTTACCTCGGGGACCTGGCTTCGCTGTTCGCCGCCTACGAGGAGATCAGGGCGCAGATCGGCCGCGGCGACGCTCATGCTGTCGCCCGGCAGGCGATCGATGCGCTGCGCTCGCAGCCACAAGCCTGGCGGCGGCCGGTCTTCGTCTATGGGTTCGACGACCTGACTGGTAACCAGCTCGAGTTGCTGGCGGCGCTTGCGGCGGCAAGCGAGGTGACGCTGGCGATCGCCTTCGAGGACCGCGCCGTGTTCGCCGGTCGCTCCCGGCTGCTCGAGCGGCTCCGCGAGCGGGTAGAGATCAGCGAGGAGGCGACCACCGGCGCTGATCCCGCCAACACCCCGAACCCGCTCCTCTTCGATATCGAGCGCCGTCTCGGCGAGCCTGCCGAAGGGGCAAGGACGGGCGGCGAAGGGGTCGCCCTCCTGCGCTCGGCGGGGCCCCGGGGTGAGGCGGAGGCGATCGCGGCGGCGGTCGCCCGACTCCTGCACGAGGGGACGCCGCCGGAGGAGATCGCGATCGTCGTCCGCGATCCGGCCCGGCGCGGACCGCTGCTCGCGAGGGTCCTCGAGTCCTACGGGATCGCACCGGCGCTGGAGGGCGAGCTCCCGGTCGCGGGCACCGGCGTCGGCGGCACCCTGATCGCCCTGCTTGAGACCGAGCACGGCAGCTGCCGTGCGGCCGACGTGCTGCGGTGGCTGCGGGGGCCGTCCGGGGCTCGGCCGGCCGATGTCGACTGGCTGGAGCGGGCGATCCGCCGCACTCGCACCAGCACGGCCGCCGAGGCGCTGGAGCTGTGGTGCGAAAGGAACGAGTTGCCGCGGGACCTGGCCCTGCTCCGGGAAGCGGACGGCGACGAGTGGATACGCGTGCTCGCCGCCACCGCCGCGCGGATGGCGGCGCGGTTCGTCGACGGAGAGGGGGACGGCCCGTCGCCCGGGCCCGGCGACGGCGCCGAGCTGCGGGCCGCCGCGGCGATCGCCGACGCCCTGGCCGAGCTCGCCGAGCTGGGGCCGCTCGCCCCCTCGCCGGCGGAGCAGATCCCCATCCTGCGGGAAATGCGGTTCCGCCTCTGGAGCGGCCCGGTCGGCGGTCGGGTGCGGATCGCGGCGCCGCAGCAGCTTCGCGCCCTCCGCTTCGACCACGTCCTGGTCGGCTCCCTGCAGGACGGGGAGTTCCCTCGCCGCGGCGGCGGCGATCCGTTCCTCTCGGAAGACCTCCGGCAGTCGCTCGGGCTGGAGCCCCGGCGCGAAGAGGACGCCGAGGAGCGCTACCTCTTCTACAGCAGTATCTCGCTGGCCCGCCGCAGCCTCATCCTCTCCTACCGCGAGTCGGACGAGGCGGGGGCCGCCGAGGCGCGCTCGCCGCTGGTCGACGAAGTCCTCGCCCTGGTGGAGCCGGAGGGGGTCGCGCAGGGCGGCCGCGGCCTCGCCGACATCGCCTTTCCGGCGGCCGAGGCGCCGTCCGTCGACGAGCTCGCGCGCTCGCTGGCAGCCGCCGGCCCCAGCGCGGACCGCAGCGCACGGCTGGATGCAGCCCGCCCCCCCGCCGAGGCCCAGGCCGAACTGGAGCTGCGGCTGGCCGGCGCCGAGGCGGCGGAGCGCGCCTCGCGGGCGCCGGGGCCGCTCGCCAACCCGGCCGTGCTCGAGAGCCTGCGGGCTCGCACCCTGTTCGGCGGCACGACGCTGGAGCGCTTCGACCGTTGCTCATATGTCTGGTTCGTCGAGCACGAGCTCCGCCCCGTCCCGCTCGACCCGACCTCCGACGGGCTCGCCCAGGGGAGCCTCGTCCACAAGGCCCTCGACCGGCTCTTTCGCGAGCGGCCGGGTGGGGAGCGGCGCCCCCGTCTCGGGACCGTCGCCGAATGGAAGGCTCGCGCGGCGGAGCTGGTCGAGGAGCTGGCGCTGGCGGAGCGGCTTGGCGGGACCGCGCAGGAGCGGGCGATCAAGCGCGGGGCCGAGCGCCTGCTCGCGCGATTCCTCGACGAAGAGGCGCGGCGCGAGAGCGTCTTCGAGCCAGAGCTGCTGGAGGCGAGCTTCGGCGCCGGCGAGGAGAGCGACCGGCCCCCGCTGGAGTTCGACGGCTGGCAGTTGCATGGCGCTATCGACCGGGTCGACCGAGCGCCCGACGGCCGGGCTGTGGTCCACGACTACAAGGCGGCCGGGAAGGTCACCCCCGTCGCGAAATTCGAGGAGGAGGCGAAGCTGCAGCTGCCCCTGTACGCGCTTGCCGCCTCCGAGCAGTGGGACCTTGCTCCCGTCGCCGCCCTCTACCACCCCCTGCGGGGAACGAGGGAGCGGCAGCCGCGCGGCTTCGTGCTCGAGGAGGACCGCGCCGATCTCTCCGCGTATCCGCTGGTCAGGACCGACGTCCTCGACCGGGAGAGCTTCCAGGACCAGATCGAGGCGGCGCGGACGCGGGCGAGCCGGATCGTCGAGCGGATGCGGAGCGGCGACATCACCAGGGACCCCGGCCCTCGCGAGGGGCTGCGCAACCATGACGTCTGTCCGCCCTACTGCGCCTTGGCGCCAATCTGCCGCCGCGACCGCACCCCCGCGATCAACGAAGAACGCGAACCGGAGGAACAGTGAGCACGGCGACCGAGACGCAGGCCGAGCGCCGCCCAACGCCCGAGCAGGAGGCGGCGATCACCGCCTCCGCCCGGCGCGTGCTGATCGAGGCGGGGGCGGGGAGCGGCAAGACCGGGGTGATGGTCGAGCGCTACTGCCGGCTCGTCTGCGACCAGGGCGTCCCACCGGACGCGGTCCTCGCGATCACCTTCACCGAGAAGGCAGCCGGGGAGCTGCGGCAGCGGATCCGCGCCGATCTGGCCCGCCGAGCGGCGGAGGGCTCGGCTCGGGCCGAAGAGCTGCTGCCGAGGGTCGGCGGCGCCTGGATCACGACGATCCACGGCTTCTGCAACCGCATCCTCGCCGCCCACCCAGTTGCCGCCGGCATCGACCCGCGCTTCTCCGTGCTCGACCCATCGGAGGCCGAACGCGCCGCGCGGGAGGCTTTCGACGACGCGCTCGAGCAGTTCGTCGCCAAGGACGATCCCGGGCGGGAGGAGACCGTCGCCGCCTACGGTCTCGAAGCCCTCCGCGGGATGATCGTTGGCGCCCACGAGGAGCTCCGCAGCCGCGGTATCCGCACCCCAGCGCTTCCCGCGCCTCCCGCCGCCGATCCTGGGCCGGCCGTGCGGGAGGCGGCCGAGGTCGCCGCAGCGACGCTGGCGGAGCTGAGCGACAAGAGCAAAGCACGGCCTCTGGTGGACCGAGCCGCCGATCTCCTCGCCACGCGCGGCGAGGAGATCGGACTCGACGAGCTGGGGGAGCTGCGCAGCAAGAGCACGGCGAAAGGGATGGACGATTACTGCGAGGCGATCGAGAAGGCCGTCGCCCGGGTGGCTGAGGCGGGCGAGGGCGGCGTCGCCTACGACCACGCGCAGGAGCTGCTGCGGCACTTCGGCGCCAGCTACGAGGAGGCGAAGGCGCGCCGCCGGGGTCTCGACTTCGAGGATCTGCAGCTCCTCGCCGCCGAGCTGCTCGAACAGGAAGGGATCGGGAACAGCTACCGCGCCAGGTTCCGCCACGTGATGGTCGACGAGTTCCAGGACACCAACCGCCTGCAGCTGCGGCTGGTGGAGTCGCTGCGCGGACCGGAAACGAGCCTCGTCTTCGTCGGCGACCTGCTGCAGTCGATCTACGGCTTCCGTCACGCCGACCTCGACGCCTTCCGCGAGCAGCGGGCCAGGATCGCCGCCGACTCCGCCGGGGAGACGATCGAGCTGAGCGGGAACTTCCGCTCGCGCCCGGAGGTGATCGGCGCCGTCAACGCGCTCGGCTCGGCGCTGATCGGCGAGTCCTACCAGCCGCTTTCGGTCGGCCTGCCTCCCGAAGAGCCGCTTCCGGGGGACGGGACGCCGGCGGTCGAGCTGCTGCTGACGCAAAAAGCCGGCTGGGAGGACCACGACCTCGAGCCTCCCCTCGATTCCAACACCAAACCCCACCACCTGGCCGAGGCCCGTTGCCTCGCCCACCGCCTCCGCGACCTGGTCGACGCCGGCGTGCGGCGGGGGGAAATCGTCCTCCTGCTTCGGGCCTCCACCCACCTCGCCGCTCACGAGGATTCGCTCGCCCGCGCCGGCCTGCGGCCCTACGTCGTCGGCGGCCGCGGCTACTGGTCCCAGCAGCAGGTCTCCGACGTCTGCGCGCTGCTCGCGGTGGTCGCGAATCCGCTCGACGACCAGGCCCTGTTCGGCGCCCTCGCCTCGCCGGCCTGCGGGGTGGCGCCGGACACGCTCTGGCTGCTGCGGGCGGCGAGCGGGGAGAAGCGCCACGCCTGGAACGCTGTCGACGCCCTGGCCCGGGGCCGTGAGGAGGCGCTCGAGGATCCGACGCGCCTGGCTCAGATCCCAGGCGACGAGGCGACCCTGCTGGTCGACTTCTTCGCGGCGATCGAGGAGCTGCGGCGGCTGGGGAGCCGTATCCCTCTGGCCGAGCTGATCGACCGGGCCGTGAGGCGAACCGGCTACGACCTGGCGGTCCTCCTGAAGCCGGCTGGCGAGGCGCGCTTCGCCAACGTCCGCAAGCTGATGCAGATCGCCTCGGACTTCGAGGCGGCCGAGGGCCGCGACCTGCGCGGGCTGCTCGACTACCTCGCCTTTCGCGAAGCGGCCGGCGATGAGTGCGAAGCGGCCACCGCCGCCGAGGACCACGACGGGGTCCGGATCATGAGCATCCACCGGGCGAAGGGGCTGGAGTTCCCGGTCGTCGCCGTCGCCCACCTTGACCGCAACCTCACCTCGGGCGGGCGGGCGCCGCTGCTGACCTTCGGCCGGGACGGGGAGAAGATCGGGATGCAGCTGCGGCGGCTCGGCGCCCGCGCGATCAACCTCTACTCGCACGCCGAGCTGTGCGAGGTCGAGAACGAGCGCGACGCCGAAGAGGGGCTGCGCCTGTTCCACGTCGCCGCGACCCGCGCCCAGAAGCGGCTCATCCTCAGCGGCGTCATCCCGGAGAAGGAGGGCACCAGGCGGGCGTCCACCCCGGTCGTTGAGCGGATCGTCAGCGCCTTCGGGATCGACCGCGGCGCCGACTCGACCGTGCCGGTGCCGGCGCCGGAGGCGCGCCCGGGGCTCGAGCTTTCATTCGCGCCCTCGGAGATGGCGGTGCGTCTGAACGCGCCGAGCCCGGATCGGGTGCGGGAGCTGGTCGTGCGCCGGCCCGAGCCCGAGTCGGAGGAGCTCACCGCCGCCGGGCCCGCGCCGCTCCTCCGGCCCAGCATCCCGACCGTCCCCAGCCGCCCCCTCTCCTACACCGCCCTCTCAGCCTACGAAGAGTGCCCCTACCGCTTCTACCTGGAGCGAGTCCTCGGCCTCGCCTCTTCCGAACCGGGCGGAGCGCCCGCGGACGGGGAGATGGCGACGCCGTCGGCACGGGAGGAGCGGACGGCGCGGGGAGCGGCTGTGCACGCGCTGCTCGAGTGGAGCCAGGCAAACGGTTGGGCGGAGCCCCCGCCGGAGCTGGCGCTGCGCCACGCAGAGGCAGCAGGGCTGACGCCGAGACCGCAAGAAAGTCCGATATACGAACCCTCTTGCGGTTTCGCGGAGGAGCTGCTGGACCCGGTGCGCGAATGGATCTCCTCCCCCCTTCGGGCCGAGATCTCGGCCGAGGCGACCCGCACCCGCGCCGAGGTGCCGCTGCTGCTCGGGGTCGGCGGGACCGTGCTGCGCGGGTCGATCGACCTCCTGGTCGAGCGCGAGGGACGGCCGCCGCTGGTCGTCGACTACAAGACCGACCGTCTCGACGGGGCCGATCCCGCGGAGCGCGCCGCCAAATACGAGGTGCAGCGCTCGATCTACGCGCTCGCCGTCGCCGAGGCGCTCGGCGTCGAGGAGGTCGAGATCGCCTACGTCTTCCTCGAGCGTCCCGAGGAACCCGCGGTCTCCCGTCTCGGTGCATCGGAGATGGCGGCTGCACGGGCGAGCCTGGAGCAGACGATCGCCCGCATCAGCCGCGGCGATTTCCCGGTGGCGGCGCCGGAGGAACGCGACTGGTCCCTCTGCCGCGGCTGTCCGGCGTTACGAGGTCTCTGCTCCGGCCCCAGAGGCGTCGAGGCGGGCGGCGAGATCGTCGAGCCGTAGCTCCTTCAGCCCCTCCCCCACCTCGTCGAGCTCGGCGGCGCAGTAGCTGACCAGGTCGCGGCCCTCCTTGCACAGCTCCAAGGTCTCGCGCAGGCCGGCCTGGCCGGAGTCGAGCCGGTCGATGATCTCCTCCAGCCGCTCGACCGCGGACTCGTAGGAGTCAGGCTTGGTCGGTCTGCTCGGGTCTTGCTTGGACTCGTCCATCGGCAAAACGAAGGCTAATGCGCCGCGCGGCGCGCGCCTCCGCGGCGCTCGTCAGCGGCTCTCCTCCCTCCCCCTCGACCAGCGCGTAGCCCCGTTCCAGGGTGCGCTCGGGCTCGTGGGCCCGCAGGGCAACTGCCGCGCGGTGCAGGGCCGCTCGCCGCCTGTCCATGTCGGCACCGACCGCCCGCCCGCGGGCGCGCTCGAGCACCACCGTCGCGATCCGCCGCTGGAAGGCAGTGCGTTCGACGAAACCGCGTTCGGAGGCGGCGCGGATCTCGCGGATCATCTGGTTCAGCGAGCTCCGCTCGCGCTGCAACGCGCGGGCCGGCCCTCGCGCCAGCGCCCCCAGGTGCCGTGAGCGGGCCTCGATCGCCCCCTCCCCCGCCCGCCGCAGCGAGATCGCGCAGCGCTCGAGGCTCTTCCGCGCCGCCCGGCAGTCGAGCGGCACCGCCGCCTCGGCCGCGTGGGTGGGGGTCGAACAGGCGACAGCGGCGACGTCGTCGATCAGAGTGCTGTCGCGCTCGTGGCCGACCGCGCTGATCACCGGCACCCGCAGCATCGCCACCGTGCGGCAGAGCGTCTCGTCGCAAAAGGCCCAGAGGTCGGCGAGGCTGCCACCGCCGCGGGCGACGACGATCGCCTCCACCTCCGGCCGCGCCGCCAGGTCCTGGAGGGCGCGCCCGATCGCCGGCGCCGCGTGGCGGTCCTGCACGGGGGCGAAACCCCAGATAAGCGAGCCGCCCCAGCCGCGCCTCTCGAGGCCGGCCACCAGGTCGGGCCGGGCCGCACCGCTTTCCGCGGTGACGACGCCGATCGCCTTCGGGAGGAGCGGTCGTCGCAGCTGCTTCTGCAGCTCGAACAGCCCCTCTGCCCGAAGCTGCTTGCGCAGCGCCTCCAGCCGCGCGATCAGGTCCCCCTCCCCGGCCAGCCGCAGGTGCGTGGCCCGGAAGCAGAAGTTCGGCGAGGCCTGGCCGCCGCCGGGGTAGTAGTCGAGCCCGCCCGAGATGACGACTTCGGCGCCGTCCCGCAGGCTGCCCTCGCTCAGCCCCGCTTTCTCCAGGTCGTTGAGCCAGATCGCGCAGGGAAGCGCGCCCTCGCCGTCGCGCAGCTCGAAGTAGGCCTGGACTTTGCTGCGGCCGACCCCGGTCACCTCGCCGATCAGCTGCACCCGCGCCCGCTGGCGGATCCAACCCTGCAGCTTGCGCGCGTAGCGGCCGACGGCGAAGGGCCCGGGGAGCTCCGCTCCCGCGCTCTTCGCGCTTACCCGGCTTTCTTCCACCGGCGTGCCCAGGATTTCAGCTCGCCGAGGACCGGATCGAGCTCCTGCCCCGCCTCGGTCAGCGAGTAGGTGACGCGGACCGGCGTGCCTGCTTCCACCTGCCGCTGGACCAGCCCCTCTTCCTCCAGCTCGCGCAGCCGCCGCGAGAGCAGCCGGTCGGAGAGACCCGGGATCGCCTTGCCGAGCTCGGCGTAGCGCATCGGCCGCTCGATCAGGGCGCAAACGATCGCCCCCGTCCAGCGCTTGCCGATCAGCTCGATCGCCTGGTGGAAATGCGGGCAGACCGCCCCACTTCTCTCCTCCCGGACCTCGGTCGTACTGACCTGCTCCATAGCCAACGACCTTACTGAACGTAAGTGATGGGCCCGGGCTCAGCCCACACAGGGGCCGGTGTCGACGGATTCGGCCGTGCGCCGCAGGGCCTCCCGCACCTGCTCCCCGGGGATCGCGAAGCCCCCCCGGGGTCCGCTGGTGGTGGCAGCGAACACGGTCCCGAGGACATTCCCCCGCGAGTCGACCAGGGGACCGCCGGAGTTGCCGCTGCGGATGCTCCCGCTCATCGCCACGATCGTCCGTTCCACCGGGCCGTTGCCGTAGGAGTCCTCGCTAATCGTCACCCGGGTTTCGCCGACCCGTGCCGGCGAGAGCTCGTATGGGCCGTTTTCGGGATAGCCGAGGACGGCGCCGTCCTCCCCTTCCCTGCGCTCGGAGCTGATCGGCAGCGCCGGCAGCGGCACCCCGATCCGCAGCAGCGCCAGATCGTGCCGGGGCTCGTAGTAGATCGGGGTGGCGTCAAGCTCGGCCCCGTCCTGGGTGGTGACGGTGGTGTCGTCGGCGCCGGCGACGACGTGGGCGTTGGTGACGACGACGCTTGGTTCCACCGCCCAGCCCGAGCCCTCGATCCCGAGACCGCATGCGGTACTGAGGACGCGGACGACGGAGTTGCCGGCGCGGAGGACGTCGGGGTCGCTGGCGATCGCGCCGTCTGGCGCGGCGATCGGCGCGGCCGGGCCAAGCACGGTCGGCGCCGGGTCGACCCGGTTCAGCACGTTCAGCAGCGGCCCCGAGGGCGGCATCACGTCGTTGAGGCTGCGCAGGATCAGCGAGTGCTGGATGTCGGCTCGGAGCTGGGCGGTCGAGGGGGCGTGAAGGAGGACCGCGCCGAAGACCCAGGCGAGGCCGAGGGCGACGGAGGCGATCAGCGCCGCGCCGCCGGCGCCGTCGGCGAGGTGCAGCGCCGGCCGCCGCACGACCCGTTCCCGCAGGCCGAGCGCGAAGCTCTCGACCGTGACCGCGGTCAGCGCCCCGATCAGCAGCGCTCCCAGGGCGGCGCAGAGGGGAGCGTAGGGGGACTCCGAGCCTTTGGTGAGGAGGAGCGGGCCGATCCTGCTGCCGGCGAAGGCGCCGGCGGCGAAGCCGAGCAGCGTCAGCGCGCCGACTATCAGTCCCTGGCGGTAACCCCAGAGGGCCAGGGCGATGGTGAAGGCGACGATCGCCCAGTCCAAAGTGGTCACACGTGAATGGAAGCATGCCGGGAAGGCCTCCTTTACCTTTCGCCGGTGAGTTCGATCCCATCCGATGCGGAGCGGCGGCGCCGCCTCGTCACCAGGACCGTGCCGCTCGCCGTCGTCGCCCTCGTCGCCTTCGTCATCGGAGCCGCAACCGGGTCGCCGGGGTCCCCCGAGAGGGAAGCCGTGCAGCGCTTCGTCGACGCCTGGGAGGAGAAGGACTTCGGGCGGATGTACGCGGAGCTGAACGAAGACTCGCGGGCGCGCGTCGATCGGGCGGAATTCGAAACCGCATACAGGGAAGCCCAGGAGGTGGCCACGACGCGCACCCTCGCGGCGGGCTCAGCGGGCGATCCGGACTCGGGCGGCTCCGAGGCGATCGTCCCGGTCGACCTAACCGTGACGACCGTCGCCTTCGGCGCCGTCGAAGCCAAGATCGAGCTCCCCTATGCCGAAGACGGGATCGAATGGGACACCAGCCTCGTCTTCCCGGGACTCGAGGAGGGCGAGGAGCTGGCCGCCGACCTCGAGCTGACCAAACGGGCGCCGATCCTCGCCCGCGACGGCACGCCGCTGGCGGAGGGGCCGGCGGAAGCTCGGGAACACCCGATCGGCAGCGCCGCGATCGACGTCACCGGCGAAGTCGGCGAAGCCTCCGAAGAGGACCTCGAACGGCTGGCCCGCCAGGGCTTTCCGCCTGGCGCGCCGGTCGGCGTCAGCGGCCTCGAGCGCACCTTCAATCAGCGGCTGGCAGGTAAGCCAGGCGGCTCGCTGATCGCGGTCGCCGAAGACGGCTCCTCCGTCCGCACCCTCGCCCAGTCGAAACCTCAGCCGGGCACGCGGGTGAAGACGACGATCGACCCGGACCTGCAGGAGGCCGCGGTCGCCGCCCTCGGCGGTCGCGCCGGCGGCGTCGCCGTGCTCGACACGCGCAGCGGCGATGTGCGCGCCCTCGCGGGCCAGGCCTTCTCGGCGCCCCAGCCCCCCGGCTCCACCTTCAAGGTCGTGACCACGGTCGCCGCCCTGGAAGCGGGCGTGGTCGAGATGGACGACGAATTCGAAATCTCGGAGGGAGTGAACGTCGGCGGCCGCTTCATCTACAACGCCAACGGAGAGTTCTGCGGCGGCAGCTTCCGCGAAGCCTTCGCCCACTCCTGCAACGCGGTCTTCGCCCCGCTCGGGCCGGAGGTCGGCAACGACCGCCTGGTCGAGACGGCGGAGAAGTTCGGCTTCAACGAACCGCCCTCGCTCTACGCTCCGCGGATCGTCGCCGAGGTCGGACCGGAGGAATCGACGATCCCGGCCGAGATCGGCGAAGACATAGATCTCGGCGTCTCCGCGATCGGCCAGGGGGAAGTGCTGGCGACCCCGCTGGCGATGGCGAGCGTCTCGCAGGCGGTGGCGAACGACGGGGTGCGGCTGCCGACCTCGCTCGTCGCCAATCGGAAGCTGCGGCCGGACCCAGAGCCGGCGCGCGTGATGTCGGAGCAGACGGCCGAGAAGCTGACCGAGCTGATGGTCGGCGTCGTCGCCGGCGGCACCGGCTATGCCGGTGCGATCCCCGAGGCCCAGGTGGCCGGCAAGACGGGCACCGCGGAGCTCGGCCCGAAACCGGGCGAGGAGGACAAAGAGAACCCGGTGCAGATCAAGGACGCCTGGTTCACCGCCTTCGCCCCCGCTGAGCGGCCGCGGCTGGCGGTCGGGGTGATGCTGATCGAAGCCGAAGCGTCAGGCGGCGAAGTCGCCGCGCCGATCGCCTCCGCGGTGCTCTCGGCCGGCCTCTAGTCCCTAGAGGTCGAGGGTGACTTCGCCCTCTTCGTCGGCGACTTCTATATGCAGAGTCAGCGGCCGATTCTCGGACGCTTCGTCGGGCAGCAGGAAGATCGCGACCGATCCCTCGATCGGGCCCTGCTGCGCCGCCGAGTCGAGGATCGGGATCTGTTCTTCGGCTTCGACTTCACCGCCGAGCGGGAAGGCGAAGATGCTCTCGCTCTCGACGACCTCGTACTCCTGGTCGTCGGTATCGGTGATCGTCAGCGTCTCGGGAAGCGCCTGGGGGTGGTCGCTGTCGTTCTGGATTTCGAAGAAGACGCCGAAATACGACTCGCCTTTCGGCGGTGCTGGCTGGCCCTCGAGGTAGGCCGAGTCCTCGGTGTCGTTGGGATTGAGGTAGCGCGAGAAGGTGACGTTGTAGTGCAGCTCCCCCAGCTCCACCGGCGCACCCTCCTCCACCTCCTTCGCGTGGCTCTCGTAGCCACAGGCGGAGATGCCCGCCGCGAGTGCCGCGAGCGCCAGGGCGGCGATCAGAGGCAGGAGAAATCGGCGGTGCGGGGACATCGGCGGCGAGAGTCTATATAGGAGCCGTCACGGGATGCCGGTCGCGTACCGGTTGCCGCCGGCGACCGCGATCCGCCCCGCCGCGGGCCGCTCGGACTCGAGCTCGGCGCGGAGTCGACCGAGGGCGCGGCGCCAGCCGCGACCCTGCCAGAGGGAAGCCGCGCTCGCGAGCTCGAGGACGCGGTCGACCGGCCCCGGCTCGGTCCAGTGGCAGACGCGCACGGCCGTCAGGCAGCCGCCCGCCTCCTTCAGCTCCCAGACCGTGTGGTTGCGGATCCGGTTGCCGCGGCCGCCCCGGCCTTCCTCGACGATCCGGAACGGCTCCTCGATCGAGACGACCGAGGTGTCCATCCAGACCTTGCGCAGGGGCGCGTCGACGCGGAACCGCGCTCCCGCCCCGACTCCCACCGAGTCGATCCGGGTGAGGTGGAAATCGGTGAGGAAGTGGTCGGTGAAGGAGGGCCGAAGCGAGAGATCGGCAAGCGCCGCGAAAACCCGCTCGCGGGGCAGGTCGATCTCGATCTCGGCGCTGACGGGTCCCATCGGGGCGCGGATATTAGAGGCCGGCACCGCGGCCAATCACATCAGAATATTTGAGTGCTTTCTTCAGAAGGCCGGGCTAGTATCGAACGTAACCAGTTCAGGAAGGAGTGAATCCCCATTTTTAATAGCGCCGGCACCAGCCCGGCCGGCGAAGCGTTCTCGACTGGATCGATGCCCGGAGAGGGAACGTACTTCTGCCTCGTCTGCGGCACCCAGGTTGCTCTGCGGGAGACCGACCCCCTGCCGGGTTGCGAGCGCTGCGGAGGCTCGCGGTTCCGCCGCGACTCGATCTTCTCGGCCCTGCAGGAGCACGGGAGTCCAACGATCGAGTTCGCCCTCGGAACCGAACGGGCGCCGCCGGCCTGGCTCGATGAGGCTCGCGAGCAGATGACCGAGCCGGGCTACCACCTGGCGCTGCGCGATCGCGGCGAAATCATCACCATCCACCTGCCTACCGGCTGGAGCCGGATCGGCCGCTGCACCACAGCCGAGATCTTCCTCGACGATACGAGCGTCTCCCGCCGCCACGCGATCATCGCCATCGACCCCGGCAAGCCGCCCCGCGTCCTCGACGACCGCAGCCTCAACGGCATCCACATCAACGGCCGCAAGCGCGACTGGGCCGAGCTAGAAGCAGGGGACGAGCTGGCGATAGGCCGCCACCGCCTCTACCTGCTGCAGGCGTAGCCCTTACTGCAGCCGTAGTCGCCGAGACCGCAAAAACCCGTGTATAGGATGGGTTTTTGGGGTCTCGCTAGCGATCGCTCGCCATTTCCCGCCACCGCCGGCCCTACGATTCGGCCGGTGAGCTGCCCTCCTCCCGACGATCCCGCCCGCCCCCCAGGCGAGGAGTCGATCTCGGCCTCCGCCGACCGCGCCCGCGCCGAGCTCCACGCCGAGATCGAACGCGTCCGCCGCGGCGTCGAGCAAATGCTCGACGAACAGCAGGAACCGCTCAACAGCGACCTCCGCCGCGAGCTCGACACGATGCAGGACGACCTCCGCCGGTACGTCAAGGCCCGCATCCGCAAGACCCAGAAGCGCACCAACCGCCGAGTCAGCCGCCTAGAGGACCGCACCGAGGCCCTCGAGCAACGCCTGGACGGCATGGACGCCGAGCGCCGTCTAGCCGAATGGCGCATCCACTCCAACACCGAGCACATGCTCGACGGCCTCCTGCAGGAGGTGCGGGCAATCGCTGACCGATTGGAGGGAAAGGCCCCTCCCCCGGTCCGCTAGATCACTCGGTCGAGATGCTCGGGTCCGCCTGGACCTTCAGCGGCACGATCATCAGGAAGTTGCTCGTCGCATCGGCGGCCATCTCGAGGATGCGGACAGCCTCCTCGCTTTGGCCGGTGGCCTTCAGCTCCTCGGCGTAGCCGCTGAGGAGGTCGTCGATGTCGAGGAGGGCCTCGGCGTCCAGGTCCTTGAGGTCGACTTTGGCGCCCTTGCCCAGGCGGTGCTCAATTGCGGCGCGGTCGATGCCGAAGGCGTTGTGGCGGACGTAGACGCGACCTCCGGTCATGCCGGCGCAGGCCCAGGGGCCGATGTCGCCGAGGACGACGGCGCGGCCGCTCGTCATGTACTCGAAGGCGAAGCCCTTGGCATTGGCGCGGTCGACGAGGCAGCCGCGGCTGTCGTCAATCGGACCCTGGGGCTCGCCGCCGAGCACGACATCGGCGCCGGAGAGACGGATGCAGAAGCGCGAGTCGGCGCTGCCCTGGACGTAGAGCTTGCCGCGCTGCGCACCGTAGGCGAAGGACTTGCCGACCGAGCCGTTGAGGCGCTTGCCTTTCGCGCCCCTGCCCTTGAGGATCGCGATCGTCCCGCCCAGCATCGTCTTGCCGACGCCGTCCTGGGCACCGCCCTCGACGCGGATCGAGACGCCGTAGGCATTGAACGCCCCCAGCCCCTGGCCGGCGACGCTGCCGCCGTTGAACTCGAGACTGGCCAGGACTTCGTCGTTCGACTCGGGCCCGTCCTCGAAGATCCGCGAGCGGGCGATTGCCCCCGCCAGCTCGGTCCCGAGCACGCGGTCGTTGGCGTCGGTCGCCCGCGGGAACTGACTGCGGACGGTATTGCCCGAGCAGATTTCCGGCGCCAGCGCGGCGATCTGGCTCGAAGCCTGCTTCGCCTCCATCCGGATCGGGCGCGCCATCACCAGGCCGGCTTCGGCCCGCGCCTCGGACTCCTCGGCCACCGGCAGGTCGAGCGGTTCGAGGTCGAGGTGCTCCTCCAGCGGCGTGATCAGCGGCGCCAGGTCGATCCTGTCCTTGTAGGCCACCTGCTCGAGCAGGTCGTAGCGGCCGACAAGGTCCTGGGCGCGCTCGTAGCCGAGCGAAGCGACGACCTCTTTCACCTCCTCGCCCATCGCGTGGAAGAAGCGGGCGCAGCTCTCGGCGGCGGTTTCGACCTCCTGCGGGGTGAACTTCTTCAGCCCGTGGGCCTGCGCTTCCTCGGTCGTCTCGATCTGGGTGGCGATGCCAACGTGGCAGGTGTCGAGCTGGCAGCCGCGGCAGATCGTGCAGCCGAGGCTGACCATCGCCAGGGTGCCGAAGCCGACCCGGTTCGCCCCTAGGCAGTGCAGCTTGACGATGTCGTGACCGGTCCGGTAGCCGCCGTCGGCCCAGATCTCGACCCGGTTGCGCAGCCCGGCCTCCATCAGCGCCCGGTGCACGGCGCGGGTGCCGATGTCGCTCGGCAGGCCGACGTGGCGCAGCGCGTGCTGGCGGGCGGCGCCGGTCCCACCCTCGAAGCCCGAGAGGGTAATGATGTCGGCGCCGGCCTTGGCGATCCCGAGGCCGATCGTGCCGATGTTCGGCACCACCGGCACCTTGACCGAGACCCGCACGTCGGGGTTGACGGTCTTCAGCTCGTCGATCAGCTCCGCCAGGTCCTCGATCGAGTAGAGGTCGTGGTTGTTGGAGGGAGAGATCAGGTCGGTGCCGGGCGAGGCGTTACGCGCGGCGGCGACCTTCTCCGAGACCTTCTTGCCGGGCAGGTGGCCACCCTCGCCGGGCTTGGCGCCCTGGCCGATCTTGATCTCGGCGACGTAGGAGCTGTTCAGCATCTCCGCTGAGACGCCGAAGCGCCCGGAGGCAACCTGCTGGCCGCGCCACTTGCGGTAGCGCCCATACATATCGCGGATCTCGCCACCCTCGCCGTTGACGCAGAGGATGTTGGTCGCCTTCGCCGCCTCGGCGTAGGCGCGGAAGGCCGGCTCTGACTGCGAGCCGAAGCTCATCGAGGAGATCACGATCGGGTAGTCGTGGTGGCCGACGCTGGCGTCGACGTCCGCGGGGTCGATCGCCGGGCGATCTCCCTTCAGCGCCATGATGTGGCGCATCGAGATCGGGTTCTGCTTCTCCAGCTCGCGGACTTTGTCCGAGTACTCCCCGTAGGTCCCGGTCCCGTTCGCGGTCGCGATCGCCGCCTTGTAGACCTTCGGGTAGAAACGGAACGTCTTCGCCGGTTTCGCCGCCGCGTCGTCGCCGCTGAGCGCGTGGGCGCGGGCGTTGGTGTCCTCGTCGAGGTCCTCGAAGCCGGTGCCGGCGCGGTCGGAGGCGGCGAAGCATTCGGTCTGGAAGATCTCCGCCAGCTCCGGCTTCACCCCGATCGAGCTGAACTGGCGCGCGTAGCCGCGCACCTCGTGGATGCCGATCGTCGAAATCACTTTCTCGATCCCCTTGCGCAGCGCCGCGCAGAGGTTGGAGACGTCGGACTCGTAGTCCTCGACGCAGATCACCTCGACCATCGTGTACGCGCAGACGCCGTTGGCGCCGAGGCCGAGCGCGATCATCACGTCGTGGACGTTGCGGATGGCTGCCGAGCGGAGGACGATTCCGCAGCGCCGCCGCAGGTTCTCTTCACCGGGCTCGACCCGGAACTGCTTCAGCGCCTGGTCGATCGCCGAGACCGCCAGGTGCGGGTCGAGGTAGCGGCGGTCGGCTTCGTAGACGGTGCGGTCGGTGAGGACCAGCAGCTCGCAGCCGTTGCGGACCTTCTTCACCGCCTCCTGCTTGACCCGCTCGATCGCGCCCTGGGTAGTCTCGGACTCGAGCAGGGAGATGTCGACCGCGGCGGCGCGGCCGCGGAACTCCTCCCAGAGGTCCTCGAGCAGGTAGGTGTCGTGCTCGCGGGCGATCTTCCGGTAGGTCTTGTCGGAGAGCGGGGCCAGATCGTGGTGGCCGCCGAGGATCACCGGGAACCCGGTTTCGACGGTGCCGGTGTCGGCGCTAGCGTTGTCGAGCGAGGGCCGCCGACCGAACAGGGCACGGGTCGAGAAGTGCTCCATCTCCCGTTCGCGGTCGATCGCCGGGTTGGTGACAACGGCGACCGTCTCCTTGAAGTAGTCGGCGAGGTTCTGGCGCTCGGGCGAGAGCGCCGCCAGCGGGCCGTCGTACCCGAGCGAGCCAACCGGCTCGGACCCGTTCGAGGCCATCTGCTGGACGAGTTTGACGTCGTCGCGCTGCCAGCCGAAGCCGGCGAGGACGCGGTCGGAGACCTTGACCGGCTCCTCGGGGCCGGCGTCGGAATAGCCGGGGACGTCCTGGCCCTCGAGCGGGCCGCCGGTCTCCAGCGCCCGGTCGTAGCCGGCCGCCGCCTCGATCCCGTTCCGCTTCAACCAGCTGTCGCGAACGATCCGCAGCATCTCGTCATGCGGATGCAGGCTGGAGGCGCGATCGGCGCGATCGATCAGCACCAGCACCTTCTCGCCCGGGGCGAGCGGCTTAGGCTCGGAGACCATCCGTTCGACCGAGACGACGCCCGGCTCAGAGCTGAAGACGAAGTCATCCTCGGTCTCCACCTGCCAGAGCGGGCGCAGGCCCATCGCGTCGGCGGAGAAGACGCACTCGTCGGCATGGCGGGCGATCAGCGCCACCGGCCCCTGCGCGAACGGTCCCATCGCCTGGTGCAGATACAGGTAGAAGCTGTGTAGGTCGTCGGGCAGCTGCCGGATCTCCTCGACGATCGGCGGGACCACCATCTCCATCGCCTCCGCGAGGCTGAGCCCCTCGCGGCTGACCAGGGTGTCGATCGTGCGGTTGAGGTCCTGCGAGTCGGAGGAGCCGGGCTGGATCGGCACCGACAGCATCCGCGCCTCCTGGCGCAGCTGCTCGATCGTGTTGATCTCGCCGTTGTGGCCGAGCACCGAGAACGGCTGCACCCGTTTGAACGAGGGCCAGGTGTTGGTCGAGTAGCGATTGTGGCCGAAGCAGCCGATCGTCTCGAAGCGCGGGTCGGTCAGGTCCGGGTAGTACTCGCCGAGGACCTTGGGAGCGCCCATCACCTTGTAGACGCAGGTGGTGGCGGAGAAGGAGGGGACGTGAACGTCGAGCCGTTTCTCCAGTTCGATCATCAGGTCGAAGAGGACGGCGTCGCGGGTCTCGGCGTCGGGGACAAGCCCGGCGATCTGCCAGAAGATCGGCTCCTCCTCGCGCGCGGTCGGCCCCAGAGCCGGCGAGTTGACGACGCCGACCCGCTCGGCGAGCACGCGGAAGCCGCCTTCGGCGAGGAGGGCGCGGGCGTCGTGCTTGACCTTCTCGACGTTCTGGGAGCGCTCGACGAACACGTGGGCGACGGCGAAGGCCTCGTCGGTCGCGAGCGAGGGGTCGTGGCCGCCGGTGCGGACCTCCTCGGCCCAGATCTTGCGCGGGATGTCGAGCAGGACCCCGCAGCCGTCACCCTCGCCGTCGACGTTGCCGGCGCGGTGGAGCATCTTCTGCAGGGCGGGAATCGCGAGTTCGATCGGCTCGTGGCTCGGCGTGGCGTCCTTGCGCACCGAGGCGTAGATGGCACAGGCGTCCTTGTCCTCGACGCTGGGCGGAGAGACGAGGGGCCGATATGGGCGCTCTGGCGAGTAGCGCTCCACGCGAGCGCCGCGATCGAACTGGCTCTTCAATTGGACCTCCCGGGTTCCGCGCCTTCTTCGAGCGGGCGCGCGACGGGGTTGACGAGTTCCGGAATTATAGGGGCCCCCGTCAAGCCCATGGGATCGTCAGCCGGCGCCCGATTCAGCCCCAGGACATCGGCTCGTAGCCGCCGTCGGGCTGGACCCCGATCAGCATCGCCGTCACCTTGCCGTCGGAGCGGTTGAGAATGGTGCGGCTGGCGGCTGGCGCGATCGAGGCGAAGGTTCCAGCGGGAGCGGGGTGGTCCTCACCGTCGAGCCGCATCGTCGCCTCGCCCTCGAGGATCAGGTAAAGCTCGACCTGCCCGCTACCGGACTCGTCGTGCTCGGGGATCTGCCCGCCCGGCTCGATCTCGACCAGGTTGTAGCCGAAGGCGTCGGTGCCGAGCGCCTTGCGGGCGAGCAGCCAGGTCGAGTCGCCCGACCCCTCCATCCGCTCGAACTCGTCACGGTGCTTGATCGTGTAGTTGGCTGCCATTAGGTTTGACCCTAACCGCCGATGACCGATCCAGGCAAGGACTCACCCGAGGCGCTGCGCCAGGCGATCGACCGCTACAACGCGGCGTGGAACGAGCACGACCTCGACGCGATCATGGCGATGCACGCGCCCGACATGGTCTTCGAGAACCACACCGCCGGCGAGTCGGCCGAAGGCGAGGCGGCGCGCGGCCACATCGGCTCTATCTTCGAGACCTGGCCCGACATCGCCTTTACGACCCGCCGCCTCTATGTCCGCGAGGGCCTGGTCGTCCAGGAATGGACGGCGATCGCGACCCACACGCAGACGATGCGCCGCGGCGACCTCGTGGCCGAGCCGACCGGGAGCCGCGTCGAGTGGGACGGCCTCGACGTCATCCCCTTCGAGGACGGCCTCGTCAAGCGCAAGGACGTCTACTCCGACAGCGTCTCGATTCTGCGCCAGGTGGGGCTGCTCGACTAGGCGTGTCGCATTTGTGGCCTATAGGTACACAAATGCGACAACGGATCAGAGCTCGGGCACGTCGGCGCCCAAGGGGCTGAATGGGAGGCGCTTGACGTCGGCCCAGCCCACGCAGCGCTCCTCCAGCGCGGCGGCGACGTTTCCGGCGTCCTGCCAGGTGGTCCAGACGAGGACGGTCGGGCCGGCGCCGGAGATCGTGGCGCCGAGGGCGCCGAGCTCCCGGGCGGAGTCGACGATCTCCATCGAGCGTGGGTAGAGGTCGCGGCGCCGCGGCTGGTGGATCTGGTCTCGGAGCCCGCGAGCGACGAGGTCGAGGTCGTTCGTGGTGAGGCCGAGCACCAGGGTGGAAGCCGCGGAAACGTTGGCCAGCGCCTCCGACCTCGGAAGCTCCTCCGGGATCGCCTCTCGAGCCTTCGCGGTCGACACCTCCTCCGGCGGGATCACGACGATGCCCTCCATGCCGTCGGGCGGATCGAACCGAGCGGCCACCGGTTTCCCGGCCTCGCTCCCGCAGACAACGAAGCCGCCGTAGATCGCCGCCGCGACGTTGTCGGGATGACCCTCCAGCTCGGCCGCCCGTGCCAGCATCTCCTCCTTCGAGAGCGCCAGCTCGTAGAGGTGGTCGGCGGCGTAGAGGCCGGCGACGATCGCCGCGGCGCTCGACCCCAGCCCGCGTGCCAGGGGGATCTCGCTGCGCAGCCGGAAGGCGATCCCGTCGGCCGGACGCAGGCTCTCGAAGGCCCGCACGATCAGGTTGTCGCGCCCGCTCGAGACCTCCAGCCCGCCGGTATCGAATGAGAACTCGCCGCTCTCCTCCACCTCCAGCTCCAGGTGCATCGCCATCGCCGCGGCCAGGGCGTCGTAGCCGGGCCCAAGGTTGGCCGAGGAGGCTGGGACGCGGACGAGCCGGCGGCGCGTGGTCATCGGCGTCGGCTCCTCAATCGAAGACGGCGCGCTCGACGGCGCTGAGGTCGTTGTCGCAGGCGATCACCGAGGGGGCTTTGCCGAGGGCGGTGTCGGGGTCCTTGAGGCCGTGGCCCGTGAGGACGCAGACGACGGTCTCCGGCCGCGCCGCTCCCTCCACCACCGGCAGGCCGTGGGCGAGGAGGCCAGCGACCGAGGCGGCGCTCGCCGGCTCGCAGAAGACGCCTTCGTTATCGGCCAGCCAGCGATAGGCGTCGAGGATCTGCTCGTCGGAGACGGCGGCGACGCGGCCCCGGGAGGCGGTGAAGGCGGCCATCGCCTCCTCCCAGCGGGCGGGGTTGCCGATCCGGATCGCCGAGGCGACGGTCTCGGGACGCTCGACCGGCTGCCCGTGGACCAACGGCGCCGCCCCCTCGGCCTGGAATCCGTAGAGGACCGGCGCGGTGTCGATCTCCTGGAAGCCGCGCCAGTAGGCGGTGACGTTGCCGGCGTTGCCGACCGGGATCGCCAGCGCCCCGGGCGCCTCACCCAGCTCCTCGACCACCTCGAAGGCCGCCGTCTTCTGGCCTTCGATCCGGTGCGGGTTGACCGAGTTGACGAGTTCGATCGGGTGCTTCTGGGCCAGCTCGCGGACGATTCGAAGGGCGTCGTCGAAGTTCCCCTGCAGAGCGACGACCCGGGCGCCGTGCATCAGCGCCTGGGCGAGCTTGCCGATCGCGATCTTCCCCTCGGGGACGATCACCGCCCCCCGCAGGCCGGCGCGCGCGGCATACGCGGCGGCGCTCGCCGCGGTGTTGCCGGTCGAAGCGCAGATCACCGCCTGCGCGCCGCGCCCCTTCGCCCGCGACACCGCCACCGTCATCCCCCGGTCCTTGAAGGAGCCGGTCGGGTTGGCGCCCTCGAACTTCAGGTAGGCCTTCGCCTCGATCCTCTCCGAGAGGCGCGGCGCCTCGATCAGCGGCGTCGACCCCTCGTTGAGGGTGACAACCGGGTCGTCGGGCTGGAGGGAGAGGCGATCGCGATAGCGGTCGACCAGCCCCTTGGCCATCAGTACTCCTCCTCGATCACCCGGATCGAGCGCGGCGGGGCGCGCAGGTCGTCGAGCCCGGCAAGCTCTTCCACCGCCGAGGCGAAGCGCGACTCGAGGCACTCGTGGATCACCATCACCAGTCGCGCCTCGTCGCCGAAGCCGCGCTGCACCACGCTCTTGACCGAGATCTCGTGCTGGCCGAGAACCGTGGCGATCGCCGCCAGCACCCCGGGCCGATCGGCGACCTCGAGGTGCAGGTAGAAGGAGGAGCTGACGTCTCTGACGATCGGCAGCTCGACCCGGGTCTCGTGCACCGGCGCGTCGCCGGCGAGGATCGAGACGACGTCGCCGAGGACCGCCGAGGCGGTCTGCAGGCCGCCCGCCCCCGGGCCCGACATCGTCACCTCGGTGATCGCCGGCGCCTCGACCATCACCGCGTTGAACGGCCCCTCGATCGGCGCCAGCGGGTGCCCCGGGTAGAGGAAGCAGGGAAAGACGCGGACGCTGACGCCGCCGTCGCGGCGTTCGGCTACGCCGAGCAGCTTCAGCGACAGGCCCAGCTCCTTCGCGTAGGCGAGGTCGTCGGGCTGGATCGTCTCGATCCCCTCGTAGGCGACCTCGCCGAGCTTGACCGGGGTGTGGAAGGCGAGGCGGGCGAGGATCGCCATCTTCGCCGCGGCGTCGGCACCGCTGACGTCGTCGGACGGATCCGCCTCGGCGTACCCCAGCTCCTGCGCCCGCGCCA
The DNA here is from genome assembly GCA_035705945.1 of Solirubrobacterales bacterium. Lineage (GTDB taxonomy): Bacteria > Actinomycetota > Thermoleophilia > Solirubrobacterales > 70-9 > VAYN01. The sequence continues at coordinate 33,183 of DASSVR010000103.1, forward strand.
GCACCTCGTCGTAGCCGGCGCCGGTCGCCGCCATCTCGGTGAGGATGAAGTTGGTGGTGCCGTTGACGATCCCGAAGACCTTGGCGATCTCGGTGACGCCGAAGCTCTCCTGGATCGTGCGGACGATCGGGATCACCGCCGCCACCGCCGCCTCGAAGCGGAGCTGGACCCCCGCCTCGCGCGCGACCGCGAAGAGCTCGTCGCCGTGTTGGGCGAGCAGCTGCTTGTTGGCGGTGACGACCGGCTTGCCCGCGCGCAGCGCCTGCAGCACGTGCTCCCGGGCCGGGTCGGTCCCCCCGATCAGCTCGACGATCAGGTCAGAGCCGGCGAAGATCGACTCGAAGTCCCCCTCGTCCCGGGTCAGCACGCCGCAGACTTCCGGCCGCCGCCCGGTCGCCGCCTCGACCGCGTCGGCCCGCTCCGCCAGCAGCTCGGCGAAGGCGGCGCCGACCGTGCCGCGTCCCAGCAGCCCGATGCGGACCGGTTTGGAGCCCTCGGAGGCCACGGCGCTAGACGTCCCTCGCCGTCAGGTCCTCGTAGGTCTCTCGCCGCACGACCACCCGCGCCTCGCCGTCGCGGCAGAAGACCACCGGCGGGCGCGGCACGCCGTTGTAGTTGTTCGCCATCGCGTAACCGTAAGCGCCGGTGGCGGGCGTGACGAGGACGTCGCCGACCGCCGGCTCCGCCAGCATCGTGTCACGGACGATCACGTCGCCCGACTCGCAGTGCATGCCGGCGATCGTCACCAGAGTGTCCGGCGCGGCGGCGGCGCGGTCGGCGATCAGCGCTTCGTAGCGGGAGCCGTAGAGCATCGGCCGCAGGTTGTCGGACATGCCGCCGTCGACCGCGACGTAGGTGCGGACGCCGGGGATCTCCTTGACGGTCCCGACCCGGTAGGTGGTGAGGCCGGCGTTGGCGACGAGCGAACGGCCCGGCTCGACCAGGATCCGCACACCCTCGCCGAAGACCCGCGCCACCCCCGCGACCTTGACCTCGACGTAGGCGTCGATCGAGGGGGGCTCGTCCTCGGCCGTGTAGGCGACGCCTAGGCCGCCGCCGACGTTGACGACGCGGCACCAGTCGCCGGCCAGCTCGCCGAGCGCCTGGATCGCCAGCGTGTAGGGCTCGAGCTCGAAGATCTGCGAGCCGATGTGGGCGTGCAGCCCGACCAGCTCCAGCTTGTCGGAGGCGAGCACCCGCTCGATCGCCCGCGCCGCCAGACCGTCCTCGAGGCCGAAGCCGAACTTCGAGTCGAGCTGCCCGGTGGTGATGTAGTCATGGGTCGAGGGCTTGATCCCCGGGGTGACCCGGATCAGCACTCGCCGCGGTTCGTCGAGCAGCCGCTCGCAGCGCTCGATCTCGTCAAAGGAGTCGAGGATCAGGTGGCCGATCCCGGCGCGGGCGGCGAAAAGGATCTCCTCGTCGGACTTGTTGTTGCCGTGCATGTGGATTCGCGCGGGGTCGAAGCCGGCCCGCAGCGCCATGTGCAACTCGCCGCCGGAGGCGACGTCGACCGAGAGCCCCTCCTCGGCGAAGAGCCGGTAAGCGGCGGTGCAGGGCAGCGACTTGCTGGCGAAGAGGACCTCGAAGTCGTCGGTGCGGCGCTCGAACGCGGCGCGGTAGGCGCGGGAACGGTCGCGCATGTCGTCCTCGGCATAGAAGTAGGTGGGGGTGCCGAACTCTTCGGCCAGCTCGACCGCGTCGCAGCCGGCGATCTCCAGGTGCCCCCCGGGGTTGACCCGACTCCCCCGCGGAAAGACGGCCGAGCCCTCGATCGGGTCTCCGCTCGCCACTGACCCCGTCTGCGCGCGCTCGGCCATAGGACGGGCATTTTGACGATTGGACCGTCAGCAGGCGGAAAGCCGGCTCGGCGGACGGCTATTTGCCGCCGACGATGCCGCCGACCGCGCCGGTTGCTTCTTCAGTGGCTTTGCCGACTGGCGATTCGGGGCCGGCTACCCCGTTGACGACTTCTTCGGTCACTCCGGTGACGCCGCTTTCGCCCAGCGCGCCCCCGGTCACCGTTTCGTCGACTTCGTTCACGGTTTCGTTGACGGTTCCGGCGACCTGCCCGGAAGTCGAGCCGGTACCACCACCTCCGCCTTCGCTGCCCGAGGCGGTGCCGGAGCCGCCCGGGCTCGCGGGGCTGAAGCCGCCGCCCCCGCCGGGGCTTTCCGCGCCCCCGCCGGCGCCGTTGCCGGCCGGGCCCCCAGCCGCACCGCCGGGACCCTGGGCGGTCAGGTCTCCCCCGCCCGCGCCGCCGTCCGCGGTGGCGCCGGCGCCGCCCGCTTTCGCCCCGGCGCCCGGCCCCGCCGCAGCGTCTGCGCCGGCGCCCGCCGGACCGCCGGTCGAGACAGCTGCCTTGTCGTCGCCGCCGACCAAGCCGGCGATTGGCCAGTCGCTGAAGACCTGCGCGGAGACGAGCAGCACGAATGCCACGATCGCAGCGGCGATCAGCGACGCCCCCGACATCGCGCTGACGAAGTAAAGACGCGCCTGGCGCACCATCCCCGCATGCCTTACCCGCTCGCCACCTCCGGTGTAAACCCTTTGGACCTTTAAACTACGAATATTAAGTAGTCGAGATTTCAGCGATCGGCGGCGTTCTCGACGTGGAGGAGCCCCTGCTCAGCCTCCTCCTCCATCTGCAGGGTCGTGTGCTCTATCCCATAGCCCTCGCGCAGGGTCAACTCGAGGCGGCGGCGGATCAGGTCGCGGTCCGAGCCGGCCGCCACGACGACGTGGGCGGCGATCGCGCCAAAGCCGGCGGTCACCGTCCAGACGTGGAGGTCGTGGACCGAGCGCACCCCCTCCTCACGGCAGATCGCCTCTCCGATCGCCTCCACGTCGAGCCCAACCGGCGCCGCCTCCATCAGCACGTCGACCGGCTCCCTGATCAGCCGCCAGGAGGAGACGAGGATGAGAACGGCGATCAGCAGGCCGACGATCGGGTCGACGATCGGCGAGCCGCCGAGCAGGACGACGGCGCCGGCAACGACCACCCCGATGGAGCCGAGTGCGTCGGCCGCGGAGTGCCGCAGGGCGCCCTCCAGATTGATGTCCTCGCGCTGGCCACCAGCGAGGACGACGGTGGCAATGAGGTTGCCGGCGAGGCCGACGAGGCCGAGCGCGAGCACGCCCCATCCGTCGATCTCGGGCGGGTCGGAGAAGCGCCCCACCGCGGCGACCGCGATCGCGATACTGACCGCGACCAGGAGCAGCCCGTTGACGAGTGCCGCCAGCACCTCCGAGCGCTGGTAGCCGAAGGTGCGACGGCCGGCGGCGGGGAGCGAGGCTAGGCGGGCCGCGATTAGCGCCAGGGTGATTGAGCCCACGTCGGAGAGCAGGTGGCCGGCATCGGCGAGCACCGCAAGCGAGCCGGTGAGGATCCCGCCCACAGCCTCGGCGAGGAGCAGGACGAGGTTGATCCCCAGCGCCCACCACAGCCGCCGCCGGCTGTCGTCCCGGCGGGCCTCCAGAGCGTGGCTATGACCGCCCGGCCCGTGCACGGATCGAGCTTACGCGGCCACGGGCTCCTTCTTCGCCGCCTCCTCCGCGACTTCGGCGGCATAGCCGAGGCGCTCAGCGTATTCGCGAGCCTGCATGCGGGAGATGACCATCCGCTGGATCTCGGCGGTGCCCTCGAACAGCTGGTAGATCTTGGCGTCGCGGAACCACTTCTCCAGCGGGCACTCGGAGCTCTGCGCGAAGGGGCCGACCAGGTCCATCAGCGTCGTCGTCGCCCACATCGTGACGTCGCCCGCCTTCAGCTTCGACATCGACCCCTGGCCGCCGGTCATCGGCACCCCGTTGCGGCCCATCCAGGCGGCCCGCTGGACGAGCAGCCGCGCCGCCTCGATCTCGGTGGCGACGTCGGCCAGGGTCTGCTGGACCCGCTGCGTGTTCAGCAGCGGCACGCCGCCTTCGCTCTGGCCGTCGAGGTACTCGAGGGTCCACTCGTAGGCGGCCTGGGCGATCCCCAATGCAGAGGCGCCGACCAGCGGCCGCGTGATCTCAAAGGTCGCAAGGGCGTCGGCGCCGCGCGATTTCTTGCCTTCGCGCCCGCGCTGCAGCTTGCGCTCGAGCTTCTCCTCGCCTCCGAGCAAGTGGTCGACGGGGATGCGGCAGTCGTCGAGGACGACCTCGGCGGTGTGGGAAGCGCGGATCCCGAGCTTGCTCTCCTTCTTGCCCTGGGCGAGGCCGGGGGTGTCCTTGGGGACGACGAAGGAAGCCTGTCCGCGGGTGCCCAGCGTTGGGTCGACGGTGGCGACGACGACGGTGACGTCGGCGATGCCGCCGTTGGTGATGAAGACCTTGGTCCCGTTGAGGACCCACTCGTCGCCGTCGCGCCTGGCGGTCGTCTTCAGGCTCTTGACGTCGGACCCGGCCTGCGGCTCGGTCACCGCGTAGGCGCCGAGCTTCATCTCTTCGCCCGCGCCGAAGCACTCCGGGACCCAGCGGCTGATCTGCTCGGGAGTACCGGAGGCGGCGATCCCGGCGGCGGCCAGCCCGGAGCCGCTGATCGCGAGCGCGATCCCGGCGCAGCCCCAGTGGAACTCTTCGGCCGAGATCACCTGCAGCTGACCCTCGGGGTCGGAGGCATTGCGCTGAATCGCCTCGAGCCCGCCGAAGCCCTGCCGGCGCGCCTCCTTGATCACCTCCCAGGGGGTGCTCTCCTCTTCGTCGTGCTTGCGGGCGGCCGGCCGGATCACCTCGCGGGCGAACTCGCGGCAGCGCGCCTTGAACTCCTTCTGCTCATCGTTGAATGCGAAATCCATCTCGTCCTCTCTGCGCCTACCGATTGACTGGTCAGTCAGCCAGTCGTTCGGGAACTCTACTCCTTCGCCTCCCGACCGCTCGGTACGTTTCCGGCCGTGATTCCGAAGCGGCCGATCAACGCCGACGTGCCGGCGCCTCAAGGGGAGGCGCTGGAGAAACCAGAGACGCAGGTAAAGGAGACGGAGAGCCAACCCAATCCCCGCGGCGTTCGTCCTTTGTGGCCGAGAGGGCGAAAAAGGACGAACGCTGAGCGTGAATCGAAGCCGATTCCGTCGAAGCTGCTGGGCGGGCTCGTCGCCCTCGCGCTCGTCTTCATCGTCGCCGCGATCGCCTTCGGCACCGGCAGCAATGAGGAGAGCGACACTGCGACGGCGCCCGCGCCGGCCGCGGTCGCCGAGACCTCGGCGGACGAGGCGCCGGCCTCGCAGACCGCCGAAGAGCTCGGATATCCGGCATTCGCGACCGACAACACGACCCGCATCGGCGGTTCGGAGCCAATGTCCAACGCCGCCGCGGCGGCGCTCGCGGTGTTCCCCTCCACCACCCCCTCCCAGCGCCCGGCCGCCGTCACCCTGGTCGGGGAGGAAGACTGGGCGGGGGCAATCGCGGCCGCCGTCCTGATGGCGCCTCCGGTCCGCGCCCCAATCCTCTTCTCCAACTCTGAGGAGATGCCGGAGGTCTCTGCCGAGGCGCTCGCGGCGCTTGACCCGAGCGGCAGCGACCAGACCGGCAACGCCTCGCTCTTCGCCGTCGGGACGCTTGACTATCCGGGCAAGGCGGCGCCGATCGACGCCGGGGACCCAGCGAGGACCGCCGCCCAGATCGCGACGCTGCGGGAACGGCTCGCCGGCGAGCCGCCCGACCACATCGTGATCGCCTCTAGCGACCGACCGGACTTCGCGATGCCCGCCGCCGCGTGGGCGGCGCGCTCCGGCGACCCTGTCCTCTATACGGGTCGCGACGAGCTTCCGCAGCCGACGGCGAAGCTGCTGGAAGCGCACCCGAAAGTCCCCGTCTATGTGCTCGGCCCCGCTTCGGCGATCTCCTCCGACGTCGTCCTGGAAATCGAGCAGATCGCGAAGCGGGTCGAGCGGATCGCCGGCAAGGATCCAGTCGCGAACGCCCTCGCCCTGGCGCGCTATGACGACGGCGACTTCGGCTGGGACGTCAACGACCCCGGCCACGGATTTGTCCTCGCCCGCAGCGACTCTCCCACCGACGCGGCCGCGGCGGCGCCCCTCTCCGCCGCCGGCACCTGGGGACCGCTGCTACTCACCGACGACGCCGGTAGGCTGCCGGCTCCGCTCCGCGACTACTTCCTCGACGTGAAGCCCGGCTACACCACCGACCCGACCCGCGCCTTCTACAACCACGTCTGGGTGATCGGCGACCAGGAGGCGATCGGGGTCGAGCAGCAGGCGGAAATCAACGAGCTGGCCGAGCTTGCGAAGATCGGGGGTGGAGAATGAGCGAAGCCGAGAACCCAGTCCTGCTGGAAGGGACCAAGGAGATCACCGCCGAGGACGTCCGCGCCCTCGCCGGTCCCGTTACCCCTCACTTTGCCCTCCAGGTCCGCAACCGGATCCGCCGCCTGATCGAGGCGCTGCCTGCGGACCATCCGGCGCGGTTGGAAGGTGAGCGCCAGATCGCCCGTCTGGAGAGCCTCGCTGAGCACAGCGGCGAGCCCAGGAACACCCTCGGGATCTCGCATTGAAGTACCTGGCCCCCGGCGTCTGGCGCCTGAAGGAGTTCCCGGCGCCGACGATCAACGTCTACCTCGCCGAGGACGTCCTCATCGACGCCGGCCGCACTTGGGACCGGAGGCGGATCTTCGCCGAGCTCGAGGGGCAGGAGATCTCGATGCTCGCCCTCACCCACGTCCACCCCGACCACCAGGGAGCGGCCAAGGCCGTCTGCGAGGCCCGCGGCGTACCCCTCGCCTGCCACGCCGACGACGTCGACGCGATGGAGGGCCGGCGGCCGGTTCAGGAGGCGGCTCAGACGAACCCCGTCAACCGCATCGTCGCCTCGATCTGGCAGGGGCCGCCCCACCCGGTCGACCGCGTCCTTCAGGACGGCGACGAGATCGCCGGCTTCCGCGCCGTCCACACCCCGGGCCACTCGCGCGGCCACCTCGTCTTCTTCCGCGAGAGCGACCGGGTCGCGATCTGCGGCGACGTGATCCGCAACATGAGCTACGCGACCGGCCTGCCCGGGATCAAGGAGCCGCCGCAGATCTTCACCTACGACGTGGCCGAGAACAGGCGCTCGATCCGCAAGCTGGCCGAGCTGGCCCCCTCCCTGATCCTCCCCGGACACGGCCCGGCGGTCACCGATATGGCCGCCTTCGAGCGCTTCGTCGCCGCCCTCCCTGGGTAGGTCGGACCGCAGCGACCCGTCGCGCGGCGGGTTACTTGATTTCAGGTACGCGCACAACTGGAGGGAGTGGAGATGAGCATGCTTTCGAAGAGGCGCCCGTCCCCGGCGATGGTCGTCGCGGTGGTCGCCCTGATCGTCGCCCTAGCGGGAACCGCCTACGCGGCGCAGACGATCAACGGCGGCGCGATCAAGAAGCAGACGATCGGCGGCGGCAAGCTGAAGAAGGACACCCTCACGGGATTCCAGATCAACAACAACAAGCTCGGGACCGTGCCGATGGCGAAGGTCGCCACCCACACCTTCTGGGCGGTCGTCAACAACCCGGCGAGTCCCGGCAACGCGGCGCTCGCCCGCGGCAGCGGCCCCAACATCACGGCGGTCGAGGGCGGCGGCGCGGTGACGGTCACCTTCCCCTTCAACGTCTCCGGCTGCGCAAACGTCGCCGGCCGCAACAACGCCGGCACCTCCGTGCCGAACTCGGGCTACGCGCAGACCAACAACTCGGCCGCCAACCCGAACGCGATCGAGGTCCGCACCCGCGACAAAGACGGAGCCAACGAGGACGCCGACTTCCACCTGGTAGTCGTCTGCCCGTAGGGAGGAGCCGGGAGCGGCTGCCGCTCCGCGAGTCCGCAAAAACCGTCCCCCAAGGATGGTTTTCGCGGACTCGGCGTTCAGGCCGCCGGGCCGAAGGCGTCGATGATGCGGTTCTGGTACTCGCTCAGCTCCTCGGGGGAGATGAAGTAGGTGGGCGGGGTGAGGAAGAGGCCGTCGGCACGCTCGGCGGTGGCCTCGACGCGGGCGCGGACCTTGTCGAGCGGGCCGGCGGCGCAGTAGGCCTCGACCATCTCGTCGCTGATCGCGGCCGGGACGGCGGCTAGGTCGCCGCGGCGGAAGGCCTCGCCGGCGGCGACCGCGTTCTCGCCGAAGCCGTGCAGTTCCCAAAGCGGCATGTAGGTCTTCACCGTCGCGTAGAAGGAGATCGTGCGGCGCGCCATCTCGATCGCCCGCCCCTCGTCCTCGTCGATCGCGCAGCAGACGGTCGGCAGGTAGTCGAAGCTCGCGCGGTCGCGGCCGGAACGACGCACGCCCTCCTCGAAGGCCGGCACGACCACCTCGTCGATCCAGCGCAGGCTCTGGATCGGGTGGCCAATCAGGCCGTCGGCGACGTCACCCGCCATCCGGCACATCCCCCCCTGCACCCCTGCGGTGTAGATCGGCACCGAATCGCGCGCCGCCGGGTGCGGCCGGATCC
>DASSVR010000104.1:0-31670 GCA_035705945.1 Solirubrobacterales bacterium
CGCGCGGTTGCTCGCGCAGCGCCGCGAGAGCGGCTCCTACCAGGGCTGGCCCGCCACCAGCGCCTATGCCGTCCTCGCGCTCCGCGCGGCTGGCGCCAACGACGCGGCCGCCAAGACCGTCGACTGGCTGCGCAACGTGCAGGGGCAGGATGGCGGCTGGGGAAACGAGCCCGGCCAGGTCAGCACGGCCGACATCACCGCAGCGGTGCTCCAGGTCCTGACGCCCGGCTCGAGAGCCAGCGGCCGCGCCCTCGCCTACCTGCGGAAGGAAAAGCGCCCGAACGGCGGCTTTGCCCCCGGCAGGACCCTCTCCGCCAACGCGCAGGCAACCTCCTGGGTAAGTCAGGGTCTCCTTGCCGCGGGCAAGGACCCCGCGGGCTTCGGTCCTGGCAAAAGCTCCTTCACCTTCCTGCGGGAACTGCAGGCGGGCGACGGCCACTTCCTGCAGGCACGGAACGTCGATGGCTCCCCGGTCTGGGTGACGGCGGAGGTTCTCGTCGCCCTCTCCGGCCACCACCTGCCAATCTCGGCTCCCCCGCGCGAGCCGAAGCCGAAGAAGGCGGAGTCCTCGTCCGAGGACACCTCGCCCGCGGTCGAACCGGCTACCTCGCTCCCCTCGTTCGAACCAGACGGCACTGACCCCGGCGGCGTATCTCCTTCATCGGGGGGATCCGCCGGCGGCGGCAAAGGCGGTTCCGCGTCTGGCGGCGGCGCGGCTCCCGGCGGCAAGTCGCCCGCCACCCTGCCGGAGTTCTTCTCCGGCGACGGCGCCCCCGAGGGAGAACCCGGCGCCGCTCCCGAGACCCCGCCGTCGCAGGCATCGGGCGAGCAGGCCGCCGAGACGAGCGACGGTTCGAACAGCAGTACCGCCGGCGCGATCATCCTCGGCCTCCTCGCCGGCTGCCTTCTCTTCGCGCTGGGCCTCGCCGGTCACCGCGGCTGGATGCGCTGGCGCTACGGCCTGTAGGCCGCCGTTTCGTCACAAAATCGGTTCAAACTTGGCACTTCCAGGTCTTGTTTCGTTACAGACAGATCATTACGGTAGGATCATGGCTGTGATGGCAAGGGAGAGCTGGACCGACGAGCGCCTCGACGATCTCAAGGAGTCGATGAACCAGCGCTTCGACGACGTCGACAAGCGGATGGACGAACGCTTCGATGACGTGAACAAGCGGATGGACGAACGCTTCGATCAGGTCAACAATGAGGTCGCCCTCGTTCGCGAGGACGTCAAGGAATTACGCGTGGCCCTCAGGGAGCTGCATGACGACAACAAGGCGACGAACCGCTTGATGCTTCAGGGCTTCATGACTATGGCCGGCGCCATTGTCACCGGCTGCGCGGCGATCGCCGGAGCGAACGCCTTCTAGCTATACCCTCGGCGTATGGACGTCGAGACCGCGATTCGCACGCGGCGCACGCACAAGGCCTTCGGCCCGGAGCCCCTACCGCGTGAGCAGATCGATGAGCTGCTGGAGCTGGCGAGCTGGGCGCCCAACCACAACCTCACCGTTCCCTGGCGCTTCCGGGTGGTGGGACCGGAGACGCTGCGCCTCCTGAAGGAGGTGGCAGGGCCGGAGGGAGCGGCGAAGCTCGATCGGGCGCCGACCCTGATCGTCGTCTCCTGCGTGCTCAGCGGTGACCCGGTCGAAGAGGAAGAGGACCTGCACGCGACCGCCGCCGCCTCCTACATTGTCCTCCTCGCCGCCCACGCCCGCGGCCTCGCCGGCTACTGGCGCACTCCGGGCTTGCTGCGCAGCGACGAGGGCCGCGCCGCGGTCGGCCTCCCCGACGAGGAGCGCTTCGTCGGCCTCCTCCACCTCGGCCATCCGCGCCAGGAGAAGCCGCCGCCCGAACGGCCAGGCGCCGATCGCACCGCGACCTACCTGGACTGATGCTGAGCCGCGCCCGCGCCATCGAGGAGATCGCCGGGAAGCACTTCGAGGTGGTGGTGATCGGCGGCGGCATCACCGGCGCCGGCGTCGCCCTCGACGCCGCCTCGCGCGGCTACTCGGTCGCCCTTCTGGAGCGCGGCGACTACGCCGTCGGCACCTCCAGCCGCTCCTCGAAGATGGTCCACGGCGGCCTCCGCTACCTGCAGAACTTCGACCTCGGCCTGGTCCGCGAGGCGCTGCTCGAGCGCCAGTTGATGGTGCGGCTGGCGCCGCACCTGGTCTACCCGACCCCGTTCCTCGTCGCCGCCCTCGGCGAGGAGCGTCGCGACCGCAAACTCGGGCTCGGTCTCAACATGTACGACGTGATGGCGACCACGCGCGCTGGCCGCGGCCGCCGTGAGCGCCGAACCGCCCCCGACGAGGAGTACTGGTCGCCCAACCGCCACCGCACGATCGACCGCGATGAGGTGCTGGAGCTGGTGCCGGCTCTCGCCGCCCGTGACCCGCGTGATGCCTACCTCTTCTACGACTGCCAAACCGACGACGTCCGCCTCGTCCTCACCATCCTCGGCGAGGCCGAGCGGTTCGGGGCGGTGATGCTGAATGGAGCCGAGGTGACCGAGGTCCTCTCCCGGAACGGCAAGGCGACCGGCGTCGCCTTCGTCGAGGAGGAGTCGGGGGAGAGGATCGAGGTCGACGCCGACCATGTCGTCAACGCCACCGGCGTCTTCGCCGACCGGATCCGGCCGGAGGAGCTGCTGGGCGAGGAGGACGTGCCGCGGATCGCCCCCAGCCGCGGCACCCACCTGCTGATCGACTCGGATGACATGCCGATGGGCAAGGCCGCCTGCATCGTCCCCGCCGGCGAGGGGCGGATGATCTTCTCCCTGCCCTGGTACGGCCGCACCCTGGTCGGCACCACCGACAACGATTTCGACGGCGACATCACACACCCGCGCCCGGCCGCGGACGACATCGCCTACCTGCTCGACGCGGTCAACGACTTCTTCGGGACTTCGGTCGGCGAGTCGAACCTGGTCGGCGCCTACGCGGGGGTGCGACCGCTGATCTCGACCGGCGACCCGCGCAAGTCAGTCGACATCTCCCGCAAAGCCGAGCTCTATGAGACGTCCTCCGGAATGCTGACGATCACCGGCGGGAAGTTGACGACCTGGCGGCGGATGGCGAAGCAGACGGTCGACCGCCTGGTCGAGCAGGGAGGGCGGGAGGCACCCTGTCACACCGACGAGATCCCGCTGGGGATGGAGGCGCGGCCGGGCGACCTCGACGCGCCGGAGGGGGTGGGGCGGGAGGCGACCGAGCAGCTCGCCTTCCGCTACGGCCACGCCGCCCGCAAGGTCCTCGACATCGCTCGTGCCGATTCGAAGCTCGCCCAGCCGATTGTCCCCGGCCGTCCCGACCTGCTCGCAGAGGTCGCTCTGGCGGCTCGCGTCGAGCAGGCGCGCAGCGTTGCCGACGTAATGCTGCGCCGCACCCGGCTGGGGATCCTGGCCGCGCCGGCCCTGCGTACGGCGAAGGCGGTGCGGCCGGTCGCCGAGGCGCTCGGGGCCGAGCTCGGCTGGTCGCGGCGCCGCCGCACCCGCGAGGCGGAGGCCTGGCTCGAGGTGGCCGCGGAGGAGGGGACCGACCCCGCCGCCGCGCTCGGCAGCGCCGCCTGACGCACCCGGGGGCGCGGGTCGAATAACCTGCGGCCTCGATGAACAAGGCCGAGCTGGAGAACAAGCACCTGTCCGACCTGTATCTGCTTGCCGCCGAGGCTGGCGTGCCCAGGTACCGGATGCTGACCAAGGCTGAGCTGATCGACCAGCTCGCCGAAGGGACCGGCGGGGGCGCGGCCCAGGCTCCCGCCTCTCGGGACACCGAGGGCGAAGGGGCCGGAGGGCGACCGCGCCGCCGCCGTCGACGCACCGGCTCGCCGGGGGTCTCCGAGGAGATCGAGAAAGGCCGGGTGGAGCGCAACGGTGAGGGAGCGCCGAAGCGCTCCCCGCGACGCGAGCGGCGTGATCGTCCCGAGCGGGCGCCCGAACGCAAACCAGCGCCAGAACGCAAACCGGCGTCAGAACCCGCGCCCCAGCCAGCCGCCGAGGCTCCGCGCCCGCGCCGCCGCAGGCGCCGCCGCTTCGGCCGCCGCGGCAAGCAGGGCGTCACCCTCCAGGGACTGCTGCTGCCGCCCGAGCCCGGTCGCCAGGCACTGCTCTCCGCCGAGAGCCGCGAGGCCTGCACCGCGCTGCTGCGCGGCGTCGCCGCCGACCTTGCCGCCGACTCCAAGGGCCCCGATCCCATCGCCCTGCTGATTGACCCCAGCCCCGAGGAGCTGGCCGACTGGAAGCGTGACGCGCCGCAGGCGGAGATCGTCTCCGCCGGCCAGCCCCGTCACGCCAGCGACGCCCTCGCCCAGGCAGCGGCGCGTGCCGGCGGCGGCGACGACGTGATCCTCCTCGTCGACTCCCTCACCCGCCTCAGCGAGGCCTACGGCGATGCCGATGCCGCCAAGGAGTTCTTCGACGCCGGCCGCGCCCAGGGTGGCACGGGCGGCGGTTCGCTTACGGTCGTTGCGGCCCTAGAGCGTTCTTAGCGCCTGTAGGCGATCCGGCGCCACGACGGCTCTTTGCTGAGCTCGATCAGCTCGTCGCTGCGGTCCGGCTGGACGTAGCCGAAGGTCTGGGTGCGCTCGTCGAAGACGACGTCGAGCTCGCCCTCCTTGACTCGCTGGTCGAGCCAGGCGCCGCGGAAGACTAGGCGGCGGATCCAGTGGACGAGGCTGCGGTTGGCGGGGCCGACCAGGTCCTCCCAGTTCTCGTTGATGTGCTCGCCGAGGCGGGAGCTGGGCTCGGCGATCTCGCCGCTGACCGCGAGGTCGAGGAGGTCGTCGATCTCCTCGGCGCTGAGGCCCTGGTCGACGAAGCGGAGCTTCACCGCCGCCTGCTCGACCCGCTGCGCGAAGTCTTCCTCGTTGAAGGCGAAGCGGAGCTCGCCGTACTCGAGTACGTAGTCGGAGCCCGACTCGTAGTTGCCTCTGCGGGTCGCTTTCTTGTCCATGAGTTGAAGCCGATCCGCTCGCGCAAGCCCGGCGCGAACAGGTCAATGATCTTGCCGATCATCGTAGAGGCGTGCGGGCTCGAGCCAGTCGCTGAACGCGCGGTTGCACCTTGACCGCTCCGTTGCACTGCTTCAGCTCACCGCGGGTAAGGATGCTTGGGAGACGCCGTGATTGACCTCCACTGCCACATCCTCGACGCAATCGACGACGGGGCGCGCGACGCGGGCGACAGCGTCGGGATGGCGCGCCAGGCCGAGGAGGACGGGATCGAAGCCGTTTGCGCAACGCCGCACATCCGCCACGACCACGACGTGCGGATCGAGGAGCTGGCCGAACGGGTGCGGGGTCTGAACGCGCGGCTGGAGCAGGAGCTGATCGCGGTGAGGATCCTTCAGGGCGGCGAGGTGGCGGAGACCGCGGTCAAGGGCTTGAGCGCGGAGCAGCTTGCGCAGGTCTCGCTGGGTCAGGGGAAGTGGATCCTGCTGGAGCCGGCGCCTGGGCCGCTCGACGACAGCCTCCTGCGGCGGGTCGGCCACCTCGCCGACCGCGGCTACCGCACGATCGTCGCCCATCCCGAGCGCCACCTCTCGGCCGACATGTTCGACCGGATGGCGGCGCTGGTCGCCGAGGGGGCGCTGATCCAGGCGACCGCCGACTTCTTCCTCCGCGAGGGGTTCGCGGACGGGATGCTGGCGATGGCCGCCCGCGGCCTCGTCCACGTCCTCGGCAGCGACGCCCACAGCGTCCGCGGCGGCCGCCCGGTGCGGCTCGCCCCGGCGCTGGAGCGCCTGCGCGAGGTCGAGATCCTCGCCCCCCACATCGACTGGATCGCCAAAACCGCCCCAAGCGCCATCGTCAACGGCACCCCCGTCGAGACCCCCTACGAGCCCAAGATCTAGATCGTTTCCACCTTTCGCCTCGTTCCAGCGAGGACAAAGGTGGAAACGATCACCCCAGCTCGCGGAGCTGGACTCGGGGGGCCAGCTCTTCGATCACCGTTTGGGAGCCGGTGCCGAGGCCGGCGCGGAGGAAGTTGGTCGCGCCCGCGGCGGCGCTGAGGCGCAGCACGTCCTCCCAGTCGCGCCCGGCGGCGATCGTCGCCGCAAGCGCACCCATCATCGAGTCGCCGCAACCCTCGCGGGCGCCGTGCTCGAATTTCGGCGGCGTCAGCTCCCAAAAGCTGCCGTCGCGCATCGCGATCGCGGGATCGCCGGCGCGGGTGACGATCGCGGCGCCCGCTCCCGCCTCCGTGAGCCGCTCCATCGCCGCCCGCATCCGCTCCTCGGTGTCGACCGGTCCCGAGACGAAGCCGGCGATCTGCCAGTCGTTGATCTTGACCAGGTCCGGCTTCCCCTCCAGGGCGCTGTCGAGCCGCGGCGAGGAGAGGTCGACGATCACCGGCACCCCGTTCGCCTTCACGTCAGCGACGAGGCTGCCGTAGATCTCCAGCGGCACGGTGTTGTCGGGGTAGGGGCCACAGACCGCGAGCAGGTCGCAGTCCAGGGCGGCGGCGACGGTGACCGAGAAGAGATCGTCGACCTCGTGGCGGGAGGCGGGCAGGGCGGCGCTCTGCGCCACCGGCTCGCGCTCGCCGCTGCGGCGGTCGTGGATGTAGATGCCGCTCGCCTCGGTCGTTTCGACAAGGCGCAGATCGATCGGCATCTCCTCCAGCAGCGGCCGCAGGACGGCCCCCGCCTCACCACCGATGAACCCGCAGAGGACCGGTTCAGCGCCTAGCTCGGCTGCCATCCGCGCCACCCACACGCCCTGGCCGGCGGGGTGGACGTGGATGTCGTCGCCGCCATCGGCGCTGAACGACTCGATCGCGACCGAGACCATCGGGTTGGGGGAGAAGATCGCGACCCTGGGCCTTACGGAGGTATGCATGATCATCTTCGGTCCTTTCCCGTTGCGAACGATTTCCGAACCCGGCTTCTGGGTCTGGCCTGGCGCAATCGAACCGAGGCGGAACCCGGGCTGCTGATCCCGCGTTGCGCGAGCGTCCATACCTTCGGCATGCGCTTTGAGCTCGACCTCTTCTTCCTCGATGAGAGCGGGCGTGTCATCTCGGTCCGGCGCCGGGTCCCACCACGCCGGGTCGTCTGGCAACGCGGAGCGAGCGCGGTTTTGGAGATTCCGGCGGCGAAGGGGGGAGAGTCGGCCGCTCCCGCGACTTAGACCGGCATGTTGCCCCAAAGAGAAGAGATCGCCAGCCTGGTCGTCTGCGAGGACGACGAAATCACCCTCGACCTGCTCTGCGAGCACCTCGCCGCCGACCGCTTCGGCGTGATGCCGGCGCCGAGTGCCTCGGATGCGCTGCGCCTCTGCAGGTACAACCATCCCGACCTGCTTCTCCTAGACCTCAACCTTCCCGATGCGTCGGGCCTCGACGTCCTGCGCGAGATCCGCGAGGCCGACGGGCTCGACTCCCGCTTCGACCCGCGCCTGCCGGTGATCGTCCTCAGCGGCCGCTCAGGCGACACCGACAAGGTCCGCGGCCTCGACTCCGGTGCCGACGACTACGTCACGAAGCCGTTCATGTACAGCGAACTGCGGGCGCGGATCGGCGCCGTCCTCCGCCGCCGCGAGGCGCGCCACGAGGGTCCCCGTCGCGTCGGCGACCTGGTCCTGGACCCAATTCGCCGCAGCGTCACCGTCGGCGAGCGCCCGGTCCACCTATCGAAAAAGGAGTTTGCGCTGCTGCGGGCCCTCGTCGCGGATCCGACCCGGGTCTTCACGAAGGAGGAACTGCTGACCGCGGTCTGGGGATACAAAGGCCCGTCGAAGACCCGGACCCTCGACTCGCATGCGAGCCGTCTCAGGCGCAAACTCGATCCCGAGCACGGACGCTTCGTGATCAACTGCTGGGGATTCGGCTACCGCCTGATCGACGGGTGAATGCGCGCGGCGACCCGCGCGCGGGTATTCAGCCGCCCCCGGCCTACCTGCGCGGCCGGGGGGAGCTGGACGGGCTACTTCGTCTTCGCCGGCTTCTCGGCGGTCGGCACCTCGAAGTGCATGACCGCCAGCTTGGTCGAGATCGCCTCCTCGTCCTTGTCGGCGAGGCGCTTCGCGGCTTCCTTCTGGATCGTGCCGGCCTTGACCACGGCGTCCGCGAGGACCTTATTGAGGTCGCTCCACCCCTTCTTGTCGAGCTGCAGGGGGGTCTCAGTGAGGTGGGAGTCGCTGCGGGCCTCGATCGTTCCAGCCGCCATCGCTTCGGTTGCCGAGCGTCCGATCGACTCCAGCAGCGCTCCAGAGATCCCCTTGCGGGCGGAGGCCGGGATCTTCGCCCAGTCGGAGTCGCTGAGGAAGGCCCGATCGGTGGCGCGGTAGAAGTGCTCGACCGCTCCCCGCCGCGGCTCGGTTTTCACCAGCTCGACGCAGTCGTATTCGAGCAGCGTTTTGACGTGGTAGCTGACGTTGCCGAGCGGCTCACCGAGCTCTTGGGCAAGCTGGTTGGGGCTCGAGATCCCGTTGTGCAGGGAGCTGAGGATGCGGACGCGCAACGGGTGCGCCAGCGCCTTCGCAAGCTGCTGGGTGATGGCCTCTGGTGAAGTACGGGACTGTGGCAAGAGGACCTCCTTTCGTGGGGGCCTCGGGTGGGTGGGAATCGATAGGTGGCAGTACCACCCGAGTTACTGGACAAGTATTCCAAAATGCTCCGTCGATGACCGTCGAGAGTAAGACAATTTGCGCTAAAGAGCTGGATTGATGTAACGCATTACGGCAACCCACCGAGTGATAGGGGAACTGAAGTGTCAGGTCCGCGGGTCTAGGGTTCGCGCCCGTCCTTTCGACGCGCCTGGCCGAGACCGCTTCGGGGGCGACGGGCGCCTCTCGAACCCCGCTCTTGCCGGAAATTGCCCGCGTTCCAGGTGGGAGTCGGGGGGAGACTTCGGTGGCGTCGCGCCTTGAACTTCCATGTCGATGCAGGGTGAGCGGTAGGCGTGGATCTGGAGCTTGCGCAGGTCGCCGCCGGCCTACCGATGGCGGCATCGTTGGCCGTCGCAGGTGGGTTCCTCTCGGTGCGGGAGGGTCGCCGGCGCTCGGCGTTGAACGAGGCGGTGCACGAGCTGCGCCGGCCACTCCAGGCGCTCTCGCTGTCGCTGCCGGAGGAGGAGTCGCGGGCGGAAGCGGTCCGCTCATCCCTTGTTCTTGCTACTGCGGCGCTCGAGCGGCTCGATCGCGAGATCAACGGCCGGGAGGTGAGGCCGGGGCGGAGTCCGGTGGCTTTGGAGCCACTACTCGAGGCGGCCTCGGCGCGCTGGCGCGCTCACACGAACAAGCTCATAGAGCTCCACCTGGAGGTGTGCTCGCCGTCTGTCCAAGGTGAGGAGATTGAGCTCGCTCAGGCGGTGGACAACTTGATCAGCAACGCGATCGAGCACGGGGGCGGGCTGGTCTCTGTCCGAGTCGGTGAGCACGAGGGGCGTCTGCTGATTGCGGTCCTCGACCGCGGCCCGGCGGGGACCGAGGCAAATGCCCGATCGCGACCACCTTTGCGTGCCCGGATCGGCGGTCGCAACCGCCGCGGGCATGGGCTGCGGGTGGTGGAGCGTGTGGCGAGGGCGCACGGTGGCCGGTTCGAGCTGCGTCGTTCGGAGGGTGGGGCTGAAGCGCGGCTGGAGTTGCCCTGCTGGCGATCCGAGGCGAGCGGATGAGCCGCCGCGGTCGGGCGATCGGGTTCGCGCTCGCCGCCTTGCTGGCGGCTGCTGCCGCGGCCGCCGTCGCCGACGGCTACGGCGACAGAGTCGTCGCCGGTTACGGGCAGCTGCGGCCGGTGCTCGTCGCCTCGGCTGGGCTGCCCCCGGCCAAACCGATCGATCCCGCGACCGCCGCCAGCAGTCTCGAAATCCGCCGAGTGCCGGTCCAATTCGCCCCGACTGGCGCGCTGGCGGATGCGAGGGAAGCGGTTGGACTGGCGCCGTCCGGCCCGGTCCCGGCCGGGTCCTATCTCCTCGCGGGACAGCTGCGGCCACCGCGAGCGCGGCGCTCGGCGACGCCGCTGGCCGAGGGGCGCCGCCCGGTGGAAATCCAGGTGGACGGCGCCGGCGCGCTGACGGCCTACGGCGCGCAGCCGGTCGGCTCCAAGGTCGACGTCGTCGTAACCGCGGAACCATCCGGCTCCGGAGCGGGCCGCACCTACGTCGCCGCGGCGGGTGTGCCGTTGCTGGGGATCGGGCCGGCGGGCGAAGGGGCCGCGGCGGAAACCTCCACCGTGACGCTGGCCCTGACCCGCTCCCAGGCCCTCCGTCTGATCGCCGCCGAGAGCTTCGCCCGCGACCTCACCGTGATCCCGAGCGGTTGATGGATCGGCGCGAGAGCGACGTCGCCGAGGTCGCCGCTGCGCTGCGGTGGCGGCTGGTCGAGCGCCGGCGCGCGGACGCGGCCGCCGGAAAGCGAAGCGAGGAGGGCCTGGGCGACTCGGTCCGGGTCCTGGTCGATGAGCACGCCGCCACGCTGCCCGCCGCCGAGCGCGAGCTGGTCGTGGCCCGGGTCGTCCGCGACAGCGTCGGGCTCGGCCCGCTCGAGGTGCTGCTCGCCGACCCGGCGGTCGAGGAGGTGATGGTGAACGGCCCGGACCGGGTCTACGTGGAGCGCGGAGGAGTCCTGCAGCGGGTAGACGTCGCCTTCGAGAGCGAGGAGGAGCTGCGCAACACGATCGAGCGGATCCTCGCCCCGCTCGGGCGGCGGGTCGACGAGCTGAGCCCGATGGTCGACGCGCGCCTCACCGACGGCTCCAGGGTCAACGTCGTGATCCCGCCGTTGGCGATCGACGGCCCCTCGCTCTCGATCAGGCGCTTCGGCGCCCGCCGCCCCGGCCCCGACGAGCTGGTCGGGATGGGGACGCTGACGTCGGCGGAGCGCGACCGGCTGGAGGAGGCCGTCGCCTCCCGGCGCAGCATCCTCGTCAGCGGCGGCACCGGCTGCGGCAAGACGACGCTGCTGAACGCCCTCTCCAGCTTCATCGGCCGGGACGAGCGGGTGGTGACGATCGAGGACGCGGCGGAGCTGCGGCTCCAGCAGCGGCACGTGGTGCGGCTGGAGAGCCGGCCGGCGGGGATCGAGGGCAGGGGCGAGGTGACGATCCGCGACCTGCTGCGCAACGCGCTTCGGATGCGGCCCGACCGGATCGTGATCGGGGAGGTGCGCGGTCCCGAGGCGCTCGACCTCCTGTCCGCGCTCAACACCGGTCACGAGGGGTCGCTGTCGACCGTGCACGCCAATTCGCCTGCCGACGCGCTCTCCAGGCTCGCGACCCTCGCCCTGATGGCGGGCCTCGGCCTGCCGCATGAGGCGGTGGCGGAGCAGGTCCGCCGCGGCATCGACCTCGTCGTCCACCTGCGGCGGCTGCAGGACGGCGCCCGCCGGGTCACCGAGATCGCCGAGGTGCCGTGACGGCGGCGATCCTGATCGGCGCCACCGCGGGCGGCCTGCTGGCTCTGGCGGCGCGGGAAACCCTGCTGGCGAGCCCGGCCGCCGCGCGCTGGCTGCGGCTCGCGCTGGAGCCGCTGCGGAGGGCGGGTGAGGAGGGCTACGCGCCCTCGAGGTTCGAGCGGCGGCGGCTGGCGGCGCTGGGGACGGCGGCCGCAGTCGCCGGCGGCTGGCTCCTCGGCGGGTTTGCGCTGGCGCTGCCGCTGGCCGTCGCCGGCCCCGCCGCGATGGGCTGGGCGATCGGCAACCGCCGCCGACACTACCGGCGGGCGGTCGAGCGCTCGCTGCCGGAAGTCGCCACCGCGATCGCCGACTCGCTCGGCGCCGGGCGCTCGCTGCGCGCCTCGCTGACCGCGGCCGCGGATTCGCTGGACGGCGCGCCGGCGAGGGAGCTGGCGCGGCTAGGAGCCGAGCTGGATCTCGGCGGCGCGACCGTTGAGGTGGTCGAGGGATGGCGGCGCCGGATGCGCTCCGAGCAGGTCGACGCCTTCGCCGCCGCGCTGCTCAGCCAGCGGCTAGCAGGCGGCGACCTCGCCGGTCTCTTGCTCCGCTTCGCGGCGGGCGCCGCCGAGCGCGAGCGGGTCGCGGAGGACGCCCGCTCGGCAACCGCCCAGGCCCGGTTCACGGGCCTGCTGGTGGTGGCGATGCCGACCGGGGGCGCCCTCTTCGCCGAGCTGCTGCAGCCCGGTTTCCTGGCGAAGCTGATCGCCTCCCCGCCCAGCGCGGTGCTCCTGGTTCTCGCGGGCTCGCTCCAGCTCGCCGGCTTCTTCGCGATCCGCCAGCTCTCGCGGGTGGTCGAGTGAGCGGCCCCGCCCTGCTGGCGGCGCTCGCCGTCCTGCTCGCTGCTGCGGCGGCGCGGGAGCTTCCGCTCGGCCACCTCGCCTTCGCTCTCGAACGACGGCTCTCGCTGCCGGCCCTGCGGGTGCGGAAGCTGCTGGGAGCGATGGTGGGCGGAGGACTGGGTCTGGTCGCGGCGCCGGCCGCCCCCGGGCGTACCGGCCTGATCGTCCTCCTGGCGTTGGCCGCCGCCGGGTTCATCGCTCCCGATGCCCTCCTAGAGCGTCGGGCTCGGCGGCGTCAGCGCCGCCTCCTCGCCGCGCTCCCCGACGCCCTCGACCTGCTCGCCGTCAATGCCGGCACCGGCCGCGGACCGGCGGCAGGGATCGAACAGCTGGCGCGGGCGGGGGAGGGGCCACTGGCGGAGGAGATGCGCCTGACCGTCGCCGAGCTCTCCTGCGGGGTCCCGCTGGGCGCCGCCCTGGCTTCGCTTCGCGCGCGGGTCCCGGGCAGCGAGCTGGCCGGCCTCGTCGCCGCGATCGAACGATCCCGGCGCTACGGCTCGCCGCTCGCCGACCAGCTCCGCCGCCAGGCCGGCGCCATGCGCCGCGACAGCCGCCGCTCGATCGAGGAGCGCGCGGCTCGCGCCGCGCCGAAAATCCAGCTCGTCGTCGCCCTCGTCCTCGTCCCCTCGGTCCTGCTGATGATCGCCGCCGCCCTGATCGCCAACGCCGAGACCCTGCTCGCCGGCTTCTGAGGGGCGTTACTCGAGCGCCTCCTCGCGCAGGCGTTTCGCGACGGCGCCGGTGGCGGCGGCGATCGCGTCGAGCTCGGCGGCCTTCTCCTTATGACCGCTGACGTAGCAGCAGAGGGTGCCGTCGACGAGCTCGAAGGCGAACTTCTCGGGGGCGGAGTCGGTCAGCCAGACGATGAAGGTGGGGGAGAAGAGCTGGCGCAGACGGTTGGGGTCCTGCCCGTCGAGGGCGAAGATCTCGTACTTGTCGTGAAGGGCTTCGCTCTCCAGCGCAACCCGCTGTTTCTCGCCGCGGAAGGCGTCCTCGAACTTCTCCAGCGCCCGCAGGCCGAACTTGCGCTGGCAGTAGAGCTCGGGGACGAAGCCGGCGCAGTCGGGGACGTCGACGACGCCGACCGTGTACCGGTAGTAGTTGGTCTGGCGGTCGCCGTCGCTGTCGGTCGTCTCCTCCTCGTAGGTGTAGAGGGCGAGGGTGCCCTCGAAGCCCTCGGCCAGCGGTCCGAGCAGGCTGCGCTCGGTGTAGCGATCGTCGCCCTTTCGCAGCAGCGGCGTCGCCTGCGGCAGCCGGCCGCGCTCGTGGATCAGGGTCATCCCCCGCTGCTCCGCGTATACCTCGAAGAAGTCGCTGGCCGCCTTCGAGTCGGCGATGACGAGGACGACGACGACGCCGATCAAGAGGACGCCGACCGCGGCCAGGGCGCCGACCCCGGGGCCGACCGCGATCGCGCAGGCGACGCCGGCGATCAGCGCCAGCAACCCGAGCAGGATCAGGGTCAGCGGCGTCCGCATCAGGCGGCTGAAGTGGTAGCCGCGGAGGTCGTTGGCGTCGTCGGGAATTCCCGTCTGGACGGCTTCCTCGACGGCGGGTTCGGTCTGCTCCGGCGTCCCCACGGGCTCAACCTACCTGCCGCCAAGGCGGATGCAAATGGGGTTGCAGAGGGGGGTCGTGTTGCAAAGTGGGGGAGAGTGGGTTATTGTGGCGATCGAGTTGAAGCCCAGGACCGGGGTGGTGAGGCTCCTCCCACCTCATCACTCCGGTCCAACTCTTTTCCGGCCTCCCGCTCAGAAAGGACTCGCCGACAGTGGCGTTCAGGGGTCTCTACGAGCACAGTCTCGATTCCAAGGACCGCCTCACGGTCCCGTCTCGCTTTCGGGCGCCGCTGGCTGACGGAATCGTTCTCTCCAAAGGCTTCGACCCCTGCGTCTGGGTCCATACGACCAGCGAGTTCGAGCAGCTCTCCGACCGCTTCCTCTCGCCGCACAGCCCCTTCGGGCGCGACGCGCGCCAGCTGCGCCGCCGCTTCCACGGCGGCTCCTTCGACGAGAAGCTCGACTCGGCCGGCCGCATCCGCATCCCCAGGCCGCTGATCGAGCACGCCGGCCTCGACGGCAACTGCGTCGTGATCGGCGCCGGCGAGTATCTGGAGATCTGGAACGCCGAGGCCTGGGCCAAGCAGGAGGAAGAGCTCGACGCCGCCGCCCCCGAGATCGCCGAGGGGCTGGCTTCCGCCGGGACCGCGTGATCATGAGACTGAATGCGAGGGCAACCGCATACACCCAGGCGCCGAGCGGCGGCTACGCCGTCCCGCGGCCGGTGCCGCGACCGCTGGAGGTCGTCATGAGCGAGCACGATCCCGTCCTCGCGCCGGAGCTGGTCTCGCTGCTGGCACCGGAGCCGGGGCAGACGGCGGTCGACTGCACCTTCGGCGCCGGCGGGCACGCGCGCCGGGTCGCCGAGCTGATCGGGCCCGAGGGGACGCTGATCGGGATCGACCGCGACCCCGCCGCGGAGGAGCGCTTCGCCCGCTTCGCCACCCAAGCGCCGTGCCGCACCCTCTTCGTCTCAGCCGACTTCGCGGCAGGACTTCGCGCTTTGGGAGGCGAAGGGATACGCCCAGACATGGTCTACATGGATCTGGGGATGTCCTCGATGCAAGTCGACGCGCGCGAGCGCGGCTTCTCCTATTCCTACGACGCGCCGCTCGACATGCGGATGGACACGCGGCAGAAGTTCACTGCGGCGGACCTCGTCAACGAGTGGCCCGAGGCGCGGATCGCCCAGGTCCTGCGCCGCTTCGGTGAGGAGCGCCACGCCGGCGGGATCGCCCGCGAGATCGTCCGCCGCCGGCCGCTCTCGACCACGGCCGAGCTGGTCGAAGCGATCAAGGCGGGGATGCCCGCCTCGGCGCGGTTCGGCGGTGGCCATCCCGCAAAGCGCAGCTTCCAGGCGATCCGGATCGCCGTCAACGGCGAGCTAGAGGCGCTGGAGGAGGCGCTGCCGCTGGCCTGGTCGCGGCTGAAGGTCGGCGGCCGCTTCGCCGCGATCTCCTTCCACTCGCTCGAGGACCGGCCGGTGAAGCAGTTCCTCGCGGCCAAGGCGCGCGGCTGCGTCTGCCCGCCGGAGATCCCGGTCTGCGTCTGCGGCCACGAGCCGGAGGCGGAGCTGTTGACGCGGCGGGCGATCTCGCCGAGTCCGGAGGAGGCGGAGCGGAACCCGCGCTCGCGCTCGGCACACCTGCGCGCCGCCCGGAAGATCGCCGAGGCGCAAACCGCTGGGGAGGCGGGCTGATGGCCGTCGCCGCCCCCGCCCGCAGGACCGCGCCGGCGCCGGCGCCCTCGCGGACGACGCCGCCGCCGAAACGGAAATCACCCGCGCGTCAACCGGCTCGCAAGCCGACGCGCGCTCGGGCGGTCGCCGCGCCGGCGAAGGCGCCGGCCCGCCGCGCGCCCGCGCGCGCTCCACAGCGCACGACGCCCAAGCTCGCGGTCGTCGCTGGCCGCACCGCCGTCGCCGTCGGCCAGCTGCCCGACTCGAGCCTGATGGTGCGGATGACCCGGGGTCGCGCCTGGATCGCCGTCCTCGGCGTCCTTCTGGCCGGGATCGTCGCCCTCAACGTCGCCACGCTCAGCTTCGCTACCTCGCTCGGCGGGATCGAGGAGCAGATCACCACGCTAGAAAAGGAGAACTCGATGCTGGAGGGACGCGAGGCCCAGCACTACAGCACCGCTCGCATCCGCAGCCAGGCCGGTGAGATCGGCCTCGTGATGCCGAACACCGAGGAGCCGCGGGTCGTCGAGTTCTCGCCCGCCGACGTCGCCACCGCCGCCAACCGCCTCGCGGCCGCCGGAGGCTAGGCCGTTAATGTCCGGGAGTCGCCGCCGATGCGCTTGATCGAGCGGCGGATCGGTCTCCTCTTCGGCGGCTTCCTCCTCTGCTTCCTCCTCGTCGTCGGCCGTGCCGTCTGGCTGCAGGGCGTGCAGGGGGCGAGCCTCGCCTCCCAGGCCGTCTCCCAACAGACCGAGGTGGTCACCGTGCCGGGGCTGCGCGGCGACCTGCTTGACCGGCGCGGCAACAAGCTTGCGGCCTCCGAAGACGCGGCGACGATCTACGCGACGCCCTACCAGGTCGAGGATCCGCCGCGGGCGGCGGCGCAGCTGGCGCCGATCCTCGCCCAGCCGAAGAGCGAGGTGCTGGAAGCGCTCACCGTCGACTCCGGCTTCTCCTACCTCGCCCAGAAAGCCGACCTAGGTACCGCGGCCCGGGTCGAAGCGCTCGACCTCGAAGGGATCGGCCTGCTGCCCGACAGCCGCCGCACCTACCCGCAAGGGGAGATGGCGGGCCAGGTGATCGGCGCCGTCGGCTCCGAAAACCAGGGGCTGATGGGGCTTGAGGAAGGCGAGGAAGACGTCCTCGGCGGCAGCGACGGCGAACGCCGCATCGTCAACGACGCGCTCGGCGACCCGATCCGGCTGGAAACGGTGCAGGAGGCCGAGGACGGCGAAGACATCCAGCTCACCCTCGACCCGGTGATCCAGAGGGAAACCGAACGGGTCCTGAACGGGGTTGGCGAAACGTGGTCGCCGAAGGGCGCGACGGCGATCGTCGTCGACCCGCGCAGCTCGGAGGTCCTGGCGATGGCGAACTGGCCCGCCGTCGACCCCGCCGATCTCTCCGAAGTCAGTAACGACGATCTGCTGAACAGGGCGACCGGCTTCACCTATGAGCCGGGCTCGACCTTCAAGGCCTTCACCGTCGCCGCCGCGCTGGAGGAAAAGCTGGTCACGCCAATGAGCGAATTCACGCTGGCGCCGACGATCCAGGTCGCCGACCGGGTGATCGAGGAGTCCCATCCCCGGGGGACCATCAACATGACCGTCTCCCAGATCCTCGCCCACTCCTCCAACGTCGGCTCGGTCACGATCGGCCAGGCCGTCGGGGCCGAGAAATTCGACCGCTGGATCCGCCGCTTCGGCTTCGGCCGCCCGACCGGGGTCCGCTTCCCGGCCGAGGAGCAGGGGATCGTCCTCGACCTCGACGAATACTCCGGCTCGACGATGGGCAACCTGCCGATCGGCCAGGGACTCTCGGTGACGCCGATGCAGATGGTCGCCGGCTACACCGCGATCGCCAACGGCGGCGTGCTGGAGCAGCCGCGGCTGGTCAAGCGGATCGGCGAGGAGCCGGTGGAAGAGCCGCAGGGCCGGCGGGTGATCTCGGCCCAGGTGTCGGAGGACATCCGCGAGATGCTGGAGGGGGTGCTGGCGCCGGGCGGGACCGCTTCGGAGATCAGCGTCCCCGGGTACACGCTTGCCGGTAAGACCGGGACGGCGGAGGTAGCCGAAGACGGGGCCTACTCTGATACGAACTATGTGGCCTCGTTCATCGGGTTCGCGCCGGCTGAGAATCCTCAGTTTTTGGCGGCGGTGATTGTCGATCAGCCGCAGGGGGAAATCTACGGAGGGTCGGTCGCGGCGCCGGCTTTCGGGCAGATCGCGGAATTCGCTCTGCCTTATCTGGGCGTGCCGCAGGAATAGCGGGGCACCCGAGGCCCTTCATAGAATCGGTGCCGGATGATGAGACTGGCCGAGCTGGTCGCGGGAGTGTCTGGGGCGCGGGTCGTCGGCGACGGCTCGGTCGAGATCGGCGATCTCGCTTACGACCACCGCAAGGTTGGGCCGGGGACGCTGTTCTTCTGCGTGCGCGGGAAGAAGGTCGATGGGCACGAGTTTGGGGCCAAGGCGGTTGAGGAGGGGGCGGCGGCGCTTGTTGTTGAGCGCGAGCTGACCGATCTGGCCGTGCCGCAGGTGGTTGTGCCGGACTCGCGGGCGGCTATGGCGCCGCTGGCGGCGCGGTTTTGGGGGGACCCGACGGAGGACCTGCGGGTGATTGGGGTTACCGGGACGAACGGCAAGACGACCACTGCGTTCCTCGTGCACGAGATCCTCCGGGCAGCTGACATCCGCTGCGGGTTGCTGGGAACGGTGAAGCAGGTGGTCGGCGGGGTGGAGAAGGAGGTGGTGCGGACGACGCCTGAGGCGATCGAGCTGCAGGCGACCTTCCGGCAGATGCTCGACGGTGGCGACGAAGCCTGCGCGATGGAGGTGTCCTCGCACGCGCTGGCGCTGCACCGGGTGGACGCGATCCACTCCGAGGTGGCGCTGTTCACCAACCTGACCCAGGACCACCTCGATTTCCACGCCGACATGGAGGACTACTTCCTCGCCAAGCGCATGCTCTTCGAGGCGGGCCCAAAGACGGCGATCGTCAACGTCGACGACCCCTATGGTCGCCGCCTCGCCGATGAATTCGAGTGCGTCACCTTCTCGGCCGAGGGGGCTGAGGCCGACTACAGCGCCCGGGAGGTCGAGTTCGACGCCGGCGGCGCCCGTTTCGCGGTCGGCGAGATCGAGCTGCGAACCGGCCTCCCCGGCCACTTCAACGTCGCCAACGCCCTCGGTGCGTTCGCCGCCGCCGAGGCGATGGGCGTCGGGGCGGAGATCGCCGCCGCGGGCCTGGCCCGGGCGGCGCGGGTGCCGGGGCGGTTCGAGCCGGTCGACGAGGGTCAGGGCTTCTCGGTCCTCGTCGACTACGCACATACGCCGGATTCGCTCGAGAATGTGCTGCGGGCGGCGCGACGCCTCACCGCCGGCAGGTTGATCTCGGTCTTCGGCGCCGGGGGCGACCGCGACCGCGACAAGCGCCCGAAGATGGGTCGGGCGGGCGCCGCATTCGCCGACCTCGCCGTGATCACCTCGGACAACCCGCGCTCGGAGGATCCGGAGAGGATCGTCGCCGAAGTCGCCGCCGGGGCAGAGGGAGCGGGCGAGCCGGAGGTGGTCGTCGACCGTCGCGAGGCGATCGCGCTGGCGCTGGGCCGGGCCGAGCCGGGGGACACCGTCGTGATCGCCGGCAAGGGGCACGAGCAGGGCCAGGAGTTCGAGGGAGGCCGCAAGGTCCCCTTCGACGACCGCGAGGTCGCCCGCGAGGAGCTCCGCAAGCTGGGCAGCCCGGCGTGAGGCTCTCCCCGGATGAGATAGCAGCCGCCCTCGGCGCAGAGGTGATCGCCGAGGGCGAGCCCAGCTCGCCGCGCCGGGCGGTCATCGACTCGAACGAGGCGGGTCCAGGGGATCTTTTCTTCGGCCTCAGAGGAGAGCGCCGCGACGGGGGCGACTTCGCCGAGGCGGCGATCGAGGCCGGCGCCTGGGGCGTGGTCATCAGCCAGGAGCACGGTTCTGAGTTGTCTCCAAATGCCGGCGCCGACTCGGCAGGGAGTTGGGTATTCGTCGTCGCGGACACGCTCGCCGCCATGCAGTCCCTGGCCCGCGCCTGGCGGCGCGCCCTCGGGGCGCGAGTCGTGGGGGTGACCGGCTCGGTCGGCAAGACCTCGGTCAAGGACATCGCACGTGCGCTCCTGCCCGGCAATGTCCACGCCAACCAAGAGAACCTCAACACCGAGATCGGGCTGCCGCTGACGATCCTCGAAGCGCCCGACGACTCCGAGACACTGGTTCTCGAGATGGCGATGCGGGGGCGGGGGCAGATCGCCGAGCTTGCCGCCATCGCCGAGCCCGACGTGGCGGTGATCACCAACGTCGGGCCGGTGCACGTTGAGCTGCTTGGCTCGGTCGAGGCGATCGCGGCGGCGAAGGCCGAGATCCTCGACGACCTCCCGCCCGGCGGCACCGCGGTGGCGCCGGTCGAGGCCGGTGAGTTGGAGCCGCACCTGGCGCCGATCGCCCAGCAGCTGCGCTTCGGGCCTGGGGGAGACGTCGAGGCGGGGGAGGTGCGGGTCGCGGAGGGCGTCACCGAAGCACTCGTCGCCACCCCGCTCGGCAGCCAGCGCTTCCACTTCCCCTTCACCGAGGTGCACAACCTCGTCAACGCGCTCGCCGCGATCGCCGCCGGCGTCGCCCTCGGCGCCGACCTCGTGGAGATGTCCGACCGCGCGGCGGACATAGGATTCTCCCGTTTCCGGGGGGAGCGCCTGGAGCTCCCCGGCGGAATCGTCCTCGTGAACGACTGCTACAACGCCAACCCGGTGTCGATGCGCGCGGCGCTCGACCACATCGCCAGCCTGGGCGCCGAGCGAGCTGTCGCGGTGCTGGGCGAGATGGGTGAGCTCGGCCCCGGCTCCGCCGACTTCCACCGCGAAATCGGCCAGCACGCGCGCGCCGCCGGCGTCGACCTGCTGATCGGGGTCGGGCTGCCCGGCCGTGACTACGACCCCGACGAACTCGTCGCCGATCCGGCCGAGGCGGCGGAGCTGCTGGCCGCCCGGCTGGAGCCGGGAGACGCGGTGCTGGTTAAGGGCTCGCGCTCGGCCGGCCTCGAGGCCGTCGCCGAGCTGCTGCCGGATCTGGTCGCGGCGGGGGAGGGCTGATGGGAGAAGTCCTGATCGCGGGGATGGCGGCGATGCTGATCTGCATCTTCCTCGGCCCCAAATTCATCGAGTACCTGCGGGTGAAGGAGTTCGGGCAGCACATCCGCGAGGACGGTCCGCAGGAGCACCACACCAAGGCCGGGACGCCGACGATGGGCGGGCTGATCGTCTTCGCCTCGATCTGCGTCCCCTTCCTCGTCCTCTCCGACCGCGACCCGCAGAGCATGGCGGTCTTCGGTGTAGCCCTCGGCTGCGCCGCCCTCGGCTTCGCCGACGACTACGTCAAGATCGTCAAACGGCGCTCCCTCGGCCTCGCCGGTCGCTGGAAGCTGCTGGGGCAGCTGCTCCTGGCGCTGGCGCTGTGGTGGGTCGCCCGCCACGAGGTCGGTCTGGAGCCGACGCTCTACTTCCGGATCGGCGACGCCAGCCTCGACCTCGGCCCCGTCCTCTACTTCGTCCTCGTCTTCCTCGTCATCGCTGGCACCTCCAACGGGGTCAACCTCACCGACGGCCTCGACGGCCTCGCCGCCGGATCCTGCGCGATCGTCCTCCTCGCCTACACGGCGATCGCCTTCGTCGCCAACGAGCAGCAGAACCTGGCGCTGCTCTCCGCCTGCCTGGTCGGCGCCTGCGTCGGCTTCCTCTGGTTCAACGCCTTCCCGGCCTCGATCTTCATGGGCGACACCGGCTCGCTCGGCCTCGGCGGCGCGATCGGGGCGCTGGCGGTGATGACCCAGACCGAGGTCCTGCTGATCATCATCGGCGGCATCTTCGTGATCGAGGCGCTCTCGGTCCTGCTTCAGGTCTTCGCCTTCAAGACCTTCCGCCGTCGCGTCCTCCTGATGGCCCCCCTGCACCACCACTTCGAGATGATGGCCTGGTCGGAGACGAAGATCATGCTCCGCTTCTGGATCATCGCCGCGGTCTGCTCGGGAATCGGCTTCACGCTTTATCAGCAGAGCATCGGGAGCTAAGGTCACGCGGGTGGTTTTCGCACCTCGACCAGGTCGTCGATGATCTTGAAGTCCTTGTAGTTCCTGGTGAAGAGCACTGCCTCATGCACGAGCGCGGTCGCGGCGATCGCCAGGTCCGCCGTTCTCCTGCGGTGCTTACCGCCCCGGTTGCTTACCGCTGCTTGCAGTTGTCCAAGTGCCCTGGCGACCTTCTCGTCCAGCGGAAGAGTGTCGAAGCCGGTCTCTACCCGGCCGAGATGGGCCATGCGGTAGGCACGCGTATCAGGGTCGGTTGCCGTGAGAACCCCGAAATAAAGCTCAGTGAGGGAAATCGCGCTGATTGCCGCATCGATCCGCGGCGGCAAAGGCTGCTGCGCGATCAGCACCGACGTATCGAGGACCACCTTCACTTTTCAGCTTCCGCCCAGACGTCGCGCAGTTCGATATCGAACTCCCGAATGTCACTTGCCAGGTTTTCATCGACGGGCAATTTCCAGAGATCTTGCAGTGTCTCGCTGGGGACCCATTGCCGGGTTCCACCCAGCGGACGCAGTTCGGCCACCGGCCGCCCCGAAACCGTGATCGTGAAGACCTCGCCTGCCTCGGCTCGACGGAGGATTTCCCCGATCTGGTTGCGCAGCTCTTTCTGCGGGATCTTGGGCACGAGAGAAAAGGTAGCAATAGTGCTACCGAGAGTTGCGGAGGGGTATCCGGGAGGGTCGAGAACCTGTCGCATATGTCCTTAAGGGTCCCGGCCAACGAAACTCGCCCCCCCTTCCCGCACGGCCCGTTCCTGGTCGTCGGCCTGGCCCGTTCCGGGCAGGCTGCCGCGCGGATGCTGGCGGGGCGGGGGGAGGTCGTGCGGGCGGTGGATCTGGGTCATCCGGAGGGGGCGGCAGGGCTGCGGGGGGCCGGCGTCGAAGTCGTCTTGGATACGGATGGATTGGCGCAGCTGGAGGGAACGCGGACCGTCGTCAAGAGCCCGGGCGTGCCCCGGGAGGCGCCGGTGATCGCCGCTGCGCTGGAGCGGGGGATCGAGGTGATGGGGGAGATGGAGCTCGCCTGGCGGGCTCTGCCCAACCGCTTTGTCGGCGTCACCGGGACGAACGGCAAGACGACCACCGTCGAGCTGATCGGCCACCTCTACCGCGGCGCCGCCGAGCCGGTGGCGGTGGCCGGGAACGTGGGGACGCCGCTTTCCGGCCTGGTCGGCGAGCTCGACGCCGACACCACCGTCGTCTGCGAGTGCTCCAGCTTCCAGCTCGAGGACACGATCGCCTTCTCGCCCGAGTGCGCGGTCTTCCTCAACCTCGCTCCCGACCACCTCGACCGCCACGCCGACCTCGGGTCCTACCTCGCGGCGAAGCTGCGGATCTTCGCCCACCAGGGCAACGACGACGTCGCCGTCTACAACGCCGACGACCCGTTCCTCGCGGGAACCGATCTTGGCGGCTGCGCCCGCCGCGTCGCCTTCTGCCACGGCGCCGGCCCCGACTGCGAGGTCTCCGTCTCCGAGGGCGCGATCTTCTACGACGGCGAGCCGCTGCTGCCGGTCTCCGAGCTGGGGCTGTTTGGGGAGCACAACGTCGCCAACGCGATGGCCGCCGCCGCGGTGGCGCTGTCGATGGGGATCGATCGTGAGGCGGTGCGCGAGGGGCTGCGCAGCTTTGCCGGGGTCCCGCACCGGCTCGAGCAGGTCGCCGAGATCGACGGCGTCCGCTTCGTCAACGACTCGAAGGCGACCAACGTCGCCTCGGCTACCGTCGGGATCCGAGCGTTCGACGACGGCGTCCACGCGATCCTCGGCGGCAGCGAGAAGGAGGAGCCGTTCGCGCCCCTGGTCGAGCCGGTCCGAGAGCGCGCCCGCGCCTGCTATTTGATCGGCGCCACCACCGAGCGGATGGCGAGGGAGTTGGCGGCCGTGGTCTCGGCCGGGATCGAGCTGCACCGCTGCGCCGATCTCGAGGACGCGGTCCGGCGCGCCGCTGCCGCCGCCGAGCCCGGCGAGGTCGTCCTGCTCTCGCCCGCCTGCGCCAGCTTCGACGCCTTCGAGAACTTCGAACGGCGAGGCGATCGTTTCCGCGAGATCGTCGGGGAGCTGGGATGAAGAAGCGTCGGCGCCCGCTCCCCACCGAGTACAACCTGCTCCTCACCGCGACGCTCTGCCTGCTGGCGCTCGGCGCGGTGATGGTCTTCTCAGCCAGCTCGACCACCCGCGTCCTCCAGGACGGCGGCCTCTCCGACAGCGCCTTCTACCTGAAGCGGACGCTGCTGTTCGGCGCCGTCGGACTGATCGTCATGCACCTGGTCGCGCGGCACGGGCTGCGGGCGGTGCGGAGCCTGACGCCGCTGATCCTCGGCGGCTCGGTCTTCCTCCTGCTGGCGGTGCTGGCGGTCGGGACCGAAGTCAATGGGGCGACCCGCTGGATCGGCAGCGGCTTCCTGCAGGTCCAGCCTTCGGAGCTGGCGAAGGTGGCGCTGGTCCTCTACGGCGCCGACCTGCTGGCGCGCAAGCCGAAGCGGGTGCGCTCGCTCGACGGGATGATGCCCTTCCTGCTCGTCGCCGGCGCCTCCTGCGCCCTGATCATGCTCCAGCCCGACATGGGGACGACGATGGTGATCGCCTTCGCCGTCGCCGCCACCCTCGTCTCAGCCGGGGCGCGGCCGGTGGACCTGGCGAAGATCGGCCTCACGATCGGCGTGCTCGCCCTGCTGATGGCGGTGATCGAGCCCTACCGGATGGCCCGCCTCACCGCCTTCCTCAACCCCGGCGCCGACGCCACCGGCGCCGGCTTCCAGGCGGCGCAGGCGAAGATCGCACTCGGGTCCGGCGGCATCCTCGGTGAGGGAATCGGCAACGGGGTCCAGAAGGCCTTTTACCTGCCGGAGGCCCACACCGACATGATCTCCGCCGTGATCGGCGAGGAGCTCGGCCTGATCGGGATCTCCGCCGTCGTCGGCCTCTTCGCGATGTTCGGCTACGCGGGGCTGAAAACGGCGCAGAAGGCGAGGGACACCTACGGGAAGATCCTCGTCGCCGGCCTCACCTCGCTGGTCCTCGTCCAGGCGGTCATCAACCTCTTCGCGGTGATGGGGATGGCGCCGCTGACCGGCGTGCCGCTGCCCTTCGTCTCCTACGGCAACAGCAGCCTGATGGTGACCCTGTTCGCGGTCGGGCTGATCCTCAACGTCGCCCGCGGCGGCACCGGCGGGGCGGCGCGCGCTTCGACGCCCACCCGCGCTGGCAAACTGCGGGTCGTCCAAGGCGGTCGCGCACCCGGGCGCGAAAGGAGCAGACAGAGCGGTGCCAAGAAAGCCAAGAGTCGTGGTGGCGGCGGGGGGAACGGCGGGGCACGTCGTGCCCGCCATGGCGGTCGCCGACGAGCTTCGGGCTAGCGGGGCCGAGGTCAGCTTCCTCGGCACGCGGGAGCGGATCGAGGCGGAGCTGGTCCCGGCCGCCGGCTACGAGATCGAGTTCGTCAAGGTGCGGGGGATCGACCGCCGCAACCCGCTGCGCGCCGCCCGGGCCGGGCTGGAGGCGCTGGCCGCGGTCGGAGCTGCGCGCAAGGTCCTGCGCCGCCGGGAAGCCGACGTAGTCATGGGCGGGGGCGGATTCGTCGCCGGCCCGGCGGGACTGGCGGCTGCCCTGTCGCGGATTCCGCTGGTCCTCACCGAGGCCGACAGCCACCTCGGCCTCGTCAACCGCCTGCTGGCGGGACGAGCGCGGCGGGTCTGCCTCGCCTTCCCGCTCGCGGGGAGGGAGGGGGAGCGCTACCTCGTCACCGGGAGGGCGGTGCCGAGGGCGGTGCTCGAAGGCGATCGGGAGGCGGCGCGGCGCCGCTTCGGCATCCCCGGCCAGGCGCGCTGCCTACTCGTCATCGGCGGCAGCCAGGGCGCTCGCTCGATCAATTTCGCGTCCTTCGAGGCCTTCGCCGAGCGGGATCGACCCCGTCCTCGCGACTTCCACGTCGTCCATATCGCCGGCAGCCGCGACTTCCCCGAGCTGGAGCGGCGCCTGTCTGCGGCCCCATATGGCGACCGCTACACCCTCCTTGCCTACGAGCCAGACCTCGGCGATGCCCTCGCGGCAGCCGACCTCGTGCTCGGACGATCCGGCGGCTCGATCTTCGAGGTGGCGGCCACGGGTCGACCGGCGATCCTCGTTCCCTACCCGCATGCCACCGCCGATCATCAGAGCGCCAACGCCGAGTGGATGCGGGCGGGGGGAGCGGCCGTGGTGATCCCGGACGCCGAGCTGAGCGCGGACCGGCTGGCGGATGAAGTGCGGGCGATCCTCGACGATCCTCCGCGGCTCGACGCGATGGCGGCGGCGGCACGGCAGCTGGCGCGACCTGAGGCCGCCCGCCTGATCGCCGCCGAGGTCCTGGAGGCGGCGCGATGAGCGGGTCGAAACGCGAGTGGAGCGGGCGTCGGCTGCACTTCATCGGCATCGGCGGCGCCGGGATGAGCGGCCTCGCCCTCGTCTGCGCCCGCCTCGGCGCCACCGTCACCGGCAGCGACCGCGCCGACTCCTCTTATATGGAACGCTTGCGGCAGGCGGGGCTGGAACCGGTGGTGGGACACGACGCCGCGAACCTCCCCAAGGGTGCCGAGGTAGTCGTCTCGACCGCGATCGGCGCCGACAACCCGGAGCTGGCGCTCGCCCGCGAGCGGGGCGTCGAGACGATTCACCGTGGTGAGCTGCTGGCGGACATCTGTTCGCGGAAGCGCCTGATCGCCGTCGCGGGAACCCACGGGAAGACGACGACCGCGGCGATGATCGTCTGGGCGCTGCGGGAGATGGGGAGCGATCCTGCCTTCTTCGTCGGCGGCGAGGTGCCGGGTCTCGGCCCCAACGGCCATGCCTCCAACGCCGGCTGGGGAGAGGGCGAGTTCGTGGTCGCCGAGGCCGACGAGAGCGATGGCAGCTTCCTGCGGCTGCGGCCGGAGGTGGCGGTCGTGACGAACATCGAGATGGACCACCACTCGCTGTGGGGCTCGCTGGAGGAGCTCGTGTCCGCCTTCGACGAGTTCCTCGACCGGGCCGAGCGGCGGGTGTCGCCGGAGGACTTCGGTTCAACCGCTCCAGGGCCGCAGACGCTGGATCTGGCCGTTCCTGGCGCCCACAACCAGCTCAACGCCAGGGCGGCGCTCGCGGCAGTCGAGGCAGCCGGGCTGGATGTGGATGCCGCGGCGTCCGCGCTCTCCAGCTTCCCCGGCGTCCACCGCCGGCTGGAGCTGAAGGGCTCGCGGGGGCCGGTCCATATATATGACGACTACGGCCACCACCCGACCGAGGTGCGGGCGGCGCTCTCGGCCCTGCGCGAGCTCGAGCCGTCGCGCCTCGTCGCGGTCTTCCAGCCGCACCTCTACTCGCGAACGCAGGCGCTGGCCGAGCAATTCGGCGCCGCTCTCGCGCTCGCCGACGAGGCGGTCGTCCTCGACGTCTACCCGGCGCGAGAGGAGCCGGTGGGTCCCTTCGCCGGGGTGAGCGGCCTGCAGGTCGCCCGGGCGGCGGCGGAGCGGATGGGGGGAAGGCCGGTCTGGTGGCTGCCGCGGATCGAGCTCGCCCGGCAGGCGCTGGTCGATCGCTTGGACCACGACCGGGAGCTCTACGGCGAGGGGACGGTCCTGGTGACGATCGGCGCCGGCGACGTCTTCCAGCTCGGCGACGCCCTGGTGGGGGAGGCCGGCGCGAGAGCGGAGGGAGCGGCGCGGTGAGCTCGCCTTTGGAAGGGATAGAGCGGGACTTCCCGCTGGCGCGGCTGACCACCGTCCGCACCGGCGGCGCCGCCGCCTGGTTCGCCCGGCCGGGCGACGAGGAGAGCCTCGTCGCGGCTCTGCGTTGGGCCGAGTCGGAGGGCCTGCCGGTGGGTGTGATCGGCTCCGGCTCGAACCTCCTGATCGCCGACGACGGCTTCCACGGCCTCGCGGTGAAGTTAGTCGGCGAGCTGGCGGAGATCGAGCGCGAGGGGGACCACGTCGTCTGCGGCGGCGGCTACCGCTTTCCCTCGGCGGCGGCGAAAACCGCGGGGTGGGGACTGTCGGGGCTGGAGTTCGGGGTCAACATTCCGGGGACCGCCGGCGGCGCCGTGCGGATGAACGCGAACGCCTACGGCGGCCAGCTAGCTCGGGTCCTCGAGTGGGTTGAGGTCTGCACCGCCGCCGGCAGCGACCGCCGCGCGCCCGAGCAGCTCGACTTCGCCTACCGCCGCTCGAACCTGCGCGACGGGGAAATTGTCGCCCGCGCCTCGTTCCGCCTTGAACCCGGTGATCCGGAGAAGATCCGCGCGACCCTGGCTGAGATGCGCGGGCGACGGCGCGAGGCCCAGCCGTCGGGGATCAAGACCTTCGGCTCGACCTTCAAGAACCCCGACGACCCACGCGCTGAGGGTCGCTCTGCCGGCCAGCTGCTCGAGGCGGCCGGCTGCCGAGGCCTCCGCCACGGCGGCGCCCGCTTCTCCGAGAAGCACGCCAACTTCGTCGAGAACCTCGGCGGCGCCACCACCGCCGATGTGCTCGAGCTGATGGCGGAGGGGCGGCGACGCGTGCACGAGCGATTCGGCATCGCGCTGGAGCCGGAGGTGCAGGTGCTGGGCGAGGTGCGCTGGCCGGAGGGCTGGGAGCTTTGAGAGGGCGGCTGCTGCTCGGGGTGGTGGTCCTGATGGCGGTGGCGGTGGGCGTCTACTGGTTCGCGATCCGCGAGGGCACCGCCGAGCCGCGGGTATTCGTCCCGCGGCTGGCGGCGACGATCGGCGAAGGGTCTGACGCCGTGGGGGTGACCGGTAGCGGCGCCGTGGTCCGCTGGCTGCCGTTGCCCGAGGATTCGGTGCTGCCGCGGCTGCCGCTTGACGAACCGCCCGAGGGGGGTCGGCTGCGGGGTCCCGCGCTGGAACAGGCCCGTGTGCTGGGGGCGGCTCCGGATGCGCTGCGCCCCTACGTCGCCGCCAGCTCCTACGGCGAAAGCGGGGTCGAGGTCGAATTGACCACCGGGATCGAGCTGCGCTTCGGCGACGCTACCCAGGCGGCGCGCAAGTGGCGGGCCGCCGCCGCGGTTCTGTCCGATCCGTCGGTGACCGCGCTCGATTATGTAGACCTGAACGCCCCGAGCCACCCCTCCTTCGGCGGCTCGGGCCACGAACTACCGCCAGCACCCTGAAGTACCCGAAAGCCCTCGAGAACCGCTCTGGAAAGCGGTGCGAGAAACCCTCAACCAGAGGGTGAGTCTAGCCAAACCCTCAACCAGCACTTGAGAGTGCGCGCCTGCACGATGCCTATCGGTCGTTTGACAGAGGGCCCGAAATGCCCTACGTTGAGCGCAATTTCCGTGCTTGCTGGGAGGCCGCGAACCCTAAATCGTTGCTGAAGGCTCGGACGGAACCAAGGCTCAACTCAACTGAAAGCTTTCAAATCGCCAGGGTTTCCGGGCGAGCTGGAGAAAATCGGGAGATGGAATCCACTTACCTCGCGGTCATCAAGGTCGTCGGCGCCGGCGGCGGTGGCACGAATGCCGTCAGCCGGATGATCGACGCCGGAATCCGCGGCGTCGAGTTCGTCGCCGTCAACACCGACGCGCAGGCGCTGCAGGCCTGCGACGCCGACATCAAGCTCTCGATCGGCCAGGAGCTGACCCGCGGCCTCGGCGCCGGCGGCAACCCCGAGGTCGGGGCGGGCGCGGCGGCGGAGAGCCGCGACGAGATCAAGGAGGCGCTGAAGGGGGCCGACATGGTCTTCGTCACCGCCGGCGAGGGCGGCGGCACCGGGACCGGCTCGGCCCCCGTGATCGCCGAGATCGCCAAGGAGGAGATTGGGGCCCTCACGGTCGGCGCGGTGACCAAACCGTTCGAGTTCGAGGGCAAACGACGGATGCAGCAGGCGCTCGAGGGAATCGAGAAGCTGCGCAACAAAGTCGACACCCTGATCATCGTCCCGAACGAGAAGCTGCTGCAGGCGGTCGAGCGGCGCACCAGCGTGCTCGAGGCCTTCCGCCAGGCGGACGACATCCTCCGCCAGGGCGTCCAGGGCATCACCGACCTGATCACGATCCCCGGCTTGATCAACCTCGACTTCGCCGACGTGCGGACGATCATGCGCGACGCCGGCTCGGCCCTGATGGGCGTCGGCTCGGCCTCCGGCGAGGCCCGCGCGCTCGACGCCGCCAAGGCGGCGATCACCTCGCCGCTGATCGAGGAGTCGATCAAAGGCGCGACCGGGATGCTGCTGAACATCACCGGTCCCGAGGATCTCGGCCTTTTCGAGGTCAACGAGGCCGCGCAGCTGGTCCAGGCCGAGGCCGACGACAACGCCAACATCATCTTCGGCTCCGTCGTCGACCAGTCGATGAGGGACGAGGTCCGGGTGACGGTGATCGCCACCGGCTTTGAGGGCTTCGAGCTGCTGGCGCGCTCGCCGCAGCGCGTCCGCCGTCGCTACGAGAGTCGGCCGCGCGTCTCCGCCGAGGACACCGAGATCCGCAAACTTCGCGTGTCCGAGGACGACATCGACGTTCCCGGCTTCCTCAAGGAATAGCCCCCGGCGGCGCCTCGGTGCCGGATACCTTCGCCATGCCGCACCGTCCTCCATCCAGGTAGCGCTGCTACCTGGATGTTCGGCCGTCACGCCCTGGCTCGGTCTCCGACGCCGAGGCACTCACCGGGAGGCGTGGATTAATACGCTGGCCGCGTGAGCGACGCGGCCGCCAAGCGCACCCCTCTCTTCCAGCAGCACCAGGACCTTGGGGCGAAGATCGTTCCCTTTGCCGGCTGGGAGATGCCGGTGCAGTACGAGGGGATCCGGGAGGAGCATTCTGCGGTGCGGCTGCACGCGGGGATGTTCGACGTCTCCCACATGGGCGAGGTCGAGGTTGAGGGGCCGGGAGCGCTCGCCTTCCTGCAGCGGGTGCTCTCCAACGACGTCGCCAAAATCGCGGTCGGCGGCGCCCAGTATTCCTGCCTCTGCCAGGAGGACGGCGGCGTGCTCGACGACCTCTTCGCCTACCGGCTCGGCGGCGACCGCTACCTGATCGTCACCAACGCCGCCAACCACGAGTCCGACCTCGCCTGGCTCGGGGGCCAAAGCCGTGGCTTCGACGTGATCGTCCGCGACGTCGCCGACCGCTACGCGATGCTCGCCGTCCAGGGGCCGCACGCCCGCCAGGTCCTCGGCCAGACGCTGGGGATCGAGCTGCCTCCGCGCTTCCACGTATCCCATGCCCAGATCGGCCGCCGCCCGGCGCTCGTCTGTGGCACCGGCTACACCGGCGAGGACGGGGTCGAGCTGCTGCTCGACCCCGAGGTCGCGCCGCCGATCTGGGCCGAGCTGCTCGATGCCGGGATCGTCCCCTGCGGCCTCGGCGCCCGCGACACCCTGCGGCTGGAGGTCTGCTACCCGCTGCACGGCAACGAGCTGACGCCCGAGCGCAACCCGATCGAAGCCGGCCTCGGCTGGTGCTGCAAGGAGGAGACTGGGTTCATCGGCTCCGAGGCGATCGCCCGCGCCCGCGGCGAGGGAACCGCCGAGCAGCTCGTCGCCTTCAGGATCGAGGGCCAGGGCATCCCCCGCGAAGGCAATCCCGTCATCGCGGGCGACGAGCCGGTCGGGGTCGTGACCAGCGGCACCTTCGCGCCCTCGCTCGAAGTCGGCGCCGGCATGGCCTACGTGAACTCGGAGCTTGCGGAAGTCGGGACCGAGATTGAGATCGACGTGCGGGGCAAGCGCCGCTCAGCCCGGATAGCTTCCAGGCCCCTCTACGAGAAAAGGAGCTGAGTCTTGGCCGACGCCACCTATCCCGACGACCTTCGCTACCACGAGGAACACGACTGGGCCCGGATCGAGGGGGACCAGGCGACCTTCGGGATCACCTGGTACGCCCAGGACTCGCTCGGCGAGCTCGTGTTCTTCGAGGCCCCGGCGGTCGGCGCCGCGGTCACGAAGGACGAGCCGTACACCGAGATCGAGTCGGTCAAGGCGGTGTCGGATGTCATCTCTCCGCTCTCGGGCGAGATCGTGGCCGTCAACGAGGCACTCGGAGACTCCCCCGAGACGATCAATGAGGATCCCTACGGGGAGGGCTGGCTGGTCAAGGTCAAGCTGTCTGATCCGGCTGAGCAGGAGGCACTGCTGGACGCGGCG
>DASSVR010000105.1:0-17714 GCA_035705945.1 Solirubrobacterales bacterium
CCCTTACCGCCAGCCGCGCCTCCGGCGCCTCGCCGCCGTTGACGCGGGCGACGGTCCGCTCGACGGTCGGCGCGGTCCGCTCGAGGATCAGCTGCGGGTAGAGGGCAAGCCCGAGGATGCAGAGGACGAGCGGCGCCAGGACCAGACCGTCCCGGAGCCCGATCTCACGGGACAAAAGCCCCTCCGGCATACGGTTGTGCATCGTCTGCTGGTAGAGGCGCAGCGCGTAGTAGGCGGACATCGCGACGCCGGCGACGGCGATGAAGGCGAAGACGATCTTGGCCTGGAAGAGGCCGTTGAGGATGTAGAACTCGCCGACGAAGTTGGCCGAGCCCGGCATCGCCAGGGTCGCCAGGGCGACGATCAGGAACAGCGCCGCCAGCACCGGAGCCCGCAGCGCCATCCCTCCCATCTCGCGGATGTCCTCGCTGCCGGTCCGCTCGAGCAGGAGGGCGACGATGACGAAGACCGGCGCCACCACGAGGCCGTGGTTGACCATCTGCAGGACGGCGCCGTCGGCCCCGTCGGCGCGCAGGGCGAAAATGCCGGCGGTGATGAAGCCGAGCTGGGCGACCGAGGAGTAGCCGGCGATCAGCCGCACGTTGGTCTGGGTGAAGGCCATCACCGAGCCGTAGAGGATCGAGGCCAGCGCGATCACCAGGACCACCTCCTGGAACTCGACGGTGGCATCGGGAAAGAGCGGCAGCACGACCCGCAGGAAGCCGTAGGCGCCGACCTTGGCGAGGACGCCGGAGAAGACGATGAGCACCGGCAGCGGCGCCGCCCGGTAGGCGTCGGGCATCCAGCCGTGGAGGAGGAAGGCGGGCATCTTGACCAGGAAGGCGGCGGCGAAGAACCAGAAGATCCAACGCTGGCTGCCCTCGCTGAGCCCTCGCTGCGCCAGCTCGGAGATCGAGAAGGTGAGATGGCCGCCGTCGGCGGCGATGATCCCGGCCGCGATCGCCGCCACCAGCATCAGCAGCGAGCCGATCAGGGTGTAGACGATCATCTTCAGCGTCGCCCGCGAGGCGGTGGGGCCGCCCTCGGCGACGCGGTCGTAGCCCCAGGCGCCGAAGAGGAAGTAGAACGGGACCAGCATCAGGTCAAAGAAGAGGACGAAGAGCAGCAGGTCCTGGGCGAGGAAGGCACCCAGGGTCGCGGTCTCGGCGACCAGCATCAGGAAGTAGAAGAGGTGCGGGCGCTCCTGCTCGCGGAAGGCCGCGAAGGCGACGCCGCCGACCCAGAGAACCGCGGTCAGCAGGACGAGGAAGAGGTTGAGCCCGTCAACGCCGAGGCTGTAGTCGACGCCGAGCCCGGAGATCCAGGGCTCGGAGACCGCGTGCTGCAGGCCGGAGTTGCCGCTGTCGAAGTCGAAGGCGATCGCGACCGCGACTGCGAGGGTGATGACCGTGCCCAGCACTGCCCACCAGCCGGCCACACGCCGCGGCAGGAAGAGGCCGACGACGCCAAATGAGAGGGGTGCCCAGAGGAGGACGTTGATCATGAGCTGGCGAGGAGGAAGTAGAGGGCGAGCCCGGCGAAGCCGGCGAACAGCAGCAGCGCGTAGCCACGGACGAAGCCGCTCTGCACGCCGCGGACGACTCCGCTGGCGCCGCGCACGGTCCCTTCGGTGCCGCTGACCAGGCCGTCGACGACGACGCGCTCGAAAACACGATTGGCGAAGCGGCCGATGGCGAGGGCGGGGCGGACGACGAGGACGTCGATCAGCTCGTCGAAGTACCACTTGTTGGCGAAGAGCGTGTGGAGCGGGCGAAGGCGCGTTTCCAGCTGCCGCGACCGCCCCGGCTGCGCCACGTAGAAGAGGTAGGCGATGCCGATCCCGAGCAGGGAGATTGCGGCGCCCACCGCGAGTCCCAGCCATTCGGTGCCCGCCGAGGGATGGATGTGGGCGAGGGCCGATTCCTCGAAGACCGGCTCGAGGAAGTTGGTGATGACGTGGTCGACACCGGGGATCTGGACCAGCCCGCCGACAAGTGCGAGCACGGCCAAAACCGCCATCGCCGCCCGCATCGGCCAGTTCCGCTCGGCGATGTGGTGCTCTGAGCCCGGGAAGCCGACGTCGGTGTCCTCGGGCTCACCGGTGGCCGGGTTTTTGGGCGCCTCGTGGGCGACGTGGCCGGTCTCGATCAGCTCCTGCGCCTCCGGGCAGGGCCGCCCGGGCAGGATCCGGAAGACCAGGCGGAAGCTGTAGACGGCGGTCAGCAGGGCGCCGGCGTAGCCCAGCACCATCATCGCCGCGTACATTCCCCCGCGCGCCCCGGCGAAGGCGAGGATCTCGTCCTTGGAGAAGAAGCCGGAGGTGCCGGGGAAGGCGGCGAGGGCGAGGGCGCCGCAGACGAACGTGATCGAGGTGAAGCGCATCGCCTTGCCGAAGCCGCTCATTCGGTCGATGTTCTGGTCGTTCGCCATCGCGGCGATGATCGAGCCGGCGGCCATGAACAGCAGCGCCTTGAAGAAGGCGTGGGTCATCAGGTGGAACATGCCGGCGCTATAGGCCCCGATCGAGACCCCCATCACCATGTAGCCGATCTGGCTCATCGTCGAGTAGGCGATCGCCCGCTTCAGGTCGGTCATCACCAGCGCCATCGTTCCCGCCACCAACAGCGTCGCCAGGCCGGTGATCGCGGCGACGTCGGCGGCGGTCGGGGCGAGTTCGAAGAGGGGGTGGGTGCGGGCGATCAGGTAGACGCCGGCGGTGACCATCGTCGCCGCGTGGATCAGCGCCGAGACCGGGGTCGGGCCCTCCATCGCGTCCGGCAGCCAGGTGTGGAGCGGCAGCTGGGCGGACTTGGCGAAGGCGCCGACGAGGAGCAGCAGGCAGATCGCGACGATCGTCCACTCGTTGGTGGCGAAGACCTCCGGCGCTTTCTCGAAGACCTCGCCGTAGTCGAAGCTGCCCAGTTCGCGGAAGATCAGGAAGGCGGCGAGGACGAGGCCGATGTCGCCGACGACGTTGATCACGAACGCCTTCATCCCCGCCCGGGTCGCCGTCTCGCGCCGGTACCAGAAGCTGATCAGCGCGTAGGAGGCGAAACCGACGAAGGCCCAGCCGACGGTTAGCAGCACGAAGTTGCCGGCGAGAACCAGCAACAGCATCGAGAAGACGAAGAAGTTGAGGTAGCTGAAGAAGCGGTGGTAGCCCTCGTCGGACTGCATGTAGCCGAAGGAGTAGAGGTGGATCAGGGTTGAGACGCCGGTGACGACGAGGACCATGAAGATCGAGAGCGGGTCGACGAAGATGCCGAGCTCGATGTCGAGGCCGGCGGCGCTGGCGTAGTCCCAGAGCGAGGAGGCGTGGTGGCGGGCGTGGGTCTCGTCGCCGAGCAGGCTGACCGTGGCGGCGACGCCGCAGGCGAAGGAGAGGCCGATCGCGAGCGTGCCGATCGCGCCGGCGGCCTTTTGCGGCAGCGCCCGGTAGCCGAGCGCGATGACGACCGAGCCGAGCAGCGGGAAGAGCAGGACCAGCCAGGCCCAGGCGGTGGCGCTCACCCGCGCAGCTCCCTCAGGTCATCGACGTTGAGCGGCAGGCGGCGGCGGAATATGGCGACGATCAGCCCGAGGCCGACGACGACCTCGCAGGCGGCGACGACCATCACGATCACCGCGAAGACCTGCCCCTCGCCGTTGCCGACCATGCGGCTGAAGGCGACGAGGGCGAGGTTGCCGGCGTTCAACATCAGCTCGAGGCAGAGCAGGATCACCATCGGGCTGCGCCTGATGAGGATTCCGATCGCACC
This sequence comes from Solirubrobacterales bacterium, assembly GCA_035705945.1. GTDB lineage: Bacteria > Actinomycetota > Thermoleophilia > Solirubrobacterales > 70-9 > VAYN01. The sequence continues at coordinate 3,759 of DASSVR010000105.1, forward strand.
CGTTGCGAACAGGAGGGAGGAGAGGACGATGTACCACTCGACCGTCATGCCTCAACCTCGCGGCGCCGGGCGGCAAGGGCGATGGCACCGACCGCTGCCAGCAGGAGCAGGATTGAGGACGCCTCGAAGGGCAGTAGGAACTTTTCCAGTAGGAGGCGACCAATCGCCGCCGGATCTCCGAAGCCGGGCTTGACGTCGGGTCCCTCCGTACCGAGGGCCAGCAGGGCAGAGGAGAGGATCGCGACCGCGAGCTCAATGAAGAGGGCGATGCCGAGGAGCGGCGCCAGGAAGCGCTGGCCCGGGATCGGCTCCCAGGCTGACTCGCCGCCGCCGCCGACGTAGGCGACGACGAAAACGTAGAGGACCATCACCGCGCCGGCGTAGACGACCACCTGGGCGGCGGCGACGAAGGCCGCGGTGAGCAGCAGGAAAAGCACTGCGAGCGAGAAGAGGTGGGCGATCAGGAACAGCACCGAGTAGAAGGGGTTTCGCATCGCGATCACGCCGACGGCGCCGCCGAGCGCGCCAAGCGCGGCGAGGAAGAAGAGGGCCTCTTCCATCAGACCGCCGCCTCCGGATTGACGCGCTCGCACTGGTGTGGTTTGTTGGGACGAGAGCTATCCAACCGCCGGGAACGGGAGGAGACATGGACACGTACGTGATTCTCAGGCGCAGTGGCTGGAACAATCCCGCCGAGCTCGAAGAGGCCGGCGCCAGGTCGGCCAAAGTCGGCGACGAGGAAATGTCCGACGACATCCGCTGGCTGCGCAGCTACGCCCTCGCGGAGGAGGACGGCATGGTCGGGACCGTCTGCGTCTACCAGGCGTCGAGCCCGGAGGCGATTCGGGAACATGCCGATCGCGCCGGCCTTCCCGTCGACGAGATCGTTGCCGTCGCGGACACCATCGTGGTGCGCCCGGATCCTGCCTAGCGGACCGCTCACTCGCCCTCGCTTTTCAGCGGCGTCCGCTCGATCGACTCCGCCAGCAGCATCTCCTTGGTGAAGATCAGGTCGCGGCGGTCGTAGTCGGCCATCTCGTAGTCGTGGCCCATCGTGATCGCGTCGAAGGGGCAGGCGATCTCGCAGTAGCCGCAGAAGATGCAGCGGGACATGTTGATCTCGTAGACGGCGGCGTAGCGCTCGCCGGCCGAGACCCGCTCGCCGGGCACGTTCTCGGCGGCGACGACGCGGATGCAGTCGGCCGGGCAGGCGGCGGCGCAGAGCGAGCAGCCGACGCACTTCTCCAGGCCGGTGTCCTCGAACTTGTGGAGTTTGTGGCGGCCGCGGAAGCGGGGGTAGACCGGCGTCTTCTCCTCGGGGTACTCGATCGTCATCGGCCCCTCGATCAGCCGCGCCATCGTCGTCTTCAAACCGCGCAGGGTCTCGCCGAAGGCGCGGTAGGCGCCGCCGAGCCCCCCGGGCTCCGGCCCGCGCTGCACCTCGACCACGTCGATCGAGTCGAGGTAGGAGGCCGATTTCGGATCCACGCTCACCAGACCACCACCAGGACCGCGGTGACGAGGACGTTGAGAGTGGCGAGCGGCAACAGCACCTTCCAGCCGAGGGTCATCAGCTGGTCATATCGCAGGCGGGGCAGCGTGGCGCGTACCCAGATGAAGACGAGGACCAGCGCCAGCATCTTCGCCAGCATCCAGATCGGGTCGAGGAAGCTCGGGCCGGGCCCCATCCAGCCGCCGAGGAACATCGCCGCGGCGATCCCGGAGACGACGAGGATCTCCATGTATTCGACCAGCAGGAAGGAGCCGAACCGCATCCCGCCGTACTCGGTCATGAACCCTTGGACCAACTCGGCGTCGGCCTCGGGCATGTCGAACGGGGTGCGGTTGGTCTCGGCGAAGCCGGCCAGCATGAAGATCAAGAAGCCGACGAACTGGGGGACGATGAACCAGATCTCCCCCTGCGAGTGGACCGTCGAGACGAGCGAGAGCGAGCCGCTCATCATGATCACGCCGAGCAGCGCCAGCCCCATCGAGACCTCGTAGGAGATCAGCTGCGCGGCCGAGCGCATCGCCCCCAGCAGGCTGTATTTCGAGCCCGAGGACCAGCCGCCGAGCAGCAGCCCGTAGAAGGCGATCGAGCCGACGGCGAAGAAGTAGAGGATGCCGATCGGCACGTCGATGCCGTAGAGGCCGACGTCCCCCTCGACGTCCCCCCAGGGGATGATCGCCAGCGAGAGTACTCCGGCGAGGACCGGCAGCAACGGGCCGAGAATGAATAGGGTCCGCTGCGCGTTCTCGGGGCGGAACGACTCCTTGGAGACCAGCTTGCCGACGTCGGCGAGCGGCTGCAGGAGGCCGAAGGGGCCGACGCGATTGGGCCCATAGCGGTGCTGGAAGCGGCCGATCAGCTTGCGCTCGAGCACCGTCAGCAGCGGCAGGACGCCGAAGATGACGGCGAAGATGACGATCGACTTGACGATCATGATCCAGGTGGCTTCGGCGAAGGTGGTGTCGGCGAGGGGCAGCATCAGGGCTTCACCTCGATTGGTTCCCCGCTTTGCAGAGCATTCGCATTGCCATCGGTAACTCCCTCTGCCAGGAAGCAGACGCCGGCCGGCACGCGCTCCTTGATCTGCACCTCGGCCTCGAATCCGGTGCCGTTTTGACTGATGTTGACCTTGTCGCCGCTTTTCAGGCCCTGCCGCTCAGCGTCGGACGGGGAGATCTCCACTCGCTGTCGCGGAGTCAGGAACTTCAGCGGCGGGTTCAGCTCCGTGATGGGTCCCGCCCACAGGTCCCGGTAGGTCCCCAGCGTTAGGGAGCCGTCCGGCACTGGGTCGGCGGACGCCCTATCGGGCTGAGTGTCCGGCGACCCAGGCCCGGACGCCCCATTCGGCTTCGGGAACTGGTCGCCAGACGGGCCGTCCTGCCAGCGGATGCCGCGTCCGCCGATGTCGCCGTCGGTGATGCCGGAGTAGAAGGTGACGGCCTCGGTGAGGGCGGCGAAAGCCGTGGGCTGGGAGTCGACGCCGGTGTCTAGGCCGAGCTTCGAGGCGAGCTCCGAGAGGACGTGGATGCTCGAGCGGATGTCGCCGGGACGGGAAGCGGAGGGGCGGACTCGCTGGAGGCGGCCGTCGGGGTGGGTGACGGTGCCGTCTTTCTCCGCATGGGTCTCCAGCGGCAGCACTACATCTGCCTTGGCCGTCGTGGAGTTCTCGTGCATCGAGAAGGAGACGATGAAATCCGCGGCCGTGAGGGCCTCTTCCCAAGCCGGGGTGTCGGGGAAGTCGCGGAGGGGGTCGGCGCCAAAGAGGATCAGGCCGGTCAGCTCGCCTGAGATCAGAGCGTTGCGGACCTCCTCGGTGGACATGCCGGCGGCCGTCTCGCTGAGGCCGGGGCCGGTGTCGGGGAGGCAGCCCGCCTCGCGCAGGCCGCGGGCGTTGGTCGTGTCGGGGATTTCGAGCAGGCCAGAGCCATCGGTCCCGGCCATCCCAACCGCCGAGGCCACCTCTAGGAGGGCCTCGGCGGCGCCTTCCTCGCGGGCGATCCGCTCGCCCCAGATGACGACGATGCTCCCGGCCTCACGCAGGGTCTCGGCGACGGGGGTGGCGACGTTCTCGGCGCCGCCGATCGCGCTGGCCAACTCGGAGACGAAGTGGGCGGCCTGGCCGGGGGCGTAGCGGGCGATCGCCTCGGCGCCGCCGTCGAGCGCGGTCGGGCGTTCGGTGGCGACGACGAGCCTGGCGCCGTTGCGGCGGATCGCCTTGCGGACGCGGAGGTCGAGGATCGGCGAGCTGTGCAGCGGGTCGGTGCCGAGGACGAGGATCGCGTCGGCCTCGTCGATGTCGCGCACCCGGGCCGAGATCGCCGGCTCGGCCAGGCGCCGGAGCACCCCGGCTTTCGGACCGCGCGCCGGCCGCGAGTCGATATGCGGCGACCCCAGCGCCTCCCGGACCAGCCGCTGGAGCAGGAAGCCCTCCTCGTTGGAGGCGTCGCCGACGATCGCGGCTACCCGGCTCGGCGCAGCCGAGTTTGACCCCCCTGGGGTGGGGTCGATATCGGCTGCGGCGCGCAGCCCCGCGGCCACCGCCTCCAGTGCCTGCTCCCAGCTCGCCTCGGCCCCGCCCTTCAGCCGCGGCCCGCGAATCCGCTCCGGCGCGTCGAACATCTCGAAGCCGTAGCGGCCGCGGTCGCAGAGCCAGCCGTCGTCGACCTCGGCGTTGTCGCGGGCGATCACCCGTTTCACCTTCTCGTCGCGGACGGTGAAGCTGACGTTGCACTGGCTCGGGCAGAGCGTGCAGACCGAGCCGGCGTGCTCGATGTCCCAGGGCCGGGCCCGGAAGCGGTAGGTGTAGCTGGTCAGTGCCCCGACCGGGCAGATGTCGGTGATGTTGCCGTGGAAGGGCGCCACGTAGGGGCGGTCGTCGAAGGTGCCGACGTAGGTGCGGTCGCCGCGCTCGAGCAATTGCAGCTGCGCGTCCTCGGAGACCTCCTGGCTGAAGCGGACGCAGCGGTAGCAGAGGATGCAGCGCTCGCGGTCGATCGCGACCAGCGGCGAGAGTTCGATCGGCTTCTCGAAGTGGCGCTTTTCGTCGATCACCCGGCTCTTCCCAGGGCCCCAGCCGTAGGAGATGTCCTGCAGCGGGCATTCGCCGCCTTTGTCGCACACGGGGCAGTCGAGCGGGTGGTTGACGAGGAGGAACTCGACGACGGCGCTCTGGGCCTCCTTCACCTGCTCGGTGCGGGTGTGGACGACCATCCCCTCGCGGACCGGGGTCGAGCAGGAGGTCTGCAGCTTCGGGATTCCCTCGATCTCGACCAGGCACATGCGGCAGGCGCCGACCGGGTCGCCGAGTTTCGGTTCGTAGCAGAAGTAGGGGATCTCGACGTCGCCCTTGCGGGCGGCGTCGTGGAGCATCTCGCCCTCGATCGCCGGCACCTCGCGCCCGTCGATCGTAATCGTCACCTCGCGGCCGGTCGTGCTCATGCGGACGCTCCAAGGGTCTCGGGTGGCGCCTGGACGACCGCGTGCGGATCGAGGACCAGGTCGGGATCGGCCATCACCGCTTCGAACTCGTCGCGGAACTTGCGGACCATCGCGCCGACCGGCATCGCCATCGAGTCGCCGAGCACGCAGAGGCAGTTGCCGATGATGTTCCGCTGGACCGAGCTGACGATGTCGAGGTCCATCGGCGTCGCCTCGCCGCGCACCATCCGCTCCAGCATCTTCACCGTCCAGTTGGTGCCCTCGCGGCAGGGAACGCACTTGCCGCAGGACTCGTGGTGGTAGAAGCGCGCCGTCCGCAGCGCCAGGTGCGGGACCGAGACGCGGTCGTCGGCGACGATGATCGAGCCGGAGCCGAGCATCGATCCCGCCTCGGCCATCGCCTCGAAGCTGTAGGGGAGGTCGAGGCCCTCCTCGGCGGTCAGCACCGGCGAGGACGAGCCGCCGGGGAAGAAGGCCTTGATCTCGTGGCCCTCGTCGGGGCCGCCGGCCAGCTCGCAGATCAGCTCGCGGGTTGGGATCCCCAGCTCGACCTCGTAGTTGCCGGGACGGCGGACGCCGCCGGAAACCGAGACGACCTTGGTCCCGGGCGACTGCTCGGTGCCGAAGCCGCGGAACCAGGCGGCGCCGTTGCGGACGATGTGGGGGACGTTGGAGAGCGTCTCGACGTTGTTGATCAGGGTCGGCCCCCCGTAGAGGCCTTGCACCGCCGGGAACGGCGGCTTCAGGCGCGGGTTGCCGCGCTTGCCCTCGAGCGCGTCGAGCAGGGCGGTCTCCTCGCCGCAGATGTAGGCGCCGGCGCCGCGGTGGACGACCAGCTCCAGGTCGCGGTGGGTCCCGAGGATGTTCTTGCCGAGGTAGCCCGCCGCGTAGGCCTCGACGACCGCCTGGTCGAGGATGTCGGCCTGCTCGGCGTACTCGCCGCGGATGAAGATGAAGGCGTGGCGGGCGTCGGCGGCGAGGGCGGCGATCGCGATCCCCTCGATCAGCTGGTGCGGGTTGCGCTGCATCAGCTCGCGGTCCTTGAAGGCGCCGGGCTCGGACTCGTCGGCGTTGCAGCAGAGGTACTTCGGCATTTCGCCACGCGGGAGGAAGGAGGCCTTCTTGCCCATCGAGAAGCCGGCGCCGCCACGGCCGCGAAGGCCGGAGTCTTCGAGCTCCTGGAGGATCTCGTCCTGCTCCATCTCGCGGTAGGCGCGCTCCAGGGTCTCGTAGCCGCCGTGGGCCTTGTAGCCGTCGAGCGTGCGCAGCGCCGGGTCCTCGGCGTGCTCGAGCAGGAGGCGCTTCTCCAGCCGATGTGCCATCAGGCGTCCCCCGCCAATCCGCGCTTCGCCAGCGCCTTCTCCGGCAGCACCTCGTTGCCGGTCCGCAGCTGCTCGATCGCGGTCCCTGCCTCGGCCGCTTCCAGCGGGCCGTAGTACCGCTGGTCGATCGAGGCCATCGGGGCGATGTCGCAGGCTCCGAGGCACTCGAAGCCGGTTACGAAGAAGTCCTGGTCGCCCTCGGTGGCGGCCTCGAAGGCGTCGAGCAGGCGGTCGCCGCCGCGCATCCAGCAGCTGATGTTGGTGCAGACCTCGATCCGGTGGCTGCCGACTGGCTCGGTGTGGAGAAGGTCGTAGAAGCTCGCGACCGACTCCAGGTAGGCCGGCGTCACCCGCATCACCGCCGCCGCCTGCCGGATCCCCTCCGGCGTGCACCAGCCGTAGCGCTCCTGCACCGCCCACAGCGCCGGGATCGAAGCCGACCGCCGATCGGGGTAGCGCCCCATCAGAGTCTCGATCCGCTCCCGCAGCTCCTCCGGGCAGTCGACCTCGTGCAGCTCTGGAATCTCCTCCTCGGCGCGCCCGGGGATGCGGCCCTCGCGCACCGATGGATCGACGGGCAGCTCGAAGCTCATCGGTCGACGCCTCCCAGGATCGGGTCGAGCATTCCCAGCGAGGCGATCATGTCGGCGACGTAGCCGTCGACCGCCATGTCGCGGAACGCCTGCAGGTTGACGAAGGAAGGGTCGCGGAAGTGGACCCGGGCCGGCTTCGCCGAGCCGTCGGCGAGGACGAAGCAGCCGAGCTCCCCGCGCGGCCCCTCGATCGAGTAGTAGACCTCGCCGCGTGGCACCCGGTAGCCCTCGGTCACCAGCTTGAAGTGGTGGATCAGCGACTCCATCGAGGTCGAGAGCTCCGAACGAGGCGGCAGCACGTACTTGCGGTCGTCGGCGATGAACGGGCCCTCCGGCAATGCGTCCAGGCACTGGCTGACGATCCGAGCCGACTCGACCATCTCCGCCACCCGCACCCGGTAGCGGTCGTAGTTGTCGCCGACGGTTCCCACCGGGATCTTGAACTCGACCTCCGGATAGGCGAGGTAGTCGAAGGCCTTGCGCAAATCCCACGGCTCGCCGGCGGCGCGCAGCAGCGGCCCGGTCACGCCCAGCTCCAGCAGCCGCTCGCGGGAGACGATCCCGGTCCCTTTGGTCCGCGAGAGGAAGACCTCGTTGCGGTCGAGCAGGTCTTCGTACTGGCCAACCCGGATCGGCATTTCCTCGGCGAAGGCGCGGCACTTCTCCTCGAAGCCGAGCGGGATGTCCTCGATCACGCCGCCGACCTGGAAGTAGCGCGTGTGCATCCGCTGGCCGGTCGCCATCTCGAAGAGGTCAAGGATCTTGTCGCGCTCGCGGAAGCAGTACCAGAGCATCGAGATCGCGCCGAGGTCGAGCGCGGTGGTGCCGAGCCAGACGAGGTGGGAGTGGATCCGGTTGAGCTCTAGGAAGATCATCCGCAGGTACGTCGCCCGGGGCGGAATCTCGAGGTCGATCAACCGCTCTACGGCACCGCAGAAGGCCTCCATCTGGAAGAAGTAAGAGACGTAGTCCATCCGCTCGACGAAGGGGATGACCTTCCAGTAGCTCTTGTCCTCGCAGGACTTTTCGATCCCGGTGTGGACGTAGCCGATCACCGGCCGCAGCTCCCGCACCACCTCGCCTTCGAGGTCGACGACGAGCCGCAGCACCCCGTGGGTTGCCGGATGGTGGGGCCCGACATTGACCGTCATCAGCTCGGTGTCGCGGTCCAGGACCTGCTCAGTCATATGCCCGCTCCGAGTACGTGAACGTCACCGGCTCGCCGCCGATCGGGAAGTCCCGCCGCTGCGGCCACCCGACGTAGTCGTCAGGCATCAGGATCCGCGTCAGGTTCGGGTGCCCCCTGAAGACGATGCCGAAGAAGTCGAAGACTTCCCGCTCCTGAGCGTCTGCGGTGGGGAACAGGTCGACGCAGGAGTCGATCTCGGGGAGTTCCTCGCCGCCGGGGTCCGGGAGCATCGATTTGACGCGGATGCGCTCGACGCGATCGCGGTTGATCAGCTCGTAGTGGACGCCGAAGCGCGGTTCGGCGGGCAGATAGTCAGCCGCGTGCAGGCTGGAGAGGAAGTCGTAGCGGTGGCCGGGCTGCTCGCTTAGCCAGCGCAGCACGTCGAGCACCCGCTCCGGGTCGACGATCAGAGCTGGCTGGCCGCGGTCGTAGGAGGTTGCTAGGACTGCTCCGGGGTGGTCGTGGTCAATTTCTCCCCGGATCAGCTCCAATCCGGGGGCGTCAGGCAAGGGTCAGCTCCCGCGTTTCTTCATAGGCGCGCGCCGCCTCCGGGCTCGGTTCGCTGCGGGGCCCGCCGCGCGCCCACTCCTCGGTGCCGTAGGCGTCGTAGCGCCGGCGCCAGCTCTGGTCCGCGTTGCCCATGATCTTGCGCTGCAGCTTGGTGAAGCCGTAAAGGACCGCCTCCGGCCGCGGCGGGCAGCCGGGCACGTAGATGTCCACCGGCATGAACTTGTCGGCGCCCTGGACGACGGCGTAGTTGGCGAACATCCCCGCCGAGGAGGAGCAGGCGCCCATCGCCATCACCCACTTCGGCTCCAGCATCTGGTCGTAGAGGCGGCGGACGACCGGCGCCATTTTGATCGAGACCCGGCCCGAGAGGATGATCAGGTCGGCCTGGCGCGGCGAAGCCCGCAGCGCCTCGGCGCCGAAGCGGGCGAGGTCATAGCGGGCGGTGACGATCGAGATCGGCGCCTCGATCGCGCAGCAGGCGAGGCCGAAGGTGAGGGGGAAGATCGAGTTCGCCCGCGCCCAATTCTGGACTTTCGCGAAGGTGGTGGTGACGACGCGCTCTTCGACGTAGCGCTCGAGGTCCTCACCCTCGAGGTCGCCGCGGAGCATGTCGCGGGCGGACAGCTGCTTCTCGCGCAGGCTGCGGCGCTCTACCTCCAATCCAGGGCCCCCTTCCGCCACATGTAAATGAAGGCGACGAGCAGGAGGGCGACGAAGGTGCCCAGCTCGGCGAGGACGAAGACGCTGTCGGCCTCCTTCAGGATCACCCCGACGGGGTAGAGGAAGACGACCTCGATGTCGAAGAGGATGAAGAGCATCGCGACGAGGTAGAAGCTGACCCCGAAGCGCAGGCCCTTGGTCGGCTCAACCGGAATCCCCGACTCGTACGGCTCCCCCTGGCGCCGGCTCGCCGCGGTCGGACGGGGCGGCTTCTTCGGCCCGAGCAGGTGGTTGAGCATCACGAAGACGCCGCCCACGGTGAGGCCGAGGAAGGCGAAGACGAGGATCGGGAGGTAGGTCTTGAGCACGGGGAGGTGGGGGTTGTCGCGGGCGCGGGACTTCCGGGGTGCGGATACCCCGGATCAGTCGCCGTAGCCGCTGTTATACACCCACCTTGTGACAAGTTGCTACATAGTGATTTTCCGCATCAGCAAGCGGAATCCCGACCCTTTTGGGAGGATTTAGTCGTGCTCGGGCTGCACATCGCGCTGGGGCTCTGCCTGATCGCTCTGAACGGAGCCGCGGGTCTCGTTGGAGGCATGGCCTGGTACCGAAATCAGGCCTCCATCCCCTTCTGGTACCTGCTCCGGGCGGCCCAGGTCTCGGTCTTCGTCCAGGCCCTCCTCGGCGGCCTCCTCCTCGTCACCGGTCACGAACAGGACGAGGGTCTCCACTACCTCTACGGGATCCTCCCCCTCGTCGTCTCCTTCATCGCCGAAGGCGCCCGCGCCGACGCCGCTCACCGCGAGGTCGCCGGAGTCGACTACGACGCCCTGCCCACCGCCGAAAAGGAAACAATCGCCCTAGCGATCGTCCGCCGGGAGATGGGGATCATGGCCGTCAGCTGCGGCGTCATCTTCTTCTTGGGACTGCGCGCCGCCGGGACGAGCGGTCTCTAAGCCGGGACGGCCCGGTTTTCGACCCACTGAGTCGCCGCGAGGACGGCGAAGAGAGTGCCCGTGGCGAGGTGGAAGATTCCGTCGTTGGCGTTGTCGGGGAAGGTGAAGACCCATGCCGGCTGTTGGTCGAAGAGGGCCCAGATCCCGGTGATGTAAAGCGCTGCCGCCACATAGACGTCGTAGTAGAAGGCCCAATCCGGTCGTCGGGCGAAGTAGAAGGCGGGGAGGAAGAGGAGGAACCCCGAGAGGGCGTGGATGCCGTTGAAGTCAACCCACAGGACCTTCTCGGTAGGCGCGTCGGCGCCGATCTGGAAGCTCGGCTCGGCGATAAGGCCGGCGGTCGCCCACAGCAGCTGGAGCGCCGCCAGGACGACGAGAGCCTTCTGCGCGAACGTCCATTCGTTCATCGAGGCGGCAATTGTCCCCCTTATATGAGGGTTATTGCCGCCTCGTCTCCTTGGGTGCTATCCGAGCGCCCGGTACTCGCCGCCGTGGAAGACGAGGGGGTCGCCCTTCCTCGCCTCCAGCGCCTTCACTTCGCCGGTGACGATCACGTGGTCGCCGGCGGAGATCACGTCGCGAAGGTCGCAGGCGATGAAGGTCAGGGCGTCGTCGATGGCGGGGATGCCGTCGCGCTCGCTCCAGGCGACGCCCGACCACTTCTCCGGCACCGGCGCCTTGGTGGCGAAGGCGCGGGCGATCTCCTCCTGTCCCGCATGGAGGACGCTAATGCCAAAGCTGTCGGCGGCCTGGACCGCGAGCAGGGTGCGGGAGCCGCGGTCGAGGCAGGCGAGCATCAGCATCGGCTCGATCGAGAGGGAGCAGACGGCGTTGGCGGTCGCCCCAGCCGGGCCGTCCGGACCGGTGGCGGTGACGACCGTCACCCCGGTCGGGAGCCAGGCCATGGCGGCGCGGAAGCTGGCTGGGTCGGGCGCGGTCATCGGGGAGAGCGAGATCGGCTCCAGACAATATGATGCCCGCCGCATGCGCCCAGTGCTGATCATCGCGATCCTTGCCGCCGTCCTCGGGCTCTCGGCCTGCGGCTTCGGCGAGGAGGGGATCTCGGTCTCCGAGGAGGACCCCAACCACAACGGCGCCATCCTGTTCGCCGACCACTGCTCCGGCTGCCACACGCTCGGCGCTGCCGGCGCGCAGGGGAGCGGCAACCGCGGCGAGCGGACGCAGGGGCCGAACCTCGACCAGCGAACCGAGACCTATGACGACGCCCTCTTCGCGATCCAGAACGGCGGCTTCTCGGGCGCGATCATGCCGCAGAACATCGTCGTCGGCGACGAGGCCGAGGAAGTCGCCCGGTTCGTCGCCGAGTACGCCGGCTCGGAAGCGGAAGAGTCGCCGCGACCGGGCGAAGCTCCCTAGCTCGGGGCTCCGATGCTGGACCTGAAAGCGATCCGCTCCGATCCCGAGCGGTTCAAGGCCGCGCTGGCGCGGCGCGGCGCCGCCGAGCAGCTCGACGAGCTGCTCGGGCTTGACGCGCGCCGCCCCGAGCTGCTGCCCGAGGTCGAGAACGCCCAGGCCGAACGCAAGCTGCTCTCGAAGCAGATCGGAGAGAGGAAACAGGCGGGAGAAGAGGCCGACGAGCTGATGGCGACCGTGCAGGCGCTGAAGGAAAGGGTCGAGTCCGCGAAAGAGGAGCTGGAGCAGATCGAGCTGAAGCTCGGCGAGCTGGCGATCGCCCTCCCCAACGTCCCCGACCCGGACGCGCCGGAAGGGATGACCGAGGAGGACTCGGTGGTCGTGCGCGAGGTCGGCGAGCGGCCGAGCTTCGACTTCGAGCCGCGCGACCACCTCGAGATTGGCACCGAGCTGGACCTGATCGACATGGAGTCGGCGGCCAAGCTCTCGGGCTCCCGCTTCGCCTACCTGAAGGGCGACTTGGTCCTGCTCGAGTTGGCGCTCGTCCGCTTCGCGATCGAGCTGGTCCGCGCCGAAGGCCACGAACCGGTTCTGCCCCCGGTTCTGGTCCGCGAAAAGGCGCTGGAGGGAACCGGCTTCCTGCCCGGCGACCGCGACCAGATCTATGAAATCCCCAGGGACGAGCTGTTCCTCACCGGCACTTCCGAGGTCGCGCTGGCCGCCCTGCACGCCGATCAAATTCTCGACGCCGAGGCGCTGCCGCGCCGCTACTGCGCCTTCTCGAGCTGCTTTCGCCGCGAGTCGGGCGCCGCGGGGCGCGACACGCGTGGGATCTTCCGCGTCCACCAGTTCGACAAGGTCGAGATGTTCTCGTTCGTCGAACCGGATGCCTCGCGGGACGAGCACGAGCGCCTGCTGGCGATCGAGGAGCGGATCCTCACCGAGCTCGAGCTCCCCTACCGCGTCGTCAACATCGCCATCGGCGACCTAGGGGCCCCGGCCGCGAAGAAGTATGACTGCGAGGCGTGGTTCCCCGGTCAGGGGCGTTACCGAGAGGTGACCTCGTGCTCGAATACCACCGACTACCAGGCACGTCGGCTCGGCGCCCGCTATCGGGGCGCAGCGGGCGAGCCCCCGGCCCCCGTCCACACGCTGAACGGAACCGCGGTGACCGGACGGACGATCATCGCCCTGATCGAGAATCGCCAGGAAAGCGACGGGAGTTTCACGCTACCCAAAACTTTGCATCCGTACGGCGCGCCTGAGAGAATCGCGCCGCGATGAATGCGAGCGTGCGCGAGGCCAAGCGTGTTGTGCTCTGCGACGACCATGAGATCGTCCGCGAGGCGATCAAGTCGCGGATGTCCAACTCGAACAGCGTCGAGATCGTCGGCGAGGCGGGAAACGGCCGCGACGTCGTCGGCGTGGTCAAAGAGCTCGAACCGGATGTGCTGATCATCGACGTCGAGATGCCGAAGCGCGACGGCATCGAGGCGACGAAGGAGGTGCTCAAGGTCCGGCCGCGGACCAAGGTGATCATCTTCACCGCGCACGCCCAGCCAGACCTGCTGGCGCTGGCGCTGCGGGCCGGCGCCTCTGGCTACGTGCTGAAGTCGGCGCCGGCGGAGGACATCGCCAAAGCGGTGAAAGCAGTGACCGGGGGAGGAACCTTTCTCGGAGGCGATTTCGCTGGCGGCAAGCCGTCCGAGGTCGAGAAACTGCTCGAGCTCTCGCCGCGCGAGCGGCAGATCCTCGAGCTCCTCGCGGAGGGGCTGCGGGTGAAAGAAATCGCCGAACGGCTGCAGCTGAGCCCAGCGACGGTCCACACCCACGTGCGCAACGCGATCGCCAAGCTCGAGGTCGACACCCGCACCGAGGCGGTCGCCCTGGCCGTTCGTTTCAGTTACCTCGGGGCCGGTGGCGGGGCGCTCTAGCGCGCCCTCCCCGGGACTACTCCTTCTTCTCGAGCGTCAGCGCGCAGCCGTTGATGCAGTAGCGCTTGCCGCCGCGATCGGCGGGGCCGTCGTCGAAGACGTGGCCGAGGTGGGCGTCGCAGTGCTTGCAGACAACCTCGGTCCTGCGCATGAAGAGGCTGTTGTCGGGCCGCAGCTCGACGTGCTCGAGGTTGGCCGGCTCGGTGAAGCTGGGCCAGCCCGTGCCGGAGTCGAACTTGGTGTCCGAGGAGAAGAGCTCGGTGCCGCAGCAGACGCAGCGGTACATCCCCTCCGCCTTCTCGTCCCAGTAGGGGCCGGTGAAGGCCCTCTCGGTGCCGGCCTCGCGGGTGACCTCGAACTGCTCGGGCGTCAGCTGCTCGCGCCACTCCTGCTCGGTTTTCTGGACTTTCGATCCCATCGTTCTCCTTTTCTCTGCGAGGAAAAAGGGTACGCCTCGGGTAATACCG